>JBDLJB010000001.1:0-223752 GCA_039714555.1 Bacteroidota bacterium
TCATAGCATTAGCTTTAATCATACATTCATTATATTCATTTTCAATTATTGATTGTGAAGTTATTGCTCCGCCAACTGAAAAAGAAATATATTTATTAGTTTGATTGTATAAAATACTGCGAATAACTACATTAAAATCAAAATCACCTTCAGGGTTAAAATAACCTACAGCCCCTGAGTATAGCCCTCGTTTAGTTTCTTCATGTTCTTCAATTATATTCATTGCAGAAATTTTTGGTGCTCCTGTCATACTTCCCATGGGGAATAAACTTTTAATAATATCTACAGAATCTGTTGTATCCGAAACTTTTGAAACTACAGTTGAAATTAATTGATGAACTTGTTGAAAAGTATAAACTTTACATAATTCTTCAACTATCACACTATCATTAATAGCTGTTTTTGAAAGATCATTTCTCACCAGATCAACAATCATAATATTTTCTGCTCTTTCTTTAGGATCTTCTGAAAGCTTTTGAGCTAGTTCTTTGTCTTTTTTTAGATCTTTTAGCCGTCTGGCTGTTCCTTTAATGGGTTGAGAAATAACTTTGACTCCCTGTCTTTTCAAAAATCTTTCAGGTGATGCAGATAGTAAGAATTTATCTTTGATCTTTAAAAAAGTAGCAAAGGGCGGACTAGAGATTTTGTTTAAATCAGAATAAACTTTTAAAGGGTTTATTGTAGTTTTTTCTGCATAAAATTCCTGGCAAAAATTTACTTCGTAAATATCACCTCTTTGGATATGATCTAAAATATTTACTAACTTTTTAATGTAATTTTTTTTAGAAATTCTTTGTTGGATAATTATTTTCGTAGAAATATTATGATAATCAACATCAATATTTTGAATATCTTTAAGATCATTATCAATTTCATATTCATATTTTGATAAATAGGATATATTAAGTTTGTTGCCTTTAAGAAAGAATATTTTTTTAGGTTGAAAAAAATACATATCCGAGAATTTCAGTCCGTCAAAGTTCTTTGATTTTAAGTTTTCAATATCATTTTTTAGATCATAACCAAGATATCCAAAAGTATAATCATTGATCTCACTGCGAAATGTTTTTAATTTTTGAAAAGCATCCTTGCAATCACATTGTAACTTTCGATTTGCATTTACTGCTAAAACTGTATCAAAACTTGAGTAATTTTGATTAAAATTCTTTGTATCTGCATTTGAGTCTAACCAAAACACTTCATCATATTTCTGTGACCAGGAAAGAAGTTTTTCTTTGAATTTGGTTACATTTAAAAGTGATATTGTTTTGAATTTCCTCAAAAGGTCTTCTTTTAACTATGAATAGATCTTCCCTCAACTGCCAAGCAAGCTTCTTTTATGGCTTCTGTAAAAGTTGGGTGTGCATGGCTCATTCTTGCTATATCTTCACTGGATGCTCTATATTCCATAGCAACAACAGCTTCGGCAATCATATCTGCAGCACGAGCACCAATTATATGTATACCTAAAATCTCATCAGTTTTTGCATTTGCTAATACTTTTACTTGCCCTTCAATATCCATACTCGCTCTTGCTCTACCTAATGCACGCATTGGGAATGAACCAATTTTATAATCAACTCCAGCTTCTTTTAACTGAGTTTCAGTTTTACCAACAGTGGCTACTTCTGGCCAGGTATAAACTACACTCGGAATTAAATTATAATTGATGTGTGGTTTTTGTCCGGCTATAATTTCAGCAGCCATAACTCCTTCTTCTTCGGCTTTATGTGCCAACATAGCTCCTCGTACTACATCACCAATAGCATATATATTTGAAATATTGGTTTGTAAATGATCATTAACTTCTATTTGACCATTTATTAAAATTTTTATGTTTACATTTTCCAAACCTAAACCATTAGTAAATGGTTTTCTGCCAACGGCAACCAAACTGTAGTCACCTTTGAATTCTACAGGATTACCTTTCTTATCATCAGCTGTTATGATTACTTCATTTGCAGAAGTTTTTATATTTGTTACTTTATGTCCGGTATAAAATTTAATACCTTGTTTTTTTAGTGATTTTTGTAATTCCTTTGCCAAAAGATCATCCATAGTTGGAATAATTTTGGGCATGAATTCTATAACAGAAACTTCGGCACCCAAACGTTTGTATACTGAACCCAACTCTAAACCAATTACACCACCGCCAATGACCATTAAATGTTTTGGTATTTCTTTTAAACTCAAAGCTTCAGTTGAAGTAATGATTCTTTTTTTATCAATTTTAATAAAAGGTAAAGATGACGGTTTTGAACCTGTTGCTATAATTGTTCTTTTAGCTTCAATAATTTCCGATTCTCCATCCGCTTTAGCGATATTAATATGAGTAGCATCTTTAAAAGAACCTATCCCATAAAAAGTATCAATTTTATTTTTGTCCATTAAAAATTTAACTCCGCTTGAAGTTTGTGAAACAACTTCATTTTTTCGCGAAATCATTTGCTCTAAATTGATTTTTACATTCTCAATATCAATACCGTGTTTTTCAAAATTATGTAGGGCATCATGATAGTGGTGCGAAGAGTCTAACAATGCTTTAGATGGAATACATCCTACATTTAAACAAGTGCCACCCAGAGTGTTATATTTTTCAATGATTGCTGTATTTAAACCAAGTTGAGCACAGCGAATTGCTGCAACATAGCCACCGGGACCAGAACCAATAACTACTACATCATAAGATTTCATTTATTATTTTTTTAGTTAGATTGCAAAAGTAAAGATAATTCACAAATATATTTTAAGTGAATTGATTATTGTTTATTGTAGATAATTCTAAAAAGATGTAAACCATAATAAAAAGGGAAACTATATCAAACCGGCTCTTTTTAATAGCGCATCTGAATTAGGTTCTTTTCCTCTAAACTTTTTATACAATTCCATAGGTTTTTCTGTTCCACCTTTACTTAAAATATTTTCTTTAAAATTAGTAGCGGTCTCTTTATCAAAAATACCTTTTTCTTTAAAAGCTTCGAAAGCATCAGCATCAAGAACTTCTGCCCATTTATAACTGTAATACCCTGAAGAATAACCTCCTTGAAATATATGAGAAAATGCAGTACTCATACAATTATCAACAACATCAGGAAATAGTTGCGTGCCAGCAAAAGCTTCTACCTCAAAATCTTTTACAGATTTTATTGTCTCTGGCGACTCGCCAGCATGCCATGCCATATCTAACAAACCAAAACTCAATTGCCGTAAAGTTGCCATGCCTTCTAAAAAATTTGCAGCATCCTTGATTTTTTGTACCAATTCCATTGGAATGATCTCCTTTGTCTTATAATGTTTGGCAAATAAGTTCAAAGCTTCTTTTTCATAACACCAGTTTTCAAAAACCTGACTTGGTAATTCAACAAAATCCCAGTAAACATGAGTGCCTGATAAACTGGGATAGGTTGTATTTGCCAATATACCGTGTAATGCATGTCCAAACTCATGAAACAAAGTAGTAACTTCATTAAAAGTTAATAATGAAGGTTTAGTTTCAGTTGGTTTTGTAAAATTACAAACAATTGAAATATGTGGACGAGAATTCTCACTGCTTGTTTTCCATTGATCTTTATATGAGGTCATCCAAGCACCATTTCTTTTTCCCTTTCGGGGAAAGAAATCAGCGTAAAAAACAGCAATTAGTTCATTGTTTTTACCTGTTACTTCATAAGTTTTTACTTCTTCGTGATATTTATCGATATCAAATACTTCTTTAAAATTTAGATCGTATAATTTGTGTGCAATGGTAAAAACTCCATTGATCACATTCTCTAATTTAAAATAAGGTTTTAGTTTTTCATCATCCAGATCAAATAATTGTTTTTTTAATTTTTCAGAATAATAAGCTCCATCCCACTTTTGAATATTTTTAATGCCATCCTTTTTAGATAGGGTCTCTACTTTTTCAAAATCTTTTTTTGCCGCAGGTTTGGCTTTTTGTAATAGTTCGTCTAAAAATAGTTTAACTTTTTCAGGAGTTTCAGCCATACGTTCTTCCAATACAAAATCAGCATGAGTATTATATCCTAACAAATTTGCACGTTGATGGCGTAGGTTTACAATTTCTAAAACAATTTTCTGATTGTCACTATCATTATTTTGAAAACCTTTAGCACTAAATGCTTTTGCCATTTTTTCTCTTAATTTTCTATCATCTGCATAGGTCATTAATGGAATATAGCTGGGGTAATCCAATGTAAATACCCAACCCTCAAGGCCTTTTTCATTTGCCAACATTTTAGCTGCTTCAATTGTACCTTCCGGTAATCCCATTAACTGTTTTTCATCAGTGATTACATGTTTAAAATCGTTGGTTTCTGCCAATACATTTTCTCCAAATTGCAAGCTTAGTTTCGAAAGTTTTTTATCAACCTCTCTAAGTTTTTCTTTTTCACTATCATTTAAATTAGCGCCATTTCTAACAAAACTTTTGTATTTCTTTTCCAAAAGCATTTTTTGCTCAGCATTTAATTTTAGTTTTTCTTGTTTTTTAAAAATGGTATCAATTTTTTGAAATAATTTTTCATTCAAAATTATATCATTTGAAAATTCGGTTAGAAGCGGAGAAACTTCTTGAGCAATTTTTTGTATTTCATCATTGGTCTCTGCTGAATTCAAATTGAAGAATATACTCGAAATCCGGTCTAATTTTTGTCCAGAAAATTCTAATGCTTCCAAAGTATTATGAAAAGTAGTATTTTCTTGATTATTAATTATATCGTCAATTTCGGTTTTAGCCAAAGCAATTGCTTCTTCAAAAGCAGTTTTAAAATGCTCATTTTTAATTTTAGAAAAAGGTGCAGTTTGAAATTTTGTAGTAAAATCTTGTAAAAGTGGGTTGATCATAGTTTATAGAGTAAGAAGTAAAAAGAAGTAAAGATTAAGAAATAAAAAGTATGACTTATTTTTATACTTACTTCTTGCTGTTTTGGTTGATCTTTTCAGCAGCTTTATTAACTTTTAGTTTTAAACTTTCTTTGTACAAAACTATTTTATTCAAAACATTTTTATCTGAAGATCCTATAATTTGTGCAGCTAAAATTCCTGCATTTTTGGCTCCGTCAAGTGCAACAGTTGCAACAGGAACACCACCGGGCATTTGTAAAATAGACAAAACAGAATCCCAACCATCAATAGAATTTCTGGATTTTACAGGTACACCAATTATGGGTAATGGACTCATAGAAGCTACCATGCCGGGTAAATGAGCTGCACCTCCTGCACCGGCAATAATTACACTAATTCCATTTAAATGTGCATTTTTAGCATAGTCAAAAAGTTTATCCGGTGTGCGATGAGCCGAAACAATATCTACATCCGTTTCAATATCAAAACTTTGCAAAATATCAATCGCTTCTTGCATAATTGGTAGATCTGAATCACTTCCCATAATTATTCCAACTTTGGCCATAATGAATAATAATTTAATGTTTGTTTAAATTTATTTTAATAAAATAAAAAATAATAATTGTATTTTTATCGGCTAAAGATAAAACAAAAACTGTAAAACCTTTATGCAGATTCCATTATTTCATACAGTACTTTCGTGGATATTGAAAAAACGTAAATATCAAATAGATCTATTTGTTGATAATCCTATTGATGTTCAAAATGAAGTTTTATATGATTTGGTATCTGCTGCAAAATATACCGAAATTGGCAAAAAGTATGATTTTGCTAAAATTAAAAGCTATGAATCATTTGCTAAACAGGTTCCTATCCAAAAATATGAATCTATTCAGCCATTAATTGAAAGGGCTCAAAATGGAGAATCAAATATATTTTGGCCTTCAAAAATTAAATGGTTTGCCAAATCAAGTGGAACTACAAATGCTAAAAGTAAATTTATTCCGGTTAGTGATGAAGCTATAGAAGATTGCCACATGAAAGCAGGTAAAGATATGCTGTGTATGTATATCAATAATAATGATGATACCGAAATGTTTAAAGGTAAAGGGTTACGATTAGGGGGTAGCAGTAATGTATTTGAAGATAACGAAACTTATTTTGGAGATTTATCAGCTATCATTATTGAGAATTTGCCCTTTTGGGCAGATATTAGTACTGCACCTAGTTTAAAGACCTCTTTGATGAACGAATGGGAAACTAAAATGGAAGCCATAATTGAAGAAACTATTCATGAGGATATTAGAAGTTTAGCAGGAGTTCCGTCGTGGATGTTGGTTTTATTGAATCGTGTATTAGAAAAAACAGGAAAGGAAAATATTTTAGAAGTTTGGCCAAATTTAGAAGTTTATTTTCACGGAGGTGTGAATTTTAACCCTTATCGTGAGCAGTATAAAAAGTTAATTCCTAAAAATAATTTTAGATATTATGAAACCTATAATGCTTCGGAAGGTTTTTTTGCAATTCAGGATACAAATTTTTCAAATGAAATGTTATTAATGCTGGATTATGGGATTTTTTATGAATTTATTCCAATGGATAAGTTTGAAGATGAAAGTTCTGAAGCAATTCCATTACAAGAAGTAGAATTACATAAAAACTATGCAATTATTATTACTACTAACTCAGGTTTGTGGAGATATTTGATAGGAGATACTGTTAAATTTACTTCATTAAAACCATATAGAATTAAAATAACAGGAAGAACAAAGCATTTTATAAATGTTTTTGGTGAGGAATTGGTAGTTGAAAATGCTGAAGATGCTCTAAAAGTTGCCTGTGAAAAAACAAATGCTACAATTTCTGAATATACAGTAGCACCTATCTTTATGGATGGAATTAAAAATGGTGGACATGAATGGATGATAGAATTTCAAACTCCTCCAAAAGATTTAAAGAATTTTACTAAGATTTTAGATCGTTCTTTAAAAGATCTTAATTCTGATTATGAGGCCAAAAGGTATATGGATATGACCTTAGCTTTGCCAAAAATAAATCAAGCCAAAACAGGTCTTTTTTATAAGTGGCTAAAACAAAAAGATAAGTTAGGCGGGCAACATAAAGTGCCGAGGCTAAGTAATAAAAGAGATTTTATTGAAGAATTGTTGGAGATAGAAGTATAATAATTTATATTTCCCGCTCAATTACGTAATTAACCATTGAATTTAGAGAGTTTTTGTAAGGAGAATCGGGATAAGTATTTAAAATTTTAAGAGCATTTTTCTGATATTCTTTCATTTTATTGATAGTGTATTCAATCCCTCCGTTTTCTTTTACAAACTCAATAATTTCCTTAACTCTTTGTTTGTCTTTATTGTGATTTTTGACCGAGTTAATTATCCATTTTCTTTCTTTTTTTGAACAATGGTTTAAAGTATATATCAAAGGAAGTGTCATTTTTTGTTCTTTGATATCAATACCTGTGGGTTTACCTATTTTCGCTTCAGTATAATCAAACAGGTCATCTTTAATTTGAAAAGCAATCCCAATAAGCTCACCAAATTCACGCATTTTTTCAACGTCATTTTTATCGGCATCAACCGAAGCTGCGCCAATAGCAGTACATGCAGCTATAAGTGTTGCGGTTTTTTTGCGAATAATATCAAAATATACTTCTTCATTAATATCTAATTGTCGGGCTTTTTCAATTTGTAACAATTCTCCTTCACTCATCTCTCGAACAGCTACAGAAATATGCTTTAAAATATCAAAATCATCATTATCAATAGATAAAAGTAAACCTTTAGAAAGTAAATAATCACCTACTAAAACAGCAATTTTATTCTTCCATAAAGCATTTAATGAAAAAAATCCTCGTCTGCGATTACTATCATCAACTATATCATCATGTACCAATGTTGCAGTATGGATTAATTCAATGATTGAAGCACCTCTATAAGTTCGTTCTTTAAAATCACCATTGGATACCATTTTTGCAACCAAAAACACAAACATAGGTCTCATTTGTTTACCTTTTCGCCTTACTATATAATGCGTAATACGGTTTAGTAATGGTACATTTGAGATCATGGAAGCTTTGAATTTTGTTTCAAAGAATTCCATTTCATTAATTATGGGTTGTTTTATTTGCTCAACGATCTTCAAGATGAATCTTTAAAATAATATTATTTTTTTTGTTCCATTTTAGCCCAAGAATCTCTTAAAGGAACTGTGCGGTTAAAAACCAATTTTTCAGAAGTGCTATCATCATCAATATTAAAATATCCTATTCGTTGAAATTGAAAACGATCTCCAATTTTAGCAGTTTTTAAACCTGGTTCAACAAAAGCATTATCTATTACCTTTAAAGAATCCGGATTGATGAATTCTTTAAAATCTTTGTCTTTATGAGAATCAGGAGCTTCATCAGTAAATAATCTGTCGTATAATCTTACCTCAGCTTTCTCAGCATGCTTTATGGATACCCAATGAATGGTTCCTTTTACTTTTCGTTTACTTGCTTCGGTTCCACTACCACTTTTTGAATCTTCATCATAAGTACAATGAATTTCAATAATATCACCTGTATCATTTTTCACAACTGAATTGGCTTTAATGATATACGCATTCTTTAATCTAACTTCTTTGTCAAGTTTTAATCTAAAGAATTTTTTATTGGCTTGTTCTCTAAAATCTCCTCTTTCAATATATATTTCTCTTGAAAAGGGAACTTCTCTTGTACCGGCATTTTCATCTTCAGGGTTATTTTCGGCAATTAAGATCTCTTCTTTTCCTTCCGGATAATTTGTAATGATCACTTTAACAGGATCTAAAACAGCCATTACTCTAGGTGCAATCTTGTTTAGTTCATTTTTAATATGAAATTCTAAAAGTGCAATATCAGTAATATTATCACGTTTGGCAATTCCGGCAGTTTCGCTAAAATCACGAATTGATTTTGGTGTATATCCTCTTCGGCGTAAGCCTGAAATTGTTGGCATTCTTGGATCATCCCAGCCATTTACATAACCTTCTTCAACCAATTGTAACAATTTCCGTTTACTCATTACTGTATAACTTAAATTTCTTCGAGCAAATTCACGTTGTTTGGGTCGCAATTTTGTATCAACGTAAACCTGGTCTAAGAACCAATCGTATAATTCGCGATGGTGTTTAAATTCTAAAGTGCATAATGAATGTGAAATTTGTTCTATATAATCAGATTCACCATGAGTCCAATCATACATAGGATAAATATTCCAATCGTTTCCGGTACGGTGATGAGATTTTTTTAAAACTCTATAAATTACCGGATCTCGCATCAACATATTTGGAGAGGTCATATCGATCTTAGCACGCAAAACATGTGAACCCTCTTCAAATTCACCATTTTTCATTTTTTCAAAGAGATTAAGATTTTCTTCAATACTTCGGTCTCTAAAAGGACTATCAGTTCCATCTTTGGTAGGTGTTCCTTTTTGTTCGGCTATTTGAGTTGAAGTTTGATCATCAACATACGCTTTTCCTTTTTTTATCAAAAGAATTGCCCAGTCATAAAGTTGTTGAAAATAATCAGAAGAGTACAATTCTTCAGCCCATTCAAATCCTAACCATTTGATATCTTTTTTGATAGAATCAACATATTCTTGTTCTTCTTTTGCAGGATTAGTGTCATCAAAGCGTAAATTAACCGGCGCATTGTATTCTAATCCTAATCCGAAATTTAAACAAATTGAGGCTGCATGTCCAATGTGTAAATAACCATTTGGTTCAGGAGGAAACCTAAAACGCAGTTTTGATCTATCCATTCCTTTTGATAGGTCTTCTTCAATGATTTGCTCTAAAAAATTGAGCGATTTTTTTTCTTCTGTCATTTTTTAAAAAAGTAAGCCACAAAATTAAGGAAAATAATCAAGTTAGTAATATTTAATAATACCAATTGAGTTTGGAATTAATCAAAAACCTAGGATTGTTTTAGCGATAAAGAAAAATATAAAAATTCCAAAAATATCATTGCTGGTTGTAATAAATGGACCCGTTGCCACTGCAGGATCTATTCCTTTTTTATCTAAAATTAATGGTACAAAAGTGCCAATTAATGAAGCAAAAATAATTACAACAATTAATGATAGGGCTAGTGTTAAGCTTATTTTGGCATCATATTGTTGTATAAAACCAAAAATTATAACCAGTAAGGATAATATTATTCCGTTGAATAAACTTAAACTAACTTCTTTAATCAATCTTTTCCACATACTGCCTTTTATATTATCATTGGCTAAACCTTGCACAATAATTGCCGAAGATTGTACGCCAACATTTCCTGCCATTGCAGCGATTAAAGGTGTAAAAAAAAATAATATTGGAAAATTTTTTAATGCATTTTCAAATCCGCCCATAATAGCAGCAGCAGCCAATCCACCAAATAAACCTAAAACCAACCAGGGTAAACGAGCCTTTGATAATTGCAAAATACTATCGTCAGCTTCAACATCATCCGTCAAACCCGCAGCCATTTGGTAATCTTTATCAGCTTCATCTTTAATAAAATCCAATATATCGTCAATTGTTATCCTGCCTAATAATTGATTTTTATTATTGACAACAGGAATAGCTTCTAAATCATATTTTTGCATTAATCTGGCAACATCTTCTGCTTCATCATTTACATTTACAAAATCTACTTTTGGAATATAAATATCAGAGATATAAGCATCATCAGATGCAACAAGCAAATCTTTTAATGATAAGCGACCTATTAAAGCATCCTTTTTATCAACAACATAAATTGAATGAACATGGGTCACCTCTTTTGCCTGAGTTCTCATTCTTCTAACACAAGTTGGTATTTTCCAGGTTTCTTTAGCCTTTACTAATTCTTTAGCCATTAAACTACCTGCTGTACCTTCCTCATATTGTAATAATTCTACAATATCTTTTGCATGATCATCATCTTCAATTTCCGAAATAACTTTAGTTTTTCTTTCGTAAGGAAGTTCACCAATAATGTCAGCAGCATCATCAGTATCTAACTCATCAATTTCTTCAGCAATTTCTTCAGCAGAAAGATTTTTAAGAATTTTTTCTCGGTCATCTTCATCAATTTCCATTAATGCTTCAGCCGTTTTTTCACTGTCTAATAATTTAAATAAATAGGTTGCATTATTTAAATTTAACAGGTCAATAATTTCGGCAATATCAGCAGGGTGTTCTTCAGCTAAAAGCAAAAGGAGTGCATCATCATCTTTTTTAATGATGAGTTGTTCAATATTTTCGATAAAATTGTTATTGGTCTCTAATTCCATCGTTTTCCATGCTTTTTGTTAATTCAATGAATTGTTGAACAGATAATTGTTCAGGTCGTAGGGCAAAGATAACATCTTCTCTTAATTTATCGCTCAATTGAAAACTTTTTAAACTGTTTCTCAAAGTTTTTCTTCGTTGGTTAAATGCCATTTTAACAATCTTAAAGAATAATGATTCATTAACAGGAAGGATATAATTTTCTTTTCGGATTAATCTGATCACACCTGAATCTACTTTAGGTGGTGGATTAAAAACCGAAGGAGGTACTGTAAATAAATACTCTACATCATAAAAAGCTTGCGTTAATACAGAAGTTATTCCATAAGTTTTACTTCCGGGTTTTTCTGCAATTCTTTGTGCAACTTCTTTTTGAAACATACCACAAAGTTCTGGAATTTGTGATCGGTTCTCAATGGTTTTAAAAACGATTTGTGTTGAAATATTATAAGGGAAATTCCCAATTATGGCAAATTGCTCGCCTTTAAATAGTTTGGAAGTGTCAATTTTTAAAAAGTCTTCGTTAATAATTCTTTCGGATAAATTTAAAAAATTTGCTTTTAAAAATTCAACGGATTCATTATCAATTTCAATAACCGAAGTAATCAAATCTTTTTCTAATAGATATTTTGTTAAAACGCCCATTCCCGGACCTATTTCCAAAACATTCTTATAGCCATTCTCTGTTAAGGTATCTGCGATTTTTTTTGCAATATTATCATCTTTTAAAAAGTGTTGTCCGAGATGTTTTTTTGCTCTAACAGTCATTATTAAATTAGTTTTGAATGTAGAAATTTATTTTTTAATAAATTCATCAATAATATTGAGTTCAGTTCTAAATGCAACAAATTTATTAGAAAATATATTTTGAGATTCATTTCGTAAACGGTTTGCATCCTCAATATAATACTTTTCAAGTATTTCCTTAGAATCACAGGTATATTGTATGGAATAAGTAAAACCACCCATTTCCTCATTTACCATAACCTGAGTCATTAGAGCTTTGATGAATTTACCTGTTGCCAACATATCCGGAATATGTTTTTCACGCATCCATTTTAACCATTCTTTTTGGATAGATTCGTCAATATTTATAGTAACGTTATAGATATACATTGATTGATATATTTTTGTAAAAATACATTTTTTTGATGAGCTAATAATTCATAAAAAATTAACTATAGATCATCACCTCTTAATTTTCTAAATTGTTTTCTTGCATTGACTAAATAGATACTTGAAGGATAATCAAAAATAATTTTTTGATAAAGTTCTTTTGCTTTTTCAGGATTATAAAGTTGGTTTTGATATAATTTTGCAAGTAAATAATAAGCATCATCAGTTAAAACACTTTCTTTATTTATTGTGATTATTTTTAAATAATTATTTTCAGCTAATTCGTAATTTTTATTCTTCTTAAACAATTTAGCTTGTTTAAAAAGAGCATCATCTTCAATAGGATGTCCCTTAAAATTTTGTAAGATTAGATCTAAAGTATCAATAGCTTGTAGATTCTTTTCTTGGTATGAAAGTAATTCTGCGGTAGCATATAATTGTAAGGCTTTTTGTATGGAATCATTTTCAGTACTATTGGTAATTATCAAACTTAAATCTAAGGCATCATTTGCAATGAGTTGTGAAGTTGATGATTTTAAAACCTTAAGTTGTGTTTGCGCCCATTCAAAATCACCTTTAAAATATGAGGTTTGCGCTACTTTAAATCGAGCTTCTTGAGCTAAAATGCTATTTTTTAAATCGGTTTGTACTTGTGAATATAATATAAGTGCTTGGTTGAACTGATCGGTATAAACTAAAATATCGGCTTGTTTGATTTTAATGGATCCTTTTTGAAAAGGAGACAGTTCAGATTTCTGTAAATTTTTAAGTAATTCAATAGCTTTTTTTGGCTGATATAATTGAAATGTTAAAAAATCAGCATAAGAAAGTTGTAGATCAATTGTAGAATTATTCTTTCCAAATTCTTGAAAAAGATCTTGAAATTGTTTGTCAATCCTAACAAAATCTTTATCAGCTATAGCATTATTTATTTGAATATGAATTAGATAATTATGTGCTTTGATTAGATTAGTTCTATTTGAAGGAATTTTAATTATAAACTGAAAAGCTTTTTCGCTAGTTATATAATCTTCATTATCATAAGAAAGTTTGCCAATTTCTATAATTTTGTCAATGTTATTTTGACTTCTAATATATATAGACCTTTCTTGTATCAATGCTTTATCATATTGATCTTGTTGTATATATAACCAACTTAATAATGAATTATAAGAATTCTTCGGATTGTTTATAGATCGTTGAAGTAATAATTTTTTAAATAATAAATTACTTTCGTTATAAGGATCATTTGTTATGAATTGCCCAATATACCGTTGCAGTGTAGGTTGATATTTTTCATCTTTTTCTATTAGATCGAGATAAGAACTAAACATATTTTCAAGCTCTCCTTTTTCACCATAAATTTGTGCAAGTTGAATCTTAGTATTTATTTTTGGATTTAAAGAAGTGGCTGTTTGGTAACTTCGAAGTGCGTATTCTAACAAATGATTTTCACGAAATGACTGTCCGATCGAGTATACATAATTTGGATTTTCTTGAATATAATTTAATGCTATATCATAATACGCTTTAGCTTTTTCATGTTGATCTTGTAATTGATAATTATAGCCTAACTCAATATTAAGATATTTTAAATTAGGAAAATCCTGTATTTGCTTTTTAATTAAAGCAGTGGCTTCTTCAAAATTTTCAGTTTGTTGGTAACAAATAAGTAGGTTTTTAAAATAATCACGTCTTATTTTATTTTTTTCATGTAAAGGTTTATAAAGCATTATTGCTTTTTCATACTCATTGTTTCTAAAATATGAATATGCCAGTTCTGGTTTTTGTGCTAAAACCGAAGTTGAAAAAAATAAAATAAAAACAAAAAGGATTCTTTGCATGATGTAAAGTAAAGAAAAAGAATAAAAATTTAAAAATTTCATTTCCTTTTTCATTTAAAATTAATAATCTTTTAAATATGTTAAAGTTTTGATAAAATAAATATCAAAATGTAACGTTTATTGAAATACGCTGTCTATAAAATATATATAGTGATTAACAATAACTCAAAATAATAACATTATGATCGATGTAACCAAATTTTACGAAAAAGCAAAACAAAATGCAAAAAAGCATATGAAAAAAGGTCAGATCAATGCTTATTACGAAGACCTAAAAGCAATGAATCATTATAAAAGATTGATAGAAACGGCTTAGTTTTTAAAAGTATAAATATTTAAGTATAAAATAAAAGTTAAAAAGTATTTTGTTGATGTAACATCAACAAAATACTTTTTTTTATTGTTTAATTTATAATATCAAATCCGGTATATTTTACCAAAACTTCAGGTATTTTAATTCCTTCTTCTGTTTGGAAATTTTCTAACAAACCTGCTAATACTCTAGGTAAAGCTAATGAACTTCCATTAAGTGTATGTGCTAATTCACTTTTACCGGCTGAATTTTTAAATCGCAATTTTAACCTATTGGCTTGAAAAGATTCAAAATTTGAGATTGAGCTAATTTCTAACCATCTGTTTTGTGCAGTAGAAAACACTTCAAAATCATATGTTAAAGCAGAAGTAAATCCTAAGTCACCTCCGCATAAGCGTAGAATTCTGTAGGGTAAACCCAATTCTTGTAAGATACTTTTTACATGATCAACCATTTTATCTAATGCTTCATATGATTTTTTTGGATGCTCAATTCGTACAATTTCAACTTTATCAAATTGATGTAACCTATTTAAACCTCTAACGTGTGCTCCGTATGAACCTGCTTCACGGCGAAAACAAGGTGTATATGCCGTATTACAAATTGGGAAATCACTTTCTTTTAACAAGACATCTCTATATATATTGGTTACCGGAACCTCAGCTGTAGGAATTAGATATAAGTTATCAATTCCTACATGATACATTTGACCCTCTTTATCAGGTAATTGCCCTGTACCAAAACCCGAGGCTTCATTGATCAATAAAGGTGGTTGTACTTCAGTATAACCAGCTTCACTATTTTTGTCGAGAAAATAAGCGATCAAAGCGCGCTGTAATTTTGCCCCTTTACCTTTGTAAACCGGAAAACCTGCACCTGTAATTTTGTTACCTAATTCAAAATCAATGATATCATATTTTTTTGCCAATTCCCAGTGAGGAACAGCATTTTTGTGTAATTTAGGTATATTACCTTCTTGAAAAATAGTTTCATTGTCTTCTTCAGAATTTCCTTTCGGAACTAAAGGGTTTGGAATATTTGGTATTTCATAGAGCATTCTATCTAATTGATCTTTATCAAGTGAATAATGAATATTTAATTCATTAATTTTACCCTTGAGTTGACTAGTTTTTTCTTTTAATAAATTAGCTTTTTGTAATTCACCTGATTTGTAAAGATTACCAATTTCTTTAGATAATTTATTGCTTTCAGCTCTAGCTATTTCTAATTTAGTATTTGTTGATCTGAGAGTAGTATCTAATTCAATGATTTTGTTAATAGTATTTTCAGCATCAGCAAAATTTCTAACAGCCAATCCTTTTAAAATATTCTCTTTATTTTCTCTAATAAAAGCTAATGTTAACATGATATGTTATTTTTTAATGGGCAAAGATAAGCAATGAAATGTGAATGAAGAATTGTAATTAAAGAATAAAATTAACTTTGAGCTTTTAGCCATTTTCTAGCCAATAATTCGTCTTTTTGAATTTGAATAATTAAAGTCTCAATCGATTCAAATTTTTGCTCATCTCTTAATCGATTTAATATTTCAATTTGAATTTTTTTTCCGTAAAGGTCAGCTTGAAAGTCTAACAAATGAACTTCAATAGTTTGGTTTTTTCCGTTAACGGTTGGTCTGTAACCAATATTCATAATACCGAAAACACTTTTTTTATCAACTAATGATTGTACAATATAAACGCCGGTTTTAGGTATTAGTTTGTAATCTTCATTTATTTGAATATTGACTGTGGGGAATTTAATCTTACGCCCTAATCCTTTTCCTTTAACAACTTTACCAGTTAACAAATAATTATATCCCAAATATGAGTTTGCTTTTAAAATGTGACCTTCATTGAGTGCTTTTCTAATTTTTGTAGAACTAATAGCAACATTATCAATATCTTGAGCTGGAATACTTTCTAATTCAAAATTAAATAGTTTGCCATATTTCTGCAATTGTTCAAAATTACCTTCTCTGTTTTTACCAAATTGATGATCATAACCAATTACCAATTTGTTAATTTTTAAATGATCAACTAAAATATTTTTCACAAATTCTGCAGCTGATAATTGTGAAAATTCTTCTGTAAATGGTTCAATAATTAAATAATCAAGCCCTAAATTTTCTAACAATTTAGTTTTTTCATCAATTGTTGTTAGCAATTTTAGTCCATTTTTATTATTTAAAATTCTTCTTGGGTGTGGAAAAAAAGTAAGGATGGCACTTTTACCTTCAATTTGTTCCTTAAGTTGGTTTAATCGTTCAATTATTTTTTGATGACCTATATGTACACCGTCAAAAGTTCCAATAGTTAGAACTGTTAAGCGTTTTTTTTCAGTAAAATTATTAATTGAATGAAAGACTCTCACAAATGATTATTTAGTTCAAAATTATAGATTCATTAATTGCATGAATAATTTGAGGGATTTTTTTTACTTCAAATTGTAAATTTATAGTCAGATTCTTTTGACTCATTTTTACTTGTAAATCACCTTTACTAACTTTGTAGTAACCTGTTGCACCTTTGCAGTAACACAAACGTCCAAATAACAATTTAACCTCGTTTAATTTTTCATTTTGCAAATCTAAATTTATTTTATCATTATTGAGCTCAAAATAAATAATCTCTGAATAATTGCTGTCGGCTGTATTTTCAATGGGTGTTCTTTTATAATGATATTTTATAATAAGTTTATTTCCTATTTTAATATTGGGGTATAAATTACCAAACTCATCTTGTTTGACTTCTAATTCAGAATCGGGTAGAATTTCAATGTTGCAATTTCCATTATCCGGGCAATTTTCATATAAAGTAAAAACTTTCTTTTCATTTACAAATTTATCAGAATCTATGTGTTGACTTTTACAAGTAATAAAAAGTAAAGATAATATGGCTAATATAATTCTCATTAAATGATCTTTTTGGATTTGTAAAGGTAAAAGGTATCTTTGATAAAACTAAAAATTATTTTCATAGATTTGTAAAATAGATACATTGATAGTAAAATGAAAAAAAATTGCGTTACTCTTTTAGTTTTTTTTGTTCTAATTATAAATAGTCAATTAATAGCACAAGAAAAAATCTGGTCAAAAATTAATCGTTCAAGTGTACCTTCCATAGAAGTACAAAAAAAAGAATTACCTAAAAAATTTCAAATTTATCAATTAGAAATTGAGAGCTTGCAAAAGGACTTATTGCGGATATTTGATCAACAAACCACTAAAAATATTCAATTTCCTGATGAAAATGGTAAAATGGAGGTTTATCAGGTTAGAGCAACAAATGTAATGCATCCTGATCTTGCCAAAAGATACCCAAACAATAGATCATTTGTTGGTCATAGTGTAGAGGATAGGTCAAAAAAGATTCGATTTAGTTTAAATGAGTTGGGTTTACATGCTATGTTGGTTGATAATAATAGGAAGGTTTTATATGTTGATCCGTATTCATACGACAAAAAAAAGTACATTTTCTATTTAAGAAAAGACATGAATTCTGAAAATTTTCAATTGTCATGTTTTACAAAACAAGCTTTATCCCATAAAAAAACAATTATTGCTGCAAAAAGCGTTGATGATAAAAAATTGAGAACTTATCGTTTGGCTTTGGCCAGTACAGGAGAATATTCTGATTATCATATCAATGCAGCGGGAATGCAAAGTGGGACTGAGGCGCAAAAAAAAGCAGTAGTTCTGGCAGCAATGACAACAGCAATAACAAGAGTAAATGATATTTATGAAAATGACTTAGCAGTATCTTTGCAATTAATAGGAAATAATGATGCTTTAATTTTTCTTGATAGTGCAACTGATCCTTATACCAATGATGATGGTAGTGCAATGTTAAATGAAAACCAAACTACTTGTGATAACACTATTGGTTCATCCAATTACGATATAGGTCATGTTTTTAGTACCGGAGGTGGAGGTATTGCTGCGTTGGCTTCAGCTTGTACTTCATCAAAAGCACGTGGCGTAACAGGGTCTGCTAATCCAACAGGAGATTATTTTTATTTTGATTTTGTGGCTCATGAAATGGGGCATCAATTTGGGGCCAATCATACATTTAATAGCGAAAAGGAAAGTTGTGGCGGAAATAATAGAAATGATCCTACGGCTGTAGAGCCCGGAAGCGGTACAACATTAATGGCATATGCCGGAATTTGTGCGCCAGATAATGTACAATCGCACAGTGATTTTTATTTTCATGCGGTAAGTATTGATGAGATTTGGACAAATATTTCAACCGGAAATAGTAGTACCTGTGGTACAAAAACCAGTATCAGTACAAATAATAATGTACCTATTGCAAATGCAGGAAATGATATCATCATACCAATATCAACACCATATATATTAAAAGGCCAGGGGAGTGATGCTGATGGTGACCCAATTTCTTTTTGTTGGGAACAAATTGATAATGAAATTACAGATGTTCCACCAAGTGAAACAGCAACTTCAGGAGCCTTATACAGATCGAAAAATCCAACTGAAGATTCTAAAAGATATATGCCTTTATTAAGTACAGTTGTTCAGGGTAGTATTTCATCAACGTGGGAAGTTACACCTAGTGTTGCAAGAGAGATGAATTTTAGATTAACTGTACGTGATAATAATACTGTAGCCGGACAAATTGCCAGTGATGAAATGAAAATAACAGTTACAAATTCAGCTGGACCTTTTGTAATTACTTCACAAAACTCTGCGGATTTGGCTTGGACAAAAAACACTCAGGAAACAATTACCTGGGATGTTGCTGGTACATCAGCCAATGGTATTAATGTCTCGCATGTAAATATTTTATTGTCAACTGATGGTGGAAAAACTTTTACTACTTCCTTAGTAAGTAATACTCCAAATGATGGTACACAAAGTATTAATGTACCTAATATATCAGCATCTAAATGTTTTGTAATGGTAGAAGCTGTTGGTAATTTTTTCTATTCAGTTAATCTACAATCTTTTTCAATTGGAGAATTCAATGAAGTTTGTAATGATTATATAGTGTCAGATACAGATGTGCCATTGTCAATTCCTGACAATGATTTAAATGGGGTAATTTCATCAATATCTGTAGCAGATAATTCAATAATTGAAGCGATAACAGTATCAGTAAAAGTAAATCATACATTTGTCCATGATCTAACATTAACTTTAGAAAGTCCAACAGGAAAAATGGTAGAGTTATTGAGCAAACAATGTTTTGGAACAAATGCTGATATTGATGCAGTTTTTGATGATTCTGGTGTAGCAGTAAGTTGCAAAATTACAGCCCCAACAATAACCGGAACTATTAAACCCACGCAAGAATTATCAAACTTAATTGGAGAGAATTCTGCAGGTTCATGGAAATTAAAAATTGTTGATAGTGCCGCTGAAGATATTGGCGAAATTGAAAGTTGGAGCTTAAATATTTGTACTTCAGAAGAAGTAGTTGGAATCAATAACTATGCATTTAATAATTTTAAGGTATTTCCAAACCCCTCAGACGGGGTATTTAAAGTGGAGTTTACTTCAAAAGAATTGGGTGATACAGAGATTCAATTATTTGATCTGTTAGGTAGAAAAGTATTTAAAAAAGTATTTAAAAATAATCAAACTTCTTTTAGTGAAAGTATAGATTTAAAATACATATCTAGTGGCTTTTATCTTCTAAAAGTACAAAGAGGAAAGTCAATATCTTCCAAAAAGATAAGAATCAATAGTAAATAATAATTTGTTAATTTTTCTATTTTAATATTAGCTTTTTGATAAAATTTGAACAAATATTTAGTTGATTAGCAAAAAAATTGTATTTTTCGCCATCTAAAAATTCAAATTTTTATTATGAAAAAAATAATATTTACACTTTTAACGCTATTTACAGGTATAATTTTATTTGCACAATCAACAGTGTCTGGTGTTGTAATTGATTCAAATACCGAAGAACCAATACCCGGAGTAAATGTTAAAGTAATTGGAAAATCTTTAGGAACAGCTACTGATTTTGACGGCAAGTTTTCATTTAAAGTTAGTCAGGATATACCTTTTACATTGGAGTTTACCTATGTAGGATACATAAGACAAACAATAGAAATTACAAAAAATGATGAGTATGTTACAATCGTTTTAGACGAAAGTCATACCAGTTTAGATGAAGTTGTTGTTTCGGCTTCTAGAACTCCTGAAAGTGTTAGAGAATCTCCTGTAACTATTGAGAGAATGGATGTAAGAGGAATTAAAAAAAGTGCCTCTGCTAGTTTTTATAATAGCTTAGAAAATTTAAAAGGGGTTGATGTTAATACTAATAGCTTAACTTTTAACTCGATTAATACACGTGGTTTTGCTACATTTTCAAACACTCGTTTTGTTCAATTGATTGACGGTATGGATAATGCTTCACCTGCATTGAACTTTGTACTGGGGAATTTAGTAGGTATAAGCGAATTGGATGTACAAAGTGTTGAGATAATTCCCGGTGCCTCTTCTGCTTTATATGGAGCAAACGCATTTAATGGAATTTTATTCATGACGAGTAAAAATCCTTTTGAACATCAGGGGGTTAGTGCATATTTTAAAACAGGGTTAACTGTTCAGGAAAGTGCAGGAGATAATAATTACTATGATTTAGGTATTCGTATTGCGCATGCTTTTGGTGATAAGTTTGCTGCCAAAGCATCTTTTTCATATATGAAAGGAACTGATTGGTATGCTGATGATACCAGTGAATATAAATTTGTGGGAGTAGGTAGGCCCGATGAAATTTTACCTTACCGAACGGGAGGTTATGATCATAATGGTATTAATATTTATGGTGATGAAGTTGCTACAGATATTAATGGAGTAGCTAAATCATTGGAAGCTTTAGGATTGATTCCTGGAGGAGCAAGTGCATTAGTGCCTCATGATGTTGTTGGGCGAACAGGTTATTTAGAACAAGATCTTACCGATTATAATGCAGAGAGTGCAAAACTTGATGTATCGTTAAACTACCGTCCTTTTGCTGATGATCTGGAAATTATATATAACTATAGAGCTGGTTTTGGTTCAACTATTTATCAAGGCACAAACAGATATCAATTGAAAGATTTTACCATGACACAAAATAAATTAGAAGTTAAAAATAATAACTTCTTTGTAAGAGGGTATATGACTACAGAAGATGCCGGAGATTCTTATGATATGGTATTTACAGGTGTTAATATGAATATGGTTGATGCTGAAGAATGGTTTGGAACATATGTGGGAGCCTATTTACAGGCAATAATGGGAGGAGCTACATCCGATCAGGCACATCAAGGAGCAAGAGTATACTCAGATGCAACAATAACTTTACAACCTGGAACACCAGAATTTGAACAACGCTTTAAAGAAGTAACTTCAAATCCAGATCTTGCATCCGGTTCAAAATTTGTTGATAATACAAAGATGTATGTGGCCGAGGGTAATTATAATTTTGCAAGTTTGATTAATGATTTCATGGATTTACAAGTTGGAGGATCTTTTAGAAAATATTCATTGAATTCAGATGGTACTATTTTTACTGATTATGATGGACCTATTAACTATAAAGAATACGGTGCTTATGCTCAGGCAAGTAAGAAATTTTTTGAAGAGGAAAGATTAAAACTTACAGCATCAATAAGATATGATAAAAATGAGTTTTTTGATGGGAATTTCTCACCTAGATTATCAATAGTTTATTCCGCAGGTGACACTAAAAACCACAACTTTAGAGCATCATATCAAACTGGTTTTAGAAACCCAACTACTCAAGATCTTTTTATTGGTTTAAATGCAGGAAGAGCAATTTTGGTTGGAGCTTCTCCAGATAATTTAGATAGAATTCTTCCAGGAACAACTTTAACAGGAAGAAAGGTTTATAATGATTCATATTCTGTAAATTCGGTTATAGCTTTTTCTCAATCAGGAAATCTGGCAGACCTAGTTCCTACAGTAACTGGTTTAGTAACACCTGAAAAAGTACAAGCTTTTGATTTAGGATACAGAGGATTTCTTGGTAAAGTTTCTGTTGATATTAATGGATATTATAATTCGTATGATAATTTTATCAGTAATTCGGTTGTAATTACACCCATTGACGGAACAACTAGTGATATGTCTGGAGTTATGGATCTTGTAAATGGAAATACAAAAACATTTCAAACTTATACAAATTCAAAGGCAGCTATCGCTTCTTACGGTGTAAATATTGGTTTAAACACAAGAGTATTTGAAAAATTTGATCTTGGTTTTATATATCAGTGGGCTGATCTAGATTTTGACCAAGAATCTGACCCTGATTTTCAAGCAGGTTTTAATACACCAAAAAATCAAATAAAAGCTTCTATTGGAAGTGCAAATCTATTTGAGAACTTTGGATTTAATGTAAGTTACAGGTGGAGAGATGAGTTTTTAAGAGAAGCAACTATTGCTAATGAATTGTTGCCTGCAACATCAGTGTTTGACGCCCAAGTTAATTATACAGTTCCTAAGATCAAATCTATGTTTAAAATTGGTGCATCAAATATTGGAGGTAATGAATATCGATCTGCACCAGGTTCAGGTTACGTAGGGTCTATGTATTATATCTCTTGGGTAATTAATCAATAAAAATAAACTATAAAAATATAAATTATGAATATTAAATATATATGGCTTTTATTAATCTTTATTGGGTTTATTGCTTGTGAAGATGAAGATTATACAATTCCGGATAATACAGTAGAGTTAGTTCCGGGTTCGGCAGATTTTTCAAATTTTGTTGCAGTAGGTAATTCATTAGCTGCAGGTTTTACAGATGGGGCTTTGTTTCAAGCTGGTCAAATTAACTCTACACCAAATATTTTAGCTCAAAAAATGGCTTTGATAGGTGGTGGTGAATTCTCACAACCTTATACAAATGATAATATTGGAGGATTATTATTAGGGGGTACTAAAATTCAAGATCAAAGATTGTATTTTGATGGATCAGGTCCTGCATATATTGATGAAGAGCCAACGACAGAAGTGTCAAATGTATTGGCAGGCCCGTATAACAATATGGGTGTTCCCGGTGCAAAAGGGTTTCATTTACTGGCAAATGGATATGGAAATGTGGCAGGAGTAGCAGGTGGTCAGGCAAATCCTTATTTTGCAAGAATGGCATCTAGCCCAAATGCTAGTGTAATGGAAGATGTAATGGCTCAAAATCCAACATTTTTCACCTTAGTTATTGGAGAGAACGATGTTTTAAGTTATGCTGCATCCGGTGGAGATGGAATAAATCAAGCCGGTAATTTTGATCCAACTACTTATGGGCCAAATGATATTACAGATCCAAATGTATTTGCACAGGTTTTCGGTGGATTAGTAAGTACTTTAACTTCAGGAGGAGCACAAGGTGTTATTGCTAATATTCCTGATGTTACCACTATACCATATTTTACTACGGTTCCTTATAAACCGTTAGATCCTACTAATCCTGATTTTGGACCACAGATTCCTACTTTAAACGCAATGTTTGGCCAGTTGAACCAAGCATATGCTTTTTTAGGTGTTTCAGAGCGTTCGATTGTGTTTTCACAAACTGCTGCTAGTGCTGTTGTAATACATGATGAATCTTTGGCTGATATTTCAGCGCAACTTAATCAAGTTCTTATAGGAGCTGGTTTAGACCCTTTAACTGCAGGGTTATTATCTAATCAATTCGGACAATCAAGACAAGCAACAAGTGATGATTTATTGGTGTTGCCAAGTATGAATATGATTGGTACATTGAATAATGAATACTTTAATCAATTAGTTTCATTGGGAGTACCTCAGGAAACTGCAGGTCAGTTATCAATAAATGGAATTACTTACCCAATGAGAGATAAATGGGTTTTATTACCTAGTGAACAACAAGAAGTCATTACTGCTATTAATTTATTTAATGCAAATATTAAAATGATAGCTGATAATGCCGGATTAGCTTTTGTAGATGCAAATGCATTGATGGCAGAGTTAGCTACAACCGGTCTGTCGAGAGGTGGATATGACTTTACATCTAGCTTAGTATTAGGTGGAGCTTTTTCTTTAGATGGTGTGCATTTAACAGCAAGAGGTTATGCAATGATGGCCAATGAAATGTTAGAAGCAATTGATGCTACTTATGGTTCAAATTTTAAAGCGGCTGGTGAATTGAATGACTTGGGAGAGTTTCCTGCTTTTTACCCAAAAAGTTTTTAATATTTTATTTAAAAAAATATTTAGAAAACATCTTCAATTTGAAGATGTTTTTTATTATAAAAGTGTCATTACTTACTGAAATGTATGTATTTCTAATCAAAATTTATAAGATGGAAACTTCATGATTAATAATATTTTAGATGCTTTTAAAGTAAAAAATTCGAGCAAAAAAAAATAACAAAAAAACGTTTTCGATTTTATATTTAAAAATATATCTTTGCAACACTAAAAAATACAGATCATATTTTACTTATGACAGTATAAATAAGGACAAAAGATTAATTAATACAAAAAAATAATGGCAAAAAATATAGGTAAAATTGCTCAAATTATTGGTCCGGTTATCGATGTTTCTTTTTCTAATGAAGCTGAATTACCAAAAATTTATGATTCTTTAGAAATAACCAGAAAAGATGGATCTATTTTGGTTCTTGAGGTTCAACAACATACAGGTGAAGATATCGTGCGATGTGTTGCAATGGACTCCACAGATGGTCTAAGTAGAGGACATGATGTAATAGCCACAGGAAATCCAATTAAAATGCCTATTGGTGGTGAGGTTTTTGGGCGTTTATTTAATGTTAATGGAGATCCAATTGACGGACTAAAGGCTTTGCCTAAAGATGGTGATAATGGTTTGCCAATTCACCGTTCTGCTCCCAAATTTGAAGATTTATCTCCTTCAACAGAAGTTCTTTTTACAGGAATTAAAGTTGTTGATTTATTAGAACCTTATGCTAAAGGTGGTAAAATTGGTTTATTTGGTGGCGCCGGAGTTGGTAAAACAGTTTTGATCCAAGAATTGATCAATAATATTGCTAAAGGGCATGGAGGTTTATCTGTTTTTGCCGGTGTTGGTGAAAGAACTCGAGAAGGAAATGACTTACTTAGAGAGATGATTGAATCTGGAATTATCAAATACGGTGATGAATTTGAGAAATCTATGGAAGAAGGTGGATGGGATTTAGATAAAGTGGATATGTCGAAGTTAAAAGAATCAAAATTATCTTTTGTTTTTGGACAGATGAATGAACCTCCTGGAGCTCGTGCAAGGGTAGCTTTATCAGGTTTGACAATTGCAGAATTTTTTAGAGATGGTGCTGGTGACGGTCAAGGAAAAGATGTTTTATTCTTTATTGATAATATTTTCCGTTTTACCCAAGCAGGTTCTGAAGTATCAGCCTTGTTAGGTCGTATGCCTTCAGCAGTAGGTTATCAACCAACTCTAGCAACAGAAATGGGTGCAATGCAAGAACGTATTACTTCAACTAAAAATGGATCAATTACATCTGTACAAGCGGTATATGTACCTGCAGATGATTTAACTGACCCTGCTCCAGCAACTACTTTTGCTCACTTAGATGCAACAACTGTATTGTCACGTAAAATATCTGAATTAGGTATTTACCCGGCGGTTGATCCGTTAGATTCAACTTCTAGAATTTTAAGTAGAGAAGTTTTAGGCGATGAACATTATGATACTGCACAAAGGGTTAAAGAAACCTTACAAAAATATAAAGAACTGCAAGACATTATTGCAATTTTAGGTATGGAAGAGTTAAGTGAAGAAGATAAATTGATAGTTCATAGAGCTCGTCGTGTACAAAGATTCTTATCCCAACCATTCCATGTAGCTGAACAATTTACCGGAATTCCAGGTGTTTTAGTAGATATAAAGGATACTATCAAAGCATTTAATATGATAATGGATGGTGAATTAGATAAATACCCGGAGGCAGCCTTTAATCTTAAAGGAACTATTGAAGATGCTATTGAAGCAGGTGAAAAAATGATAACTGAATCTTAAGATTTATCATTGGTTAATGTACAATTATTGATAATAAATTATTAAAGTATGTATTTAGAAATTGTAACTCCAGAAGCCAGTTTGTTTCAAGGTGAAGTAGAATCTGTTATTGTTCCTGGTGTAGATGGAGAATTTCAAATGTTAAACAATCACGCACCAATAGTGTCATTATTACAAGAAGGTAATATCAAAATTCAAGGAAATTTATCAATTAAAGAAGAATATCAAAATAAATTTTCAAATGCTAGTGATAATTCAAAGTTGTTAGCAATCAACAGTGGTACAATTGAATTGAAAGACAATAAAATGATAATTTTAGTTGATTAGATTAAAGGTCATTTAAAATATTTTATAGACCTCACGATATCTGTGAGGTTTTTTTTTTTTTTTTTTGAGAAAATTAATTTTCAATAGTAAAATCATCATAAAATAATTGCCAAGCCCACCAAAGAGCTTTAAATGAAGTTTTAGATTTTAATACGGTACCATTGGTAAAGTTTAGAAGTTCATATAGATAAACTTTATTCTTCTAATTTATTTTACATCCAACAATTCAATATCAAAAATCAAAACGGAGCCTCCAGGAATACTGCCACGATCATTATCTCCATAACCTAATCTAGAGGGAATCAAAAGTATTCCTTTTCCTTCTTCTTTAAAATAAGTTATTCCTTCTGTCCAACCAGCAATTACTTGTTGCAAATTGAAAGTGATACCATTTGAGTCACTTTGATCAAATACTTCACCATTTGAAAAATAGCCTTTATATTTTACAGTTACATTTGAATTTACATTAGGTTGAGCACCTTCGCCTAATTTATCAATTACATAATACAAACCTGTACTGCTTTTTTGAGCATCTAAATTATGATCGTCAATATACTTTAAGATTTCTTCTTCATTAGTTTTTGTATAATTAACAGTTTCATCTTCACTACAAGATATTATCATTAAAAGGGTTAAAAGAGTCAAAAAATATTTCATTATTTAAAATTAAAATTTACCGGTTAACCATTTATAAATATCATTTCCATTGGCAAATAATAATAATGCCATTAAAATAACAAAACCTGTAATTTGTGCATACTCTAAAAATTTATCACTCGGTTTTCTTCCGGTTATCATTTCATACAAAGTAAATACAACATGGCCTCCATCAAGAGCAGGGATTGGTAAAAGATTCATAAATGCTAACATAATAGATAGAAAAGCTGTAATATTCCAAAAAGATTGCCAGTGCCATTTTGAAGGAAAAATATTACCTATAGTCATAAATCCACCCAAACTGGTAGCGCCTTTTTTAGTAAAAACATACTTAAATTGTGAGATATAATCTTTTAAGATCCAATATCCTTCATCAATTCCTTTTGGAATACTTTCTATAAATGTATAATCTTTATGATTTATCGTTAAAGCATCATCTGTAAGTCCTTTGGGATAGACACCAATTGTTTTATCTTCATCAGGAATAACAGATATTAATTCTGAAATTCCATCACGGTTCACATTAATATGCATTTCATTAAGATCATCATTACTTCTTACAAGCTTGGTAAACTCATCCCAGTATTCAATAGGTTTGTCATCAACACTAATGATAAAATCTCCTTTCAACAAACCAGCTTTATTTGCTGGGGATTCAGGTAAGATACTATCTAATACAGCTGAAATTCTTGGTGTAAATGGTTCCATTATACCAGATTGCCACATGGTCAAACCAATATCTTCAGGTAGATCTATAGATTCAATATTTCCATTTGGATGCTCAACTTCTATAGCACGCACATCTCTTAAAAAAAGATATTTGTTGATACTTAATACATCAAAAGGAATCTCGTTATTAATCTTTAAAATTTTATCTCCATTTTCAAATCCATATTCTTTAAAACTCTCATCTATTGAAAATCCTTTTTTTACATCGTTAGGGGTAACGTAATCTTTACCCCAAACATTTAAGATCATGATATAAATTAAAATACCCAATAAAAAATTAACTGTAACACCACCCAACATAATAATTAGTCTTTGCCATGCAGGTTTTGAGCGGAATTCCCATGGTTGAGGTGGTTTTTCCATTTGCTCTTTATCCATGCTTTCATCAATCATTCCGGCAATTTTAACGTAGCCTCCAAGTGGAATCCAACCTATTCCATAAACAGTTTCTCCAACCTTCTTTTTGAAAAGTGAAAATTTATAATCAAAGAATAGATAAAATTTTTCAACCCTTGTTTTAAATATTTTTGCTGGAATAAAATGCCCTAACTCATGTAAAACGATCAAGAAAGATAAGCTTAATAAGAATTGTGCAATTTTTATATATGTATCCATGTATTTTTTAAATTTTTTAAAAATCGCACAAATGTACGTTTTTATGATGAATAACAAGCGATTTAAAAATCCAAATCTTTGTTAAAAAAGATATCTTATCAAGAAAATGTTATAAAATAATCGCTATTTTTTGATTATTGTCTTAAAAAAAGTACCTAAAGAAGTTTCAACCTTTATTAAATGAACGCCAACCTGCATATTGTACATATTAATTTTTGTAGGAGGATCATTTAACTGTAATACAGTTTCGCCCAAAATATTATAAATTGTAATTTTATTTAACAATGCAGTACTATTATTATTAATATTTAAAGTATTTTTTACTGGATTTGGATAAATACTAATATTATTTTTTAATTCACTGGTTTCAATACCTAAGACTGTAGAATTATTTTTTGATATCAACTGAGTTTCAGGATCAATTTGAATTGAAACAATTTTAAAAGGAATTGTAGTATTAAATATTTGACCGTTTTGTGATACTTCTAATCTAATAATTTCACTTTCACCGTTTGAACCGTAAACTTTAACAGGTAAAGGCATTTCAAAGAATGAAACAGACGAATGTGATTGTGTTTGATTTACAGTAAAACGAACAATATTGTTATCTGAATTTTGATGCCAACCTATTTCATAACTTGGAAATCCTTCTCCATAAAGCCAATCATTAAAGAATTCAGTTAAATCCAGATCACTAACATTTTCTAAATGTTTTTTTAAATCCTCAGTTTTTGCGTAAGAAAATGCCAGATCAGGATCGGCTAAATAATTTTTCATTGACTGGAAAAAATCTTCATCACCCAATTTATATCTAAGCATATGTAAGATCATAGCTCCTTTTCTGTAGGATAACCTTCCGTCAAAAATTCTATCTACTGATGTAGTGTCACTTACAAAAGTAGATCCATTATTAACTGATGTAATATTGTTTACAACAGTATTTCTCCAAGCAGTAAAAGTGTTTTCTCCATCAAAATCTTCAATAACCAAAGCATCTAAATAAGTTGCAAAACCTTCGTTTAACCAGATATCTTCCCAAGATCCACACGTTATTTTATTTCCAAACCATTGATGTGCCAATTCATGTGCAATTAATCCTCTGGTCCATCCACCCATAAATGTCATGGTTGTATGTTCCATACCACCTCCCCACCCAAATTGAGCATGTCCGTATTTTTCATCGGCATAAGGGTATATTTCGAAAAGGCGACCATACAAATCCATAATTCTTGGAGTAATTGCAGTACTGCTCTGAGCATACGCTAGATTTTCAGGATAAACATAATTTACTACATCAAAATTACCATTGTCAACATGATCATTATAAACAGTATAATTGGTAACTGCAATAGCAATTAAGTAAGCCGGAATAGCATATTTATGTTTCCAATGGGTTATTGTATTATTACCGGAATTATTTTCAGACTGTAACAATCCATTTGAAGCAGCTTTGTATTGTGATGGATGTGTTATAAAAACATCAATCGAATCAATTTTATCAATTAGATCTTGTTTACAAGGCCACCAGCCTTTTGCACCATAAGGTTCAGAAAGTGTCCATAAAACAGGTGTATTTGAAGGTCCGTGTGTACCAATTTCAAATGATCCGAAACCTGAACTTACAGGGTTGCCGTTATAGGTCACGGTTAAAGAATCTAAAGCGCCTTTATTTTGTGTGTTTGGTAGATTTATAACCAATTCATCACTACTATTTTGTGTAAATGATAATGATACTCCCCTTTGCTTTACAGCTGAAACAATTAGATTATCAGCTATTTCAAAAGTGATACTATTTATATTTTCTAGAGCAGTAAAATAAGAAGTAATATCCCCATCAATCTCTGCATTTGAAGGATCAACAGTCCATTCTAATCTATGATATTTTATATCATAATTACCAGTATTTTCATTTTTTTTAAAGGCTAACTTATTCAAACCTGCTCTCTTTTCAGATTTCATGATCTGTTCAAGATCATCTTCTAAAACACTTTTATGCTGCCCAAATGAGAGTAAAGAGAATAAAAATGTTATAAAGAATAAAAAAACCTTAATTAGTATGTACATTTGCAGTTTTTATTGGTAAAGCAATTTTTATTATAAATACAAATATACGAATATGTATTTAATTGAATTTTTTAAGAAGTCAAAATCAACCATAATATTTATCATTTTTTTTTCATTTATTTTTGTTCCAATAATTTTCTTTCTGGTAAAACCTAAAACAAAGCTTCCTGTTTATAATCCTGCAGATGTTAATCCTATTTTAGTTGATGATGCTGTAAAGCACATAAGAAGAGACCATAGAATTGCAGATTTTTCTCTTTTAGATCAAAATGGTGATACGATTACTCAAGATAGTTTTAAAGACAAAATTTATGTTGCAGATTTTTTCTTTACGCGTTGTCAAACAATTTGCCCTGTTATGACATTAAATATGAGTGATTTACAAGCACATTTTAAAAATGATGAAGAGGTTAAATTTCTATCACATTCTGTAACTCCAATTATTGATAGTGTTTCAGTTTTAAGAGCTTATGCTGATGAGAAAGGAGTAATTGATGAAAAGTGGCATATAACTACAGGTAAAAAAATGCATATTTATGAGTTGGCACGAAAATCATATTTTGCTGTTTTAGACGAAGGTGATGGCGGAGAACAAGATTTTATTCACACTGAGCAGTTTATTTTGGTAGATAAAAATAGACAAATCAGAGGGTTTTATGATGGTACTGATAAAGATGAAATGCAACGCATTATAAAAGATATCGATATATTAAAAAAAGAATACAATCAAAATTAGGTTATAATAAAGCAACAAAAACTAAAATTGTATTTTTTTAAGATGAAATAAGATTCTATAAAATATTCTATTAAGTGATATAAATCACCTTTTTAACTATATTTTTATGTATTTTCGCACAGTATTTATAATCATTCTAAATAAAATTGAGTTTCACAATTGCAAATTTAAAGGTAGGAGAGAAAGGCATCATTCAAGATTTTGACTTTGAAAGCATCCCATTAACATTATTAGAAATGGGTTGTTTACCGGGTATTGAAGTTGAATTGATACAAATAGCTCCTTTGCATGACCCCTTGTATATTCGGGTTAATGATAGCCATCTTGCCATTAGAAAAGATACTGCTAAGCATATTACCATTACAAAAAAATAATATTTAATGGCTAAAATCAAATCTATAAAAGTTGCTTTAGTTGGTAATCCTAATACCGGAAAAACATCATTGTTTAATCAACTAACCGGGTTAAAACAAAAAGTTGGTAATTACCCGGGTATTACAGTTGAAAAAAAAACAGGTTTTTCAAAATTAAGTGAAGATATTTCAGCATCAATTGTTGATTTACCGGGTACTTATAGTATTAATCCAAATACATTAGATGAAAATATCGTATTGAGAACACTTCTCGATAAAAGTCATGAAGATTATCCTGATGTAATTGTTGTAGTGGCAGATATTGAAAATATTAAGCGTAATTTATTATTATTTTCACAATTAAAAGATCTTCAAATTCCTACAATTTTGGCGCTTAATATGTCCGATCAGTTAAAAAGAAAAGGTATTACCATAGATGTTGAAACTTTACAAGATGAACTTAAATCAAAAGTAATATTAATAAGTGCCCGTAAAAACATAGGTATTGATGCTCTTAAAGAAACGATTTTAAACTGTGATCACCTTAATACAAAATCTTTAGCAGAGATAAGTGATCGAATTGATGCAGATTTTTTTAAAAGAATTAAAGAAAAATTTCCAAATTATCCATTATATCATTCTTGGTTAAATATTACACAAGCCGAAAATTTAAAATTATTAACAGGAGAAGATAAAGAAAAAGTTTTAGAATTTAGAAAAGATAGTGAAAAACTAAAGGCTTTACAGCATAAAGAAACTATATTACGGTATAAACAAATAAATGATATTCTTAAAAAAACATATAAGCGTGATGTTTTAAAAGCTACAGATCTTAGAAGTAAGCTTGATAAGATCCTAACTCATAAGATATATGGTTATATCATTTTTGCTTTAATTTTATTGGTAATCTTCCAATCAGTATTTGATTGGGCAACAGTACCAATGGATTTTATTGATGAGACTTTTGCAAAGTTGAGCAATTGGGCCAATGGAGTTTTGCCTGATGGGAAATTTACCGATCTAATAACTGAAGGTATAATTCCAGGTATTGGAGGTATCGTAATATTTATTCCTCAAATTGCTATATTATTTTTATTTGTTGCCATATTAGAAGAAACGGGATATATGAGTCGCGTAGTTTTTTTAATGGATAAAATAATGCGAAAATACGGAATGAGTGGAAAGAGTGTTGTACCATTAATTTCAGGAACTGCTTGTGCAATACCGGCAATTATGGCAGCCAGAAATATTAATGGTTGGAAAGAACGATTAATTACCATTTTAGTAACACCATTTACAACTTGTTCAGCCCGATTACCTGTTTATGCTATTATTATAGCGTTAATAATTCCACAAAATAGGATATTAGGAATCTTAAGTTTACAAGGATTAACTTTATTGGCTTTGTATTTTATAGGTTTTGCTTCGGCATTGTCTAGTGGTTATCTTTTGCATAAAGTTTTAAAAATTAAGAGTAGTAGCTTTTTTATAATTGAAATGCCAAATTATAAGTTGCCTTCGTTAAAAAATACACTTATTACAGTAGTTGAAAAAACAAAAGAATTTGTATTTGGAGCGGGTAAAATAATTTTAGCAATCTCAATAATCTTATGGTTTTTAGCTTCTAATGGGCCAATTGATTTTAAAAATGCTGAACAAATTGTAAAAAGTGAAAATATAAATAAAAATATTACTTCTGACGAATTTCAACAATATTTGGCTTCCTACAAGTTAGAACATTCTTATATTGGCATCATGGGTAAAAGTATAGAACCTTTTATAAAACCTTTGGGATATGATTGGAAAATTGGTATTGCCTTAATTTCTTCATTTGTAGCCCGAGAAGTTTTTGTAGGAACTTTAGCAACAATATACAGTGTTGGTAATGATGATGAAGACAACACGACCATTAAACAAAGTATGGCTGCAGAAATTAATCCGAAAACTGGAGAAAAGTTATTTAATTTCCCTGTAGGAATGTCATTATTGGTGTTTTATGCTTTCGCCATGCAATGTGTAAGTACACTGGCTATTGTTAAACGTGAAACCAACAGTTGGAAATGGCCTCTATTACAATTAGTTGGTATGGGAATTTTAGCTTATTTAGCCTCTTTTATTACTTATACAGTTTTAAGTTAACAAAAATGCAACAAGTTTTAGTTTATATAATACTTATTTTAGCAATATCTTTTTTGGTAAAAAAATTCTTCTTTAAACCTAAAAAGAAAAAAGGAAAATGTGATACTGATTGTAATTGTTAAAAAGAAAATATGGGAGGAAATGTTTTAAATCTCCTCCCAAATATTTTATGGTTGAGAAAGGGTTAACACTATTTTTTCCTGTTCTCTTTCTATAGTTTTTGAATAAAATTCTTTTAAAGCTCTATAATGATTGGCACCAATAATTGCTGTATTCATTTTGGTTTGGGATAAAACCTTTATTAAATTACCTTCTGTTTTAATTTGTAAAATAAATGTTCCTATATTATTAGGTAAAATTATTTTAAGATCTTCAGGTTTAGATTCAATAACAAAACCTTCAGGTATTTCAATAGATGCTCTAATGTTATATTTCCATATAGAACCATAATCAATTGGATAAGTTCTTTCTTCTAATTTAAATGGATTTTCGTTAACCGTTAAAAATAATAGTGGTGAAAAATACATTTTTTCATCAATAATATCAGCTTGGTTATCTTTTGAAAATTGAATTACTTCAATAATAGGTTTGTCAATATTATTTTTATTAGTTACTCTAATTTTTTCAACTTCAATACCATTATTTTTTTCCTCAATTTTACTTATTAATTCATCTTCAGACAAGGCATTATTTTCGATTCTGTAGTTTAGAGCACTTAAGTGATTTAAATTGGAATTTAACAAACCTGATACAGATCCTTCTGAATCAATTTTTGCTTTTAGTTTTAAATCTTTAGTATTATAATTTTTCGGATAAAGATCAACTGTTGTTGATGTTCCATCTTCTCTTATCAATCTGCCTTCCCAGTTTAGATCTCTAAATGGTAAAACGTTAGGTATACTATATTTTTCGGTAGCATCTAATAAAATTATTTTGTTTCCTGATTCAATCCCAGCAATTACATAGTTATATCCATCTTTTGTAGGGAAAATAGGTATTCCATGATTTCTGGTGCTTACTAAAATAGGATTTGCTGAAATACCTGCCTCTCTCAACATAGAGATCAATGTTAAATTAATTTCAGCAACATTACCAACACCACTCTTATATGCTTCTTTAACGCCTTTAATAGAAGTGTATTTTGAATATTCCTTATTCCATTTTATTTTATTTTTCACAAACTGAAATATGGTTACAACTTTTTCTGAAGGTATTGAAATATCATTGGTAATATTTTCTAAATCATTTTTAAAATAATTTTTTTTGTTTAATTGTTCGCCAAAATACTGACTTTCATAGATTGTTTTAGTAACATCTTCCCAGGTTGTATTATAGTATTTATGAGTTCCTCCGGTAGGTGTATATGCAGATATTTCAAAATCTACTCTTGATTGATAATTGTAAATGTTATTAACAAAAGGTTCTTCAACTAAGGCCGGAATATTTTCTGATTTAATGGCATAAATTTTTTCCATAATTTTAACATTGTCATATTCTACTTTTGTTTTAGTTACTTTATATGCAGAACCTTCTCTACTTTTACTAGTAATAGAATAATTTTTTTGGATTTTAGATTCTATTACTTTCATAGGGTAATAACGACTTGGTAAATATTTGAATGTAAAAAAGTCAGGAATTTGAATCTTAACATCTAAAGTTTTGATTGGAATTTTATATTGACAAATAACATTATCAATATTAGAATAAAAAGGTGATGTTATTTTATATTTCCATTCTACAATACTACCATCCTTTAAATTAGGCATAGTAAAATTCTTTCTGTTCCAATTATTGGTAACCTTTTCATTAAATACCCCTTTTTTTTCTAATTTTGTTTTTTCTATCTTACCTCCTTTTAAATTATAAGTATATGCTTTAATGCTTACAGATTCCTGATCACCTCCTTGATCAAATAATCTTAATTTTTTTGTAGCATTTTCAAAACCATCTTTATTATATAGTTTCAATCTTTCATGTACCTCTGTAATTAATTCCCAACCAATTGAATTGTTATATTCATAATAAGTTCTTCTTTTCTTAAATAATACCACTGCATTAGCCGAAGTGTCATTGGAGTAAAATTTTTCTTCCAATTCTTTTTTAGTTACTTTTCCGAATTTCACTTCTTGAGCACTAATATTACTCGTAACCATTACAATAACTACAGTAAACAAAGCAATTTTTATTTTCATAGATTCTGGTTTTTAATTAATACAATTTTTGAGTTATCTAATTGATTTACTTTTTTTATGAATTTTCTATAAGATTCATAATCTTCAATACTGTATAGATCCTGATTTACAATTAATTCTCTTGTATATTTTAATTGATTTTCATTTATTTTTTCAATAGTAACTTTGTAGGTGCCAAATTTTGATTCATGCAACATATTTTTACTCAAGGCTTCAATTTTATATTCTTTTGGAAGGTTGATAATTACTTCATCAACATCTAAAAAACCATATTGGATTTCAAGTGGCAACTTTCTATTTCTTATCCTTTTTGGAATATTATCATTAACATTAAATGCATTTAATCTAACCAACATTCTATTGCCGCTTTTTATCCCGTAATTGGTTGCAGAAAAAGAAATATTTTCATTAAATAATGTATTTAGGTTATCACTTTGTGCACTTATACTGTTGATTTTTAAGTTATTGATATTTTTAAAAAATGCTTTGTAGTAAATGTCTTTTTCTTTAGAATCCATATCGGTAATACCATAATTGTCATCATATTGGATTCCAGTACTTTTTATATTTGCCTCAGCTTTGATATCACCATTATCTGATAGGGTATATTCTCCTGTAATTACTTGTTTATTTTCCTTTTCAGAATATGATTTTGTGTGTACAATTTTTCCTCCTTCAGGTGTAACCACTAAAACATCTCTATCATCAGTATAAGTACCTAAATAACCAAATGGTACCTTTTGGCTGGTACATTCAAGCCATATGGTATCTTTTTTTGCAGGTACCATTAAAAAAACATGATTTCCTTGTACAGAAGCTAGATCACTGTCAATATTTCTTCTTTGATTAGCATATATAACTGAGTAAAAAGAACTTACATCAGCAATATCTAAAAGTGATTTTGTGTAATTAGTTAATGCTTTGCAATCACCATATCCTAGTTTATCTACTTCGCTGGCGAGCATTGGTTTCCATCCACCTATACCTATAGAAATATTAATATACCTTGTTTTATTTTGCATATAATTATAAACCAATCGAGCTCTTTCTACAGGATCTTCGGTATTTTTTACCAAATTTTTAATTTCTAATTTTGTTGCTTCAGAAACATCATTTCTCCCGGTTAATAATTTATCATTCATCCATTTTCCAAATTCTTTCCAATTGTTAGCCTCACCATCAACACCTGCTAAATGAAATTTATTGGCAGCAAATTGTACATAAGGTCCAAAATTTAAAAATGAAGGACTATAGCCTTCATATTTAATGGCTTTGGCATATTTTATAATATATGAAAATCTTGATGTTGTTGAATTATTTTCGTTAGAATAATTCTCTAAATTATGTTCTTTATAATTTATTGTTATATCATTTGGATAAATCAAATTGTATTTACTTGTTTGAGTACTTACATTATAACCGCTTATTGGAAACCATCTTGGTATAAATGCTGTATTATTACTTTCTATTTCATATTCATATTTAATCGTAAATGGATAATTTAAAGGAACGTGTTTATAATAATAAACTCTATTATCATTGTATAAAGAAAATCCATCAGCAGCAGAAACATCCTTAAATTCTTTTTTTTTGACTTTTTTAATTTCCATTCCCAATGCATCATAAACTCTTACATTAACATATTTGATGTCATTGTATTTATCGTAATTTAAAACAATAAAGCCATCTTCATCTCCGTGTTTATTGAATACTGTAATAATCTTCTCTTTTTTTATGATCATTTTTGAAGAAGATTTTATTTCAATATTAGTATTTTCCAACCTAATTACAGCATTGGCATTTGTTTTTAAACTATCAGGAATTGATAATATGCTCAGATCAAAATCTTGTGAAAAAATTGTAGTAAAAGATAGGAAAAAGAAGACTAGAGAAAATTTTATTTTATTCATTCAAAATTTATTATAATTATATAATTTTTACTATTTTTTATTTTTTGAATCTATGATTATTGTTACCGGTCCGTCGTTTATGAGTGCTACTTTCATATCAGCTCCAAAAATTCCTTTGCCAATTTTTTTGCCAAGTAAAATTTCTAATTCTTGAATAAATATTTCGTAAATTGGAATAGCAACATCCGGTTTTGCTGCTTTGATGTATGATGGTCTGTTCCCCTTTTTTGTACTTGCTAAAAGTGTAAACTGACTTACCACAATTGCATCACCATTAATATCAATTATTGATTTGTTCATGACACCATTTTCGTCGTCAAAGATGCGAAGATTGGCAATTTTTTTTGTTAACCATTGAATATCATTAGTTGTGTCTTCATTGGTGATTCCTAATAAAATCAAAACACCATTCTCAATTTTACTGATAATGTTTTTATCAACAGTTACTGAAGCTTTAGAAACTCTTTGTAATACTACGTTCACTATGAAATAAATTATTAATTAATAAATTTATTCATTATTACAGGAGGTTAGAAAAATTATATTCAAATAAATAAAATATATTTTGAATATATAATCTTATTTATTAATAATTTTCTAATTTGTTTAGATTCTAAATAATAACTCAAAAATTTAAGGAATATTATTAAAAAATTGCACTTTTATTAAAAAATTGGGGTTTTATATCATATTTTAAATTGAATAATCATTTATACGATAACTTTCATCCTCACCTGCTAGAAGTTGCAGATAGCTTTTATACCTTGAAGCCGCAATTTCGCCTTTTTCTAAAGCCTCTTTTACTGCACATTTAGGTTCGTTTAAGTGTAAGCAATTGCTAAATTTACATTCTTGTTTTAAAGCAAGAAATTCTGGAAAATAATCGGAAATTTCATGTTGTTCAAAATCAACAACACCAAAACCTTTGATGCCCGGAGTATCAATAATATAACTTTCGGGTTCTGTTTGAATGACAAACATCTCTGCAAAAGTAGTTGTGTGTTGACCTTGTTTATGTTGTTGAGATATTTCTGCCGTTTTTAAATTTAAATTAGGCGAAATAGCATTGATCAATGTAGATTTTCCTACGCCTGAATGACCTGAAAACATACTTACTTTTCCTAACATCAATTCTTTAACTTTATTGATATTGATCTTTTCAGTAGCCGAAATTTCTATGCAATTATATCCAATGTTACTATAAATTTCGATGAGTTTGTTTTTTTGAAGTTCTAATTTTTCATCGTTGATATCTATTTTATTAATCAATAAGATTACTTCAATATCATAAGCTTCGGCAGTAGCCAAAAAACGATCAATAAATGGTGTTAAAGTAGGTGGATTATCTAATGTGACCATTAAAAAAGCCCTATCAATATTGGCAGCTATTATATGTGTTTGTTTAGAAAGTTTTACAGATTTACGAATGATATAATTTTTCCTGTTATGAATATCTGTAATGATTCCAGTATTGCTATCCTTTTCTAATTCAAAATCAACATGATCTCCAACAGTTACAGGATTCGTACTTTTAATTCCTTTTATACGAAATTTACCTCTAATCCGGCATTTGTATTGATGGTGATCTTTAGTTCTTACCCAATACCAACTACCGGTTGATTTAATTACAACACCTGTCATATAAATTTTAGATAAACTTAATTAGTTTAGGAAAAAATAGATCAAAACTAGATATGAATTACTCAACAAATTTCCTAAAGTTGTTTTAAAGGTATAAATTTATATAAATCCTTATGTTCTACCAAACAAACTAGTTTTATTAAAAATGTGAAATTTAATAGAATAGATTATAATTATTATATTTGACTTAATATTAACGTATAATATCATTAAAAATGAAAATTTTAAAATATATCTTCTTCCTATTATTAATTTTTATAGTTATCGGAGCAATTTATCTTGCCACATTGGATGGTGAATATGAAGTAAAACGTTCACGGATTATAAAAGCAGAGCCAACAGTAGTTTATAATGAGATAAATGATTATAAAAATTGGAAAGATTGGGGGCCATGGTATGAAGAAGATCCTTCAATAGTTGCTACTTATGATGCTAATACTATTGGTGAAGGCGGGTCATATTCATGGACGAGCAAGGAGGGAGAAGGATCAATGAAAACGATTAATGTTGATAAACCAAAAAGAATTGATCAGGAAATTATCTTTAAGGTTCCGGTATTTGGTGAAATGAGATCAGAAATTTATTGGATCTTCGAAAAAGTTGAAGAAGGCACTAATGTTACTTGGGGAATGAAAGGTGAATTAGATTTTTTTACTCGTTTTATGGCTAGTGGTATGGAAGCACAGATGGGTCCGATGGAAGAAAGAGGTTTAGAACTTCTAGATCAAAATATTCAAAAAGATATTAAGATTTATAGTATAAAATCAAATGGTGTAGTTGATTATAGTGGTGGATATTATTTATATACAACAACTTCATGTAAAATTGATGAGAAAAGTGACAAATATCCTCCTTTATTATTAAAAATATATGCTTTTAATAAAGAAAATAATGTTCGAACTACAGGAGGTCCATTTACTTTATATCATAAATATGATGAAGAAAATGGAACAACTATGTTTTCAGTTTGTTACCCTGTTTCTGAAAGAATGATTACACCTAGTGGAAGTGATATTTTATCTGGATTTATGAAAAGTGGACAATACTTTAAAACTACTTTAAAAGGGAGTTATGACAATTCAGAGGAAGCTTGGGAAACAGCGATGAAAGAAATTGAAAATCTGGAAGGTTATAAAATGATTGAAAATGGTGAGCCATTCGAGGTTTATGCAAATAATCCTCATGAAACACCTAACCCCGCTGATTTAGTTACAGAGATCTATATACCTGTGCAAAAAGTAGAAATATAAAATAATAAATATTATCAGAAAGGGTAGTGGAGTAAAAATTCACTACCTTTTTTTTATCATGAGTATACAAAAAGCATACAATTCCTGGGCAAATATTTATGATTCTAATCATAATAAAACACGTGATCTTGATAAAGTTGTAACAATTAAAACACTATCTAATTATCAATTTGATAATGTTTTAGAATTAGGTTGCGGAACCGGAAAAAATACCGAATGGCTGGTTGAGCATGCAAAGCAAATTATAGGTTTGGATTTTTCTGATGAAATGTTGAAAAAAGCTAAAGAAAAAATTAGAAGTAATAAAGTGAAATTCCAAAAAGCAGATCTTACAAAAGGATGGAATGTCCCCAATTATTTTGCTGATCTTGTTACATCCAGTTTGACTTTAGAACATATTGAAAACCTTGATTTTATTTTTCAACAAGCCCATTTAAAATTAAAAACTAAAGGAAAATTCTTTATCAGTGAATTACATCCTTTTAAACAATATTTAGGTACTAAAGCAAAATATGATACTGATCAAGGTGAAGAAGAATTAGAAGTTTACATCCATCATGTTTCAGAATTTTTAAAGAATGCAAAAAAAATGGGATTTATACTAATACATTTTCAGGAATGGTTTGATAATGACAACAAAGAAATACCGAGATTGATTAGTTTTGTATTTGAAAAAAATGATTAATTATTCAGGGTTTCATTTTGAGTGAAATCCTGATTTTTGAACTTCTTTAAATCTAAAACAATCAACAACATGATCATTTACCATTCCTGTTGCTTGCATATGTGCATAGATAATTGTTGAACCTACAAATTTAAATCCTCGTTTTTTTAGATCGATAGAGATCTTATTAGAAAGCTCAGTTTTTGAAGGTATTTCATCTAAAGATTTCCATGAATTTTCAATGGGTTTGTAATCAACAAAACCCCATATATATTTTGAAAAAGAACCAAATTCCTTTTGAACTTCCATAAAAGCAATAGCATTGCTAATGGTAGCTTTTATTTTTAATTTATTTCGAATGATACCGGTATCTTGAATCAATTCACCAAACTTTTCATCATTGTATTTTGCAATTTTCTGATAGTCAAAATGATCAAAAACCTTTTTAAAATTTTCTCGTTTTCTCAATACGGTAATCCAACTTAACCCTGCCTGGAATGTTTCGAGAATTAAAAATTCAAATAATTTATCATCTTTATAAACAGGAACACCCCATTCTTTGTCGTGATATTGCATATAAAGAGGATCTTCACCGCACCAAGAACATCTGTTTTTATTCATAATTAGTTGATTTGAAATTTAAAAATATTTACAAAATTTATTTCTGACTTCCTGTTTCCACTTTTGAATAAATTACACCTCTTTTTACTAAATAATTTAAAACAAAATCATAGCAAACTTTATATTTTCCTATCAATTCAGGAGGGAAAACACCTTTATCATTAAATAGGCCTTTTAAGAATAGGTTTACTGCTGCAGTAGCAGTGTAACCTGTTGTTCTAGCCATAGATGAGGTTTGTGTTTCGGTATCATAAGTATCATGTAAATTGTAAATGATCTCTATTTTTTTATTATTATCGTCAACTCCTTTTATTGTAATTTTCATTACGGTAATTTCTTCTTCATTATTTTCCAAATACCATTCTTTAAAAAGGATTTTACTCGTAAACTCTAGTGGAGAAATCTGTTTCCCATTGATCTCTATGGCTTCTTGTTTAAAGAAACCACTTTCTTTTAATACTTGTATATATTCTATATGTCCGGGATAACGTAAAGTCTTTTCTTTCATGTTAGAAATATGCGGCATTGTAAAAATTAAAGAGCGCAATCCATCAGAATTAAAAGATTCTAAAGTACCAACTTTATCAAATGTTACTAATTCAACATCAGTTAATGCATCTCTTGTTATTAGTTTTCCATTTTCTACATATCTGGCAGGTCGTGTATATTCTTCAATAACATCAATAGGAGAAAAAGGTGCTTTATAATTAAAAGGCCATTTTTTTTCTTTGGGTAAACCGCCAACTAAACATTCAAAATCAGATATATTAACGTGTTCATTATGATATCCTAAGATAATATTGCCCATCCCGGGAGCAACACCACAATCAACAATAGCTGTTACATTATTTTGTTTTGCAAGTTCATTTAATTCTAAAGCATTTTCAGGAAAAAATGAAATATCTACAACATCTTTTTTAGCATTGATGATATTTTTTAAGGTATTAAAACCCAAAAAACCCGGTACGGCACAAACAACAATATCAAAAGGTAAGATAGCTCGATGTAGATCTTTTCTATTTGTAACATCCAGATTGACAATTTGCAAATCGTTACATCTATCTTTAGCATTTTTTAATGCGGTTTGATCGATATCAGAAAGTGTTACAGAATGTTCTTTTGCCAGATCTATTGCCATGGCACTACCAACCATTCCGGCACCTAATACAATTATTTTGTTCATAATATTTTTTGATTTTTGAAAATAATGAATGATGATTTGTAATGATAATAATTTTGAAATTTTTTACTAAGAAAAAATTAATTACAAACCGGGAATTAAAACCCAAGGTAACTCAGAAATATGTTTGATAAAAAGAAATCTCATGCATTAAATATACAATTGTTTTTCTACAAGATTTATATATTATAAAATTTTCCTTGCCACATATCTTTTTCTATGAGTTTTTTATCGATTTTCGCAACGATTTCAAAGTTTTTTAAACCATTCCATTTTGGTGCAATCAACAAATCTAAAGGAGCTTCACTAATAAACCGTTCAATAATAATATCGGGGCGTAATAAGCTGATAAAATCTGTTATAAATTCAATATAATTTTCTGAAGAAAACAGATCAAATTGTTCAGAATTTCTTTTGTACTGAGTAGCCATTACTGAATGTTTTACAATTTGTAAATGGTGAAGTTTTAAAGTGTTAATTGGTAATTTTGATATTGTTGTTGCATGATTTAAAAGCTCTTGTTTTGATTCTCCCGGTAAACCTAAAATTAAATGGGCACCTAAACTAAAACCTTTATCTTTACATTGCTCATAAGCTTCGATGGTATCTTCATAAGAATGACATCTATTTACTTGTAACAAAGTTTTATTTAAAGTGCTTTCAACACCAAACTCAAGGGAAATAAAATATTTTTTTGATAAAAATGACAAGTAATCTATGATTTCTTCAGAAATACAATCTGGTCGGGTGCCGATAACCAAACCAATAATATTTGGAACACTTAAAGCTTCTTCATATATTTTTTTAAGCGATTCAAAATCAGAATAAGTATTTGTGTAAGCTTGAAAATAAGCCAAATACTGTTGGGTTTTGTATTTTTTGGAAAATTGTGAAATACCTTCCTTTAATTGTTGTTTGATGTTAATTGAAGGTTCACAATAATCAGGATTGAAAGTGTTATTATTACAATAAGTACAACCACCATAACCTTTAGAGCCATCTCTGTTCGGACAAGAGAAACCAATATCTAATGATATTTTTTGTACTCTTTGTCCAAAATTAGATCTGATAAAAGTTGAATAATCAAGATATCGTTTTCCTGTAAAGTTCATTGTAAATTTCTGAACCGCTAAATTATTAAAATAATACAGATTGGATTATATTTATAGAATGAATTTAAAAGAGAAATCTGAAATCAAAAGAAAACTTAATGAAGCATGTACATTATTTGTTAATAAAAGAAATCAAACAATAACTAACATCATTGAATCAAATAGAAAGGCATTAGCATCAGAAAGTAAAAGTTCGGCTGGAGATAAACATGAAACAGGAAGAGCAATGTTGCAATTAGAAATTGAAAAAGCATCGCAGCAGTTTACTTCGGTTCATCAAATGCAAAAAATATTGAATAGAATATCATCAAAAGCAAGTATTCAAGTTATAGCATTAGGTAGTGTTGTAAAAACAACTCATAATAACTACTTCATTTCAATTAGCATAGGTGAGATATCTATTGGTGATGAAAAATACTTTGCAATTTCGCCTAAATCACCAATAGGTCATTTATTACTTGGTAAAAAGAAAGGAGATGAAGCCCAATTTAACAGTATAATATTTCGTATTGTTGATGTTTTTTAAAGCTAATATAGTTTATTAATAAAAAACATACGATGGCAATCAGCCATCGTATGAAAAATTATTTAATGTTTAATATCGGTTTCTAATTCATTAATACCCATATTATAAAGTGTAAAACTAAAAATATCAGCATATTGTTCTATAGTTTTAGAAACAGGTGTTCCTGCCCCATGACCGGCCTTAGTTTCGATTCTGATCAAAACAGGATCATTACCAGATTGTTTTTCTTGTAATTCGGCAGCAAATTTAAAAGAGTGAGCAGGTACAACACGATCATCATGATCACCGGTTGTAATCAGTGTAGCCGGATAACTTATGCCATCTTTAACATTATGAACCGGAGAATATCCTTTTAAATAATTAAACATTTCTTCACTTTGTTCGGATGTTCCATAATCATAAGCCCATCCTGCACCGGCTGTAAAAGTGTGGTAACGTAACATATCTAAAACACCAACAGCAGGTAAAGCAACTTTCATTAGATCTGGTCGTTGTGTCATAACAGCTCCAACCAATAACCCTCCGTTTGAACCACCTTGAATTGCTAAATAATCACTTGATGTATAGTTGTTCTTGATAAGGTACTCCGCTGCAGCGATAAAATCATCAAAAACATTTTGTTTTTTTGTTTGAGTTCCGGCATCATGCCATTCTTTACCATATTCACCACCACCACGGAGATTTGGTACTGCATAAATTCCACCTTTTTCTAGCCAAACTGCATTAGATATTCTAAACCTGGGTGTTAAACTAATATTAAATCCTCCATAACCATAAAGAATTGTTGGGTTTTTACCATTGAGAACGGTTCCTTTTTTATAAGTGATGATCATTGGTATTTTTGTACCATCTTTACTATTATAAAAAACTTGTTTTGATTCGTAATCATTGGAGTTAAAATCAATATTTGGTTTTTTATAAACTTCTGAAATTCCACTTCTAGGATTTAATTTATAAATTGTTGATGGTGTTGTATAATTTGTAAAAGAAAAATACAGATCTTTATCTTCAAGTCTACCACCAAAACCACTGGCTGTTCCAATACCCGGTAATTTAATATCCCTAATTTTATTACCATCTTTGTTATATTGTAATATTTGTGAAACGGCATCTTTCATATATTTAGCAAAAAAGAAACCAGACCCGGTTGAAATATTCAAAACATTTTCGGTTTCAGGAATAAAATCAACCCAATTATTTGGAGTAGGGTTATTTACAGATACTTTAACAACTTTACTATTTGGTGCATTTAAATTAGTTGAAATAAATAAGTTATTTTCATCACTTTCAACTATATGACTATCACTATCAAAATTATCAACTATGGTTATTAATTTGCTATTTCCTTTTGTTAGATCTTTAAAATACAACTCATTACCTGAAGTTGATATTGCTGCAGTTATTACTAAATATTTTTGGTTTTCAGTAACATAACCGTTAACATATCTACGTTTTTTATTTAAACCAAAAATAACTTTATCATCTTTTTGTTTGGTGCCTAATTTGTGATAATATAATTTGTGTTGATCAGTTTTGGAAGAAAGTTCACTTCCCTTTGGTTTATCATAGCTTGAGTAGAAAAATCCATCATTACCCATCCAAGACAATCCGCTAAACTTCACATCTTTAATGGTATCACTTAAGATCTTTTTGGAAACAGCTTCCATAACAATAACCTTTCTCCAATCTGAACCGCCTTCTGAAATTGCATAAGCAACTTTACTGCCATCTTTTGTAAAGGAAACATTACCCAATGAGGTAGTACCATCTTTTGTAAAAGTATTTGGATTTAGAAATACTTCAGGGTTTTCTTTACCTTTTTGACGGTATAAAACACTTTGATTTTGTAATCCATCATTTTTATAATAATAAGTATATTCACCTCTTTTATATGGTGCTGAATATTTTTCGTAGTTCCAAAGGTCTTCTAATCGTTTTTTAATATTATCTCTAAAAGGTATCTTATTCAGGTAATCAAAAGTAACTTCATTTTCAGTTTTTACCCAGGCTTCAGTTTCTTTTGAACGATCGTTTTCCAACCAACGGTAAGGATCGTTCACTTCTGTTCCAAAATAGGTGTCAACCGTATTCACTTTTTTGGTTTTAGGATATTTTAATGACATTTGAGAGTTTTGTGCAATTATTTGATTTGTAGAAAAAATAAATACAAATATTAATGCAATATTAATTAGTGTTTTCATAGAGTTTAATTTATTAAATATTATGTGATAAAGATATAAAATGACATTTATATGAAACACATTTAATGTTAAAAATGTTATTTTAATTTACTGCGTTTACACAGGCAATTTTATCACCTAAAAATTGTTTTAAAGTTGCTTCAATACCATTCTTTAATGTTATGGTTGATGAAGGGCAACCGTTACAGGCACCTTGTAAAACAACATTAACTGTTTTTGTATTTTCATCATAAGACTGAAATTGAATATTTCCACCGTCAATTGCAACTGCAGGTTTGATATATTCGTTTAACAGACTCACAATTTGTTTTGAAGTTTCATCATTGGTATGTGTATATTTATCAGAATTTGAATCAATTTGCTGAGCTAATTTTGGTTCGAAATCATTAGAAATTACATTCTTATCACCTTGTAAATATTCTTTAAGAAAATCGCGAATAGCATTATTAACTTCAAACCATTCTAAGCTATTATCTTTTGTGATTGAAATATAATTTTGTGATATAAAAACTTCTTTTACAAAAGGATATTCAAACAATTCGAAAGCTAGAGGCACATCTTTTGCATCAGTAATATTTGTAATTTCAATACTTTGAGAAGTCAAGAATTTATTGGTTACAAACTTTTGAGTATTAGGATTTGGTGTACTTTCAGCAAAAACTTCAATAGTTGTATTTTTACTTTCACTAAATATTGGTTTGTTTTGAGTTAAATAGCCTTCTAAAATACCTTTAAGATCATCTTGTACTTCTTTCCATTCAACCATATCAAAACGTTCAAGAGCAATAAAATTAGCTGTTATATATACTTTTTTTACAAAAGGTAATCTAAAAAGATGTTGTGATAAGGGAGAGTTTTTTGCATCTTCAATAGAATGATACTCAAAACTACTTTCTGTTAATATATGATCGGCTACAAATTTTATTATTTTTGAATCATCAGTGGTTTCAATAGTTATTTTTGACATTTTTTAATTTTTTTAGTAAGGCAAAAATACAAAAGAATTATTGTCTAATTTTGAATAAAATGTTAAAGAAGTAATTTTATGATTATTAAAGAAATTAGAGGTATTAGGCCAATTTTTGGTAAAGATTGTTTTTTAGCAGAAAATGCTGTAATTATAGGTGAAGTAATTATGGGTGATCATTGTAGTGTTTGGTATAATGCTGTTATAAGAGGTGATGTTCATTATATTAAAATAGGTAATAAGGTAAATATTCAGGATGGTGCTGTAATTCATGCAACTTATAAAACTTCTCCTACAAACATTGGAAATAGAGTCTCAATTGCTCATAATGCTATAGTTCATGGTTGTACCATTCACGATAATGTTTTGATTGGTATGGGTGCCATTATTATGGATGATTGTATTGTTGAAAGCAATTGTATTATTGCTGCCGGGGCAGTTGTTACTAAGAATACAATTATAGAATCTGGTAGTATTTATGCAGGTGTTCCTGCAAAAAAAGTAAAAAAAATCAGCACAGAATTATTAACAGGTGAAATTGAAAGAATAGCCGATAATTATATAAAATATGCTGGTTGGTACAAATAAAAAATACTGCCTAACAGGCAGTATTTTTTAAATTATTTTATTAGAATTATAGTCCTAATTTAGTTTTTACTGCTGATAATAAATCTTCACCTTCATAAACTAAAAGCCCTTTACCTGGAGAAGAATCTAATACATATTGAAATCCTTTTTCTTTAGCTACAGCATTTACTGCATTTTGAGCTTTTTCAAGAATTGGTTTTAATAGATCAAAACGCTTTTTTTGAATTTCTTGATCAGCTGTTTGACCGTATTTTTGAATTCTTAACTGTAATTCTTCAACTTCTTTTTGACGTTTTCCATTTTCTACATCAGTTTGTGTTGCAGCTTCTTCACTATACTTTTTTAGTTTAGCTTGTAAAGCTGTAGCTTGAGTTTTGTACTCTGCTGCATAAGTTTCAGATAATTTTTTTAGCTCACTTTCCATAGTTTTTGCTTCTGGCATTGCCATCAATAATTTTTCGCTGTCAATATGAGCTACTTTTTGAGCCTGAGCAAAATTAACTCCCATAAATAGTACTAATACTAATAATAAATTTCTAACTAGTTTCATTTTAAAATAATTTGTTAATAATAATTTTTTGTAATACTCTTTTTAATTTAATTGTCGTCATTTATAATTTCATCACGCTTTTTATTGCGTTCTTCAATTTCTTTAAGTTTAGCAGCTCTTCTTTCTTCGGATACTCTTTTAAGAGAATCTCTTAATTTTTCACGTGCTTCTTGTTGTTCTTTAATTCTCAATTTTAGAGCAGCTCTTTTAGCTTCTTTCTCATCTAATTTTTTTTGAGCTTCCTGTTGTTTAATAGCTTCAGGGTCTGTTAAAATTTCTCCTTCACCAACTGTATCATCAGATATAATTTCAGCATCATCAGTATCAACATTAATAACATCAATATTTTTATTATTTGCTGCATTTGTAATGCGTTCATTTTTTTGATCTTGAATAGTTTTTCTTTTCCTATCTTTTACAATAGTATTTAAAACCAACTCGCTAATATCAAATTTATTGTTGCTGTAAAGCATGATTAAATCACTTGATTTATCAAGTACAAAATCGTATTTTTTTCTAACTGCAATTGCTTGAATGGCATTAAAAACCTGATCTTGAACAGGTTTTACAAACTGTTTACGCATTCTAAATAAATCACCTTCAGCACCAAAATAAGCGGTTTGCAATTTTTTTAATTCTTGTTGTTTAATTATGATATCCTCTTCACGTTCATTGATCATTTCTTTGGTCAATAATGCTTTTTCATTATTTAAACTTGTATTTAGGTCATCTATCTCAGTTGAAAGTTGATCTAATTTTTGTTGCCAAACTTTTACTTTTTCATTCAATCGTGATTGTGCTTCGGTATATTCGGGAACATTCTCTAAAATATAATCCATATCAATATAGGCAATCCTTTGAGGTTTTTGACCAAAAGCCAAAGAACATACTATAAATGTTGCGATAAAAATTGTTTTTTTTATCATAATTTAATTAGTATTTGAAAATATCGTGCCAAAATTAAATTCATAGCAAATATACTAAATTACTTAAAATTGTTGACCGATTATGAAATGTGTTTGCCATCCGGACTTTTCTAATGTTCCAGGTATATTATCAAATCCATAACCAAAGTCAATACCTAATAGACCAAAGGCAGGCATAAATACTCTAATACCGGCTCCTGCCGATCGTTTTAATACAAAAGGTTTGAAATTTTGGAAACTATTAAATGAGTTACCACCCTCTAAAAATGTTAAAGCATAAATTGATGCAGATGGTTTTAATGTTATCGCATATCTTAATTCAAAAGAAATTTTATTATAAACTGTACCACCTGTTACTGATGTTAAACTAGAATTTGGATATCCCCTTAAAGCGACAACTTGCCTTCCGTCAAACTGACCTGTAGCCATTCCATCACCACCAACATAAAAACGTTCAAAAGGTGAAACACCAATATCATCATTATAAGCACCTAAAAACCCAAATTCAGCATTTGACATTAACACTAGATCTTTCCAAATTTGAGTAAACCATCTACCTGTAAAATTAATTTTATAATATTCTAACCACTCAAATTTTTCTTCATCATCCATATCGGTATAATCCTTATCATTGAAAGAAGAATAAGGCGGAGTTACTTCGGCGGTAACATTAAATTGTGATCCTTGCCTAGGATAAATCGGACTAGGACCAGCAGAATTTCTTCCAAAATTTACTGCAAAATTAATGTTATTTGAAATACCATTATTATAACCAAAAGTTGATAAAAAGAAATTTTGAAGGTCAAATCTTTGATAATTTAAAGATGTAGATAATGTAAAATAGTCATCAGGCCATTTTAATCTTTGGCTTAACCCAATAGATGCACCTGTAATGTCTAAACGTTGGTTTTTATCAACATCGCGTTCATAAGGATTATAAGAGTATTGACGAGAATTATAGATAGAAAAATTAAAACCTTTTGGACGTTTACCTCCCCACCATGGTTCGGAAAATGATAAGCTATAGGTTCTTGAGAATTTACTTGCTTGTAACCTTAATGAAATACTTTGGCCATCTCCTCTTGGTACAGGTTTGTATTCTTCTAAATTAAAAATATTTTTAATTGAAAAATTATTAAAAGATAAGGCTAGGGTTCCAACAAATGCACCACCGCCATAACCCCCTTGTAATTCAATCTGACTTGAACCCTTTTCAGATAAACTGTATTCAATATCGGTTGTTTTTTCCTGATAATTTGGATTTACATCTGGTACTATATTTTCAGCATCGATATATCCAAGTTGACCTAATTCACGAATAGAACGTATAATGTTAGATTTACTGAACAAATCACCGGGGCGAGTCCATATTTCACGATATAAAACATGATCATTAGTTACATCATTACCGGCAACAGTAACTTTATTGATAGTTGCAGCTTCATCTTCAATAATTCTAACTTCTATATCAATTGTATTATTTTCGGCGCTGGTTTCAACCAAGTTTACTCTTGAAAACAAATAACCATTGTCTAAATAAGTATTGGTTATATCTTTTGAATCGGGAGAACCATCACCTTTTACACGTTCATTTAGAAGTTTACCATTATAAGTAACACCATCCTCAATTTGTAATAAGCTTTGTAATTGTTGGTCAGTGAAAACAGTGTTTCCTAAAAAGCTAATTTCACCAAATTTATACCGTTCACCTTCTTTAACTGTAATATCAAGATTAATTGTATTATCATCATTGAAAGAAATGGAATCTTTAATTATTACGGCATCTCTAAATCCTTTTTCTTGGTATTTTTCAACCACTTTATTTAGATCTTCAGTATATAGATCTTCAACAAGTTTTGAGGGTTTAAAGATATTTATGATTGTATTTTCTTTAGTTTTTTTAAGTTGTCTTTGTAGTTTTTTATCATCTAAAACCTTATTACCATGAAAAGTAATATTTTTAATTTTAACTTTTTCACCTTTGTCAACCAATATTAAAGCATCTTGTATATTTGTATTAGAAGTGTCAGGTTTAGTATTAATGGTAACTTTAGTGTTTAAAAATCCTTTTTCTTTATATTTTTCTTCAATTTGATTTTTAGTTGTAGTAATTAAGTTTTCGGTAAGCATTGAACCTTTTTGAAACTCAATTTCTTTGGTCAACTCTTCTAATTTCGATTTTTTAACACCTTTTATTGTTACTTCTCCAACTTTATCTAACTCTGAAACTTCTATTTCTAAATAAATTGTATCACCATCAATTTTGGTAGCATAAACATCAACATTGCTAAATAATTTAGAGTTCCATAGTTTCTTAATGGTACCTGTTAATTTATCTCCAGGAATTTTTATCACCTGACCCGCTACAAGTCCGGAAAAAATCAAAATAGATTGTTCTGAAATGGTTTGATTTCCCGTAACGGTAACACTCCCTATGGTATAGGTTTTTGGTTTATTTAAATTGAGTGGAATTGTAATATCTTCTTTAACAGGAATTGTATCAATAACAGTAGAAACTGGAGTTATCGTGTCAATTTTTTGCACAATATCTTGATTTTGTGCTGTTATAGTTATCATTGTCCAAATCAAAAAAAGTGGAAAAATGCCGGCTTTTATCTTATTCATTAATGTTTTCAATTTGTTCACTAGTTTTTCCAAATCTTCTTTCTCTACTTTGGTAATTGATAATTGCTTTATAAAAATCTTCTTTCTTAAAATCTGGCCATAATACCTCTGTAAAATAAAATTCGGCATAGGCAATTTGCCAAAGTAAAAAATTGCTTATTCGCAATTCACCGCTGGTTCTTATTAAAAAATCAACGTCGGGCAAAGTAAATGTATATAAATGGTTATTTATAATTTTTTCATCAATTTCTTCGGTTTTAAGTTCATTATTAACAATTTTTTTAGAAATTTTTTTGAAAGCATTTATAATTTCTTCTCTCGAACCGTAATTTAGTGCTAAGGTTAAAGTTAAGTGTGAATTGTTTTTTGTTATTTCAATGGTATCTTTTAACTCTTTTTTAGCTTTATCAGGAAGTTTTTCAATGTTACCAATGGTTTGTAATTTTACATTGTTTTTTTGAAAAGTTGGAAGTTCTTTTTTTAGAGAGTTAACTAAAATACTCATCAAAGTATCTACTTCAGATTTTGGGCGATTCCAATTTTCAGTTGAAAATGTATATAAAGTAAGCGCCTCAATATTTAATTCTGCAGCAGCTTCAACAGTTTCTCTAACTGCATTTACACCTTTTCTATGACCTAAAACCCGAGTTAAACCACGTTTTTTCGCCCATCTTCCATTGCCGTCCATGATTACAGCAACATGCTTGGGTAAAAATTTGTTATTTATTTTTGATTTTAAACTCATGTTTTATATTAAAATTTTCCGGTATAGCAACCTTCTCTACCAAATGCATAAACAACAGTTATACCTGTAAAAACATACCAATCATTTCCGCTAGAATTATTAATAATATTTCCAAAATCATCTTCAATAGGATAATATCCGTCAATATCATCTTTAAAAGTATATCTAAATGAGGTTTCTAAAGCAATACCCACATTATTAGCTAAACGCATTTTATAACCCAATCCAAAAGGCATTGTATAATTAAAGGTTCTGCCTTTTTCTCGCGTATCATAATTTGAAATGGCAGCTTCAACTATTATATAGGGCGTATTGGTATGACCAATTTTTGATAAATTATATTTAAAGAAATTAAATTCAATTCCAGCTGCAACTTCATGAACAGAATTGCTAAAATATAAATTTCGATATTCTCTAAAAGAATTTCCTGATTTTGCATCATCTCCAGAAACTTTTGCATAGGTATAAGTTGCTCTTAAACTGAATCTGGGATGCATATTCCACTTGTAAATTCCTCCTACTGCATAATTATTAGGGAAAATATAGTAGGTGCTTCCAATGTCACCAATATAATTACTGCCACCTAAAAATACGCCTAACTCATTGATTTGAGCTATAGTAGTTGTAGTACTAAAGAAAAAGATTGTTAATATTAGTATATATTTTTTCATCATAAAAAATAGTTTGCAAATATATAAAAATACATTTGCTTTTAAATGGATTCAATGGTCTTTTTTAATAACAGTATTTTAAGCGTAAAATTGTTTTATAAATTGAATTTTAATTGCGTTTATCTTCACCCCAGAGTAGTTTTTCACGAAGTGTTTTGATAAATGATTGTTCATTTAAAAGTATTGTTCTAACGGTAAAATCACACTTTTCTATAAAAATTTTAGTTGTATCACTTATTGTTGTTATGCGTGAATCCAATGAAATAAAAGCTTCATTCGTACGGCTTCCTATTTTTAATTCAATTTTGGTTTCTTCGGGAATTACCAAAGGGCGTACGCTTAAACTATGGGGTGCTATTGGGGTTAAAACAATATTTTTTGAAGTAGGTGACAGTATTGGTCCGCCACAACTCAATGAATAACCCGTAGATCCGGTAGGGGTTGAAACTATCAAACCGTCACTCCAATATGTGCTTAAATATTCATCGTCTAAATATGTTTCAACAGATATCATTGAAGCTGTATTTTTTCTACTTATGGCAATTTCATTTAAGGCAAAATTAAATTCATTTAATGCTTTATTTTTTTCGTCAGAACAAACACATAATAAAGTACGTTCTCTAATCGTGTATTTTTTGAGCATTATTTCTGCTATAGCCTCTTGAATATTTTCTTTTTGAATGGTTGCTAAAAAACCGAGTCTTCCGGTATTTATTCCAATAATAGGTATATTTAGATCTCTAATAAAAGTTATTGATCTTAAGAAAGTTCCATCACCACCAACACTAAAAAATAAATCATATGAAGTATCTAGATCTTCATAACTAGAAAAAGTATCAAAATTATTGGTTATAAACTGATCTTTGTAATAATTATAAATATTTTTTTCAAATACAATAGTTGTATTGTATTGAGTTAAAGTATCTACTAATTGTTTAATGTAATTTATTGTAGTTTCAATGTTTGTTTGTCCGTAAATTCCAGCTTTCATGATTAAAACTAATTAAATATTCAAAAATTTTTCTAAATAATCAGATCGATCTTTTAAATTCTCTAAATATTTGTCTTCGTGAGTTTCTGTTAAGATCAAATAGCCATATCTTCTAAAGGAGATCATGGTATTGTTAATGTCGTGTAAGCTTAATTTTAGTGTTATGGTTGCAGTATCATTTTCAATTTTAGAAACAAAAATTCCAAATAAAGTAGCGTTATTTGATTCAACAATTTGTGAAATTTCACTAAAAGAATAATCGTTAACACCTTTTGATATAGTTAAAATAACACCTTCTTCATGTAAAAAGGTAGTACAATTAAAAATGTTTAAAAAATCATCAAGTTCATAATAACCAATATATTTTTTTTGCATATCTAATACCGGTAATAAATTGCAATTATTATTTGCAAATGTTTGAAGTACTTCAAACCAAGTGAAGTTTTCAAAAACATATAGAGGTTTAAAAACATTTTTTAATTGATCAATTTTTTGATCGGTATTGTTAAAAAACTCTAAATCACTTTTTGCTAAACTGCCACAAAAAATATCTTTATTAATTACGGGTAAATGGGTAAAGTTAACCTGTTTAAAAAGTATTTGAACTTTTTCAACCTTATCGGTAATACGAATGGGTTTAATATCTTTTAATATGTAATCTAATGCTTGCATCATAAACTTATACAAAATAACTAAAATAATATTGAAATAGGTTAGTTTTGTAAATATTTAATTTAAAAGAAATTTCTTATTTAAATACCATGACAAAATTAAGTGTTAATATTAATAAAATTGCAACTTTACGTAATGCTAGAGGTGGTGATTACCCTAATGTAGTTCAAGCAGCAATTGATTTACAAGAATTTGGTGCTCAAGGAATAACTGTACATCCACGACCTGATGAACGGCATATTAGATATCAAGATGTTTACGATTTGAAACCAATCATCACTACTGAATTTAATATTGAAGGAAATCCAATTCCAAAATTTATTGATTTGGTGTTAAAAACTAAACCTTCACAAGTTACATTAGTACCAGATGCTATTGATGCAATTACTTCAAATGCAGGGTGGGATACGATTAAAAATCATGACTTTTTAAAAGAAGTTGTCACTGAATTCAAACGAAATAATATACGGACTTCTATTTTTATGGATACCGATTTGAAATTAATTGAAGCAGCTGCAAAAATAGGAACTGATAGAATAGAATTATACACCGAAGCTTATGCAGTTGATTATACAAATGGAAATAAAGAAGGTATCAAACCTTATATTGAAGCGGCAGTTTTAGCAAATAATTTAGGATTGGCTTTAAATGCAGGTCATGATTTAAATCTTGAAAACATTCAATATTTTTCTAGAAAAATACCAAATTTATTAGAGGTTTCTATTGGTCATGCTTTAATAGTCGAGGCTTTGTATTTTGGTTTGCAAAATGTTGTAAACATGTATTTACAAAAGCTTAAATAATGCAGTTATTACATTCAATTATATTAGGTTCAGGAGAACCTTTGCTAATTTTACATGGTTTTTTTGGAATGGGTGACAATTGGAAATCTTTGGCAAATAAGTTTTCCAGTGATTTTCAGGTACACATAATTGATCATCGAAATCATGGTAGAAGTTTTCATAATGATGATTTTTCTTATGAAATAATGATTGAAGATTTATTGTACTATATTTCATATTATAAACTAGCTAAAGTAAATATTTTAGGGCATTCAATGGGAGGTAAAGTGGGTATGCTTTTTGCTGTTGAGTTTTCTGAAAAAGTAAATAAATTAATAGTTGCTGATATTGCTCCAAGATATTATCCACCTCATCATCAGGTTATCTTAAAAGCTTTAAATTCAGTGGATTTTTCTAAAATAACATCTAGAAATGAAGTTGATGATGTTTTAAAAGGATATATTTCCGAAGACAGAATCAGACAATTTTTATTAAAAAATGTATATCGTAAAACAAAAGATAGTTTAGGATTTCGTATAAATCTTCAGAGTTTAACTGATAATGTTGAAGAAGTAGGTGAAGCGCTTCCTTCTTTTACGCAATTTGAAGGTGAAACATTATTTTTAAAAGGTGAAAATTCAGGGTATATTTCTCATGAAGACGAAGTACTTATAAAGAACCATTTCCCAAATTCATTTATTGAAACAATTTCAAAAGCCGGGCATTGGTTACATGCTGAAAATCCAATTGATTTTTTTGATAAAATTATTATGTTCTTAAAAAAATGATTAATTTGGCTTATTATAAACTTTTAAAAACCAAACTTTATGCAATTTATCTTAAAAATTTTGTTGACAGCTATTGCTGTATTGATCATTGAATATATTCTACCCGGAGTAACAGTTGATAGTTATGTTACAGCTATTTGGGTTGCTTTAATTCTTGGTATTCTTTATGCAATTTTAAAACCAATTTTAGTAGTTTTAACACTGCCGGTTACAATAGTAACACTTGGATTATTTTTATTTGTAATTAATGCACTTATTGTGCTTTTAACAAATAAAATGGTTGATGGATTTGATGTGTCTGGTTTTTGGGTTGCCCTAATTTTTAGTATTTTACTTTCAATAGTACAATCAATTTTGTACAAAGTAATTGATAAAGAATAATTTTTTAAATTCATATTTGTTATAGTTAAAAAGGCCTTTCTATTTTTTTAGAAAGACCTTTTTAGTTTTATTACCCCCATTTTATTAAAATTTAACACTTCATTAACCTCTGTTTGAACTGTTTTGGTATAATCATTATGGCTATGTGTTTTTAATTTATTAATTTTGCACCTCCAAAAATTTGATTAAGTAAATTAATATTATTTATAATGAATATTACAAAAGAGAACATAGATGAGTTGAATTCAATTGTTAGAATTGATATCACACAAGAAGATTATCAAAATAAAGTTGAATCAGTATTGAATGATTATCGTAAAAAAGCTAATATTCCTGGATTTAGAAAAGGGAATGTACCTATGAGTATGGTTAAAAAGCAATATGGTAAATCTGTAATAATTGATGAAGTGAACAAATTGCTACAAGATGCTTTATCTAATTATTTGGTAGAAGAAAAGCTAGATGTTTTAGGTAACCCTTTACCAAAACAGCAAGATAATTTTTCATGGGATTCAGATGAATTTTCTTTTGAATTTGAATTAGGACTAGCGCCTGATTTTGAGATTAATTTAAAACCTAAAAAGGCAATTACAGATTATAAGATCATAGCAGATGATAAAATGATTGATGAACAAATCATTAATATTCAAGAGCAATATGGTAAATTGATTACGCAAGATTTAGTTGTTGAAAATTCAAATATTACCGGAACTTTTGTTAATGAAGAAAAAGAAATTGATAAGAAATCAACTTTTAAGTTAGATAAGATCAAAAGTAAGACCAATCAAAAAAAATTAATAGGGAAAAAGGTTGGTGATAGTGTATCTTTAAAAACAAAAGGTTTATTTGCTGATGATCACATGTTAATGAACGTTTTAGGTCTATCTCACGATGAAGTTCATGGATTAGATATTCAATTGAATTTTACAATTGAAGAAATTACAGAGACTGAATTAGCCGAAATAAATCAAGAATTGTTTGATAAGGTTTTTGGTGAAGGTATTGTGAAGGGTGATGAAGAATTCAGATCAAAACTTAAAGAAGATGCCGAAAAGCAATTTAAACAACAATCTGATCAAAATTTGTTAAATGCCGTAACCGAAAGTTTAATTGATAATACAAAATTTGATCTTCCGGCTGAATTTCTACAAAAATGGTTAGCTGTAGCAGGAGAAAAGCCATTATCAATAGAACAAGCTGCCGAAGAATATAAAAATTCAGAAAAAGGATTGCGTTACCAATTGATTGAGAATAAGTTAAGCAAAGAAAATAATTTAAATGTTTCTTATGAAGATTTAAAAGAATTTGCAAAAGGATTTATTAAAGCTCAAATGGCACAATTTGGTAATCCAAATCCTGAAGATAAAGAATTAGATGAAATTGCTAATAGGGTATTAGCTAATCAAGAAGAGGCTAAACGTTTATCAGATCAATTGATGAGTGAAAAATTATTGAATTTCTTTAAAGAAAATGTAAAACTTAAATCTAAAGAAATTACTTATGAAGATTTTATTAAAGAGGTTTATAAGTAAAAAATAATTTCAAATTGATAATTTTTTCACAAAAAAATTACAATACCTCACAGGCTATAATCCGGTGAGGTATTTTTATAAGGGTACAATCTATTCAAATTTACTATTATTAATAGAGTTTTACTAATTTTAAGTATATTTACCCTCTAATTACCATAATATTATATTTATGAATTACGGACAAGAATTTAAAAAATTTGCTGTTAAAGATCAAGGAATTAGCAGTATGCATGTTGATAAAATTATTAGTAGTGTAACCCCTTATATTATTGAAGAACGTCAGTTAAATGTAGCACAAATGGATGTGTTTTCGCGTTTGATGATGGACAGAATTATATTTTTAGGTACTGCAATAGATGATCATGTAGCAAATATTATTCAAGCTCAATTGTTGTTTTTAGAGAGTGTTGATGCATCAAAAGATATATCAATTTATATAAATTCACCAGGTGGTAGCGTTTATGCCGGGCTAGGAATTTATGATACTATGCAATTTATAAAACCCGAAGTAGCAACTATTTGTACTGGTATGGCAGCTTCAATGGGTGCAGTTTTAATGTGTGCAGGCCAAAAAGGTAAACGTTCTGCTTTACCACATTCACGAATAATGATCCACCAACCAATGGGAGGTGCACAAGGCCAGGCTTCTGATATTGAAATTACAGCACGCGAAATATTGAAATTAAAAGAAGAATTATATCAAATTATTGCAAAACATTCTGGTCAGAAATTTGAAAAAGTACAAGAAGATTCCGATAGAGATTATTGGATGAAATCTGAAGAAGCAAAAAAATACGGAATGATCGACGAGATTTTAACTCGCAATAAATAATATAACATTATTGAGTTTAGAATTTAAACTCGTTTAAAATATACAATTTAACTTTTTAAAAAATGACGAAGAAAGAAGAATTAGAATGTTCATTTTGTAAACGAAAAAAGGATGATACAAATTTGTTAATTGCAGGAGTTGATGCCCATATTTGTGATAGATGTATTGAGCAAGCTCATGGAATAGTTCTTGAAGAATTAGCAGAATCGGTTGATAGCAAAACAAGTGCAGATTTTTCTGTAGGCAAGCCTTTTGATATTAAATCCTTTTTAGATCAATATATTATTGGTCAGAATCATGCAAAAAAAGTAATGTCGGTTGCCGTGTATAATCATTATAAAAGATTAACACAAGAGCAGATAAATTCTAAGAATGATATTGAAATTGAAAAAAGTAATATTATTTTAGTTGGCGAAACCGGTACAGGTAAAACTTTAATTGCCAAGACCATTGCCAGAATGTTAGACGTACCATTTGCTATTGTTGACGCTACTGTTTTAACTGAAGCAGGTTATGTGGGTGAAGATGTTGAGACTATTTTAACACGTTTATTACAAGCAGCCGATTATAATGTTGAAAAAGCAGAAAGGGGTATTGTTTTTATTGATGAAATTGATAAAATAGCTCGTAAAAGTGATAATCCTTCTATAACTCGTGATGTATCAGGTGAAGGTGTTCAACAAGCGCTACTTAAATTATTGGAAGGAACTGTTGTAAATGTTCCACCTAAAGGAGGCAGAAAGCATCCCGATCAAAAATTTGTTGAAGTTAATACTAAAAATATATTATTTATTGCGGGTGGCGCTTTTAGCGGAATTGATAAAATGATTGGTAAACGTTTAAATATGCAGGCTGTTGGGTATAGTGCTTCAATTTCTGATGATAAAGTTGACGAAGAAAATCTATTGCAATATGTTTTGCCTACTGATCTAAAATCATTTGGTTTAATTCCTGAAATTATTGGAAGACTACCGGTTTTATCGTTTATGAAACCATTGGATAAAGAAACACTTCGGTCAATTTTAACAGAACCTAAAAATGCACTTATCAAACAATACAAAAAACTCTTTGAAATTGATGGGATTGATTTTACAATTGATGAAAAAGCACTTGATTTCATTGTTGATAAAGCAGTAGAATATAAATTAGGTGCCAGAGGACTGCGTTCACTTTGCGAAGAAATACTTACAGATGCAATGTATGAGCTACCGGGTTCTGCAGAAACAAAACTTAGGGTCACTAAAAAATATTCCCAAGATAAGCTTACAAAAGATACCATTAAAAAGCTAAAAGCTGTTTCTTAAAATACAAACATTAAACACTGTCATATTTTTGACAGTGTTTTTTTTATCTTTACACTTCAATTAATAGCTTTGCTTTAATTTTTATATTTTTTAAAGGACAAAATTTTATATGATTACCAAAACTACCATTGATAAAGTTTTTGAAACTGCTCGTGTTGAGGAGGTGATTGGTGATTTTGTACATTTAAAAAAAGCAGGAAGTAACTTCAAGGGTTTGAGTCCGTTTGCCGATGAAAAAACTCCTTCATTTATGGTATCTCCCGTTAAGCAAATTTGGAAAGATTTTAGTTCTGGAAAAGGAGGGAATGTCGTTACCTTTTTAATGGAACACGAACATTATTCTTATCCGGAAGCACTTCGGTATTTAGCCAAAAAATACAATATTGAGATTGAAGAAACAGAACAATCTGAAGAACAAAAAATTCAGGCTAGTGAACGTGAAAGTATGTATTTGGTTTCTGATTTTGCTAAAAATTATTTTCATGATATTTTATTGAATAATGAAAAAGGTATTGCTATTGGCCTATCGTATTTTAAAGAAAGGGGATTTACAGATGAAACTATAAGAAAGTTTGAATTAGGATATGCCCTTGATGAGTGGACAGCATTTACCGATAAAGCGCTTGATAAAAAATATTCACTTGATTATTTAGAAAAAACAGGACTAACTATTGTTAATAATGAACGAAGATTCGACCGTTTTAAAGGGAGAGTTTTGTTTCCAATTCACTCAATGAGTGGTAGAGTTTTGGGTTTTGGAGGAAGGACTTTATTAACCGATAAAAAAGTTGCTAAATATGTTAATTCACCCGAAAGTGAAATTTATCATAAGAGTAAAGTTTTGTATGGTATCTATCAGGCAAAACAAAGTATAGCACAAAAAGACAATTGTTTTTTGGTTGAAGGATATACAGATGTAATCTCTTTAAATCAATCTGGAATAGAAAATGTTGTGGCATCATCAGGTACAGCGCTTACTTCAGATCAGATTAGATTGATCAACAGATTAACACCAAATATTACAGTATTATTTGATAGTGATGTAGCTGGAATTCGCGCATCAATAAGAGGTATTGACCTGATACTTGAACAGGGAATGAATGTGAAAGTTGTTACTTTTTCTGATGGAGAAGATCCTGATAGTTTTGCCAAAAAAACTTCACCAGATGATTTAAAAGATTATCTCGAAAATAATTCAAAAGATTTTATACAGTTTAAAACTTCACTTTTGCTTGAAGAATCTCAAAATGATCCAGTTAAAAAAGCATCTTTAATTAGAGATATAGTTTTGAGTATTTCAAAAATTCCTAACAAAATTCAACGCGAGATCTATATTCAAGAATGTTCAAAGATCATGGATATTTCAGAAGAAGTATTGTTTGGTGAATTGGCTCAGATAATTAAAAAAGAACAAAAACTTGCTTCAGATAAAGTTAGGCAAATGCAGCCTAAAATTACCGGTGTTAAAAAAGAAACCCAACAAACACCAAAAATAGATCAGTTATTTTTATTAGAAAAAAGGATCATTGAAATTCTCTTATTCTATGGAAATGAGGAAGTTGATTTTGTTGATTATGTTTCGGTAATTGATGAAGAAGGAAATAGAAGTATAAAAAAAGAGGTTTATAAAAATAAAGTATCCAATGAAATTTATACCCATCTTCACGATGATGAAATTGAGTTTACAAACGAGGTTTTTAAAAAGATATATTTTGAAATTATTTATCAGCTAAACCAAAATAACGAAATTACTAGCGAAACTTTTACGCAACATTTAGATCTTGAACTTGGAAAAGCCGTTAGTAATTTAATTATGGATGAAGAAAAATATATTTTAAGTGACTGGGAAAGAAAAGAAATATATGTAAAACAAAAAACAAAACCTCTTCGTAAATTGGTTTCGGATGTGATTTATAGAATGCGGAAGATTTTAATTGATGAAAAGATAGATTCTTTAAAAAATGAAATTCCTCAATTTAAAGAAGAAGAAGATTTTGAAACTAAAAGTAGAGAAAATTTAACCTTAGTTCAAGATTATAACAACCTAAAAAAACTGATTTCCGAAAAATTAAATATTGTTATTGGTTAGAAATTTTAAACCTTTAATGTTTGATCTACATTACAAATAGGAATAGGAATCATTTTATGCTTATTTGCCTTGTGTAGTTTTATGTATATTTTTAATACTTCTTCTTGTCTACCTATAAAATCATCACTTTTTTTCCCATTTTCTATCATGTCCATTGCCCATTCTAATTCGTCATAACTCGCGCCTAATTGATCTTCATCTGTACGTGAATCACCAAATAATCCATCAGTTGGTTGTGCATTTTGAATTGAATCAGGCACTTTTAAATAAGCAGCCAATTCATATACTTCTGATTTTAACAAATCAGCTAACGGACTTAAATCAACACCACCATCACCATATTTCGTGTAAAAGCCAACACCAAAATCTTCAACCTTATTTCCAGTTCCGGCAACTAATAAGCTGTGTAATCCGGCAAAATAATAAAGGGTAGTCATTCTTAATCTTGCTCTAGTATTCGCTAATGATAAATCTACTTTTGAAGAACTTTTGACTACCGGGACGGCATTTTTAAAACTTTCAAAAACAGATGTTAGTTCAACTTCTTCAGAATTAACATTTTTAAACTTTTCTTTTAATTGGGTAATATGCTCTTTACCTCTGTTTACTTGATTCCTCCCTTGATGAATTGGCATTTCAACGCAAAGAGTTGATAATCCTGTTTTAGCACAAAGCGTAGAGGTAACAGCAGAGTCAACTCCACCAGAAATACCAATAACAAATCCATTTACTTTTGCATTTTCAGCATAAGCTTTTAACCAGTTTACAATGTGATTTGTGACTTTTTCTACGTTCATTTTGAAAGTATTTATTAGTTTTGCGAGCAGCTAAAATAAATATATTATTTTGAACCTTTATTTAATAAATCCTAAAATATGAAATTGTATCTGGTTTTAATTCTTTTTCTAATAAGTTTAATAGGTTGTACAAAGAATGATAATGTTAAAGTAGATATTGAAGATATTAATGTTAAAACTGAAATCTATAGATTTGATCAGGATTTTTATACTTCTTCAACCAATGAATTACCTGAGTTGAAAAATACCTATCCTTTTTTGTTCCCCGCTCAAGTTAATGATAGTGTATGGGTAAACAAGATGAATGATAAAGACGAATCAGAATTATTTGATGAAACTCAAAAGGTATATAAGAATTTTGATGTTTATGAAGCGCAATTAAATAATTTATTTAAACATATTAAATACTATTATCCTAAATTTCATGAACCAAAAATAATAACACTTCTAACCAATATCGATTCAGAAAATAAAGTGATTTTAACGGATAGTTTACTCTTAATTTCTTTAGATGTTTTTTTAGGGAAAAACCATGAATTTTATGGTGATTTCCCAAATTATATCAAGCAGAATTTTACGAAAGATCAATTAATTGTTGCTGTTGCAGAAGAATTTACGCAAAAATTCATAATTCCTTCAAATGATAAAAGTTTTGTATCTAAAATGGTACAAGAAGGTAAAAAAGTTGAATTAATGCATCACTTTTTACCCAATATTGAATCGGCTGAGCTCTTAGGTTACTTAGAAGAACAAAAACAATGGGTAGATGATAACGAATCAGAAATTTGGAAATATTTTATTCAGAATTCATTGTTATTTAGCAATGACCCTGAATTATCAGTTCGTTTTATAAACAAAGCTCCTTTTTCAAAATTTTATACAGCAAATGATAAAGATTCACCGGGAGAAATAGGTGTTTGGCTGGGTTGGCAAATTGTACAATCTTACATGAAAAATAATAAGGTTACTATTCAAAAAATGTTGGTAACACCAAATGAAACAATTTTTAAAAAATCTAAATACAAACCAAAGAAATAAATAATTATAATATTAAATTAAATTAAATACCATGGCAGTTATACACAAATCGGAAATTAATATAAAAGTTGGTTTAGATGAGAATAAGGTTCCCGAAGAAATATTTTGGAGTGCTGATGATGGAGATATTGAAAATATGGAGGCAAAAGCTGCATTTTTGTCGGTTTGGGATAGCAATACCAAAGACACATATAAAATTAATCTTTGGACCAAAGAAATGCCAATAAACGAAATGAAACAATTCTACCATCAAACACTTTTATCGATGTCAGACTCATTTAAAACTGCTACTGGAGATGAAAAAATGAGCGCAACAATGAAAGATTTTTGCGATTATTTTGCTGAAAAAATGGGCATTGGTCAGTAAAAAAAGGTTTTTTATTTATTTAAAATCTTATCAATAATGATTTGATAATCAGTTTGATTATTTACAAAATCAAACTCAGTTATATCAATGATCAGAGTGTTTAAGTGTTCTTTGGTTTTGATAAAATTTAAATAACTTTTATGAATTTTCTCTAAATAATCAGGCTCGATATTTTGTTCGTATTCTCTACCTCTTTTTTTAATATTTTCTAAAAGTCTGTCAGTATTTTGATATAAGTAAACATAAATATCGGGTTTAGAAATTTCTTTATACATGATATCAAACATTTTACGATACAAATTATATTCTTCTTTTGGTAGAGTAATCTGGGCAAAAATGAGTGATTTAAAAATATAATAATCTGATACAATAAAGTTTTTAAAAAGGTCAAATTGAGCAAGATCATCAGAAAGCTGATGGTATCTATCTGCTAAAAAACTCATTTCTAAAGGAAAAGCATAACGTTCTTTATCAGTATAAAATTTTGGTAAAAAAGGATTATCGGCAAATCTTTCCAAAACTAATTTTGCATTAAAATCATCACTCAATTTATTTGCAAGTGATGTTTTTCCTGAACCAATATTACCTTCAATAGCAATATAATTATACTTCTCAATCAATGAAATAGGACGTTTGATGTTTAATCTTGTTTTAGTTATTTCAGAATTGTCTGTACAATTTTGTAAACACTGAAAAATAGAAATATTTTCTAAAGGGTGAATCACATTTGCTGCTATTTCTGTAAGAGGAACCAATACAAATTTACGATCGAGCATGCGGGGATGAGGGATGATTAATTTTTTTGAATTGATGATATCTTCATTGTATAATAAAATATCTATATCAATTTTTCGAGACCTGTATGTTTTTGAATCGAAACGTTTTCTGCCAAGAGATTTTTCAATTTCAAGAATAGTATCAATTAAAAGCTCAGGATCTAAATTTGTTGTAACATCTATACAAATATTTAAAAAATCATCACCTGAAAATCCCCATGATTTTGTTTTATAAATTGAAGATATTTTTCTAATATGACCAATATTTTTACCAATAGCATCAACAGCTTCCTGCAAATTTTGCAGTTTTTCACCTTGATTTGTACCTAATGACAAGTAAGCAGTTTTGATAATTTTCATGATTAATTGCAAAGAAAATAAAACAAAAGGATAAAAGTTTATATTTGTTCTTTTATTTTTTTGATAATGTAACAAATTGGTGCAACTAACGTCAGATTAATAAGTTTAATTTTGTATTTTTCAATATTGATAGATGATTAATTTTAATTTTTAACAAATGACATTTTTAAGAGAATTATTAGCAGTAATTTTAGGTATATTCATTTCGGTTTTTGTCATGTTTTTAGTATTTGCAGCAATTGGTGCTGCTTTTAGTAAAGAGGAAGACATTACTGTTAAAAATAATTCAATTTTAACATTGAAACTCGATAAGACCATTAAAGATTATGCACCAAAAAGTGATGATCCCTTTGATGTTATATTTGGTTTAAGTGATGATAAAATGGGATTAAATAAAATGATTATTGCCATTGAAAATGCAAAATTTGATGATAATATTAAAGGAATCAGTATTGAGGCCTTACAAATAGATGCCGGTTTTGCACAATTACAATCGTTAAGAGATAAGCTGGTAGAGTTTAAAGAAACTGGGAAATTTATTGCATCATTTGCAGATTTTTATGATCAAAAGAATTACTATTTGAGTTCATCTGCTGATTCAATTTTTGTAAATCCTGTTGGAGGAGTTGATTTTAGAGGATTAGGTGGTGAAATTTTATATTATAAAGATTTTCAAGATAAATTTGGAATAAAAATGGAAGTGATAAGACATGGGAAATACAAAAGTGCTGTGGAGCCGTTTTTATCTAATGAAATGAGTGCTGAAAACCGAGAACAATCACAATCATTTTTAAAATCAATTTGGAGTGAAGTAATAGAAGATATTGGTTATTCAAGAAATAAAACGAATGATGAATTAAACCATATCGCTGATGAATTATTATCAAGAAATACTGATTTAGCAATTGATAATGATATGATTTCTGGAGAATTATACAAAGATGAATATATAAATATCTTAAAAGAATTAGTAGGTATAGAAAAAGATAAAAAATTAAAACTTATTACTTTAGAAGATTATATTAAATCTGGTGGAGGAAAAGTGAAATCAACAGCTAAGGATAGAGTTGCTGTAATATATGCACAAGGTGAAATTAAATATGGTAAGGGTGATGAGAAATACATCGGACAAGATTTAATTATTAGTGCATTAAAAAAAGCACGTGAAAATAAAAGTGTTAAAGCTATTGTTTTACGTGTAAATTCTCCAGGGGGTAGTGGTTTGGCATCTGATATTATTTGGAGAGAATTAGAACTGACAAAAAAAGAAAAACCCTTGGTAGTTTCAATGGGTAATTTAGCAGCTTCAGGAGGTTATTATATTGCCTGTAATGCTGATAAGATATATGCCGAACCTACAACTATAACCGGTTCTATTGGCGTTTTTGGTGCAATTCCAAATATTAGTGTATTATCAGATAGAATTGGTATTAATGCTGAGCAGGTGGGTACCAATAAGCAATCAAATGGTTATAGTGCTTTTGAACCGATAACTCCTGAATTTTATAATGTTACAAAAGAAAGTATTGAAGATTTTTATAAAACTTTTGTAAATAAAGTTGCTGAAGGAAGAAATATGACCTTTGCTCAGGTTGATAGTATTGCACAAGGTAGAGTATGGACAGGTAAACAGGCTAAAGAAAATGGTTTAATAGATGAATTAGGAAGCTTAGAAGATGCTGTTAATGCTGCTGCCGGATTGGCAAATTTAGATAATTATAGAGTTAGAAATTATCCTAATTACAAAAAAGATTTTAAAGATTTTAGATCTCAAGTACCTTTTTTAAATATAAATAAAGAAGCATTATTTGAGCAAGAATTAGGTATTGAAAATTATAGGGTTTATAAACAAATAAGAGAGATATCTCAACTAAAAGGGATACAAGCGAGATTACCTTTTACAATTGAAATAAAATAATATTTTTAATAGTTTTATAATCTTTCATAGGTAACAAAACTATAATCGTATTTGTTTTGCTCATTGGCTTTAAAATCTTGTCTGGAGGTTTCTTTCCAAATGGATTTATCAATTCCGGGAAAGAAAACATCAGCTTCAAAATCGTGATGTACTATTGTAAGATCTAAAATATCAGCAATTTTTATGGCTTGTTTATAAATTTCTGCACCACCCAAAATAAATGGATTTCTATCAGCTTTTGCTTTAATTAATGCTTCATTTAGAGAGCTAACTATAATACAGTTTTCTGCTGTATAATTTTTATTTCTTGTTATAATTATGGTTGTTCTATTTGGTAATGGTTTACCTAATGATTCAAAGGTTTTTCTACCCATTATCACGTGATGTCCGGTAGTGATTTTTTTAAATCTTTTTAGGTCGGCTGGTAAATGCCATATCAACTGATTGTCTTTACCGAGCGCATTATTTTTTGCCACAGCAGCTATAATTGTAATCATTAAATCGAAGTATTTTAATTTGTTATTTGGTCGTTATCAGAACTACTAATTTTAGAAAAGAAACCTTTTTTTTCTAAAGATTTTTCTAATTTATCAACCTTTGAATTGTGTTTTTGAATGAGTTTTTCAGTTTGAACTCGTTCCCATTCTTTATCAAAGAAGCGGTTAAACACAAAAACGTTAAAAAATTGGATTACCAATATAAAAAACCAAAAAATAACGCCCCATAAAAACCAGTCGTATTGAGGATAAATATGTAAGAATTTATTTAAAAAAATTAAAAAAACCGAACCGATTAGAAACAACACAAAATGATAATATAGATTCTTCTTTTGTTTGGTTCGCTTTCGGGCAGCCTCGTATATTTGATGTTGATCGTTTGTTTTCAAGAAATATAAATTACATGTCTTTTATCCATTCTTTGATATAATCAGTAAAATCCTCTTTATCATTATTAATATTGGTTTTATTATTACTTAAAAATGGAAACTCATCTGAATTTTGGTAAAAAGAATTGATCAAATCATGAATTTTTTGTAAATACTTTACATCATCTATTTGAGAAATCTCTTTAATAATGCTGTTTTTTAGTTGTAGTGTGTTCATAGTATTTTTAATTTTATACTGATACGGCACCTTTAATATGGGGGTGCGGAAAATAATTTACTAAGTTAAAATCTTTATATGTAAAATCAAAAATATTTTTAACATTTGGGTTCAATTCCATTGTAGGAAGTATTTTAGGTTCACGAGAAAGTTGTAATTCTATCTGTTTTTTATGATTACTATAAATATGTGCATCACCAAAAGTATGTATAAAATCACCATATTCTAAACCTGTAACATGAGCAATCATCATTGTAAAGAGGGCATATGAAGCAATATTAAAAGGTACTCCTAAAAATATATCGGCACTTCTTTGATATAGTTGACAAGATAATTTTCCATCAGCAACATAAAATTGAAAAAATGCATGGCATGGAGGAAGTGCCGCTTTATTATGAGCAACATTTTCAGAAAAAGATTTTGAAGTGTCAGGTAAAACACTTGGATTCCAAGCAGATACTAACATACGACGACTATCAGGATTGTTCTTTATTGTTTCAATAACATTAGTAATCTGATCAATTCCGTCTCCATTCCAATTTCTCCATTGGTAACCGTAAATAGGCCCAAGATCACCATTTTCATTTGCCCAGGCATCCCATATCTTTACACCATTCTCTTGTAAATATCCAATATTGGTTTCACCTTTTAAAAACCATAATAGTTCGTATATAATTGATTTTAAATGAAGTTTTTTAGTGGTTAAAATTGGAAAGCCTTTAGATAGGTCAAAACGCATTTGGTATCCAAAAACACTTTTTGTACCTGTTCCGGTTCTATCTTCTTTTATAGTTCCGTTATCTGTAACATGTTTAATTAAGTTTAAATATTGTTTCATTCTCTGCGTATATTTGTCCGCTATTTATTAGTTTAAATCCGGAAATAAACAAATTCTTATATATGAAGAATATGGGTTTTCAAAAATAAATAAATCATAATAACTCTATTATAGCTTATGAAAAAACTATAAACAATTTTTGTTGAAAAGTTTATTTAAAATTTAGTGATTTATATCACCAATTTTATCAGGATTGTGTTTGTATTTGAAAACAAGTGAAAAAACAACTGCTAAAATTAAGGCGTAACCTGCAAAAATCAACCAAATTGTATACCAGTCCCTCACTCCATTATCATTTGTGAAATGGTCAACAATAAGCCCACTGGAATAACCCCCAATAAGAGCCCCTAATCCATTGGTAAGTAAAATAAATAATCCCTGTGCACTACTTCTGTATTTTGCATCGGTTTCATTCTCTACAAATAAAGAACCTGAAATATTGAAAAAATCAAATGCCATACCATAAACGATCATGGATATAATTAAATAGGTTAAACCGATTCCTTCCGGATTACCAATGCCAAACAAAAAGAAACGTAAAAACCAGGCAAGCATACTCATTAGCATTACCGCTTTAATGCCAAAGCGTTTTAAAAAAAATGGTATGGTTAGTATAAATACTGTTTCAGAGATTTGCGAAAGTGAAATCAAAATATTAGAATGCTTTACAGCGAAAGAATCAGGAAAATCATTTGTAAAACTTCGTAAAAATTCCGAAGCCCATGCATTGGATATTTGTAAAACAACTCCTAAAAGCATTGAAAATATAAAAAAGACAGCCATTTTGTAATCTTTAAATAAAACCAAAGCATCTAAACCTAAGCGTTCTGATAGGGATTTGCTTTCTGAAGAAGAAGTAGGTACATTAGGTAATGTTAAGGAATAGATACCTAATAATAAAGAAAATACGGCTGCAAAATAAAACTGATTTGGGCTTTGTGTCCATTCTAAAAAATCAACAGACCACATCGCAATAATAAAACCAATAGTTCCCCAAACACGAATAGGAGGAAAAACTTTCACTATATCATAATTATTATCTTCTAAAATACTATATGACACAGCATTTGCCAATCCTATAGTTGGCATATATAGCATCAAATAGATCAGCATTACCCAAAAAAAAGTATCATAATCATTAATTAGTGATAAGTAGAATAAAAAACCAGCTCCTAAAATGTGTATAATTCCCAGAAGTTTTTGAGCACTAATATATTTATCAGCTATAATTCCTACAATGGCGGGCATTATAATTGATGCTAATCCTAAAGTCATAAATATTTTTCCAATTTGAGTTCCGGTAAAATGGAGTTGCCCTCCTAAATAACCACCTAGTGAGATTAACCAGGCTCCAAAAACAAAAAATTCAAAGAAATTTAAAATTGTTAGACGTAATTTTATATTCATAATGTGTTAGTTAGTTCTTATTTTTCACGTTTTGAGATTTCATCTCTAATTTTAGCTGCCAATTCATAATTTTCATTTGAAACAGCTTGTTCTAATTGTTTGTGTAAATCTTCTAGACTTTCATTGATAAATGATGTTTCTTCTACATCTTCTACATCTTCAATATCAGAAACCAGATCTTCCATTTTGAATTTTGTTTGTTCTAATTTTGTTTGATCTTTAACCTTTAAAATTATACCAGCTTTGTCTAAAATATTTTCAAAAGTAAAAATTGGTGCGTTAAATCTAATGGCAAGGGCTATTGCATCAGAAGTTCTTGCATCAATAATTTCTTCAATTTTATCAAATTCACAGATCAAACTAGAATAGAACACTCCATCAACCAATTTATGAATGATCACTTGCTTAACAATGATATTGAATCTATCAGCAAAGGTTTTGAATAAATCGTGTGTTAAGGGTCTTGGCGGTTTGATTTCTTTTTCTAAAGCAATCGCAATTGATTGTGCTTCAAATGCCCCAATAATGATCGGTAAAGTGCGCTCGCCTTCTATCTCACTCAAAACTAAGGCATAAGCACCACTTTGAGTTTGGCTATAAGAAATTCCTTTAATATTTAATCGAACTAAACTCACGTATTTAATAAAAGTTTAAATAAAATTATTAATATTATAATAAAAAAAGCTGTTAAAAATTAAGGACATATTTGGTCCAAAAATTCAAACAGCCTTTTAAAGGCACAATTTACTAAAAAATATGATTTACTTATTGATTTCCTTTAAATTCTTTTAATTTTTCAGTTAATTTAGGTACAACTTCAAAAGCATCACCAACAATACCATAATCAGCTGCTTTAAAGAAAGGTGCTTCAGGATCAGTATTGATTACAACTTTAACTTTTGATGAATTTACACCAGCCAAATGTTGAATAGCGCCTGATATGCCTACTGCCAGATATAAATTTGATGAAACAGGTTTACCTGTTTGCCCAACGTGTTCACTATGTGGTCTCCAACCTAAATCGGATACAGGTTTAGAACAAGCATTAGCTGCGCCTAAAACTTCGGCTAATTCTTCTAACATTCCCCAGTTTTCAGGTCCTTTTAATCCTCTACCTCCGGATACAACAATATCAGCATCGGCAATCGTAACTTTACCTGTAGTTTTTTCTATTGATTTTGTAATAACTTTAAAATCGTCATCTGATAATGAAGGATCAAAATTTTCTTCAATAGCATTGACTTTATTTTCAACCAAACCAAATGAATTTTTTGACAATCCAATAACTTTATTGGTTGTTTTAATTTCAGTATGGTTAAATGCTTTTGATGAAAACACTTTTCGTTTAACTACAAAAGGTGAAATTGAATTTGGAGCGCTAACAGTATTTGATGCATAGCCTGCTTCTAAATTTGCTGCAACTAAAGGTGCTAAATATATTCCGTCACTACTTGAATCAATGATAACTATATCTGAACCTTCTTTTAAGGCAACTTGTTTAATAACATCAGCATAAGCTTTTGCACTAAAGTTTTTCAATTGATCATTATTTATTTTTATAATTTTTTCAGCACCGAAATTGGCTAATTCCGAAGCATCATTCGCGTTAATTGTTAATACAACTAAGTTGGTTTGTGCCATTTCGGCTACTTTTTTTCCGTAAGAAGTAACTTCAAATGCATTTTTTTTAAATTTTCCATCCGAATTATCGGCAAATACTAAAACAGACATATTCTAATTTATTTTTAAAATTTAAATTTATTTTTTAAAAGTAACTTTAACTAAATTACTTTAGCTTCGTTATGTAACAAATCGATTAATTCTTCAACATTATCTGCATCAATCATCTTACAATTTGATTTTGGAGCAGGTTTTTCAAAATCATTAATGATTGTTGCTGCAGTAAAATCAATAGGATCAACAACTTGTAAAGGTTTTTTTCGGGCCATCATAATTCCTCTCATATTAGGAATTCTTAAATCTTTATCTTCAACCAAGCCTTTTTGGCCACCTATTACCAAAGGTAATTCAGTGTTAAGAATTTCTTTTCCACCGTCAATATCACGAGTTACTGTTGCTTGATTTCCTTCAATTTCAATGCCTATACAAGCATTCACAAAATTGAAATCTAAAATCGAAGCAGTCATGCCAGGAACCATACCTCCGTTATAATCCATTGATTCTTTTCCAGCCATAACTAGATCATATCCACCATTTTTGACAACTTCGGCCAATTGTTTTGCAACATAAAATCCATCAGTTGCTTCAGTATTAACCCTAATTGCATCATCGGCACCTATAGCCAATGCTTTACGAAGTGTTGGTTCTGTAGATACATTACCTACGTTTACCACAGTTATCGATGCACCTTGTTTTTCTTTAAACCACATAGCGCGAGTTAGTACAAATTCATCATGTGGATTTATTACAAATTGTACACCGTTCGTGTCAAATTTTGTGTTATCTGCAGTAAAATTAATTTTAGAAGTCGTGTCAGGTACATGACTAATACATACTAATATTTTCATTTTTACTATATTATATATTATAAGTTACGAAGGTAATATATTTTTTTGATAAATACTATGCATGCATAGTATTTATTTTTAAATTGAGTTGAAACGGAATAAAATTTATTACAGATAAATGTTTTATAAAAATTCCTTAATTTTGCAATCCTTTAAAATTTTAAAATGAAGATATTACAATTTAGAGAAGCAATAGCCGAAGCAATGAGTGAAGAAATGCGTCGGGATGAATCAGTTTATTTATTAGGAGAAGAAGTTGCCGAATATAATGGTGCTTATAAAGCATCAAAAGGAATGTTAGATGAATTTGGTAAAAAGCGGGTTATTGATACACCAATAGCTGAGTTAGGGTTTTCAGGAATTGCTGTTGGATCTGCAATGAATGGGAATAGACCAATAGTTGAATACATGACCTTTAATTTTTCTTTAGTAGGAATTGATCAAATAATTAATAATGCTGCAAAAATTCGCCAGATGTCAGGCGGGCAATTTAATTGTCCTATAGTTTTTAGAGGCCCAACAGGTTCTGCAGGTCAATTGGCAGCAACCCATTCACAATCATTTGAGAATTGGTTTGCCAATACACCGGGTTTAAAAGTAATTGTACCATCAACTCCTTATGATGCAAAAGGGTTGTTGAAAGCAGCTATTCGTGATGATGATCCGGTTATTTTTATGGAATCAGAACAAATGTATGGAGATAAAGGAGAAGTACCTGAAGGAGAATATATTTTACCAATTGGAGTTGCAGATATTAAAAGAGAGGGAACTGATGTGACAGTCGTTTCATTTGGTAAGATCATTAAAGAAGCGTTTAAAGCAGCAGATATTTTAGAAGAAGAAAATATTTCTGTTGAAATTATAGACTTACGTACTGTAAGACCAATGGATCATGAAGCGATATTTAAATCGGTTAAAAAAACAAACCGTTTGGTTATTCTTGAAGAGGCATGGCCTTTTGCAAGTGTTTCAAGCGAAATCACTTATCAGGTTCAAGAAAATGTATTTGATCACTTAGATGCTCCTATCCAAAGAATTACAACTGCTGATACTCCGGCTCCTTTTTCGCCTGTTTTGTTGCAAGAATGGTTGCCAAATGTCAATGATGTTGTAAAAGCCGTAAAAAGAGTAATGTATAAATAATAATTTTCTAATGATGATATTGAGAAGACTGCTTGTAAGAGCAGTCTTTCATATTATAACGATAGAAACATTACCTATATTAATTATAAATAAGTATATTTGACCAGTATTCATAGAGTATTCTATGATAAAGTAATTGTATTATATGAAAGAAAATAACGATAAAAAAATGGTTCAAGATTATGAGATCGAACCAGGTTTTAGAATTGTTAAGCTACATAATAAAGAGAAAACAGTTCAGGACTATTATAAATTATGTGATTCAAGTGTGATTCAAATGCATTTTAGCTTAAATAATACAGCAAAGTTGCAGTTTAATCAATCAAGTTATTCAATTGAAATAGTCGAAAATAACTCTTTACTTCTTTATAATCCACAAAAAGACTTACCCATAAACTTGAATTTAAATCCGAGTGCTAAAATGATCATACTTTTAATTTCTATTAAAAAATTTCATTCATTTTTTACTCTTGAAGCAGGTTTGATACATTTTTTAAATGAAGAAAATAAAAATAAAAAGTACTATTATAACAAAGAATTAAGCCCAAATGAAATTGTTGTTTTAAATCAGATGTTTAATTATGGATTACATTCATCTCTTGAAAAATTATATACAAAAGGTAAAGTTTATGAGTTACTGAGCTTGTATTTTCACAAAGGGGAAAATAATGATGTTCAGAAGTGTCCTTTTTTAGAAGATGAAGTAAATGTAGAAAAAATAAGAAGTGCTAAGAATATTCTTATCGAAAATATGATAAATCCACCAACCTTAGCTAATTTGGCAAGTCAGATTAATTTACCTATACACCATTTAAAAGATGGCTTTAAACATATTTATGGAGAAACTGCTTTTTCGTATTTATTAAATTATAAAATGGAATATTCTCGTAAATTATTATCTTCCAATAAATATAATGTAGCCGAAACAAGTTTTGAAGTTGGTTATAGTACACCAAGTCATTTTATTGCTGCTTTTAAGAAAAAATATGGTGCAACACCGCGTAAATATTTAAAAAGTTTGTAACCATTTTTTTTTAAAATATAAAAAGAGCAATTAAATCAAAAATAATAAATTTGCAATTTGTATTTTTCCTTTCAATAAAGAAAGGAATTTTTTGTTATGTTAATATATGTTCAATAAACTGATACTTTTAATAATAGTATTTTTTACTCTTTTTAACTTGAATGCACAAGTTAAAGTAAGTGGTGTTGTTATTGATGAAGATAAACAACCAATACCTTTTGCAAATGTACTTTTTCAAGGTTCAATTATTGGTATAGTATCAGATGAGAATGGTAAATTTTATTTAGAATCAGATACTTTTTACCCATATTTAACGGTTTCTTTTTTAGGTTATAAAAGTGAAGTGATACCCTTAAAAAATAATAATTTTAATTTATCAATTACACTTAAAGAAGATTTTGGAACTTTAAATGAGGTAACTGTTTATACAGGGAGGATAAAGAATAAAGGTAATCCTGCTGTTGCTATTTTAAAAAAGATTTGGAGTAAAAAACGTAAGAACGGACTGTATTTATACAACAAATATGAATTTGATAAATATGAAAAAATCGAATTTGACTTGAATAATGTGGATGAGAAATTAAAAAACAACCGAATTTTTAATGGGATGGAGTTTGTTTTTGATCAAGTTGATACTTCGGCAATAACAGGAAAACCTTATTTACCTATCTTTATAAATGAATCGGTATATAAAACTTTTGGAAAAAATACAGTACCAAAAAAAATTAATGAAAAACTAGTTGCTAATAAAAATTCCGGTTTTTCAGATAATCAAGGGCTTATATCATTTATTAAACAATTGTATGTAGATTATGATATTTATGATAATTATATAAAAATATTTGATAAAAGTTTTGCTAGTCCACTTTCAAAGCTCGGTCCACAATTTTATAATTACGTCCTTACTGATACAGCTTTTATTAATAATAAATTGTGTTATAACATTGTTTTCTATCCTCGACGTAAAAACGAATTAACTTTTAAAGGTGATTTTTGGGTAAATGATTCAACTTTTGCAATAAAAGAAATCCAAATGACTGCCAGTAAAAGTGCAAATATAAACTGGGTAAAAGAGATTTATATTGAACAAGAATTTGAAGTAATAAATGATAGTGTTTTTTTATTAAAAAGAGATCATTTTATGAGTGATTTTTCTTTGAACAATAAAGATTTATCTAAGGGTGTTTATGGGAAAAGAACAACACTTTTTGATAATCATATATTTAATGTTAAACGACCAGATAATTTTTATAAGGCAGATGTAGATCAAAGTGAAGATATTTTTAATAAATCTAATGATTTTTGGAGTGAAAATCGTCAAGAAAGACTTAATAAAGATGAAGTAGGAATTTACGAAATGTTAGATACTTTACAAACAGTAAAACGATTTAAAGAATTGACAGATATTTCTGAAATTTTAACTTCTGGTTATTGGAATTTTGTAAATGGTTTTGACTGGGGTCCGATTTTTTCTACGATTGGTTATAATGATATTGAGGGATTGAGGTTGAGATTAGGAGGGAGAACCTATTTTACTAAATCTGATCCGTGGCGTTTAAAAGGATTTGTGGCTTATGGTTTTAAAGACGATAAATTTAAATATGGAATAGAAGGCAGATGGCTATTAAGCAAAAGAAACCGATTGATCTTTTCATTGGGAAATCGTCGTGATATTGAACAATTAGGGGTAAGTATGACAACATCAAATGATGTTTTGGATAGAAGTTTTAATACAACTTCAATTTTTACAAGAGGGAGTAATGAGAAGCTTTCAGATGTACATATAACAAATACAAAGTTATCAATAGAACCTATAAAAAATCTTGAAATAAGATTAGGCTCAACTTTTAAAACATTAAAATCTGCTAATTCTGAAGCATTTAGTGTTGACTATTACGATGAGGATGGAAATATAAAATCTGAAGTGAAGCAAACAGATTTAAGTATAGCATTTCAATATACACCTAAACGAAAACCATGGGGATTAGGAGTTGATCAGGGAGTTAGTAATCAAGGTAGGTTTCCTACTTTTTATTTAAGTTATACTAGAGGAATAAAAGGTTTTTTAAATAGTGATTTTGATTATCATAAAGTTCAATTTTATTATGAACAACCTTTACAGTTAGGTCTTATAGGAAAGTCAAAATTGTATTTAGAAATTGGTAAAACATTTAACACAGTTCCTTTATTATTGTTAAATGTTGTTCCTGGTAACCAAACCTATTTTACTGCACGAAGAATTTTTGATTTGTTAGATTATTATGAATTTGTAACCGATCAATATACATCCTTACATTTAGAACATAATTTCAATGGAAGATTATTTTCGAAAATTCCACTTTTAAGAAAATTCCAACTACGTGAAATTATAGGAATTAGGGGTGTAATGGGGTCAATTTCTGATAAAAATATAGCTATTAATGCTTCAAGTGTTGATTATTTAGCACCTGATAGATTGTATTGGGAATATCATGTGGGTATAGGTAATATTTTTAAACTTTTAAGAATTGATTTTTCTTATAGAGGTAATTATAGAGATGTACCAAATGCAACCAATTTTGCATTTAAAGGCGGTATAGGATTTTATTTCTAATTGTCAAAATACCAGTTAAACAAGCTTGATTTTAATCCAACAGTAAACCAAGTAGTATTATCTTTAGTAAAGCTACTACTTGTTTGATAAGGTGAGAAACTTCGATAAGTAAATCCACCAAAAACCTGTAAATTGGTAGCAGGATTTAATATCCACCCTGCTTGTATATCACCAATAAAAATTTTTGTAGTATTTCCTTGCCCAACTTCGTTTCCTGTATCTGATACTCTATTATTATAGGAAACATAAATATCTCCTCCATAACTATTGATAGAATTTTGAAAATCATAACCCTTTTCACCAATAATAATTTTAGCATTGGCAAACCACCGATTTTTTGAATATCTGCTTATACCAACAAATTCCCAAAAATTCCCACCCCATAAATGTGAAATGGGTTGATTATAATGACCGGAATTTAATTCAACAGTACCATGTGAAAAAGTATAAGGTCTTGCCCAGTTAAATTCACCTTGTAACATTAGATTATCAATTTTAAAAGCATTGTAATATTTTGCACCTAGCTGAAAAGCAAATTTATTTCCCCAATATCCACTGCCATCAAAAACTCTACTAACAGTTAATTCATCAATTAAAAATTGATTATATATAGATATATTATCATTTAATTTATATTTCATATTTAAACCAACTTGTACATTACCACTGTGATCTCCTCCATTTGAAAATTCAACAGCACGATAGAAAATTATTGGATTAAAGAAAGAAATATCAAATCCATTATAACTATTCTCATTGGTTATTACTGCTTCAAATAAACCTAAATTAAATTTATCAGTAATATTCCAGCTTAAATGGTGCATGGCTACAAATTTTCTTAAATTGGTATTGTCATCAGAAGAAGAACGCCTTATATCATCCATCCACATCCATAGGTTGGTATATTTAATTTTCCAAAATTTTGTACTGATCTTGAAAAATGGGTAGGGTGAGGCTACATCTGATAAAAAGAATGTTCGATAACCATCACCTATAAAATTTTTACCATTACCAAATTGAAAATTAAAAAAATCATTGGGCGTGTAACTCAAATAGGCTTCAGCAACGGGGTAATCAAATCCACCTTCTTTAAATCCTTTAGCTTTTCCTCTTCCCGGAACAACTGCACTTGCACCAATTATAGCACCATATTGGCGAGTAGTATTATTTACATATTGCGCAAATCTTCCCTGACTTTCATAATAAGAAGTTGAAAAGCTAAACTTTTTCCCTAAAGCTCCTTGAATTTGAAAGGCTCGCGTATTATTAAAAGTATAATCTATATCAGAATTATCTTTACCAATTTGTAGATCAAAAGTAGGATTCACTGTAAACCAATAATTCTTTCCTTTGACCAAAAATAGATGTTCATTGAACAATTTTCTTCCGGCCCATGTATTCTTATCTTTTAAAATTGTACTTCTTTTAGTATTTAAATCAATGTAGGGTTTTACTTCATTGTATAAATATGGTTTAAATGCGGTATGTGCATTTTCACCTTTATTGAGATAATATATGATTTCATCGTATTCCTGGTGGGTATGGGGGATATTTAATTCACTATAAAACTCCGGAAATAAGGTGTCTTTGTTTACCAGAATAATATCTTTTTCAATAGTGATACTCTCTTCTGTAGTAACCTTAGGTTCAATTTTTGCAGGAACTTCAGGTTCTATTATTTTTGTTACAACAGGTGGTGCAACATATTCTGTTATATCTACCTCTTCGTAAGGTTCAATTGGAATACTAATTGGTAATGCATAACGTTTTTCAATAGATCTTCCTTCGTATTTTGCGGGAGTAATCTGAGGTAGGTTCGAAAAAACTCTTTTAGCTTCATCTTCTAATTCCTTATATATGGTTTCTACATAGATAACCTTAAAAGTTCCTTCTTTAGAAACTGAAAATACAATATTAATCTTTCCTTGGAAACGATCATCTTTCACTTTTTGAGGTGTTTCAAAATTTTGATGAACATTGTATTCTAATTTATTGTAAAAACACTTTTCTGTTTGGGTAACATCAATACTTTCACAGCCTGGATAAACAGGCACTGTTTCAATTTGAGCATTTATATGAGAAGAAACAAAAACAAAAATGATTATTAATATTAATTTATTCATAGGGTAAAAGTTCTTGATATACAGATAATATTTAATTTAAAATACCTAAAATTTGTCTTACAAATCTAACCGATTTTCTTTACAACGTCATTATTTAAAATATATTTTTCTTTGCTTTCCGGACAAATTGCTTCGCCTTTTTTATCAAAGTTTAATCTATGGCCATTTTCACTTACCCATCCAATTTGTTTTGAAGGATTTCCAACAACCAAAGCAAAAGGTTTTATTTCCTTAACAACTACAGCTCCGGCACCAATAAATGCATATTCGCCAATATCGTTTCCACAAACTATGGTAGCATTTGCACCAATACTGGCTCCCTTTTTAACGATGGTTTGCATATATTCGTTTTTGCGATTTACTGCACTTCGCGGATTAATAACATTGGTAAAAACCATGGAGGGGCCTAGAAAAACATCATCTTCACATATAACTCCGGTATAAATGGATACGTTATTTTGTACTTTTACATTTTTACCCAAAACAACTTGAGGTGAGACTACAACATTTTGCCCAATATTACAGCCTTTTCCAATTTTACAATTGGACATAATATGACTAAAATGCCAAATTTTTGTTCCTTTTCCGATGATGCAATCATCATCAATAACAGCCGTTTCATGGGCAAAATAATCTTGATCTTTCATAACTATTTTAATTTTTAAAAGTAGAGTTTACAAAAATTAAACTTTTACAGGATGCCAGGTTGTTTTTGCTTCTTGAGTTTTTTCAATAAAATAAGGTGATTCATTACTACTATTTAACCAATCATTTTTTTTATAAAAAATGGTCCTTTTAACATTATTACTGGCAAGTTCATTTATAGATTTCATTTCATTTTCATCGTTACCACAATAAATAATCGCGTTTACGTCCATATGAGAAGCCATATGTGATATCAATTCTTCCCTTTTCCCCGTAAGGATATTAACAACACCACCCGGAACATCAGAAGAATTTAGAACTTCTGCAAAAGAAATGGCAGATAATGGTAAATTTTCACTGGCTAAAACAATCACAGTATTTCCACCTACAATGGTTGAAGCAATTACTGAAACCAATCCAATTAAACTTTGATTTTCAGGAGCAATTATTGAAACTATACCGGTTGCTTCTAGATTAGTGAAATTAAAATGTGAACTACTTACCGGATTTACAGTACTAAAAAATTGCTGGTATTTATCACTCCAACCGGCATAATAAACCAATCTGTCAATAGAAACTTCTACTTCATTTTCAGCTGCTTTTTTTGTGGCTCCTTGCAAAACCAATTCTTCGATAAATTGTTCTTTTCTGCCCTCCAACATTTCAGCAATTCTATACAATATCTGACCTTTATTCAAAGCAGAAATATCAGCCCAAGATTCTTGAACTTTTCTAGCAACAACAACAGCATTTCTAAAATCTTTTCTAGAACCCAGACACATATTTGCGATAAGTTTTCCTTTTGAATTGTTAACGGCATAATATCTGCCAGATTCAGTTCTTGGGAATTTACCACCAATATATAATTTATATGTTTTTTGAATATCCAATCTGTTCATTTTTAAAGTTTATTTTAATTTATTCAAATTTTACATATGGTTTTAATCCATGTAACCCACCCTCTCTACCAAAACCACTTTCTTTATAACCACCAAAAGGTGAAGTGGCATCAAATTTATTAAAGGTATTTGCCCAAATTACACCTGCTTTTAATTTTTGAGTCATGTGAAATATTTTTGATCCATTTTGTGTCCAAACACCTGCAGCTAAACCGTAAGGTGTATTATTGGCTTTTTCAATGACTTCCTCAATAGTTCTAAAGGTTTGAATGGCTAATACAGGTCCAAAAATTTCTTCTTGAACAATAGTATGAGATTGAGATAAATTTAAAAATAAGGTTGGTTTACACCAGTTTCCTTTTTCAGGTAATATACAATCTGTTTGGAAAATTTCACCACCTTCATTTAAACCAATTTTAATATAATTCTCTATGGTTTTTAATTGTCTTTTAGAGTTAATAGCCCCAATGTCAGTATTTTTATCCATCGGATCACCTACCATCAAAGTTTCCATTCTATCCTTTAATTTTTGGATAACTGTATTGGCGACAGATTCTTGAATAAAAAGTCTGGAGCCTGCACAGCAAACATGACCTTGATTGAAAAAAATAGCATCAATAATACCTTCTACAGCTTGGTCAATAGCCGCGTCTTCAAAAATAATATTGGCGCTTTTACCACCCAATTCAAGTGTAATTTTTTTATTGGTTCCAGCTACAGCTTTTTGAATATATTTTCCTACAGCGGTTGAACCTGTAAAAGATATTTTATCAATATCTGGATGATTGACAATTTCAGCTCCGGTTTTCCCTGCTCCGGTTATGATATTTACCACGCCTTTAGGTAAACCACTATCGCGAATGATCTCAGCTAATTTTAAAGCTGTTAATGGAGTAGTTTCAGCAGGTTTTAAAACCACTGTATTTCCGGTAGCCAATGCTGGAGCTAATTTCCAGGCAGCCATAAGTAAAGGAAAATTCCATGGAATAATTTGTCCGGCTACGCCAAGAGGTTTTGGTTTTCTATTCGGAAAAGCAAATTCTAATTTATCGGTCCATCCTGCATAATAAAAAAAATGATTGGCAGCTAATGGAATATCAATATCACGTGATTCACGAATTGGTTTTCCACCATCCAAACTTTCAATCACTGCAAATTCTCTTGCACGCTCTTGAATTAATCTGGCAATTCTATAAATATATTTACCTCTTTCTTTTGGCTCGATTTTCGACCAATTTTTGAAAGCACTCTTTGCAGCTTTTACTGCTTTATCAACATCTTCTTTTTCAGCTATTGCAATTTCTGCAATTATTTCATCATTAGCCGGATTGATGGTATCAAAATACTTACCACTTTCTGGTTTAATAAATTTACCATCGATATATAAATCATATTTTTTTTGAAGTTGGATATGATCTGTACTTTCCGGAGCCGGGTCATAAGACCATGAAGCTTTGAAAGGTTTATTTTTATTTGCCATAGTTAATCTTTTGAAAAATAATTTGCAGATTGATAAAAACCAGTTTCTGATTTGACCAATTGCATTAAAATGTCATTTGCTAAGCTACTTGCCCCAAAACGAAAATATTCCTTATTCATCCATTTTTCTCCTAAAACTTCGTTTAGCATTACCAAATACTGTAAGGCAATTTTAGATGTAGATATTCCACCAGCAGGTTTCATTCCTATCATTATTCCTGTTTTTAAATAATGATCTTTAATAGTATCAAGCATTACATATGTTACAGGTAAAGTAGCAGCAGGTTGTATTTTACCTGTAGAAGTTTTAATAAAATCTGCACCGGCTTGAATGGCTATTTCACTTGCTCTTCTAACATTATCTAGAGTTTCTAATTCACCGGTTTCTAAAATAACTTTTAAATGAGCTTTGCCACAGGCTTCTTTAACTGCAGCTATTTCATCAAAAACATATTGGTAATTTCCACTTAAGAATTTACCACGTGAAATAACCATATCTATTTCATCAGCGCCCTGATCAGCTGCAAATTTTGTATCGGCCAATTTAATTTTTAAATCAGATTGGCCACTAGGAAAAGCCGTTGCTACTGAAGCTACATTTATTTTAGAACCTTGTAATGCTTTTTTTGCAATACTAACCATTGACGGATATACACAAATTGCGGCAACAGTAGGTATGTTCTGTAAAGCATCATGAGGATGCATAGCTTTGTAGCATAATTGTTCTACTTTACCTTTAGTATCTTTACCTTCTAAAGTTGTTAGGTCAATCATACTCAAAGCTAATTTTAATCCTTCAACTTTTGAAGAATTTTTTATGCTTCTTTTACCAAATCGATTCACCCTTTCAATTACACCTAAAGTATCGTAAGTTGGGATTTTTGAAAAATCTATATTCATTTAATTTTATTAGAAATCCAAATGTACAAATAAATTAAAAATTAAGGTATTGTTTTAATCATTCTATTAAAACAATACCTTAATTATAATACAAAATTATTCAATGTAAAAAGCTATAGGTAGAGTGTATTTTACGCCAACAGGTCTACCTCTTTGTTTACCAGGTGTCATTTTTGGTAGTTTTTTAGTAATCTTTATAGCTTCTTTTTCTAACCTTTTATGAGAAGCCTTTGATTGGATATTTATAATATTCCCTTTTTTATCAATTTCAAAAAGAACTAATATTCTTTGTTTTCCAAATAAACCTAATTCTGAAGCTAAACTAGTATCAAATTTTTTATTGATGAATTTTGCTATTTTTTTATTGAAACATTTTTTCAACTCTTCTTCATTCTTACCTGTACAACCCGGATAAATTGGTGCTTGTTCAATAATTATAAAATTGACTATTTCATCAGGGTATTCATTTGGTTCAGTAATCTCGATGATTGAATCTAACGAAATGATTTGAACTTTAGGATCTAATTTATAGATATAATCATTTGTTTCATTATCATCATCAATTATAATTTTATCAATAGGTTTAGGCAATTGATTTTGTTTAATCTTCTTTTTAGGAATTTTGACCTTTTCAATTTCAAATGTGGGCATTACATAAGAAATAGGTTCATCATTTGAAGTTTTATTTATTGGGATTTCAAAAATATTTTTAGTGAATTTCATCTCAAAAACTGTATAAACAATGATTAGAGCTAAAATTATCCCTAATTGTAAAAATAATTTTGAATTGTTTTTTAATTGATTTCTGCGATTTTGTTTTTTAATTACACTTCTCATAAGAAAATATTTAAATGTTAATATTTTGTTAAAAACAAAAAGTGTACCAAAAAAAAAGACAGCCTTTTAAGACAGTCTTTTTAATCTAATTATCTTGTACTATTGAAGTAATGGGTAGTGTGTATTTCACACCAACAAATCTTCCGCGTTATTTTCCCGTTTCCATTTTAGGAAGCTTACTTACAACTCTTACAGCTTTTTTCTCTAATCTAGCATGTGGGCCTCTCGCTCTAATATCAACAATACCTCCATTTTTATCAATTTTAAATTGAACATAAACTTTTTTCTTACCCTGAGTTAAACCAAGTTCGCCAGCTAATTCGGTTATATAATTTTTATTAACTAACATGACTAAAGTGTTTAAGGAGTAGGTATAAGATAAGAATTTTAAGTATCAAATATTATTATCATTTTTTTATGAGTGTATTATTGTTGGTACCATAAAAAAACCATCTAAATATTTAGATGGTTTGTATAAAAAATAATTTTTTTATTGTTTATTCAACTACTAAGGTAATTGGTAAAGTATACTTTACACCTACCGGTCTGTTACGTTGTTTTCCCGGGGTCATTTTAGGAATTTTTTGGACAACTCTTACAGCTTCTTTTTCTAATCTGGCATGTGGACCTCTGGCTCTTATATTAACGATATTTCCAGTTTTATCAATTTTAAATTGAACATATATTTTTTTTCTACCAGGGCTTAAACCTAGATCATTTGCCAAACCAGTATTAAAATTTTTATTAACAAGTTTTTGAACTTTATCTTGTAAACATTTTTTCTTTTCAGCATTTGATCCCTTACAACCCGGATAAACAGGTACTTCTTCAATAATTGCGAAAGGAACATCTTCCATTACTTCTTCTTCTTCAACTACTTCTTCAATTTCTTCAACTACTACAGCTTCAGACTCATCGGTTTCTGTTGATTCTAATACAGTTTCTTCAATTTCTGCTTCATCTTCCACTATTTCTATTTTTTCGGGTGCTGGAGGTGGAGGAGGTGGAGGTTTAACTTCCTGAATTCGTTCGGTAATTGGAATATCAATCTCTTCTTCTATAGCCATATTGGCAACACCTAAGTCTTCAATTGTTCTATCAAATGTTTTCCATTCAATTCCAACGTAGATCAATAATAAGGCAAGTGCTAAACCTAATAACATAAATTGTTTATTATGGTTTTCGAGGTTTGCTTTAGGGTTTTTTTTCGGTTCCATTCTCTATAATTTTAATAGTTGCTAATTTAAGGAATTAATTATAACAAATACAAGAATTTTTTTAAATACTATTGAACCAGCTCAAAAACTTATTAAAAAACACTGTAGCTATTGCAATTCCTATAGTGTTGGCAATAATATCATAAAAGTCAGCAGTTCGATAACTGGTTAATTCACCTTGTAAAACCTCAAGAATGATGCCATAAAAAATTAAAATTGTAATTAAATAAATTTTGAATGACCTATTTTTTAACTTCTCTTTAAGGGTAAAAAACCAAACTGAACTTAAAAAAAAATAAGCAATTGCATGTAAATATTTGTCGCTAGACTTAATATTTAATCCTAAATTAATCTTTGGAGTAACACTTAAACTTAAAAAGGCAATAATCAAAGTTATAATTATTGCCAATATAAAAGCATTATGCTCCAATAATTTCTTTATACGCTTCAGCATCTAATAAATTATCTATTTGATTGGTATCGGATAATTTTATTTTGATGATCCAACCCTCACCATATGGACTTGAATTTATTTTTTCAGGTGCATCTTCAAGATCTTCGTTAAATTCTATGATTTCTCCACTTAGAGGCATAAAAAGATCTGATACAGTTTTTACGGCTTCAACGCTACCAAAAACTTCTTCATTATTTAAGGTTTCATCAATTGTTTCAACATCAACATAAACAATATCGCCTAATTCGCCTTGAGCAAAATCGGTAATACCAATGGTTGCAATATCACCATCTATTTTAATCCATTCATGATCTTTAGTGTACTTTAAATCTACAGGTATGTTCATTTTTAAAAGTTTTATTATTTAATTTCCTATTATATATCTTATACTAATTCCACCATTGATTGATGTTCTGGGGAATGTTGTTGATATTGCAAATTTAGACTTATTATAGTCAAAGTAAAAAGATGTTAATAAATTTTTATTTAAAGAGTAATCTGCAAGAAATTTAAATGTTATTAAATTTTGTCCACCGGTAATTTGATCATTATTAACTTCATCTGAAATACCATATGATCTTATTTGTGTTAGATTATCTCTTAAACCAAAATCAGCTTTAAAATTGATATCACCTAGAAATTTAGTTTCCTTATTTCCTGTTTTAAACTTTAAGCTAACATTTTTAATTCTGTAACCCATTCCAACAATAATTTCACTTCCATTATTTTCAGTTACTGTATTGTTATTAAAATTTAAATTTAAGGCTTTATCTTTATTATATGCAGCTCTTAACGAAATTGAATTCTTCATTTTAAAATCAACTTTTATCAATGGTGCAAATTCTTCTATGAGGCTAACACCATTATATAACAATCTTGTATTGAAGTTGCCAGCAATATCACGATTATTATCTCCAATAGGATTTGTTCCATCATATTTTAAATTATTGGTAAATGATAAAACTGAGTAAACTGAACGATAGCTGTGTTCTAAAGAAAAACTCCTAAAATTTTGTTTAAAAAATCCAATATTCATTAAACCTTTATAGGTAACTCTCCAGTTTGGAATAGGTGTATTTCTAAATGCATCAAATTCAATTGATCTAGCGTCCTTGCCGGAGTATGCTGCCAAAAATGCCGGAAGGACTACATCTTGATTGGTGTTCCCAAAACCATTAATATCTCCACCTGTTTTATTGGATAAACGATTAGAAATTATTGATCTATTGTCTTTAAATTCTTGAAAAACAGCATCACTATCTTCAAAAGTAGATTTAAGCATAAAATAAGAAATGCTAAAATTACCCATGGCATTTATGGGTGAATTATTATAAGCATCATTAACAATATCAATTTGTTGATTGAAACTTTTGGTATAAATTCGGTTACCAAATAATTCAATATCAAAATCTTTGGTAGGTCTAATATTTAATGAGTAATCAAATTTATCATAATGTGATTTGCTGTAATTTTTACTGTAAATATTTTCATCATCACCTCTTGATATTAGCCAGTTATTTTCTAAGGCTAAATCTAAAATATCAGCTTGACTACCAAAAACAAAACTAAATGTTGGCGCAAAATCATTACTGTATTTACTTCTTCCTAGAAATCCTGCTTGAGGAATATAACCCGGTAAAAAAGTTCCGTTATTTTCTGAATATGCTACTCTCACATCTTTTACAGATGTTAATATATCAACTCCTATCCTTCCAATTTTTTGTCCTGTGGTTTGATTTTTATTTACTTTAGTTGCAGTATTTTTATTTTCATTATTATTAGGTTTTTCTTCTTTTTTATTTTTCTTTCCAGAGAACCAATTATCAGTACCTATTTGTTTATAGAATCTATCCATAGTAAGATCTGCAGCAAAAGTATGGGTATTGGCATTTTGTATGGTATTGCCTACAAAATCGATATTAGATAATGAAGGAGCCTGCCAGTCAAAATCGGCTGTATAACTGTAAGTAGCATTAATAAAATCTAGATATTTAAACTTATCAAATGGTAATTTATAAGTTCCGTCAAAAGTTTGATGGTAATGTTCAGGTCTTCCAATTGTAAACAAATTATCATATAATTGAATGTCTTGTTCTCTATCATAATTATCATAGACATAATTGTTTAAGGCTCTAAAAGTAAACTGGAAAGATTTAGTTAAATTATAGGCTATATGATAATCCCAATCAAACATATAATTACGCTGTTTTAGAGTTGGTAATTCAGGTAAACCTTCAACTAGTGATCTGGATAATTGTTCATTGTAATTTCTTATGATATTTGAATTGATAGATATTGAAGTTGGTAAAGGATTAAAATTGATTTCTTTAATGAATCTCAAATATTCTTTATTGGATAATAAACCCCAATTTTTTAATGGCTCAATTGACAACGGTTTAAAACTGTAACTATAATTAGCAGTAGCTCTAAGTTTTTGATCAATGTATCGTTGAACATTATAATCACGGTGATACATTTCATTATAAGCGTATGAAAGAGATAGATTTTCTACATCATAAAAATGTGGTTTTCCGCTAAATTGGGTCTTATTTTTTCTGATATTTAATAAATTAAGGCCTCTTCGTTGGGTATAATCTCTTGCCTGATCACTATTAGTATTGCCTTGATCAAAATGAACATCCTGATATTGAGGATCGTATTTAGGATCTCTAAATTCTTCAGAAATACTAAAATTAATAGGTAAATTCAAACTCAATTTGTTAGGTAATAATTGACCGATATTGATGTTACTTACTAATCCATACTGTTTTACATCCTCTTGGCTCCTTTCATTGATTCGTTGATCGATTGATCCAAAACCTTTTGTGTGCATACTACCAGATACAGAAATATCAGCAAAATCGGCAAAATTTGCATCGGCATTTACTATTGCAGCCCATCCTCCTTCATTGTCAAATTCTGATACACGTAGCTCATTAAACCAAATTTCCATACTTTTTTCAGTATTTGAAACGTTTTTAACACCTAACATTAAGGTTCGTATATTAGAAAGATTTGGATTTCCTTTGATTCTAATTCTATATTCTGTGGGTTCGCCGGGTAGCGGTGCAGGGAATAAGTTATTTACTGATCCGCCAGAGTTTACCCTTTCTAATTTAAGATTACCAAAATCTTCTAGCTTTGCATTTAAATTATTTTCATCAGGCCAAATTTCTTCAGCAGTGACTGCACTAAAGTCAGTAACTTTTAAAGGGATTTCTACTTGATAGTAATTATCATCAGTATCACTTCCTAATCTAATAATGGCAAGTAGTTCATCATCTCTAACTTGTATTTGACCTAAAATACTTTCAGCATGTAGAAACATTTTAAGTCGTTTATACATACGCATATCAAAGCTTGTATTTTTAAATACAGCTCGGGTATCACCAGGCATTAATTCTTTTACTTTAACAGATAATGATTGCTCATTTTGTTGCTGTATGGTTGTAGTACCTTGTAACCGCTCACGTTTTATACCTGGTGGAAGTACATAAGGTATAGGTTCTCGGTTAGCATTTTCTTCAATATTTACAACACCTACTTCAAAATTTTGGTTTTCAATAGGTGTAATTTCTTGTGGGGGTTCAATAGCTTCATTAATTGTTTTGGTGTATCTTCTCCAATCACCCCTAACCAATTGTAATTCTCCAAAACGTAAAACTATTGGAATTTTGAATTTTGTTACAAACATTCGGATAAAACGAATTGATGTAAAACCAGTCATATTATTGATGATATTCTTAGGATCTTCTGGTGTTGTAATTGGTATCCTGAATTGATACCAGGTAGCTAATTGCGATTCTCCATTGGATAACTTTACAGTAACTTCCTTTTTATCTACAATATAATTCTGACCAACATTAAAATCATTTTTATTTAATGATACTTTGTATTGATAATAACTTTCAACAGCACTCATAGTCTGATCTTTATTGATATCTTCAATATCAGGGTAAGATGTAGCTGAAGTAGGGTAACTTTCAGGTGAATTATTTGGCGTAGAAGAATTGCCTTGAGTCAAGTTAAAATTTCTATATCTAGACAAAATACTAGCATTTTCACTATCCAGATCAGAACCTCTAAAATAATGAAAATTATCTGCAGCTGGGTCATTCCCAAAATTAGAACCAAATTTTACAGCTTCATCTTCATCATTAATACCGTCAAATCCAAGATCCTGATTTAATCTCGTGTTATCATCTTCAGTAAAAGCATAGATCAAAGATTGGTTTTTGGGTATTGATGACCAAGGTGTTATTTCTACATTGTCACCTGGTATTTGAATACCATCTCCGGGTAAGCCATTTTCAAACATTTTTCGGTCATCCTTTAAAACATCTTCCGAAACACTTCCTAAATTAAAATAAAGTTCACCATTAAAATCAGCTGGATTAGGGGGTGTAACAGGGCCTCCTTCTTCAGGTTTTATCGAATAGTTTTCATAAGGATCCAATAACCAAAATTGGATGTATTCAACATTGGCTTGTTGAAAATTTGTAGTTGTTAAAGAACGCATAATACCTGCCCATCTATCTTCAGGATTGACATATTTTCCTTCACTATCAAAACTGTCATCAAAATTGTAAGTTCCTCTTTCGGCAGGGAAATATTCCAAATCAAAAGTTCTGATAATATTTGATTGGGTTACATCAAGATCGACCTCAGGAAATAATTCATTATAGGTCACACGTCTAACTTCAGCTCTAGAAAGTTCGTTATTATCAATATTACTTGGTTTAAAAGATGATCCATAAAATATCTGATCAATATTATACCACGATAATTTTGATCTCATGGCACCTGTTCTTAATTCATCCGGTAATCCTGCGGCAATATTACCATTGTTAAAATCTAAATCACCATCTTGTCCTTGAGGAGTACTCGCTAAAAACCACTGTTTTGGTGATTTAATATCAATTGGTATTTGTGACCCTTCAAAATCATCAATATATGATGTTGAAGCTCCTTCCAGATCAATTCCTTTTGGCGAACCGGGCAATAAATGAGCTGCTTCAGCCCGAATAGAAACATAAGATTGTACATCGGTATCAATATTTGGAAGTTTATTTGTCAACTTGGTTAAGAAAGGAACTTCTTTGGTGTAGTTAGCATGAAGCCCAAAAATAGTATTATTTACAGGTTCAGCACCATATTGAGCTTTTTGTGTTAATGGTTTTTCATTTAAATTAATGATGCTACCACCAAATGCTAAGTTTTCATTAAAAACGTGTTGTACATCAACACCCATATATCTACGACGTTGTTGTGTGAAACCAATATTATTTTCAACCTGTACTTGAATTGGTGCATTGGAAGAGATTAAAGTTGGATTAATAATTTGAACATTTCCAATATTATAATCTACAACATAATCAACACCTTCAATTAATTCTCTACCTCCTGTTGTTACTTTTACAGAACCTCTTGGAACATTAAACGCACCTAATGGAATGCCATTTCTGCCTTCTGATTTAAAATAACCTTTAAAAATATATTTGTCTTTATTTTGAAAATCATTTTGAGCTTCTGTTTGTGTTCTGTCATATAATTCATCAAAAATATAGATATCATCCTCTGGATCAAGAAGATCATCTAAATCTTGGCCAAAAGGCTCTACCAATGGAAAAATAACAAATCCCTGCTGTGAATTGATGGTAATATTTTCAACATAATCAAAAAATCCATCTCCCTCTGGTGATACATTGTTATTTTGGTCTAACCGGTCTAATCTTAATAAGTTTAACAGAGTTTTATCTTGAAGTCCTGATGTTTTAGCATTTTGTAAAATATTTACCGGAACTCCAGTTTCATCATCTTGATACATTACCTCAAATCTAAAACCATCTTTTTGTAATTGAAATGCTCCAGGAATTCCATAAACATTTTTCATCATCAAATCCCAAAGAGGTATTGAAGTATTAATGATCTCACCTTGCAAAAGTTTAACTACTAAATTGTCAGGTGCTATAACACCATCACCGGTTAATTCACCTACTTGATAAACATTATTTCCATCGGTATATTCATATGCAATGGCAAGTACATCACTATCTACCAAACGTTTATTTAATGTTATAAAACCCAACTGGGCATTAAACGTGAAGTCAATTCCTTGGATTAATTTTCGTGCATTCTCTAAAATAGTATAATCTCTTCCTTGCTGCATGTTGTAGGGTGACAAAGCAGAATTTACCGTTGCAATATCTCTAATTGGACCATCTAATGTCAAAAGATTATTTAAATTATTTGCATCATTAGAAGGATCTTTTGCGCCAGGATTTGGTTGTACATTTGCCGGACCAATATTATTTAGATCATTTTCGCCTAGGTCAGTAAATGCAACAATATTTCTTGTATTTTCGGTTGTTGAGTTTCTGTTGGTTACCCAAATTTCAATTCGAGTTATTGTATTTGATGAATTAATTAAAGGGAAATTTGCAAGGGAATTCTCATAATTATTTCTAAAAGCATGTGCTATAAAATAGTGCCTATTACTATCGTATTCACTGGCTCTTATTTCAAACTCATTGATCAAAGAACCTCCTTGAGCATTAACCATTTTTGATTGAGAACGCTGTTGTGAAAAAATACCTGTAACGGTTGTTTTACCAAATTGTAATTCTGTTTTAGCGCCAAAAAGGTTTTGAACACCGGTCACCAATGAATTACGTGAAGGCATACTCACATTACCAACCTCAATTTTCCTTATGATATCATCTTCGGTTGGTGTATATTCAATTTTAATTAAATTTTGAAAATTAAATGTAGATTGTGTATCAAAATTAGCAATAACTTTTAATCTTTTTCCAACTTTGGCATTTAAACTAGCACTAATTTCCTGATCAAAATCAAAAGTTGTACTTTGTCTATTCCTTTCTGATAATTGCGGATTTTCTACTTTTTGATGAATCAAACCCATTTTTAAAAGAACGGAACCTTGAGGATTGACTTCGATTTCATTTCCTCCAAAAATACTTTCAAAAAAATTATTATTTACATAATAAGTAGGTAGTAAATTTTTTTGCGCATCTTTACTTCCTTCTTTTTTTCCATCTATAGCACTTAATTTTGTTTTTGAATACTCTAACATATCGCGATTCAATCGATAGTCTTTATATTCTTCTTCACTCATATAAGAAGGATGCTTGATTAAATAATCACCAATTTTTTCATAAAAAATATAATGACCTGATTGAGGATCATAAATAACTTCATATTTAGTGGGGTCATTTAAAAATAAGCCACCTTTTTGAGAGTTTTTAAAATTATATTGCAATGGTGCAATAGTATCATTTTTAGTTGTATTATCAATTCTATTTTGTTTGGTTTGATTATTTTGAGGAAAGTTTTGTGCTGATAGTACAACTGTAAATAAATACAGGAAGATAAAGGCAATAATATATTTATATGTAAATTGTTTGAGGATAACCAAATTTACAAATTTTTTAATGCTTGTTTAATTAATTCTTCTAAAGCTATATCAGGAGTTTCTTGTAAGATATTTTGAAGGGTCTTGTCAATATTTTTACGTGAAAAACCTAAAACTTCTAAAGCTGATAACGCTTCATATTTAATAGTATTGTTTGATGTTGATAACTCACCGGATATATTGAAAGTTTTCAAGATCTTATCTTTAAGATCAACAATCACTCTCTGAGCAGTCTTAACACCAATTCCTTTTACAGATTGGATCGTTGCAACATCTTCTGATGCAATTGCTTGTTGAATTTGTTTTGATGTCATTGATGATAACATAGTAATAGCAGTGCTAGGACCCACGCCTGAAACGGAAATTAATAACCTAAAGATCTCACGTTCAATTTTTTCATAAAAACCGTAAAGAATATGTGCATCTTCACGTATTGATAAATGAGTATGTAGTTTAACTGATTCTATGCTTGGTATATTTGAAAAGGTTTGTAAAGAAATGTTAATAAAATATCCAATTCCGTTACATTCAACCACAGCGTAAGCCGGGTTTTTTTCAATTAATTTCCCCTTAATAGATGTTATCATAAAATAAAAAATTTCTTAAGCCAAATGTAATGATAAAATATGAAATATAAATAAATCTTCACCATCCTGATTTTGAAAAAAAAGGACGATGAAGATTTATATTAAAACTAGTTTTATAAGTATATTAAAACTATTTAATTTTCTCTTTAACCTGAGCATCTACAACAGCAACACTAACCATATTCACGATCTCATCAACACTAGCGTGTAATTGCAATAAATGAACTGATTTATTAAGTCCCATAATCAATGGTCCAACAGAATCAATTTGATTGAGTTCTTTTAACAATTTATAACTGATGTTAGCTGACTCTAAATTTGGATAGATAAGTCCGTTCACTTTTTTGCCTTCAATTTTTGAAAAAGGAAATTTTTCGGAACGCATCTTACTATTCAATGCAAAATCAACTTGTAATTCACCGTCAATATTGATTTCTGGATAAGATTTATGAATGCTTGAAACAGCATCATGAATCTTCTTTGCAGAAAATGATTTTGATGAACCAAAATTTGAATGAGAAACAAAAGCTAGAGTTGGTTTTAAACCAAACATTTTCATAGTTTCATTGGTTAATCGGGCAATTTCTACCAATTCTTCAGAATTAGGATTGATATTTAAAGCTGTATCTGATATAAAAAGAGGTCCACGATTGGTTAACATCAAATTAGTTGCAGAAACTTTATGAATATCTTTTTGTTTTTCTATCAATTCAATTATTGGTTTCGCTACAATAGGATAACTGTTAGAGTAACCTGTAACCAAAGCATCAGCCATTTTATTGTTTACCATCATTGAAGCAAAATAGTTGCGATTGCGCATGCGTTTACGCGCTTCAATAATTGTAATTCCTTTGCGTCGCTTTTGATTCCAATATTTTTCAGCAAATTTATTTTTCCTTTTTTCTTCAGATTTTGAATTTGGGTCAATGATAGGTATTTTTGCCTCAAAATTAATTTCTTTCATTAATCTAGAAATTGTTTTTTTATTACCCAATAAAATTGGTTTGGCAATACCTTCTTCATGTACTATTTGAGCAGCTTTTAATACATCCATTTGATCGGCTTCAGCAAACACTACTTTTTTCGGATCGGCTTTGGCTCTACTGGTAAGCAATCTCATGAGCTTATTTCCTGTACCTAAACGTTCTTCGAGTTCCTCAATATAAGCATCCCAGTCTGTTATTGGTTTTCTGGCAACACCAGAATCCATAGCAGCTTTAGCCACAGCCGGAGGAACTTTAGAAATCAAACGCATATCAAATGGCTTCGGAATTATATATTTTTTACCGAAGTGGATATTTTTTTCGTGATATGTTATATTGACATGTTCAGGAACTATTTCTTTGGCAAGATCAGCCAAAGCATGAACGGCAGCCATCTTCATTTCTTCGTTGATCTTAGTAGCTCTTACATCTAGAGCACCTCTAAAAATAAATGGAAAACCAAGTACATTATTAACCTGATTAGGATGATCAGATCTTCCTGTAGCCATAATAATATCTTTTCTTGTTTTGATCGCTAAATTATAATCAATCTCAGGATTTGGATTAGCCATAGCAAAAACAATAGGGTCTTTAGCCATTGACAATATCATTTCAGGGCTAACAACATTTCCTTTAGACAAACCAATAAGAACATCCGAATCTACCATAGCTTCTTCTAGATTATTTAAATCTCTTTCGGTAGCAAATTCAGCTTTTTGAGAGGTAAGATCCTTTCTATCTTTTCTAATAACACCCTTACTATCGCACATGACAATATTTTCATCCTTAATACCAAGTTTTTTATAGAGTTTGGTGCAAGAAACAGCTGCGGCACCTGCACCACTAATAACAACTTTAGTATTTTCTACTTTTTTATTAACTATTTCTAGTGCATTTTTTAAAGCTGCTGCAGAAATAATTGCAGTACCATGCTGATCGTCATGCATTACAGGAATATCGAGTTCATCTTTTAACCGTCGTTCAATTTCAAAAGCTTCCGGTGCTTTGATGTCTTCTAAATTAATTCCACCAAAAGTGGGAGAAATGGCTTTTACTGTTGCAATAAATTTATCAATATCTTTTTCATCAACTTCAATATCAAAAACATCAATATCGGCAAAGATCTTAAATAATAATGCTTTACCTTCCATCACCGGTTTAGAAGCATCAGCACCAATATCGCCTAGGCCTAAAACAGCTGTTCCGTTTGATATAACAGCAACTAAATTACCTTTTGAAGTATATTTATAAATATCTTCAGGATTTTTCTCAATTTCTAAACACGGCTCAGCAACCCCTGGAGAATAAGCCAGAGATAAATCACGTTGAGTTGTGTGTTTTTTTGTAGGTAGTACTTTAATTTTACCCGGTGTAGGTTGCTCATGATATATTAAAGCATCCGACTTTTTAAGTTTTGCTGACATTTTTATGTTATTTATATAAAATTATGATACAAAGGTAGTTCTTTTACAATGCTAAAAACTAATAAATATCATCTTTTTAAGAAACTAATGTTACGGTGTAGACCTGTAAATTTGGTACGCTTTACAGCCGATTTTTTAAAGATTCTACTGAAGATTTTTTGATCTAATTCTTCCCATTGATTTTTATCCATTTTTAAAAGGTCGGGGTGAGGTAAAAATTGTGGTTCATTATGTGATATAGAAAATCGATTCCACGGACAAACATCCTGACAAATATCACAGCCAAACATCCAATCCTCAAACTTTCCTCTCATAGAAGTAGGAATTTCATCTTTGAGTTCAATTGTAAAATATGATATGCATTTGCTGCCATTTAAAATACGATTGGGTAAAATGGCATCAGTAGGGCAAGCATCAATACATTTTGTACAAGTACCACAATGGTCAGTTTTGAATTCTTGATCATATTCAAGCTCAAGATCTAAAATGATTTCTGCTAAAAAATAAAAAGAGCCTTTGTTTTTATTTATTAAAAGAGAGTGTTTTCCTATCCAGCCTAAACCTGCCTTTTTTGCCCACGCTCTTTCCATAATCGGAGCTGAATCTGTAAAAACACGTGCATCAACTTTACCGATATTTTTATGAATAAAGCTCAATAACTCAAATAACTTCTTTTTAAGAATATGATGGTAATCTTCACCATAGGCATATTTTGAAATTTTATAAGTATCCAAAACCTGAATTTCTTCTGGAAAATAATTGTATTGTAAAGAAATTACAGATTTTGCTCCCGGTACTAATTTGGTTGGATCCAACCTTTTATCAAAATGATTCTCCATGTATTGCATTTTTCCATGGTAACCATTTTTTAACCAATTCTCTAATCTAGGTGCTTCTTCTTCTAAAAATTCGGCTTTAGCAATTCCACATGAAGAAAAACCGAGGCGAGTTGCTTCGGTTTTGATAAGATAGGCATACTTTTGTTTGTTTGTCAGAATCTATAATTTTTTTAAAAACCATTGAATTTTTGAGCAACTGTCACACACATAACAGTGTGCTTTTTTATTGGCAAAATCAACATCAAATAAAGAAGCTAATCTTGTGTTAAGTTGTGATTCCTGATAAACAAATTTATCGTGGCCACAAATATTACACTTTAATTTTTTACCCTTAACAAAAACTTGTTCGGCCGGAATTTCTTTTGAAAATAATCCCATATTTGTATAATTTAAAATAATTCCTCTTGAAAATCTCCTTTAGTTTTACCCAAATGTTTATAAGCCAATTCAGTTACTTCTCTTCCTCTTGGGGTTCGCATAATAAATCCTTCCTGAATTAAAAATGGCTCGTAAACTTCTTCTATAGTTTCAGCATTTTCGCCAACTGCAGTTGCCAAAGTTCCAATCCCTACAGGGCCACCTTTAAATTTCTCAATGATAGTAATCAATATTTTATTATCCATTTCATCCAAACCATGAGTATCAACCAATAATGCATTTAGGGCGAATTTGGCTATTTTTATTTCAATATTCCCATCACTTTTGATTTGCGCAAAATCTCTAACTCTTCTCAATAAAGCATTGGCAATACGAGGAGTACCTCTACTTCTTCCTGCAATTTCTATAGCAGCTTCCATATGAATAGGTACATTTAAAATTTGAGCACTTCGCTGAACAATATTGGTCAATAATTTAGTGTCGTAATAATTTAATCGGCTGCTAATTCCAAATCTGGCACGCATTGGTGCAGTGAGTAAACCCGATCGTGTAGTGGCCCCGATTAAAGTAAAAGGTTCAAGATTAATTTGTACTGTTCTTGCATTTGGCCCCGATTCAATCATGATATCAATCTTATAGTCTTCCATTGCCGAGTAAAGATATTCTTCTATCACCGGACTTAATCTATGAATTTCATCAATAAATAGAACATCACGACTTCCTAAATTAGTTAGTAATCCTGCCAAATCACCCGGTTTGTCTAATACAGGTCCCGAAGTTACTTTAATATTGGTGTTTAATTCATTTGCTAATATATGGGCCAAAGTAGTTTTGCCTAACCCGGGAGGACCATGAAATAAAGTATGATCTAATGCTTCACCTCTTAAATTAGCTGCTTCAACAAATATCTTTAAATTTTCTAATGCTTGCTCTTGCCCTGTAAAATCATCAAATGTGATGGGGCGCAATTTTTTTTCAATATCAAATTCTTCTTTGCTGAGATTTTTATTTGTAGCATCTAAATTTTCATTCATAAAAGCAAAGATAGATTAAATGGGTTAATTGTTATAAAATATCAATTTCAGTTTCTAATACAATTGCACCCGGGAAATCATTTTTAATATCAATCAAAGCCCTGTCGGCATCTAAACGATTCATAAAATTACCAGCTTGAACTTTCCAATCAGGTGAACTGAAAATTATTTTGACAGGTATATCAGGAAATAAACTACTAAATTCATCCTCGGCTTCATATGCTTTTTTTTCAACTCCAAAAAATAACTGGATCTTATAACCATCCATTGTTTTTATAGATTTATTGAATGCTTTTTTCTTTGAGATAACTCTATCAATATCTGAAGTAGTTTTTACAGTTACCTTTCCTGAAGTTTGTTGTGCAAGACCTGAATAGGAAAAAAATAAATATAAGCTGATATATATAAATGGTGTAATTTTCATTTTTATTTTTTTTACAAATTTAAAAAACATTTTTTAGATTGATAACAGATTAGTTATTTAGAATAAATATAAATTATATTGTAAATAAAAAAACACTTTGTTGGTAATGAAGAAAATGTATTTTTGTAGTCAATATATAATTATATGATATTTGTCATCAAATGAAGTATAGTTAAAAATTATTGTACATTAACTTGTTAATTGTACAAAAAGAATAAAATCAACTTATTTAACTCAAATGATTTGTAATGCAAAGCAATACATTTAATAAACTAATAACCGGCCTAACTTTCCTTTTTTTAATATCATTTAGCATATCAGCACAACAAGGAGATCCGGAAAACGGTAAAAAACTTTTCAATACTAATTGTGCCGCTTGTCATAAATTAGAAAAAAAATTAATAGGTCCACCTTTAAAGGGTATTAGTGAGAAAAGAGAAAATGCATGGTTGCAGGCATGGATTAAAGATAATAATGCTTTAAGAGCAAGTGGAGATCAGGATGCAATTGACATATATAATGAGTATAATGGCATGCCCATGACTCCTTATCCTCAATTGAGTGAACAAGATATCAATGATATCCTTGCTTATACTGATGATAAACCAACTGAAACTACAGCGTCAACTACCTCACAGGCAGCAACTGATCCGAAAGTTGCTTTGGGTAAAAAATTATTCCAAACAAATTGTGTTGCATGTCATAAACTAGATAAAAAATTAATTGGGCCTCCTTTAAAAGGAATAAGTGAGAAGAGAGACAAAGAATGGCTTCATGCCTGGATAAAAGATAATAATGCATTAAGAGCAAGTGGAGATCAAGATGCAATTGACATTTTTAATGAGTATAATGGCATGCCAATGACTCCTTATCCACAATTAACAGAAGATGATATTGATGCCATTTTAGCTTATACAACAGTTGGTGATGTGAAACCTGTTGAAGCTGCAGCTACAGCCACTACACCTAATGTTGCTACACCAAAAAGTTCAAACAAGTGGATGAGCTATGTATTAGCGTTGGTAATATTGATATTGGCAATTTGGATTTTTGTACAAAGTAAAAATGGTTTCATAAAGATCGTAACTACAATTTTTCTATTACTTTTAGGAACATACATCCTGTTTGACAACCTAATGGAAATAGGTATTGATCAAGGATATCAACCTATACAGCCAATAGCATTTTCTCATACCATACATGCCGGTGATAATAAAATTGATTGTGAATATTGTCATTCATCTGCAAGAAACAGTAAAACTTCAGGAATTCCTTCAGTTAATGTTTGTATGAACTGTCATATAAGTATAACTGAGTATAACGGACCCGTTGCATCAGAATCTGAAAAAGCATTTTATGATGCTGAGATTAACAAAATTTACGATGCAATAGGATGGGATCCTGAAAAATTAGCTTATATCGAAAATTATGAACAAAAACCAATTCAATGGAATAGGGTGCATAACCTACCTGATTTTGTATATTATAATCATTCTCAACACGTGAATGTAGCTGGCTTAGAATGTCAAGAGTGCCATGGGCCTGTTGAAGAAATGGATGAAGTATATCAATATTCTTCTCTAACAATGAACTGGTGTCTTGATTGTCATATTGAAACCAATGTTGATCTAAAAGGCAATGCTTATTATGCAAAAATTCATGACGAACTCGCTAAAAAATACGAATTAGTTGAAGTGACTATTGCAGATTTAGGAGGAAAAGAATGTGGTAAATGCCACTATTAAGAAATTAGGAAAAAAGAATTAAAAGAATAAAAATTGGAAGTTATTCCAATAAATTATAAAACAAAAAATAAATATGGCATCTAACAAGAAATACTGGAAAAGTGTTGAAGAGCTTAAAGAAAATAGCTCTATTGTTGAAAAGCTAAAACAAAAAGAATTTGTAGAAGAAATCCCAACTGATCAATTTTTAGGAGATAAAGATTCATTGGATTCAAGTGCTACAAGTAGAAGAGACTTTTTAAAATATGTTGGATTTTCTACCGCAGTAGCATCACTGGCAGCTTGTGAAGGTCCGGTAACAAAATCAATACCTTTTGTAATTAAACCAGATGATGTAACTCCTGGTATTGCTGATTATTTTGCTACGACTATTGCTGATGGTTATGATTTTGCTAATGTTTTGGTAAAAGTAAGAGAAGGTCGCCCTATTAAAATTGAACCTAATAAGGAATCATCAAACGGTAGTGCTAATGCAAGAGTACAGGCTTCAGTGTTATCACTTTATGATAACAATCGATTAAAAGGTCCTAAAGCTAAAGGTGAATCAATTTCATGGAATAAATTTGATTCTGAAGTAGGCGCTAAATTAAATGAACTAAAAGAAAACGGAGAAAAAATAGTTTTTTTAACCGGAACTTGTGCCAGCCCTTCAACAAAAAGCCTGGTAAATAAATTTTCAGAACAATACGGCAATGTTGACCATGTTGTTTATGATGCAATTTCAGAGAGTGCTGTTTTAGATGCAATGAAAGAGATGTATGGTAAAAGAGCGTTGCCTGATTATGATTTTGCTAAAGCAGATGTAATTGTTTCAGTGGGAGCAGATTTCTTAGGAGATTGGCAAGGTGGAGGATTTTCTGCAGGTTATGCAAAAGGGAGAGTTCCAAAAAATGGAAAAATGTCACATCATATTCAATTTGAATCGAATATGAGTTTAACGGGAGCTAATGCAGATAAGCGAGTGATGATTAAACCATCTGAACAAGTAAATGCATTAATAAAATTGTATCAAGCAATTGTAAGTGGAGTTGCGACTCGAGAAATGTCTCCGCTCAATACTGCTGTTCAAAATGCTGCAAAACAAATTAAAGCTGCTGGTGGAAATGCAGTTCTTGTTACAGGTATACAAGATAAAAATGCGCAATTATTAGCTTTACAAATTAATAAAGCAATTCAAAGTAAAGTTATTGATGTAGCAAATACTAGAAATATTCGCCATGGAGATGATGTTAAAGTTGCGCAGTTAATTACTGATATGAAGGCAGGAAAAATAGGAGCTTTGATTACACACAATACAAATCCTGCTTATACTTTACCAAATGCAAAAGAATTTATCGAAGCATTGAAAAAAACAAAACTTAGTGTAAGTTTTGCGATGAATGATAATGAAACTGCAAGTGCTTCTGAGTATGTTGCAGCAATTCCACATTATTTAGAATCTTGGAATGATGTATTGATAAAAAAAGGTCAGTATAGTTTAACACAACCAACGATTCATAAATTATCTGATACACGTCAGTTTCAGGAAACTTTGTTAATATGGTTAGGTAGCGATGAAGCCTATTATGACTATTTAAAAGGAATGTGGAATAATAATGTTCTTGGAGGTAAATCTTGGAATAAAGCATTGCATGACGGAACTTTTACTGTACCTGTTGCTAATGATGAAATCGTAACTAATGATATTGATATTAGTGCAGCAGGTTCTGCACTCTCAAAAATTAAAGGTAGTGATCTTGAGTTAACTGTTTATACAAAAGCAGGAATGGGTGATGGGCAACAAGCCAATAATCCATGGTTACAAGAATTACCAGACCCTATTACAAGAACCACTTGGGATAACTATTTGTTAATTTCTAGAATTGATGCTGAAAGATTAGGATTAGAGAACCGAACAATTGATAATGGTGCATTGAACGGTGATGTAGTAAATGTTATAGCAAATGGGGTAACTATTGAAAATGTACCGGTTTATATTCAGCCAGGTCAAGCTCCTGGTTCAGTAGCATTAGCATTGGGATATGGACTAGAGGGATTACAAAAAGAAATGAGTATAGGTGTAAATGCTTATCCATTTGCTAATGGAATTTTTCAAAATGCAAGCATAGAGAAAGTCTCGGGCGAACATAAATTTGCATGTGTTCAATTGCAACATACCATAATGGGTAGAGAAGGTGAGATCACTAAAGAAATGTCTTTGGCCGACTATGTTTCCAGACCTAAAGATTGGAGTACAGCTCCAAAATTTTCTTTAGATCATCAAGAAGTAACTCAAGATAAAGTTGATCTTTGGGAAAAATTTGATGATACTTTAGGGACTAAATTCAATTTAGCTATTGATCTGGCAACTTGTACTGGTTGTGCGGCTTGTGTTGTTGCTTGTCATGCAGAAAATAATGTACCTGTTGTTGGAAAACATGAGATTAGAGTAGGTAGAGATATGCATTGGATGCGTATTGATCGTTATTACTCAAGTGATATGACCGTTGAAAGAGGTAAAGAAGAAGGTAGTTTTGGTACTGGTGAATTCTTTAATGCACAAATACAACCTTCAGATGCACCGGATGTATCATTCCAACCTGTTATGTGTCAACATTGTAATCATGCTCCTTGCGAAACGGTTTGTCCGGTTGCAGCAACTTCTCATGGTACACAGGGTCAAAATCAAATGGCTTATAACCGTTGTGTAGGTACGCGTTATTGTGCTAATAACTGTCCTTATAGAGTTCGTAGATTTAATTGGTTCAAATATTTTGATAATAATGAATTCGATTTCAATATGAACAATGACTTAGGAAGAATGGTATTAAATCCAGATGTTGTGGTTAGATCACGGGGTGTAATGGAAAAATGTTCTATGTGTATTCAAATGACACAATTGACCATATTAAATGCTAAGAAAGAAGGTAGACCGGTAGCTGATGGAGAATTCCAAACAGCTTGTTCAAATGCATGTCCTACAGATGCTATTGTATTTGGAGATGTGAATGATACTAAAAGTAAAGTATCCAAATTAGAAAAAGAAGATAGAAGTTTCAAATTATTGGATTTTGTAGGTACAAAACCAAATGTTTTTTACCAATTAAAAGTAAAGAATATTAAAGAAGCTTAATTAATATTTTGCAATTTAAAAATAAAGAACAATTAATAAATTTTAAATAAAATTATGTCTCATTACGAAGCGCCAATTAGAGAACCGTTAATTTTAGGAGATAAAAGTTATCATGATATTTCAAATGATATTGCTGCACCTATTGAAGGAAAAGCCAACACTTGGTGGTGGGTTGTTTTTAGTATAGCCTTAGTAGCTTTTCTTTGGGGAGTGGGAGCAATTGCTTATACCATTGGAACAGGTATAGGTGTTTGGGGTTTGAACAATAAAATTAACTGGGCCTGGGATATTACCAATTTTGTTTGGTGGGTAGGTATTGGTCATGCTGGTACTTTAATATCAGCAGTATTATTATTATTCCGTCAAAAATGGAGAATGGGTATCAACCGTTCTGCAGAAGCAATGACAATTTTTGCTGTAATTCAAGCTGCAATATTTCCGGTAATTCATATGGGACGTGTTTGGAATGCTTATTGGGTTATGCCAATTCCAAATCAATTTGGTTCTTTATGGACGAATTTTAATTCGCCATTATTATGGGATGTATTTGCAATTTCAACATACTTATCAGTTTCATTAGTGTTCTGGTACACAGGCTTGTTGCCTGATTTTGCAATGATTAGAGACAGAGCTACAAAACCTTTTCAAAAGAAAATTTATAGTTTATTAAGTTTTGGTTGGAGTGGTACTGCCAAAGACTGGCAGCGTTTTGAAGAAGTATCATTAGTGTTGGCAGGTTTAGCTACACCTTTAGTATTATCTGTACACACAATTGTATCATTTGACTTTGCTACATCGGTAATACCCGGATGGCACAGTACAGTATACCCTCCATATTTTGTTGCCGGAGCAGTATTTTCCGGATTTGCTATGGTACAAACCTTATTGATTATCATGCGAAAAGTTTCCAATCTTGAACATTATATTACTCGACTTCATATTGAAAATATGAACAAAGTAATATTGGTAACCGGTGGTATAGTTATGGTTGCTTATTTATCAGAATTCTTTGTAGGATGGTATTCAGGGAGCTCTTATGAAGACTTTACTTATTTATCTATAGGTGCTGCAACAGGCCCTTATTGGTGGGCATTTTGGGCATTGATATTATGTAATGGAGTATTCCCTCAATTGTTATGGATCAAAAAATTAAGAACAAACTTTACAGTATCCTTTATCATGTCAATAATCATTAATATTGGTATGTGGTTTGAAAGATTTGATATAATCGTAATAAATTTAAGTAGAGGTCATTTACCTTCTACTTGGACTCAATTTGAGCCTACATTTGTAGATATAGGTATATATATTGGTACTATAGGATTTTTCTTTGTATTGTTTTTATTATATGCCAGAACTTTCCCTGTTGTAGCACAGGCTGAAGTAAAATCAATATTAAAATCATCTGGTGACGGATATAAAAGAGCAAGAGATAATAAATAAAAAAATACAATTTTTTATAATTGATAAAATAAAATAAAAATGAGTAATAAAGTAATTCAAGCAATGTATGATGATGACGATGTGCTTTTAAAAGCTGTGAAACAAACTCGTGAAGCTAATCATCAAATTGAAGAAGTATATACTCCTTTTCCTGTGCATGGTCTAGAAAAGGCCATGGGATTAAAAGGAACTCGTATTGCTATCACATCCTTTATATATGGTGTGATAGGTTTCAGTTTTTCTATTTGGATGTTAAATTATATGATGATTGTAGATTGGCCACAAAATATTGGGGGTAAACCAAGTTTTAGTTTTGCCGAAAATATGCCTGCTTTTGTACCCATTATGTTTGAGATGACAGTTTTTTTTGCTGCCCACTTAATGGTGATCACTTTTTATATGAGAAGTAAGATATGGCCATTTCAAACAGCTAGTAATCCTGACCCTAGAACGACAGATGATAAATTTGTAATGGAAGTTTCTATGGATGACAATGAAGATCAACTTTCAGATTTTTTAAAACAAACTGGAGCAATTGAATTAAAAGTAACTGAAAAATAATAATATTAGTATTTAAAAATTAGCTCAGCAATATATCAAAGCAATGAAGAATTTTATAAAAATAACTTACTTTTTAGTACTTGTAATTGTTTTTACTTCGTGTAACGAAAGTAATACAAAAAGAAAAGTACAATATATGTCTGATACCGATATGTATGATGCGGTGCCTTATGAAACCTATTCAAAGAATCCTGTTTTTAAAAATGGTATTTCAGCACAACTTCCTGTAGAAGGAACCATTGCCAGAGGTGATGTTGTGTATGACTATCCTGATAATGAAGCTGGTTATCAAATGGCAAAAGATTCATTGAAATCTCCAATTCAAATATCTGATAAAAATCTTGCAAGAGGAAAAGAAATGTACACAATTTTTTGTGCAATTTGTCATGGAGATACAGGAGATGGCCAAGGTACGTTAGTAATAAATGAAAAATTCTTAGGTGTACCTAACTATAAAGATAGAGAAATAACAGAAGGTAGTACCTACCATGTAATTATGTATGGTAGAAATTTGATGGGATCACATGCATCACAATTAACCAACACAGAACGTTGGCAAGTTGTTCAATATGTTGAAAGTTTAAGAGCTGAGTTGCTAAAATAAAATTTAAAGAATAAATAAAAAGTAAAATATCTAGAAAAATGTACACATTTTCAAGCAAATTAAAAACGTTTTCTTTAGTATTAATGATATTGGGGGCTTTAGGTATTGGATATGGTTTTTTTACCGCACCAAAAACAACAGATGATGTTAAAGAAATGATTCATCATGCTGAAGAAGCTCATGAAACTGATAATCATGAAGCTACTGCTCAAGTTAGTGCTGAAGAAGAACAAAGCCATTTGGAACACGCTTTACATCAAGCACAAAACAGGCCATGGACAGCTTTTTTTATACCTGCATTTTTCTTTTTGATGATAGCAGTGATTGTATTGGTTTTTTATGCAATTCAATGGGCAGCTCAAGCAGGATGGTCTATTGTACTTTTTAGAGTAATGGAGGCTATTACTGCTTATATTTTACCAGGTTCTATATTACTCTTTATTTTTATATTAGCTTCAGGCCTACATTTTAATCATATGTATGTTTGGATGGATGCAGCAGATGATGAGATCATACAAGGTAAAGCATGGTGGCTAAATACTTCCGGATGGATGATAAGGAGCTTTATTTATTTGTTCGCCTATAATTTTTTCAGATGGATATTGCGAAAAAATTCTGTTGCTTTAGATGAGAATAGCGATGTTACTATTTATAAAAAGAATTTTAGATTTGCAGTGATCTTTATTGTGATCTTTGCAATTTTTGAATTATTTATGTCATTTGACTGGCTCATGTCATTAGATCCTCACTGGTATAGTCAATTATACTCTTTCTATGTATTTGCAAGTGTGATGGTTTCCGGTATAACTGTAATAGCTTTGATTGCGATTTATTTAAGAAACAGAGGATTCTTACCATTTGTAAATGACAGTCATTTACATGATCTGGCTAAGTATATGTTTGGTTTTAGTATTTTTTGGGCATATTTTTTCTTTGATCAATTTATGTTACAATGGTATGCAAATATCCCTGAAGAAACTGCATATTTCTTACCAAGATTGTTAGGCTCTTATCAACCTATCTTTATCGGAATGATCATTTTGAATTTTGTTTTTCCATTTTTGATTTTAATGGATAGCGACTTTAAACGTACACCTTGGTTTATAATAACTGCCGGGCTTCTAATTTTAGTAGGTCATTATATGGATATTTTTCAATTAATATCACCTGCAACAGTAGGAGACCATTGGAGTTTTGGAATTCCTGAAATTGCTTCTTTGGCATTTTTCTTTGGACTTTTCATATTTGTAGTTTTTACATCTTTAAGCAAAGTACCTCTGCACGCAAAAGGAAATCCATTTATGAAAGAAAGCGAGATTTATCATTATTAATATGATTTTATTGTAAAGTACAGTATCTATAATCTTTTTAAGATATTAAAAATTCACTAAATAATCTTTAGTGAATTTTTTTTGTGACAAAAACATGATAAATGTCATGAAATTATATTTCTTTTGTTATATTTGTCACATAACTTTTCTACTACTAACTATTTATTTATTGATGAAGGCACTTTTTTTTATTTTAACCTTTATTGTTATTGCAACCGCAATCTGGCAATTTTTTAAAATTTTAGGTTTAACAAAAAAAGAACAGATTTCTACTGAAAATGAAAATAACATTAACGGTTGGTTAATGTTAGGCTTAGGCGGTTTTATTTACAGCTTAATGCTTTATTCAATGTATCAGGGCAAAATTGTTCTATTGCCTAAATTATCAGCCTCTACAGAAGGTGAACACATTGATAGATTGTTCATGATTACCATGACACTTATTTTTATTGTTCAGTTTATAACGCAATTTTTAATCTATTTTTTCACATTCAAATATCGCGGTGTTAAAGGAAGAAAAGCAACTTTTTATGCTGATAGTCATAAACTTGAAATGTGGTGGACAGTTACCCCAACTGTAGTATTAGCCGGTTTGATCTTTTATGGATTATGGACCTGGAATAACATAATGGATGTCTCAGACGCAGAGAACCCTTTGGTGATTGAAGTTTATGCCAAACAATTTCAATGGGAAGCACGTTATGCCGGAAATGATAATCAATTAGGTATGGCAAATGTTAGAAATATTAAAGGAATGAATACAATGGGTGTAGATATGACCGATAAGAATGCCATTGATGATGTACCGGTTCGTGAATTACATTTGCCTAAAGGAAGAAAAGTAATTTTTAAATTCAGATCGCAAGATGTTATGCATTCTGCATATATGCCTCACTTTAGAGCTCAAATGAATTGTGTGCCTGGTATGGTAACTTCTTTTGGATTTACACCTTCTGTTACAACCCTTGAAATGCGTGAAAATGAAGATACTAAAGAAAAGTTTGAAGCGATTAACGTATTGAGAGAGGAAAAAGGTGAAGATCCTGTTGAATTTGATTATATATTATTGTGTAATAAAATATGTGGTTCATCACATTATAGTATGCAAATGAAAATAATTGTTGAAGAAGAAGCCGAATTTAATCAATGGTTAAAACAGCAGAAAACATTAGCTCAGGTAATTCAATAATCAAAATACTACTAACTAAAAAGATCAATAAAAAATGTCTGATCATCATAAAGAAACATTTATAACCAAATATATCTTCAGTCAGGATCATAAGATGATAGCAAAACAATACCTTATAACAGGTATGTTTATGGGTGTGATTGGCGTATTTATGTCGTTGTTGTTTCGTTTACAATTGGCTTATCCTGAGCAACAGTTTACAATTATTGAAGCTTTTTTAGGCAAAGGAGGAGAGGGTGGTCAAATGACTCCTGATATGTATATGGGTTTGGTAACAATACATGGAACTATTATGGTGTTTTTTGTATTAACTGCAGGACTTAGCGGAACTTTTAGCAACCTATTAATTCCTTTACAAATTGGAGCACGCGATATGGCTTCAGGGTTTTTAAATATGATTTCTTACTGGTTATTTTTTATATCGAGTTTGATCATGTTTCTATCAATATTTGTACATACAGGTATGGCTTCAGCTGGCTGGACAATTTATCCTCCGCTTAGTGCATTACCGCAGGCAATGCCGGGTTCTGGATTAGGAATGACCTTATGGTTAACTTCAATGGCAATTTTTATAGCTTCATCACTTTTAGGTTCATTAAATTATATTGTAACGGTATTAAATTTACGAACAAAGGGTATGAAAATGACCCGTTTACCATTAACTATTTGGGCTTTTTTTGTTACGGCTATAATTGGAGTAGTTTCTTTTCCGGTTTTATTATCGGCTGCATTATTGTTATTATTTGATAGAAGTTTAGGAACGTCATTTTTTTTGTCGGATATATTTATTCAGGGAGAAGTATTGCATTATCAAGGAGGCTCGCCCATATTATTTGAACATTTATTCTGGTTTTTAGGCCATCCGGAAGTTTATATTATTTTATTACCTGCTTTGGGAATAACCTCTGAAGTGATTTCAACGAATTCACGTAAACCAATTTTTGGTTATCGTGCTATGATTGGGTCAATTTTAGCAATTGCATTTTTATCAACAATTGTTTGGGGACATCATATGTTCGTTACCGGGATGAATCCGTTCTTAGGTTCAGTTTTCACATTTACAACACTTTTAATCGCTATTCCTTCGGCTGTAAAATCCTTTAATTATATCACAACTTTGTGGAAAGGTAATCTTCAGCTAAATCCTGCCATGTTATTTTCAATAGGTATGGTATCTACTTTTATTACCGGAGGTTTAACAGGTTTAATTTTAGGAGACAGTGCACTAGATATTAATGTTCATGATACTTTATTTGTGGTTGCTCACTTTCATTTGGTAATGGGAATTTCTGCCCTTTTCGGGATGTTTGCCGGAGTATATCATTGGTTTCCTAAGATGTATGGTAAAATGATGAATAAACATATGGGTTATTTGCATTTTTGGATTACTGCAATCTCTGCTTATGGTGTATTTTTTCCAATGCACTTCTTAGGATTGGCAGGTTTACCGCGACGTTATTATAGCAATACAGCTTTTCCAATTTTTGATGATTTATTACATATAAATAAGGTTATGACATTTTTTGCCATAATTGGTGGTGCTGCCCAGTTGATATTCTTAGCTAATTTCTTTTTTAGTATCTATAAAGGACAAAAAGCTAAGCGAAATCCATGGAAAGGAAATACTTTAGAGTGGACAACACCTGTTGGACATCTACATGGAAACTGGCCTGGTGAGATACCCGAAGTTCATCGTTGGGCATATGATTATAGTAAAGTAGATGATAATGGTGATCTGTGGGGGGGTAAAGATTTCACACCGCAAACGGTTCCTATCAGGGCTGGAGAAGAAGAATTTTAAAAGACTACTAATAATAAAAATCAGTTTTTTTAACCTCAATTTTCATTGAGGTTTTTTTTATTTACTTTATATTTGGCTTCAATCTATAGGTTATGCTTAAAAAGACCCTTAAAATCCTTATTGTTATTATTGTAATTCTTGCTGTTGGAAGCTGGTTGTTTATCCAAAAAAATAAACCAACTTATGATGGAAACCTTCAAATTAATAACTTACAAGAAAGTGTTACTGTATATTATGATGAAATAGGTGTACCTCATATTTATGCTCAAAATCAGCAAGATGCTTATGTAGCATTGGGTTATGTTCATGCACAAGATAGGTTATGGCAAATGGAATTGTTGCGAAGAATTTCTCCGGGAAGATTATCAGAGATTTTTGGTAAAGATCTCATTAAAACAGATAAATTCTTTAAAGGTTTAGGTATTGATCATGCATCTAAAAGTGAAATTAAAAGATTAGATACTACATCACAATATTATAAACTAACGGTTGCTTATTTAAACGGTATTAATCAATTTATTGAAAATGGTACAACACCTATTGAATTCAGATTGATTGGAATTGAAAAGGAAAAATATACCATAAATGATATTTTTAATGTATTTGGTTATATGAGTTTTGGATTTGCTATGGCACACAAAACCGACCCATTATTGACAAATTTTAAAAATAAACTGGGTTCAGCCTATTTGCAGGATCTGGGAATAATAATTGATAAAAGTTCAACACTGATCCAAAATTTTAACCCTAACAGTAAAAGTGAAGTAGCAAGTTCAATAACAGCATCAGTAGATGATGTATTAAATAATACAAAAATACCTCCATTCATTGGTAGTAATAGTTGGGTAATTGGTGCTAAAAAAACAAAAAACAAAAAAGTAATTTTAGCAAATGATCCGCATATTGGTTTTGCACAACCTGCTGTTTGGTACCAGTCGCATATCGTTACACCTGATTTTGAGATCTATGGTTTTAATTTAGGTTTAACACCATATCCATTGCTTGGTCATAATAGAAATTATGCTTATGGTTTGACCATGTTTGAAAATGATGATATTGATTTTTATGAAGAACCGGATATTGCAAAATATATAATTCGTAAAGAAACCATAAAGGTTAAAGATGGAGAGGATATTTCATTTGATGTAAAAGTAGGAAAGCACGGTCCGATAATGAATGATTTTTTAGATTTGATAGATGCTGAAAAGAATATTTCAATGGATTGGATCTATACCAAACCTGAACTGAAAAATGAAATGTTATATGTTTCATATCAAATATCACATGCAAATTCATTGGCAGAATTTAAAAAAGGTGCTTCTAAGATCGTAGCTCCAGGTTTAAATGTGATGTATGGTGACGCTAAAGATAACATTGCATGGTTTGCTTCGGCAAAATTATATACCAGAGATGCTGATGTAAATACTAAATTTATATTGGATGGTGCTAATAAAAAAGAAACAGAATTAAAGTATTTAGATTTTGATCAAAATCCGCAGGCTGTAAATCCTCCATGGAATTTTGTGTATTCTGCAAATAATCAACCAGAAGCTATAAAGGGTGGCTATTATCCGGGTTATTATGTTCCTGAGAATAGGGCAAAAAGAATTGTTGATATCATAGAGCCTAAAGATGATTTTGATAAAGATTATATGAAAACAATGATGATGGATGTTGAGTCATCAGTAGTTCCTGATCTTATTGCAATAGTATTAGAAAATATTTCAAAAGCAAATTTATCAGATATAGAAAAAGAAGCCATTGAGATATTACAAAATTGGAAAGGAGAATATAAAACAAAGTTAGTGGCTCCAACAATATATACTAAATTCCAATATCGGTTTGCTGAAAATACTTTTGCTGATGAAATGGGTAATGATGGATTCAAACAATTTTTGAACACACATTTATACAAACGTCAAATAGCCAAGCAGGTTAATTTACGAAAATCTATTTGGTGGGATGATATTTCTACAAAAGATATCAAAGAAAATCGTGATGAGATATTTACCAAATCCTTTCATGAAGCCATTACTGCTTTAGAAACTCAACTTGGTAAAAATATTAATGACTGGACTTGGGATAAAGCGCTTTCAATAACACACAAACATTCTTTTGATAAGATTGCCCTTTTAAGAGATATTTTTAATGTTGGACCATTTGCAATCAGTGGTGGTAATGAAGTGATCAATAATCAAATATTTTCAATTAATGAAACTGGAAAATATGAAGTTTTTGGTGGCCCCTCTACACGTAGGGTTATTGATTTTAGTGATGTAGAAAATAGTGTTGCTATTATACCTACCGGACAATCGGGTAATGTATTTAGCAAACATTACAATGATCAGGCACAAAAATATTTAAAAGGGGAGTACTATAAAATGTTGTTGAATAAAGAAGAGATACAGCAATCTAAAGAAATCTTGATCTTGGAGCCCATAAAATAAAATGAATTTTAAAGAACCCTTCTTAAAAAACATATCTGAAACTAGGTTTGTTGGAATGCGATTAGAAATGTCTTTATCAGAAAATAAAACAACTACATTATGGCAGAGATTTATGCCTAGATATAAAGAGATCAATCATAAAATAAATACAGATCTTTATAGCATTCAGGTGTATGATACTTTATTAGATTTTAATGATTTTACACCCAATACGGTATTTGAAAAGTGGGCAGCTGTAGCAGTAGAAGATTTAGATCAAATACCTGATAAAATGGAATCTATAATAATTCCTGAAGGAAAATATGCTGTTTTTGTACATCGTGGCATACCAAGTATGTTTTACAAAACAGTACAATATATTTTTGGTAAATGGTTGCCAAATTCAAAATATCAATTGGATAACCGACCACATTTTGAAATTATGAATAAAAACTATAAACCCGATGATCCAAAAGCTGAAGAAACGGTTTGGATACCGATACGTTAAATGTATACAAAATTTGAAAGTTAATTTCGACTAAAATTTTCAGATAGATTATTTAATTTCATTTCAAATAAACTTACAGGTACATTATGATAATGCCGAGGAAGATCTTTGGAATTTTTTAGCATTACCATTCCTAAGAAATTAAATCCATTTTTACGATAGTGTTCTAAAAGTTTTTTATTATCCCCAACTGTATCTAACCTCAAATAATCTTTTCCCATTGATTTAGCATAAATTTTTGCCCATTTTACTATTTTATTTACAAAATTTTCACCTCTATAATCAGGATTAACAGCTATTCGATGTATATAAATTGCTTTGTCAATATTTTTTTCTTCCCAAATATGGGGGTCTTCAAAGGTTATAGCAAAAACACAGGCAACATTGTTGTCTTTCATTATTTTCCATTGCCTATTTTCATTTATTTCAGTTTCAATAAGTGATCTTTTAAAAACAGGCCAATGTAGATGGAATCTTTCCTTTTGATATTCTATAGCAATATCATACAGTCTATAGATCTCATCAATATCCTCAAGATTACTATTTATTATTTTCACTTTCTTTAAAATTTATATTTATTGAATTTGTTTTTTAGCTTTTATCTCAATCAATCATTTATTTTAAAGCAAACTCCACAGCACTTTCAGCATGAATTCTTGTTGTGTCAAAAACAGGAATATTCACATCGGAATCTTTAATTAAAAGAGGTATTTCTGTACAGCCTAAAATAACTCCTTCAGCTCCGTTTTTTATGGAGCTATTTATTATTCTTTGAAATTCTTTTTTTGATTCTGATTTTATTTCACCTTGAACAAGTTCATTATAAATAACCTTATGTACTGTATTTCTATCTTCTCCTTCAGGAATAATAACTTTTATATTGAATTCGTCAATTAAAATATTTTTAAAGAAATCTTTTTCCATCGTAAACTTTGTGCCCAGTAATAATACTTTTTTGATCTTTTGTTTTTTAATCTGTTCTCCGGTAGCAAAAGCAATATGTAAAAATGGAATGGTAGTATTTTTTATTATTTCATCACTGCTTAAGTGCATGGTATTTGTGCAAAGAATAATAATTTCGGCTTTAGCATTTTCAAGATTTCGAGCACTACCTACCATTAATTTGTTTAGAGAATTCCAATCATTTTTGTGTTGTAATTTTTCAATTTCAGCAAAATCAACAGATTCCATAATGCATTTAGCTGAATGAAACCCTCCCAATATTTCTTTTACTTTTTTATTTATTATTTGGTAATAAACTTGAGAAGATTCCCAACTCATTCCACCTATCAATCCAATTTTTTTCATATACTTTTGATTATAAGATTAGTTTCAATAAATATTTATACATTTAATGCAAAGTAGGATTTTTATTTAGAAAATTCTACTAAAATGAATTTTAGTCAATGTTAGCTGGCAGTTTATTGTCAATTTAATATATCTATTTATCAAAGAATAGTATCGGTTAAAATTAGAAAAAATACTTGTTTGGAAAAACAAAAAAATGGATTAGATATTTTTAAAAGAGGTTAAAAAAGATTATTACAGACATAAATAGCCCTTATTTTAAAAGATAATTAAATTGTATATTTAAACAAATAAAAAAACTAACACCTTGAACCTTAAATTATTCACCTTAGTTATATTAATAACTGTTATTTTCAATGTTGAGGATACTTTAGCACAGTCAAAACTTCCTATCGATGTTACAGGACCAATTTTTCCGATAAGGGAATTAAAATGTGGTGAATTGCAAAAATCTCTAAAAGAGGAAATTTACAAAAATACACAATGGAAGCGTTTGGTTGAATCAAAACGGATGGCAATTGGTATTGTTGACCTGCAAGATGTGAACCATGTTAAGTATGCAGGTTTAAACGAAGATAATATGATGTATGCTGCCAGCTTGCCTAAAATAGCTGTTTTATTGTCTGCTGTAGATGCTATTGAAAATGGTGAATTAGAAGAGACAGAAAAATTAAAAACTGATATGCGGTTAATGATCAGTAAATCTGATAATAGTGCTACAACTCGTATAATTGATGCATTGGGTTATGAAAAAATTGAATCTGTATTGCGTAACACAGAACATAAATTGTACGATGAAAAATATGGAGGCGGACTTTGGGTAGGTAAACGTTATGCTTCCAGTGGTAAAAGATATCCTGATCCAATAAAAGGATTAAGTCATGCTGCTTCTTCCATTCAGGTTTGTAGTTTTTATTATCAATTGGTTTTTGGAAAATTAGTCAATGAAGAGCGATCTGCTCAAATGCTTGAGATCTTAAAAGACCCAGCTTTAAAACATAAATTCGTGAATACTTTACATAAAATTGCCCCTGAGGCTTCCGTTTATAGAAAGTCGGGTTCATGGAAGAATTACCATTCTGATTCTGTGTTGGTATGGGGCCCGGATAGAAAGTATATTATGGTAGCACTTATTGAAGATCCTAATGGTGAATTAATAATCAGGAATTTGGTAGTTCCCTTAGAAAAAGTTTTAAAAACATCACTTTCATTAAATTGTAATTATTAGTTTTGATAGTTTATGATTAAGAACCTGATTAATAAAAGCTTTAATATTCGTGAAGGAGAGATCAAGATTGCATTTTTAATGCAACTTTATATTTTTATAATTATTACAGTTCTCTTATTGGTAAAACCTACTGTAAATGCATTGTTTTTATCGAAACTTGGCGCAAATAATTTACCTTACGGATATTTGTTAATAGCTATTGTTGCTGTTTTTACTTCTTTTTTTTATAATAAATTAGTAAAAAAGTTCTCAATAAAAATAATTGCAGCTTCTACAATAATTCTTTTTGCGGGATGTTTTTTTATTCTTGGTTATGTAGTTTATTATGATATTCTTGATAATTGGATATTATACTTCTATTATTTAAGTTTATCCTTGTTTGGTGTTATGGTAACTTCACAATTTTGGGTTATTGCCAATATTGTATTTGATATTAGAGAAGCTAAGAGATTATTTGGATTTATTGGTGCAGGAGCTATAGCAGGAGGTATTTTTGGAGGATATCTCACTACTTTTTTAGCTAAGTATTTTGGAAACAGTATGGTAATATTTGTTGCTGCATTTTTATTGTTATTGTGTTTACCGATAATTTTATGGATATGGAAGATAAGAGTTAATAAACTCAATAAATATATAAAGGAAGAGCGTAAAGCAGATAAAAAACCGATTTCTGAAAGCTCTTTACAACTTGTACTTAAATCAAAACATTTATTGAACCTATCAGCTATTGTTGGTGTTAGTGTTCTTGTTGCAAAACTAGTAGATTACCAATTTAGTGATTTTTCACATAAGGTATATGAAGACCCAGATGAATTGGCTTCTTTCTTTGGATTTTGGTTTTCAACTTTTAATATTGTTGCATTATTAATACAATTATTCATAACAAATAAGCTGTTAGCTAGGTTTGGTGTAAGTACAAATATGCTGGCTCTACCAATGGGCCTTGTAATAGGAAGTATATTATTTCTAGTTTTTCCCGAACTATGGGTGATGATATTAATAAAAGGAGTAGATGGCAGTTTTAAGCAGTCAGTCAATAAAGCAGCATTTGAACTATCAATTTTACCAATTTCTTATGAAACAAAAAAGCAGACAAAACCATTTATTGATGTAGTAGTTGATAGTATAGCTACTGGTTTGGCAGGGTTTTTATTATTGTTCGTAATAAAAGAACTCAAGGTTGATACCATTTATATTACTATGATTGTTCTGTTCTTTTTATTTATTTGGTTATTGTTAATCTATAGGTTAAGAGGAACGTATTTTGATGCCTTTCGAAAAAATATTACCGCATCATTGGGATCTGGAATTAAAGAAGGAAAAGTTAAAAAAAGATCAACCTCATCATATACGATTGATATTTTAAAATCAGGTAATGAAAAAGAGATATTGACAATATTGCATCATTTGAGTGATAATCTTCTGGATGTTTATAAACCTAATATCTTAAATTTATTAGATCATCCTTCAAATAAAGTAAAAGCTGCAGTAATTAAAGAGTTTTACAGTTTTAGGAATGAAAAAGCTTTAAAGAAAATTAAAACACTCATTGAAACAAATGATGATGATGAAGTTGTTTATGAATCGATGGAGTACCTTTTAATGCACTCTCTAAGTAGTGATATTGAAAAGTTTGATGAATATTATTTAGATCATAAGAAAGATTATATTAAAAATGCAGCTCTTTTATGTTTGGCGAGAGCTTCAAGATCTAACAAAACACTGGAAAAGAAGTACAAGTTAAATCATCGAATTGAAAGTCAGATTAAAGAGTTTAGTGAGTTTGAAGATGTACAGCGAAAAGAAGAAATAGCAGCACTTTTGTTAACGATAGGCTATTCCGGGAATGAGAAGTATTTTTATTTTATTGAAAAGTATTTAAAAAGTAAAGATTCTTTATTAGTGACCTTTGCAATTAAAGCAGCTGGTATAGCAAGATATGATCCATTTATTTACAAACTTATTGAATATATACCTAAGGTTAAATATCAAGAAGAAGTGATTGCAGCATTACAAAATTACGGAGACGGTATAGTTAAGAAATTATATGAGTTGGATGAAGATGATGAGATTGAAGAAAAGGTTCGTGAATATATTCCAAAAATTATTGAATCTATTGGAACAAAACAATCAATAGTTGTTTTAAACAGACTTTTAAAGAGTAAGAATGTTTTGGTAAGATTAAATGCAGCAATATCATTAGAAAATATTGAAGAATTAAATAAACAAATTAAGATTTCAAATAATAGATTAAGGGATTATATTTTTGATGAAAGTTTATACTTTAAAAATACTTTGGTATCAATTCGTACTATTGAAAGAACTATTAAAAAAGTAGAGAAGAATTCTAAAATCGATCCTGATTCTCATAAAGATGAGCTAACTGCAAGAAAAGCATTACTCAAACATCTAAAGACTCAACAGGACAATAGTTTAAAAATAATATTTTATTTATTAAGTATAAAATATGCTGATTCAGATATGAAAATGGCCTTTCTTGGAATTAAAAATGATACAGAAGAGTCAAGAATAAATACCATTGAATTTTTAGAAAACTTATTACATGCTGATCTAAAGAATGAACTTCTACCTTTATTAGAATTCCATTTTCTCAATGAAGGAGAATTAGATTTGAAATTAGAATCAATTCCTGAGCGTGAAGTTTTATTAGAACTTCTAGAAAATAGGGGTATTAAAACAAAGATTCATGTAATAAAATTAATGCATTATGTTAAAAATAAAACGGTAGAAAAGAAGTTAAAAGAGCTGGCAGAGAATAAGAATCCTAAAATCAAGGCCTTGGCTAAAAAAAATTTAAAATAATAATTCTATTTTATCAAGAAGAGAACGGGCTTGTATAACGATATAAGACATAAGTTTACAATCTCTTATATTTAATTACTTTAATCTTTTTTCTGTTCTTGTTTAGTATGATTTTGATTTTCATTAATCATTTTATCTTCATCATACATCGAATTGGACATTCCAATCATAAATGCTGTAATAATTAAAATAATTTTTCTTTTTATCCAATGTACTATATGTTTGAATTTCTCCAAACGGGTTTTATTCTTTTGTTTATACATTTTGGTAATGATAAATGATTATACATTTGTTTTATCATTTTATGCATTGAAGTGCATATTCGCATAGAAAAGTAAATCTGTTCTAGGCTATGTATAAACTTGAATAATGGTTACTTGATGTAATTATTTTGTTCAAAAAAACGTGTTGAGCATTCAATGAATTTATCTTTTGATAAAGCTCAATTCGTAATTTTAAAATAACTTGAATTTGGGTACTATAAACATCTTGCAGATAGTGAAATGTAATTAGTGCAGTAGATAGAACTTCTTCCGAAAGGATTTTTCCGGTATACACATACAATTCCGAATGCTTATTACTAAATTCTTTTCTAGTGTAGACGTTTGAGACTTGATAATAATTTGTAGAATTTAATTGAGTATATATAGGACAATCGTTAACCGTCAGACCTAAAATCAGGAGAAAGGAAATCAGATATTTTATATACTTTATCAATTTATTTAGTTAAAATTATCAATTTTAGTCATATGTTGCATAACTGAAGATATAATCTAAGGGTTTACGTTGATAATATCATCAATTTTACCGGCTAAATAGTAATGGTCATTTGCCGAATTTTTATTTAAAACATTGGTCATCAAACAAACCATATATTTAGTATTATTGGGTTGTTCAACAATAATCACCGAATTCATATAATTAAAATTGCTGCCCATGTATTTTCCTCCACCTCCGCTGTAATAGCTTCCCGATTTAAAATAAACCATGGCATCATCCAGTTTAGGAGATTTAGCATAACGAATTCTTCGATCTGTTAGGTATAGTAAACGTTTCATTTCCAGACTGGAATCATTATCAACAATATTACCCTGTTCTAATGCAATTAAGAATTTTATCATACCTTTTGGGGTTGCCTGACTGCCTTCCTTTCTACCCAGTTTATTTGAAGCAGTTCTCGTAAATGGACCTCCTAAACGCCACTCATCTTTAGATATCCCTAATTTTCGAAGAGGGTCGTTAATAATGCTGTGAGATAGATTTAAAAGACTATCTTTTTTAATGCTATTAAAGAATTCTTCTGCTTGTTCAGCAGTTAAATTAGGATATTCTTTGCCAAATACCGACATTAATACAGTTTCTCTGTACACTACAGATGCTGCGCCATTATTGCTAACAGAAACCATATGGTCTAACCATTCATACAAAGAAAATTCATCGGTAGCAACTACTTTTCGTCTGGTTAATTTATCATTTTCAATATCATAAACAGGAATGGTATGATGATCACCTTCACCCCAATATCTGGAAGTTACTCTTTTATCCCGTAGTAGATCGGTTCTTTTATTCCACGATTCCGGATAGATCTTCTGTAATTCATAAAAAAAAGCATTCAATACAACTATTTTCCCTACACTTCCGGGTTGATAACCTTTGTTTTCATTGATGGCAGCATATTTTGGATTATCAGGATCAGTTACATCCAATACTGTAATTGAATAATTCCCCTTAGGGATAACCTTCTTAATTTTAGCTAACAACTCAGGATCATCCACTAAGAAACTTTCAGTGTTATTATTTTGTAATCCGTTCAAATTTAATTGAACTGTTTCCATATTATTTAGCGCTCCAGGTGGGATTCGTGTAATTTCTTTACCACTGGCATTAAATTTTTGTAAATATGATAAACGGGCAATTCGGGTAGTTCTAAAACCGTCAATCGGATAAAATCCCATTAGTAAAACTGTGAATAAAAAAAATGCTGGGAGTTTTAAAATATTCTTCATAATTTATATTTTTTCAGAGAGAGAGATTTTTTTAGCATAATCTATTTTAGGTGTGATTGATTTTAAATAATCAGAACTTTTTGCTTTCTTATTTTCTACAAACGGTCTGATCTGGAACAGCCAAAGCTTATCATTTTGAAAACCTATTTCCATATCATAAGCCCCTTTGTAATTGGGATCAGTACGTTTTGGAACATCAGCACGAACATCATCTACAAGATCACGAATAGTTTGTATGTTTTGTGTATTTAAAATTGGCTTTTCAAAAGTAGTATGTTCTTTTATAGTACTTCCGCTTTTTGGTAAAACCATATAACTTGGTTCTCTGGCCGGTGATAATAATTTATCACTGTTTTTTGTGATCAATCTGGTTTCTGCTAATTGGCCTTCTACTGCACCGCCTACACCTTTGCTAAATGCCACAGTAATATCATCTTTTAATCCTTCGTTAATTCCAGTGGTAATTACCACGCCTGAATAATCGTTATTTACACCCGGAATAACAACAATCGAAGGAAAAACATATTCGGGGTTTAGTAGATATTTTTGCCGCCATTTTAAACTTCTGTCTGTGTAAGGCGAAGCCCACACCTTTTTAATTCCATTAAGGATATCTTGTTTTGTGACAATATTAAACAATGTTAAATTAAGACCTGCACCGGTAAATTCTTCCAGATCTTCCATATTAGTATCACTTCTTAAGAATACAGGTTGTTTACCTAAACCGGCACTAAAAGTTTTCTTAAATTCACTTTCTAACTGACTAACAAAATCTTTGTTCAATTCCATTTTTTCAATTGCTTTTCTCAGTGTTGTTAATCTTTCTATTTGATAGCTGTCAATTTCCTTTATGCTTTTGCTTGCTTTTCGCATTTCATCTGCTTTTGCATAGGTTGCATTTAAATACTCCCAATAGGAAGAATCTGTACCAGACATTTTATTGTCTAAATGTTTTCTGAAAATACCAAACGGAATTACCAATCCCTCAACTACATGATCTGGAAAGATGGATTTTAATTGTCCCAGATTTGCAGCTTTTGGTCCACATATTTTACCCGAATCATCAGATTCTACCTCTCGCAGATTTAATATATCTGTTTGATCTAATTGTATCCTGTCAACAGGAACTTTAATTTTATTGGTGTTTCTTTGCTTTTTAGAAAATAGACTTTTTTCTGTCGAAGTCATATCTTTTTCTAATTTCATGAGGACATTACCTTTTCCGGTAACTGCATAAAAAACTTTTTTACCATTGTATTTAGCCAATGATTTTAAATTGTCATTAGAAAGAGCTGCATTAGGAATACCTAAATTTCTGGCCAGTAATTGAACATGAGATACAAGGTTGCCTTCTGAAACTGTCATTATTCCTGCTATTGGTTTTAGATCAGAAGAAGGATGTTCAAAAACATAAATTTTATCTTTGCTAAACTCAATATTTTTTACAGATCCTTGGACAACAACTAATTCACCAAAAGCATATCCGGGGTTTAGCCCTCTTATCGCAGATTCTTTTGAAATACCTAGAACATCATTCTCAATGGATGATTTTTTAGAGATATAATTACCAAGTTCACTTACACTTTGTCCCAGATCTAAAACTACGGATGATCTAACACGATCGTCAATAAATTGATAGGCTTTTGGCTCAAATGAAGAATAAAGCTCAACATCTTCGCCATATACTGCTTTTACCATTGCGGTACTCCATTCAACAACACTTCTTGATACCTTTAAGAATTGGTTCAACTCTTCTAAAGTCATAGAAGAAGGCAGGTCATGATTTTCCATAATACCCATAACACTTTCCCATTCCCAAAACTCTACCAAACCCGATCCCAGTGTAGCATAACTTAGCACTTGAATTTTTTGCAATAGATCATGTAGATTATTTGGGTTCCACTCATGAGATTGAATAAATATGGAAGTTTCAATTTTGTTTGACAGGTCTAATAACGTTAACCGGTCTTTTGCATTTTTTACTTCCGGAAATTCAAGGCGTATATGACAAATCAAATCGGATAAGGTTTTTACTTTTTTACCGGTAGAATTTTCATTCTCATAGCTTGATAAAGTAGAGATCAACTCATTTTTTAAGTTAGTCTTACTCGATATACTATTTACCTGATCTTTCATTACTTTAACACTAACCGGTGTGTAATAGGTTTCAAGTGTTTGTAATAATTCATCAATTTTTTTAACCTGACCGTCGGTGAGTTCACTTTTATGCGATTCCTTATATTGTTTTACACTTTGAATATCTGTCTTTTCAGGATTACCGTGTATTTTAATTCGCATGTTCATGAAACTTGGAACTTGTTCGGCAAGAACTTTTGATTGACTTCGCATCAACTGTGCTGTATTGCTGTCTCCTGCATGAGGGATATCTTTTAATGATTGTTTTATCAGGTAATAATCGGAATCTGTAACAGATGCATCTTTTAATAAGTCTAAGTAAAATTCTTTTCCCCACGATTCTTCATCTTCTGATTGCATAGCACCACGATAATATCTCCCTTTTCTATAGATCCATCCATCATCAACATTGGTTAAATATTTTACTATTTGATATTGTTTTAATCTACTGTGATAAAGATTAGCATCCCAAAATTCATCGTATTTGTTATACGAAAGGATGTTTCCAAAATAGATGTGGTTATCTTTTGCCAGTTTTTCAACTTCCGGTTTATAAGTGGCATGTTGAATACCTCCAACTTCACCACATGGATCCTTAGGTTCATGGATAGTTCCATCTTTACAAAACCATTTGATCCTGTGATAAGGCCCACGTTGATCTTTTTTATAATTTTCAATCTGTTTTTTGATCTGAGATATATTGATTTCTTGTGCTTCAATGATTGTGGTAGAGTTAAGAAAAAATGAAATAAAAAGAATAAAGAATGAAGTAATTTTTACTTTACGCATTGTTCAAGGTTTAGGTTATTTAATGTTGATTTTTATAAAGTTATAAAGTTATAAATTTATAAAAAAAATCTCACTTATCTAATAACCTGAGTTCATCCTAAACTTTACTCACAGTTTCAGGTTAATAGTTTCATTTTCGACATTATTATTATAATTTTACAATAGCAAATTTTGAATATATGAAAATAGTCGTATTAGATGGTTTTACTTTAAACCCGGGAGACCTTAGTTGGAAAGGAATAGAAAAGTTAGGTAATCTTACAGTTTATGATCGTACTGAAAAAGAGGTGGATAAAATTGTAAAAGCTATTGCTGATGCAGAAATAATTTTTACCAATAAAACAGTGCTTAATAAAGAAACGATTGAAAAGGCACCCAATGTAAAATATATTGGCGTTTTGGCAACCGGTTATAATGTTGTTGATATTGCTGCCGCAAAACAATTTGGAATCACAGTAACCAATGTACCGGGTTATAGTACTAATGCTGTGGCTCAAATGACCTTTGCCTTATTGTTAGAATTAACCAATCAAGTTGGTATTCATAACAGTACTGTAAAAGCAGGGGAGTGGTCTAATTCAATTGATTTTTGTTTTTGGAAAACACCTTTGATTGAGCTAAGTGATAAGATCATAGGTATTATTGGATTTGGTCAAATTGGAAGGACAACAGCAAAGATTGCTCAAGCTTTTGGAATGAAAGTATTGGTACATAGCAATCGAAATTTTCCTGAATTGGAAACGAGGACTTTACAGTTTACAAATTTAGACACTCTTTTTGAAGAATCGGATGTAATAAGTTTGCATTGTCCTTTAACGGAAAAAACAGAAGGGATTATCAATAAAAATTCCATTGAAAAAATGAAAGATGATGTGATGATAATTAACACTGCAAGAGGTCAGTTGATTGTGGAAGAAGATCTAAAAAATGCTTTAAACTCAAATAAAGTTGGTGCTGCTGCCATTGATGTTGTTTCGGTAGAACCTATGCCAAAAGATAATCCTTTATTTCAAGCTAAAAATTGTATTATTACTCCGCATATTGCCTGGGCATCAAAGGAATCAAGAGAAAGATTGATGAATATTGCTGCTTATAATTTAAAAGTATTTTTAAAAGGGAATCCTGTGAATGTGGTAAATGGATAAGAAATAATAAGATTAAGAAATTTAAATTAAAAAATTCGTCTAAAAGTGTTTTTAGACGAATTTTTTTTAATTCAAATTATTCAATAAACTTTATTCTAATTAGAAACTTTTATTATTTCTCACATACTTTTGCATGTGCTATCATATATGAATTTGCAGACCAAACTTTATTAGTAAATGAATATATATTCTCATTTAATTCATCTGCAGAATATGTGTAAGCATCTGGCGAAACTGTATCGTTATTCTCACTATCTTTCGGATATTTTTCAGAGCCAATATATAGGTTTACTTCCTGTAAGTTATAACGGCTATCTGTGATTTGATATGTGATATTAGCATTATACCTTCCTTCACTACCTTGTATAATAATTTTAACATAACCAACCTGTGAACCATTTGTAATATCGCATGATTCTGCATTGGTGTAAAGTGGAATTTGAGTTTCATAATTAATGATGTCACTTCCATTATAAATAGAAGCATAGGTGAATGAATTTGACCAACCCCATTGTGAAAAATCATCGTTTAAAAAACAATAAGAATCTTCAGGGTTATAGGCAAAAGCGTCTAAACACATATTACTACTGTCGTCAATTTGATCACTATCATCATTATCATCACTAACATCATTATCAGCAACATCATCACTATCATCACTGTCATCACTATCATCACTGTCATCACTATCATCACTGTCATCACTGTCATCATTGTCATCACTGTCATCATCACCAGCAACATCATCATCACTATCATTACCATCATCACATGCTTCTATGCAATAGTCAATAAACCATCCCCAACGGCTACCTCCAAATACATTATTTTTTTGATAACCAAAAGCAGTTTCAGAAGCAGTTGTTTCACCATTTTCCTTTTTTTCAACAACTGCATGTGCAACAACTACAAAGCAATCCCCAAAATCTAAAGGAACAGTAAATGTATAGCTTTGTCCTAAATTTTCTGTTTCATGGTATTGGAAATGTCCAATTTTTGGATTTTTACCTCCATTAAGTGGAATATTTTCCTTTGAGCCAACATATAAATGTGTTTCTTTTAACCACCAGTTTCCAGTAACATCATAAGTAACAAAAAGATTATCCTCATTGTTTGAAACTGTAATTGTTCCTACATTAATGTATTGTCCTGCAAATAGCGTGGTAATAGTTGGTTCACCACAGCTAGCTTTTTCAATTTCTTCTTTTGATAAAACAGTAGGCTCCAGAATAATTTGACTAGTATTGTCAATCTGGATTGGAGGTTCAATCTGGGTTGTAGATTCAATTGAATCTAACGAGTTGATTTCATCTTGTTGTTCACATGAAAGAAAAATAAATGACGTAACAACAAGATAGAATAAAAAACTTAATTTTTTCATAGCTATTCGTTTTAATTAATATTAAACAGGGAAGTAGCAATTATTTTTAAATACTGAATAATATAAACGTATTTATTAGTGATTTATTGTGATTATAATTAAAAGATAAGAAAGAAATATGGCCCTATTTATTTATCAAATCTAAAGCAGTTTTTACGCGTGGGTTATTAGGCGATTTTCTTTGTGCTACCAAAAAGAGTGATTTTGCTTCATTCTTTTTGCCAAGGGCAAATTTTGTCCATCCCAACATTAAATTAATATCCAGATCAAAAGGATATTTGTTGATTGCTTTTTCTAGATATTTTTCTGATTTCACATAATCTTTTTTATAATAAGATGCTAAACCAATAAAGTATTCTGCCCTTGAATCACTTGGTGCTATTGAAAGTGCTTTTTCGGATAATTTTAAAATACTATTATATTTTTGTTGTTCTAATAATGGTAAAATCTTCCCATAGATAGCCTCTAAAGAAAGAGGTTTTAACTCGAGTGCTTTTGTATAATAGTTTTCTGAGTATTTGTAATCACCCGCCGAATATCTAAGCCATCCCAATCTTAAATTTACTTCATAATTTGAAATATAGTTTAGATATTCTTTTTCTAGTGTTGTAGCAGCTTTAGCATATTCGAGATTGGCCTCATAGGTATAACTTTCTTCAAAAGCAGTCAATAATTTATTTTCTTGTGCGTTTGTAAAAACAAACATTAAAAGTAAGGAGGTTGTTATCAATAGTTTTTTCATTTTTTTCATTGTTAAAGATTAATATTTATCCCGGTAATTATAGTATTGTAAGTAAATGGTAGATTATAATCCAGATCTTTTGCATTTTCAAATTGATAATTTAAATACCATGAAAATTTTGGAGTAAAATAATATCCAAAAGTTGCACTAAAATTGTCAACCAAAACAGAAGCTGAATTATAATAATACATTGCATTATCAATTGCAAAATCAGATGTATTGGCTTTTATGTATTTGATGTATAAATAGGTTTTAGGACTTATATAATAAAGTGCTTTAGTATTCCAAATAAATTTATTTTCAGTACTGGTACTTATAAATTCTCCTCCGGCTCCAACCCATAATTTATCATGGGTAGATTTTAAAGTATGACCTATATTCAAACCGTATTGTATTTTAGTAAGAGTACCCAGATCACTATTTTTTAAAGAATAATAAATAAAATTGGGGGTTATATGAAATCGATTCCATTGTTTTTTAATAGCAAAATGAAATAATTGTGTTTTAATATTAGTTCTTTCAGAAATAATACCTGAACCATAACGTCTCCTTGTAATTTGATTGTTTTCGATGGTATTGATATAATGAAAAGCAGGGATCAATGTTAGTCCTTTAGCAACCTGAATATTAATATTACCATAATACTCTTTTTGAGTATAATCAAAATCAATATAATTTTGAGATAAAGTAGTAAAAGCATGGTTCAATTTTACTCTATAACCAAATTGTTGTGCAAAGCCACCATTGAGATAACTTAAATTCTCTATACCTAAATTTTCTTTATTACTCATTTTCATACCACCTTCAGCACTTATAACATCAATAAATTTAAAACTTTTTACATCTGTTTTTTCCTGTATGTGAAATGGAAAATCTTTTGAAATTAAAAGTGCATCTTGCTGTCTTCCGGAGAATAAATATGAATAATAAAGATATTCTAAAATGGTTTCATCTTTAGTTTGATAATTTTTGATGATAAATTCAAATTGTTGTGCACTGTCAAAATAATTCTTAGTATTGTAATAAGCAATAGCTAAACGGTAATCAATATTATAAGATGTTGCATTCTTTTCAAGAGCTTCTTCTGCAATAATAATTAGTGTTTCCCAGTCTTCTTTAATATAAAGCGATAGTGTTTGTACATTATAATCATCTGTTTTTTGTGAAAAAACAATAGCACTAAACCCTAACATTACTATGAAAATATATTTCTTCATCAAAAATTCTTTTCGAGGTTAATATTTATTTCAAATGATGTTCTATCAGAATTCACAACAATTTTTTGAATACTTTTACTATTACCAATAATTTGAAAATCAATAGTTTCAATTAGTTTTTTGGTAACTTTTTTAGTTAAAACAGAGTTTATTTCAAATGAGTTTTCATCTATTTTGAACTCTTCCAATTTAGACAGGTAGTTTGCTTTACAATATTGATAATAAGGTGCAATAAAATCTTGTAAATATTTATTTACTCCATTAAATAAAATGTGAATAGGGTAAGTATCTTGAATTTCAACCGATTTATAATCTCCAATAAATATTTTAAAAGCACTTAAATAAAAATAGTAAAGCAATGAATTTTTATTACCTTCAAATGAAGTAAAATATAAGATTGTGCCATCATTGACAAAATAGGCATAGGATTTTGAAGCGGTGCAATAAATATAAGTTAAGTTATAGGCATCCGTATGAATTTCCCATTCAGAATTTTCAATATTTTCATGAGTTGAAGTAACATTGAAAACCATTCCGGGAATTAATTTAAAAGCTTTTTTCAAAACCTTATTTATTTTAATATCACTGATAATTTGATCTTCTTTTGGATAATTAAAAGTTTCAAATTCCTCATTATCTGTTTTGTAATTTATATAATAACTCAATGGGTATTTTAGTGTTTTTGAACCAACATAAGGTGTAGTTTGTAATTGAAAATGTAAATGAGGTTGTGGTGATCTTCCGGAATTACCCAAGCTGGCAATTTGTTCTCCTTTTGTTACCTGCTCACCAATTTTAACTTTAAAAGTATTTTGTTTTAAATGGCTTAATTGTGAATATAAAAAATCGGTATGTTGTAATACAATTGTATTTCCCCAATTTTGATTCATATTTATTTCACCCGGAATATTGTCTTCAACGCCATCAATGATGTTTACAACTTTTCCATCAGCAGGAGCTGTAACCGGCGCATTATAACTGTAATAATCGTTTAAATAATGTCCGTCATCTTTAAATGTATTTTGATTTTTATCAACTATTACAAAATCCCAGGCATTTTCCCAATCACCCTTATGTGTATGTTTTCCATTTTGACCTTGCCAGATTTTCCATTTTCCAAAAAATGGTAGACCAATCTTCAAATATTGGATATTACTACCAAATCTTTCATAATAATTATTGTAATTGTATAAATTCTTTTCGGGTGAATAAGTTTGATAAACAACTTTTGGGAAAATATTTTGTTTGTAAGTGAAGTTCAGTACATAGATAACTAAAATAGTCATTATCATAAAAGGTAATGCAAATACCGGTAAACCAAATATTGATAAAAAACCACTTAATCCGGTTATTAATAAACCTAATACTGGGGTTAAAACAATAACTGCAATATGAATATTACGTTTTGGAACAAAGTAAAAAGCACCAACTGCAATGGCAAATAAAATAAAATTAAATCCGATATATCCGTATTGAAGGTTTTGTATATTTTCACCAACTACTATAAAATATAAATAGCCAATTAAATAACCAATTATTGATAATGAAAAAGATATTCTTGAAGCTATCAATAAACCAATAGCAATTAATAATCCTGCTATCCAATTAGATTGAAATACGATAGCTGCTAATGATTTAAAATAGCCTATAATAATACCAGGAATGGGTAAATTTTCAAATTTATCATAAAATTCTAAAAGCGAGAAACCTCCAATTTTATATAATTCATTTAAAAAGAAAGTAGTTCCTTCATCAACTTCTAAATTGGTATAGCTATTCATTACATAAAAAGTAATCCAAATGGCAATAATAAAAGGAAAGGCTAAAAAAGGCAGGTTAAATCTTGCCAAAAGATTTGCAATTCCAACCGAAAGTATTAAAGTAAATATATTGATAGCAAAAAAAACAAAAATAAAAGGTAGATTTACTTTAAAGAATACAGATAAACCCAATATTACCAATAATGAATTGATTCCGAATAGTCCGTCTAAAATAGTTTGTTTGTGAAAGCCAAGCTTAATAGCTAAAAAATTGGTAAAAATTACGCCTAATAAACCCCAAATACCAATTCCCGGTATTAAAAAAGTTGCTAATAAAATGAATATAGCAAATACCTTATTTTTCGAAAAAAATATTTGTGAATAACTGTTTAAGGAGCTATCTCTTAAAAATTTCCAGATTTCATTTTTAAATACCATCAATATTTTTTAATAGGTTATAGATCTATATTTTTTAAATAATCAGGTGTTATTTCAAGTTCTGAAACATATTCCTTACTTTCACTTTCTCTAATAATATGTGTTTTTCCTTTTGTATCGATCATTACAACCTTTGGTCTTAGTGTAATAAATTGCATCCATTGTGACATATTATAAGCACCAACTCTATGTACAACAACATGATCTCCTTTATTTAATGGTGGTAAGTTGATGCTTTCTCTAATTACATCAATATTCATACATAAAGGGCCATACATTACTGTATCTTCAGTATATAAACTACATTCTTGGGCTGGGGAAATAATATGATTGTACCAAAAAGATGTGAATAAGGTATTTACTCCAAAATCCATCACTATTGATCTTCTGCCATCTGATGATCTTTTATTAGCTAAAACCGTTCCTAATAAAGTTCCGGCGTCATCAATTAAAGCTCTACCTGTTTCTAAAATTAACAATGGTAAATCTTCAGTACTAAAACCGGCATTTAATATAGCCTGTGTAATATTATCGGCATAATCACTAAAAGAAGGTGCCAGATCGGTTCCACTTAAATAAGAACCTTTTAATGTGTTTTTTGAGGCAAAACCGCCACCCATATCGATGTATTGGATATCGTGTTTAAATTTATTTTTAACATTTATTGCCAGATCAGCAAGTTTTGTGGCAGCAACACGATAAGCATTTGGTTCTAAAATATATGTTCCAATATGAGTATGAAACCCTATTAGATCTAAATTTTTTGAATAAATGATCTTATTTACAGCTTCCCAGGCCTGACCATTTTCATAATTAAAACCAAATCTATCCCAAAGAGGTTTGATACCGGTATCCATATTTACTCTAATAGCAACTTTAGCTCTTTTATTCAATTGTTCAGTTATGGATATCAAACTGTACAATTCATCAAAATGATCAATGTGAATAGGAGAATTATTTTCAACAGCCATTTTTAGATCTTCATCAGATTTATCTGGTCCGTTAAAAATAATTTTATCACCTGGCACACCATTATCCAAAGCCTTTAGATATTCAAATCCTGAAACAACTTCAGCCCAGGAACCTTCCTGATGGAAAACTTTACAAACAGCTTCAATATAATTGGTTTTATATGACCATGCAAATTGCACATTTGGATATCTTGTTGAAAATGCATGGTAGGCATCTTGATATGTATTTCTTATAGTTTGTTCATTGATTACAAACAGTGGTGAACCATATTGTTCGATCAAACTTTTTACAGAAATATTTGCAATATGTGTAACGGGTTTTAATGAATTTAATTCGCCAAATTTACTGGTTATACCTGTATTGATTTGTTTTATTATTGGACTTTCGTATTTTAACTTACTCATTTTTTAAACGTTTTAATTTAAACTTCACCGTGAATTGACATTTTTTCATATTTATCTAAATCACATATTAAGTCATAGGAATAGCGTATAAACATTTTACCTATAGCGTACTCTTTTATTGGATCAACTTTTTCACCCATTAAAAATTTTACCAGCATTTCGGGATGATTTTGACCACAACCATTTGCCAGATAGATCCATGCCGGAAATCTTGGATTAATTTCTATTAGATATAAGTCATTTGTTTTTTCTTCTTTCATCAATTCTATTTCCATACCTCCTGACCATTTGGTTTTGGAGACTACATCATTCGCCATTTTTATTAATTTCGGATCATCAATTGAAATTCCGGCCCATGCTTTTCCTTTGTCTGTTAAAAATGTTTTTCGCATAGGTACAGCACCTAACATATTTCCTTTTCCATCACCTAAAGCAGTTATATTAAATTCATTTCCATTAATAAATTGCTGTATGATAATAGGTGTGCCCCATTTGGCCGAAATTTTATAAAAGTATGATTTTGCTTGTTCAATATTCGTTGCTACATAAGCATCATAAAATTTACCCTTGATGACTACAGGAAAATCAAAATCTTCCAAACTATCTTCTAGTTCATTTATAGTAAACACTGTTTCACTTGTAGGAACTTTAATATGATGTTTTACACCAAAGTCATTCAAATCACCTTTTAATCTTTCCTCAAATTGTTCTTTTGTGGGAATTAACATTTTAATTCCCATTTTATTCAGAATTGGTTTTAGTTTAATGAAAGTCATTAGCTCTGCATCAAAATTCGGAATCAAAACATCGATATTTTCTTTTTCCTGAATGTATTTTAATCGCTCTAACATTAGGTCAAAGCCACTTGAAGGAACAGGGATTTGATAAACCTTGTCAACCAATTCATCCATATAAATGCCAGGCTCTAAAATTTCATAGGCCAAGCCAACAATTCTGATGTTAAAAAAATTGCTTTCTTTTAGTCCCCTGATAACAGCAATACCGGGTCCGGGACTATCTATGGCATTAAGACCTGTTACAGCAACAGTTATGTCTTTTTTATTATTCATGATTGCTCTTCCAAAAGATTGTATTGATTGACAATTCTTAAAAAATCATCAAGATCTTTCTCACAAGTTACTTGATCTATATCATAGTTTTTAATGATAGAATCTTTTATTTTTTCTAGAGAAGTTTTTTCTTTTAGTTGTTTTAATATGGCAACACCAAGTGAATTTGTTGTGAATGAAGTTCCAATTTCAGGATTGAATATAAAACCACTTTCACTAATTGCTATGTTTTTCTTTAATTTCATAATCAATATACTTATTATTAAAATGTAAAAGTAAATTACTAAATTTACTTGAAAAAATGTATTTGATGAATTAAACTAATTATCGTTTGAAGTGTCTAATATAATCTATAAGTTAAAATATGGATAACTACTTTTTTGTAAAATCAGGATATAAAATCCAAAGGATAATGATAAATGAGATCATTTACGTTGAGAGTATGGGAGATTATATTCGTTTTTATTTAGATGATAAGAAAGTAGTAGCTCTTTTATCTTTATCAAAAATTATTGAATTATTACCTGACGAAAAATTTATTCAAATACATAGATCTTATATTATCAATATTGAAAAGATCAATTTTATTCAAAACAATATCATTAGTTTGGGTCAATATCAATTGCCTATAAGTAAGAGTCGGAAAAAAGAATTAATGGATATTATCAATTCAAAATTATTATAAATTTTTAGAGAAAACCTTTGTGTAACTCAGTATTTTTTATGCAGAATTTTGTGTACTAGCTTTTTACTCAAAAAGATCAGAAGATAAATATCTATCACCTCTATCACAGATAATAGCAACTATAACTCCTTTTTCAATTGTCTCAGCCATTTTTTCAGCTATAGCAACAGCACCACCGCTACTCATACCGGCAAAAATTCCTTCCTCCTTTGCAAGTCTTTTAGTCATTATCCTGGCTTCTTTTTCACTAACTTCAATAACTTGATCAACTTTATTTCTGTCAAAAATTTTTGGTAAGTATTCTTCAGGCCATTTTCTTATTCCTGGAATCTTAGAATTATCGGTAGGTTGTGCACCAACAATTTGAATATTCTGGTTTTGTTCTTTTAGATATGTAGAGGTTCCCATTATGGTTCCTGTTGTACCCATTGCTGATACAAAATGAGTAATCTTACCCTTGGTATCTCTCCAAATTTCAGGCCCGGTAGTTTTATAATGTGCTTTCCAATTATCATTATTTGAAAATTGGTTGAACATAAAATAACCTTCATTCTTTACTTTATTTTCGGCATAATCCCGAGCACCTTCTATTCCTATTTCAGTTGGACTTAAAGTTACTTTTGCACCATAAGCGCGCATGGTTTGTACCCGTTCTGCAGTTGAATTTTCTGGCATAACCAATTCAATATCCAAATCTAAAATACTTGATATCATTGCCAGTGCAATTCCGGTATTACCGCTTGTTGCTTCAATAAGTTTATCTCCAGGTTTGATGTCACCTCTTTTTAAAGCAGATTTTATCATATTATAAGCAGGACGGTCTTTTACACTTCCTCCGGGATTGTTACCTTCTAATTTTAATAAAAGTGTGATATTTTTATTATGAATCAAATTTTTGGCTTCAACCAAAGGTGTATTTCCAATTAGATCTAGTATGTTATTGGTTTTCATAATTTGCTTATTTTATGTGTGTTTTCCTTCTAACAAACATTTTATAGCTCTGTTTTCAAAATTGCACCAACACTAGCATTACTTGCTAAAATTGAATACATTTTTAACCATTTACCAGGAATTTCTTTTTTAGGGATTGTCCATTTTGTACGGCGTTTTGCAATTTCTTCTTCACTTAAATCTATTTCGATTTTATATTGGTCAACATCAATAAAAATTTCATCTCCATCTTTCAAAAGCCCAATCACACCACCTTCGGCAGCTTCAGGTGAAATGTGTCCTATTGATAAACCACGTGTTGCTCCCGAGAAGCGTCCGTCAGTTATTAAAGCAACATCAGCACCAAGTCCCATTCCCATGATCAAACTCGTTGGTGAAAGCATTTCCTGCATTCCCGGACCTCCTTTAGGACCTTCGTAGCGGATAACAACTACATCTCCTTTTTTAACTTTTCCAGCTTTTATCCCTGCTATAGCATCTGGTTGAGAATTGAAACAAACAGCTTTTCCCTTAAAGCTTCTTTCACCAATAATTCCAGCAGTTTTAATAACACAACCTTCTTCGGCAAGGTTTCCAAACAAAATTGCCAACCCTCCAACTTTAGAATAAGCATTTGCCAAAGGGTGTATTATGCTTTCATCTTTAATATCTGCATTAGCAATTCTTTCACCAATAGTTTGCCCTTCAATTGTTAGGTTGTTTGTGTTTAAAACTCCGCCACGTTTATTGATTTCTTTCATTACTGCACTTACGCCACCAGCACGGTTAATATCTTCCATATGGACATGTGATAGTGAAGGTGAAATTTTAGCAATATGACTTACGTTTTTACTGATTTCATTTATTCTTTTAATATTGAAATCAACACCTGCTTCAATAGCTATCGCAAGCATATGAAGTACAGTATTTGAGCTTCCTCCCATTGCCATATCAACAACAAAAGCGTTGTTTATTGCTTGTTCATTAAGTATATTCTTTATTTTGAAACTCTCTGATAATTGTTCATCTTTAGCAATTTCACAAACTCTACGTGCCGCTTGTCTAAGTAGTTGTTCGCGCTCTTTTGTTAGCGCCAAAATAGTACCATTTCCTTTTAATGCAATACCCATAGCCTCTATCAAAGTATTCATTGAGTTGGCGGTAAACATACCACTACAACTACCACCACTTGGGCAAGCTTTACATTCTAATTCTTCAAGTTGAGCAGGAGTAATTTCTCCATTTTCATATTTTCCAATTCCTTCGAAAACCGATGCTAAATCAACAGGAGTGCCATCATCAAGTACACCTTTTTTCATCGGTCCGCCAGTAACGAAAACAGTTGGTACATTTACTCTTAATGCACCCATTACCATACCTGGAGTAATTTTGTCACAGTTTGGAATAGCGATCATCGCATCAAGTTTGTGAGCATTCATTACTGTTTCTATACTGTTTGCGATAAGTTCGCGAGAAGGTAAACTGTACAACATTCCGTCATGCCCCATTGCAATACCATCATCAACACCAATTGTATTGAATTCAAAAGGTATGCATCCGTTTGCACGGATTTCTTCCTTAATAATTTCAGCGTACTTATTCAGGAAAAAGTGACCCGGAATAATTTCAATAAAACTATTTGCTACACCTATAAATGGTTTGTTAAAATCTTCAGTTTTTAATCCTGTTGCTCTAAGTAAACTTCGGTGAGGAGCTTTGTCAAAGCCCTTTTTAATTTCATCACTTCTCATTCTAGTTTTATATTTATTGTAAATTCTAAAGTATTTTTTATTATATATATATCAAAAAATCTAAGAGGCAAATGTATGATATTTTTTACTTTTTAGTTTTTAGTTTTGTCTCTGATCGGTGATAAATAATTGAGTTGGCAGGAACCGATTCTGTTAACCAAACATTTCCGCCAACTGTACAATTTTCACCAATGTTTGTATCTCCACCAAGTATAGTTGCACCAGCATAAATTGTAACATTATTTTCAACTGTTGGGTGGCGTTTTTTATCTTTCATTTCTTTGTTTACCTGTAAAGCACCCAAAGTAACACCTTGGTATAATTTAACATGATCCTTAATAATGGTCGTTTCACCAATTACAACACCTGTACCGTGGTCAATAAAAAATGGTGAACCGATTTTTGCACCCGGGTGTATGTCAATTCCGGTTATCCGATGCGCGTATTCACTCATCATTCTCGGTATTAAAGGCATATTTTGTTTGTAAAACTCATGACTTAATCGGTAAACAGCAATAGCAAAAAATCCCGGATAAGCTAAAATAACTTCTTCTTTACTTTTAGAGGCGGGATCATGTTGGTACAGGCATTCTACATCTTGGTTTAGTTGTTTTAGAATATTGGGTAAGCTGATTAAAAATTTTTTCCAAACAGTTTTGCTGTCAAAACCTTTATATGAACAAGAGATAGAGGTAATTTCATCAAATGATTTTGCTAATGCATCAATATTTCTGGTCAAAGAAATATTTGCGTCAAATAAAATATAAAAAAGATCATTAGTGAACGCCTCTGTTTTTTCTTTTAAGCTAAAATCTAAATGATAACTTTTTTTGTTGTCTTGAATACTTTTTATGATATTTTTAATTGACATAAGATCATTATTAATTGTATTGATATATTTTGTCGAAAAAATATTCCAAATTTACTTGAATAGATTTGATTTTTTATTATTAATATTTAATGAATGTTTGATTTAAGAATTTAAATAGCTTTATAAGCTTCATCAAAAGGAATTCTAAATCTATCTCCAAATATACCTTCTGGTACTCTAATTCCACATGAAACAACCATATTTATTTCGGCACCATATGGCAATTTCAAAAGTTTTTTAATTCGTAAGGTATCAATACCTTCCATTGGACATGTATCATACCCGGCATCAGTCATGCTCAGCATAAAAGTTTGAGCGGCTAGAGCGATACTTTTGTGTGCAACAATTCGCATATCGCTTTTTCTTCCCTGTCGGTAAATGGGTCTAAATAATCCTATTATCCAGTAAACAATATATTTTAACCAGCCAAAAATTCCAAGAAAATCAAAATAAGTGATAGGGATAAGTTTTTTGTAATAGGTTTCAGCAAATTTTTCTCTTCTGTTGTAGTCTTTAGGGTCTTTTCCTTTGGCAACTTTATTGATATGAGTTAAATTATCTTTTGCTCGTTTTTTCCAAAGATCCTTTCTTGTTACAAAAACAACCATTTGTTGTGCTGTTTCAGCTGCACTTTGATCAAAACAATAATTAGATATTTTTTTTAATTTATCAGGTGAGGTAACATGATAGAATTCCCATAATTGCATATTACTACTATTAGGAGCCAAAGTTGCCTGCTCAATACAACGTTTAACGATAGAATTATCTAGTGGTTTGCTTGGATTAAATTTTCTTATTGATCTACGGTTATTAATTGTATCAATTAAATTCATTATTTATTTTTTTATAAAGCTACAAAAAACAAAAAAAGGAATAAAATAGATTACTCCTTTTAATGAACAAATATAATAGTTGTTTAATGGTCGTTGATTATATTGAATTTATTCGTTTCAAATAATTGATTACAATTAAGCTGAAACTCTACTCGAAATAAAAATTTTACAATTTTCAATGATTTGATGAATGTCTTTATCTTGAACCTCTTTTTTGATATCTGCAAAATTTAAAAATTCAGGATAAACGATATCCAATTGATCTTTGGTCAATTCATAACCTAAATTTTTAGCTCTGTAAGCTAAAGCAGCTCTTCCGCTTCGCGCAGTAAGAACGATTAAAGATTCTGTTAAACCAATATCTAAAGGATCCATAATTTCATAAGTTTGTCGGTTTTTGATAACACCATCTTGATGAATACCCGAACTATGCGCAAATGCATTTTCACCAACAACAGCTTTGTTAGGTTGTACAGTTATACCCATACTTTGTTGCACCAACTGACTTGTACTATGTAATAATTGAGTATTGATATTGGTATCTAGATTTAAATATGGATGTTGTTTTAATATCATCACAACTTCTTCTAAAGCAGTATTTCCGGCACGTTCACCAATACCATTGATGGTACATTCAATTTGACGAGCTCCATTTTGAACTCCTGCGATTGAATTTGCAGTTGCCAATCCCAGATCATTATGACAATGGCAAGATAAAATTACATTATCAATACCTTTCACATTTTCTTTTAAATATTTGATCTTAGCACCGTATTCTTCAGGTAAGCAATAACCGGTTGTATCAGGTATATTTAAAACTGTAGCTCCAACTTTGATCACTTCTTCACATACTCTGGCTAAAAATTCATTATCAGTTCTACCTGCATCTTCTGCATAAAATTCTACATCGTCAACATAAGATTTAGCATAAGCTACTGCGTCTTTTGCTCGTTCAATGATCTGTTCACGTGTTGAATTGAATTTATGTTTAATATGAGAATCAGAAGTGCCAATTCCTGTATGAATTCTAGGTTTAACAGCATATTGTAAGGCTTGAGCTGCTGCTTCAATATCTTTTTTATTAGCTCTGGTAAGCGCACAAACAGTTGCATTTTTTACCAATTTTGAAATTTCAACAACTGAGTTAAAATCTCCTGGACTTGATGCAGGAAATCCTGCTTCAATGACATCTACGCCTAAAAGATCTAAACGTTTTGCTATGACTAATTTTTGCTCAGTATTTAACTTACAACCAGGTACCTGTTCGCCGTCTCTAAGAGTTGTATCAAATATTTGAACCTTTTCTTTGCTCATTTTTAAATAATTTTTATCACTTTTGAATAATCAAAAATATAAATGATAGTATTATTAAATATATTGTTATTTACTTTGTTTACTATATTCAATGATTTATTGATATATATAACAGCCTAAAAAACAGATATATAAATATATTTTATTACGATGTCTATGGTAAAAAAAGATATACTTTTTTTGTTGATAAAGTCATTATCGAAATCAGAAAAGAGACAATTCAAGCTTTTTGCAGGCAGATTAGGGGGTAATTCTGAAAAAAATTTTATGGCATTATTTTCTGTTTTGGATAAATTAGATGATTTTGATGAAAGTATTATCCTCAAAAAAACCAATATTAAGAAACAACAATTGTCAAATGCAAAAGCTCATTTGTACAAACAAATATTAATAAGTTTACGTTTAAATCCTGCCCATCATAATATTAAAAATCAAATTAGAGAACAATTAGATTTTGCTACTATTTTATATTATAAAGGATTGCATAAACAAAGTTTAAAGATTTTGGATAAAACCAAAAGTTTTGCTTTGCAAAATTTTGAAAATAATCTTGCGTATGAAATTGTAGAGTTAGAAAAAGTAATTGAGTCACAATATATTACACGAAGTTTGAGTACTCGTGCTGATGATTTAACAAGTCAATCAGAAGTATTGAGCAAAAAAACTGTTTTATTGAGTAAATTGTCAAATTTATCTTTACAATTGTATAGTTTGATGCTTAAAAAAGGATATGTTAGAAGTGATGAAGATCATCAAAAGATCAAACAATATTTTGAATCTAATTTACCTGAATACAGTTCAAAAGATCTAGGATTTAAAGAAAAACTCTTTTTATATAAGGCCTTTTTGTGGTATAATTTTATAACGCAACAATTTGTTTTATGTTATCGATATTCACAAAAGTGGGTCGATCTTTTTCATGATCATCCTCATATGAAGAAAAACAATCCTGTTTTTTATTTAAAAGGAATTAATTATTTGTTAGAATCTTTATTTTTAACTCAGCATAGAGTTAAGTTCAAGAAAATATTAAATTCATTCAAAAGAGAGATAGATGAAAATCAACTTTTACTCAATGTAAATACAAAATCACAAGCTTCATTAATTTATTATCAAAATAGAATTAATTTATACTTTTTAGAAGGTCAATTTACAAAGGGGACAAAGTTTATACCTGAAGTTTTACAAGAAATAGAGTTGTATGAAAAGAGATTTGATGAACATCATATCATGGTATTTTATTATAAAATTGCCAGTATGTTTTTTGGTGCCGAAGATTATGAAGCTTCTATCAATTATTTAGGAAAAATTATAAATAACAAAGAATTAAAAATGCGGGAAGACCTGCTTTGTTTTAGTCGGATATTAAATCTAATAGCTCATTATGAGGCAGGGTTTGATGAGGATCTAGATTCTTTAATAAGATCTACATTTAAATTTTTGATCAAGATGAATGATCTTCACATTGTTCAACGTAAAATCATAGCATTTTTAAAAGGTTTGGGGTCAATTTACCCTCATCAAATAAAAAAAGCATTTACAGAACTCTACAATGAATTGAAACCTTATGAAAATCACCCATATGAAAAGCGTTCATTTATGTATTTGGATATCATTTCATGGTTAGAGTCAAAAATATACAATGAGCCTGTAGAACTTATTGTCCAAAAAAAAATGATTAAATAATAAAATCAATATATTTGTTAGACTATATTACTCAAATACAATGAACAAATTTAAAATATATACTATTCATTTAATTTCCATTATTATCTTATTTATAAGAAAATAGAGGTTGTATATATTTTTTATATTTTGAAATACTTCCTGTTAGAGCGGGAAGTTTTTTTTTATTTTAAACTTTGTAAATAAATGATCGTAATAGTCATAAAATCAGTAGATTATATAATTAATTTAAGCATTGGATATTGTAAAATAGCGCAATAATAAAAATATAGTAGTATATGGCTTTATAATTTTGGAAATTCTGAAAAAGTAAAGAATTAGAGATATTAAAAGTAAATTTTGAAGAATATAAATTAAAAATGGTATCCTCAGCATCCAAAGGTTGCATAACGGATAATTTTATTATTTCAAATTTATATGAAATTTAAAATTAAAATCTGAAACAAATTTTAAACATGGAAACAATCACAAAAACTCAAAAAAAAGTGAAAGAAAAAAAATCAATAAAAATGATTGGAGCAAGAGCTGTTGTTGAGAGTTTGCTTGCTGAAGGTGTAGATATTCTTTTTGGTTATCCGGGAGGTGCTATTATGCCGGTTTATGATGAATTTTACAATTATCAGGATGATTTACATCATATATTAACACGTCATGAACAAGGTGCAATTCACGCAGCTCAGGGATATGCCAGAGTATCGGGTAAAGTAGGTGTTGCGATTGCAACTTCGGGCCCTGGAGCAACAAATTTGATAACGGGTATAGCTGATGCACAAATAGATTCAACTCCGGTTGTTTGTATTACAGGGCAAGTTGGTTCTAACCTTTTGGGTAGCGATGCTTTTCAGGAAACCGATATTGTAAGTATTTCTACTCCAGTAACAAAATGGAATTATCAAATTACTAAAGCATCTGAAATACCTGAAGTTTTAGCCAAAGCATTTTATATTGCAAAATCGGGTCGTCCGGGTCCTGTATTGATTGATATTACTAAGGATGCACAATTTGGTGAACTTGATTTTGAATATAAAAAATGTGAAAAGATCAGAAGCTATCACCCTGTTCCAAAAATGGAAATATCTCAGGTAAAAGCTGCTGCAGAACTAATTAATAAAGCTAAAAAACCATTTATAGTTTTTGGTCAAGGTATTATATTGGCTAATGCAGAAGAAGAATTAAAAGATCTAGTTGAAAAAGCTGATATACCGGCTGCATCAACTTTATTAGGTTTATCAGCATTACCAACTGAGCACGATTTTAATATGGGAATGGTGGGTATGCACGGACATTATGCACCCAATGTTTTGACTAATGAATGCGATGTTTTAATTGCTATTGGAATGCGTTTTGATGATCGTGTTACAGGAAATTTAGAAACCTATGCCAAACAAGCAAAAGTGATTCACTTTGATATTGATCCTGCCGAAATTGATAAAAATGTAAAAACAGATGTTGCTGTTTTAGGAACGGTCAAAGAAACTTTAACAGCCTTGATACCAATGATCAATCCAAATAAAAATGATAAATGGCATCAAGAATTTAAAGATCTGCACCAAGTAGAATACGAAGAGATCATTCATCCTGAAATTAATCCAACCAAAGAAAAATTAACTATGGGTGAAGTGTTAAGTGCTATAAATAGAGAAACCAATGGAGAGGCAATTATTGTTTCTGATGTAGGTCAAAATCAGATGTTTGCCAGTAGGTATGCTGATTTTAAACATTCTAAAAGTGTTGTTACTTCAGGTGGTTTAGGAACAATGGGATTTAGTTTACCTGCCTCTATTGGTGCAAAATTAGGTGCGCCAAAGAGAGAAGTTATTGCAATAATAGGTGATGGAGGTTTTCAAATGACCATTCAGGAATTAGGTACTATTTTGCAAACAAAAGTACCGGTAAAGATCGTAGTTCTAAATAATGAATTTTTAGGAATGGTAAGGCAATGGCAAGAATTATTTTTTGACAAACGTTATGCTTCAACTGTGATGACCAATCCTGATTTTATAAGAATTGTTGAAGGTTATGGTATCAAAGCTAAAAGAATTACTAAACGTGAAAACTTAACAAATGCAGTTTCAGAAATGATTGCTTCAAATGATACTTATTTTTTGGAAGTAATTGTTGAAAAAGAAGGAAATGTATTTCCAATGATTCCTACAGGAGCGACTGTATCAGACATTAGATTAAAATAGATAGAACATGAAAAAAGAAACATATACTATATCAATTTATACAGAAAATAATCTAGGATTATTAAATCGGATTTCAAGTATATTTTTAAAAAGGCATATCAATATTGAGAGTTTAACGGTTTCAACTACCGAGATTGAAAACGTTTCAAGATTTATTATCGTTGCCAATTTAACTGAAGAAAAAGTAAAGAAAGTAATTGGGCAAATAGAAAAACAGGTTGAAGTAATAAAAGCTTACTATCATACCAATGAAGAGTCAATATATTTACAATCGGCTTTGTTTAAAATTAAATCGAAATTATTATTTGAAAAAAGACAAATTCAAAATATAATCAAGCATAGTAATGCCCAAATTGTTACTGTTACACCAGATTTTTTTGTTTTAGAAAAATCTGGAAGAAAAGAAGAAATTGAAAATCTGTACAATGAATTTAAACCCTATGGTATAATGCAATTTGTAAGATCAGGTAGAATATCGGTGACCAAAGAAGAAATGAAAATTTCAGAAATGTTAAAAAGGAAAATGGTTTAATAAATATTAAAAAAACATAATGACAAATTATTTTAATACACTTTCGTTAAGAGATCAATTAGCACAACTTGGAAAATGTAGGTTTATGGATCCTTCAGAATTTAGTGATGGAGTATCTGTATTAAAAGGTAAAAAGATTGTAATTGTTGGTAGTGGGGCACAAGGTTTAAATCAAGGTTTGAATATGAGAGATTCAGGTTTAGATATTTCTTATGCACTCCGTGAAAGCGCAATTAAAGAGAAAAGGCAATCTTATAAAAATGCAACTGAAAATGATTTTAATGTTGGTACGTATAAAGAAATGATACCAACAGCCGATTTGGTGATTAATTTAACGCCTGATAAACAACATACCTCAGTAATAAATGCAGTAATGCCTTTGATGAAAGAAGATGCTACTTTGTCTTATTCACACGGTTTTAATATTGTTGAAGAAGGTATGCAGGTAAGAAAAGACCTAACAGTAATCATGGTGGCACCAAAATCACCAGGTTCAGAAGTTAGAGAAGAGTATAAAAGAGGATTTGGTGTTCCAACTTTAATAGCAGTGCATCCTGAAAATGACCCTAAAGGTATAGGATTTGAACAGGCAAAAGCTTATGCTGTTGCAACAGGTGGTGATAAAGCCGGTGTTTTAGAATCTTCTTTTGTAGCTGAGGTTAAGTCAGATCTTATGGGTGAACAAACCATTTTATGTGGTGTGTTACAAACCGGATCTATCTTGAGTTTTGATAAAATGATTGAAAAAGGTATTGAACCTGAATATGCTGCCAATTTGATACAGTATGGTTGGGAAACCATAACTGAAGCTTTAAAACATGGTGGAGTTACTAATATGATGGACAGACTTTCCAATCCTGCAAAAATTAAAGCTTATGATCTTTCGGAAGAATTAAAAGATATCATGCGACCATTGTTCCAAAAACATATGGATGATATCATGTCTGGAAAATTTTCTAAGACCATGATGAAAGATTGGGAAAATGATGATAAAGATCTATTAACTTGGAGAGCAGCAACAGCTGAAACTGCTTTTGAAAAAACAACAGCTACAGATCGAGAAATTCCGGAACAGGAATATTTTGACAATGGTGTTTTATTAGTTGCTTTTGTTAGAGCCGGAGTTGAATTGGCTTTTGAAACGATGACGGAATCAGGTATTATTGATGAATCAGCTTATTATGAATCATTACATGAAACACCACTAATTGCAAATACGATAGCACGAAAAAAATTATACGAAATGAACCGTACGATTTCTGATACAGCTGAATATGGATGTTATTTATTTGATCATGCCTGTAAACCATTATTGGGAGATTTTATGAAAGATATTGATACTGATGTAATTGGTAAAAAATATGGTGAAGGGAAAGATAATAATGCTGATAATCAAACATTAATTGCTGTAAATGAGCAAATTCGTTTTCATCCGGTTGAGATAGTTGGTTACGAGCTAAGAGAATCAATGACTGCTATGACAAAACTGGATTAAGTATTGAAACAGAAATAATAAAATAATAATAATTTATTGCTCCCATCGGTTTCAAAATTTTGATTCCGATGGTTTTTTATTTTATGAATATTAATAAATATGGAAACTTATATAACACTAAGAGAAATAAAGAAAGCACAACTAAACATCAATGATCTGGTAAAACATACACCATTGATCAAAATGCCTCATTTTTCTGAAAGATATCAGGCTAATATTTACTTTAAAAGAGAAGATCTACAAAGGGTACGTTCTTATAAGATTAGAGGTGCTTTTCATAAAATAAAAGATCTAGTAGAAACTAAAAATGTAAAAACGGTAGTTTGTGCAAGTGCAGGAAATCATGCACAAGGTGTAGCACAAGCCTGTCATTTTTTAAATATTTCTGCAATTATATTTATGCCCACAACAACACCTATGCAAAAAATAAAGCAGGTTGAAATGTTTGGTAAAGATAATGTTGAGGTAAAGCTATTTGGAGATACCTATGACGCATCTTATACTTTAGCAAAAGAGTATAGTGAAGCATATAATTATGAATTTGTACATCCTTTTAATGATAAAAAAATAATTGCCGGGCAAGGTACAATTGCATTGGAATTATTAGAGGATGCGAAGGAACCCATTGATTATATTTTTGTTCCTGTTGGTGGTGGTGGCTTGGTATCGGGTATAATTAGTGTATGTAAAGAATTGAGTCCGAACACAAAAATAATTGGTATTGAACCCGAAGGAGCACCATCTTTAAAAACATCACTCAAAAAAGGTATAAATACTGAATTGAAAAGTATTGATAAATTTGTTGATGGAGCAGCTGTAAAAAAAATGGGAGACATCACTTTTGATATTTGTGAAAAATATATTGATGATGTAATAACTATTCCGGAAGGAAAGATCTGCTCTATATTATTAAAATTATACAATGAAAAAGCTATAGTTGTAGAGCCTGCAGGAGCACTTTCAATAGCTGCATTAGATTTTTATAATGATAAAATAAAAGGTAAGAATGTGGCTTGCATAGTTAGTGGTGGTAATAATGATATTTCCCGTATGGAAGAAATTAAAGAAAGGGCTCTCTTATATGAAGGATTAAAGCATTATTTTATAGTTAATTTTCCACAAAGAGCAGGTGCTTTAAAAGAGTTTGTTGTTAATGTGCTAGGAGAAAATGATGATATTACTTTTTTTGAATATACCAAGAAAAGTAGCCGAACTCAAGGTTCTGCAATAGTTGGAATTGAGTTAAAAAATAAGAATGATTTTTCGCCACTTGTAAAAAGAATGAAAGAAAAGGGTTTTATGGGTGAATATTTAAATGAAAATCCACAATTGTTTCAGTTTTTGATTTAAATCACTTGATCTATGTGATGAATTTAAATAGCCTCATAAAACCTAATTGATTATTAATATTCAATAAGTTATATAGTGATATGATGATTTAATTTTTTTTGTATATTTACACTTTATTAATTTAAATCCCCTTGTTATGAAAAAGATTACGCTATTATTTAGTGCTATTTTAATTGTTTCCCTATCCTTTTATTCGTGTGAACAAAATCAATTGGATCCTTCAGATCCAAATGCTACCGATTTTGTAGAAGGAAAAACTTTAAATAAAATATCAAATTCTGAAGATATTCGTTATTGTTATCAGGAAGAAGTGTGTTTATGGGCCGGTCAGCATATAGATGCCGGAAATATTATTGTAGGTAATGACGATACCAATCTTTATGTTACTGTTAATTCAGAAGAAGGTTTTCAAAATGGAGAAGAGAATATCAAAATTTGGGTAGGAACAGAACTTCCTGACAAAAGACCTAATGCTGGACATTTTCCTTATAAAGTAACTGTTGCCAGTGGTGAGACTACTGCAACTTATCAAATTCCGTTAAGTGATATATATGATCCCGAAGACGAATGTTCCCCTCATCAATTTTATGTTTTAGTTCATGCCGATGTTATTGCTGATGGTGGTGACGAAACTGCCTGGGGTGGATGTGATGAAGGTGCAGGCAAATCTTGGTGGTATTCTATAGATTATACAACTCAATGTTGTGAATGTTGGTGTGGTTTTGGTAATGATTATCAAAATCCCGAAGAAGAAGCATGTTTGTCAATGATGTTTGAAGGGAATGATTATAAATTCTGGTCAAATAGTTTCGATTTTGATGAAATGAAAGATAAAGAATATACTTTATCACTTCTTGCAAATCCTAGTATGTGTGAGCCTCAGGATAAAGAAGGAATGATGCTTGATAAATTAGCTATTGAAGTAGGTAAGGTTGTTATGAAAGTATATGAAGGCAATGGAGATGGAGACAATCGTATGGTTGATGTTAAGTATATTTTAAATGACAAGTATAAAGGTTATAATATTCAACTGGATTTATATATTGGAGCAGACAGAGTACCTGGTTATGATCTACAATCTCAATTAATTAAAACGGATGATACTCACATGCTTTTTCAACATAAGTTAAATCCGGGTGAGGTTACTTATACTTTTATGGGATTACCATGGTTAACAAAAGATGATTCTCAGGTTTCATACATGTCATTCCATGCTGCAATAGGTGATTGCCCCATGCCTTCATTACAAAACCCTATGTAATTTAACCTTTACAATAAATAAAAAAAGACTGTCTGAAAAGATAGTCTTTTTTATTTTAATAAATCCCAAATAGTATCTTGAGGTAATGGTGCTATAATACTTAATTTTTCTTTACTAACGGGGTGAATAAATTCAATTTTACGTGCATGTAAATGTATGCCACCATTTTTATTACTTCTTTTAAAACCATATTTTAGATCACCTTTTATTGGATGACCAATAACTGCTAACTGACACCTTATCTGATGATGTCTTCCTGTTTCCAGATCAATTTCTAAAAGTGAATAATTGTTCAATTCTTTTAAAACATTAAAATGTAAAGTGGCTTTTTTAGCATCTGAAGTTTCTTTTTTAAAAGCTGTTGATTTATTGTTTTTCGGATTCTTTTTTAAATAATGAATCAAAGTATCTGCTTTTTTATTCAAATGATTTTGAACAACAGCCCAATATGTTTTTTTAATAATTTTTTCACGAAGCATTTTATTCAAACGCTCTAAAGCTTTTGAGGTTTTAGCAAAAATTACAATACCGCTTGTTGGTCTGTCTAATCTGTGAACAACCCCTAAAAAAACATTACCCGGTTTATTGTATTTAAAGGCAATATATTCTTTAACAACTTCGCTTAGTGGTTTATCTCCGGTTTTATCACCTTGAACTATATCACCAACACGTTTGTTTATAATGATTAAGTGATTGTCTTCAAAGAGGACTTTTAAATTGTCTTTTGTACTGTGCATATAATTATATAACGATTGTAAAAATACAAATTTATAACTCCTTTGAAGTTGAAAATATATTGTAAATGTTACTAAAGTAACATAGATATATATTTTTTTAATTAAACTATACTAATTTACAGGAGTCTTAATATCAAATTAAAAATCTAATTTATGAAATATTTAATGTACTTAATGTTATTTACTTTATTAATGAGCTGTTCAGATGATAATGAAACAGATGAAATTAATGTATCTCTTACTAATGAAGAAATTGAAAACTTACAATTTTTAAAAGAAGAAGAAAAATTAGCACGCGATGTGTATCTATTTTCTTTTGATTTATATAATCAAAACATTTTTAAAAATATAGCAAATAGCGAACAGTCTCATATGAATAGTGTTTCTGTAATTATTGAAAAATACGATATTCAGGATCTTTCTTTTGATGAAAGAGGAAAATTTTCTAACAATGAATTACAACAACTTTATGATGATTTGGTAGACCTTTCAAAAATATCTTTAGAAGATGCACTTAAGGTGGGAGCTACTGTTGAAGATCTTGACATTAATGATCTTAATATTTTTATATCAAATACACTTCATCAAGATGTGATAGAAATGTATCAGTTATTGAATTGTGGTTCCAGGAACCATATGAGGGCTTTTACAAATAATTTGACTAACTTAGGACTTGTTTATAACCCTCAATTTATCTCATTAGATGAATATAATTCAATAATTGAATCAACAAATGAAAAATGTAATAATTAAACTAAATTAATTGAAATGAAAATAATATATCTTTTGTCAATTATCTTTTTTTTCTTTTCGTGTAAAAATGAAAATAAAGAACAAAAGCATACTCTAAATGATACTTCAAATATTGAATATAAAAAAGATTCTATCGCATATAATATGTTAAAGACCCAATGTTATATTTGCCATAGTATTGATGCACCATCTCATGATAATATAATTGCGCCACCTTTAGAAGCTGTTAAAAGAAGATATTCGATGCAATTTAAAAACAAAGAAGATTTTATAAATGCTGTTACAAAGTGGACATTAAATCCTACAAAAGAAAATGCATTAATGCGTGGTGCAGTTATGCAGTTTAATGTTATGCCAAAACAAAACTTCAAAGAGGAAGATATTAAAAAAATTGCGGCTTACATATTTGATAATAAGCTTGAAACACCGGATTGGTTTGATGCCCATGAAAAAGAGATACATAGTGGAGGTAATAGAGGAATGGGAAGAGGAATGGGGAAAAAGAATTGATTTTATTAATAATAAATACTTAAATTAAATTCTTATTTACATTGTCAATAAATGCTAGAACCTCATCTTTACCTTTTTTATCAGTAACTGAAGTGATAAAATATTGTGGCATTTCCTCCCATGTTTTGAGCATTGTCTTTTGGTAGGAATCAATATTTTTTTTGATAATATTTTTTCTCAGTTTATCGGTTTTTGTAAAAATAATGCAAAATGGAATTCCATTCTCACCCAAAAACTCCATAAATTCTAAATCAATTTTTTGAGGTTCATGACGAGAATCAACAAGTACAAAAGTACAAACCAACTGTTCTCGTTTTAAAAAGTAATTTTGAATAAAACTTTGAAATTTTTGGCGTAAATTTTTTGAAACTTTAGCATAACCATATCCCGGTAAATCAACTAAAAACCAATTGTTATTAATGATAAAGTGATTTATTAATTGAGTTTTACCTGGTGTTCCAGAAGTTTTAGCTAAATTCTTGTTACTGGTAAGCATATTGATCAAAGATGATTTCCCAACATTTGAACGACCAATAAAAGCGTATTCGGGCAATTTGTCAATAGGGCATTTAGTTACATCAGTGTTACTGATTATGAATTTAGCTGATTTTATCTTCATAGGATTAAAAATATTAAAATTCTTTGGAGTAAAATAAGTTGAGTTTAAATTAACTTATCAGCAGAATGAAAAATTGAAGGCAGTCCTCCTGTATGCCAAAAAAGAATATTAGAATTGGGTTTTAGTTTCTTTTTTTTTAAATAATCTAACATACCGTAAAAGGCTCTACCGGTATAAACTGGATCTAAAAAAACTCCTTCAGTTGTTGCCAATTCTTTTATCGCCTTTATTTCTTTATCTGTAACAACACCATATCCGTCTTTGTCATAATCTCTTATTAATGTGATATCTTCTAGCTGAAAATCTTTTTTGATATTCAGTATTATTTTTCCATCATTAATAATGTTCAAAATATTTTCTTCTAAACTTATTTCAGAATTATTTTCTTTATCGATATTAATTGGGCAAAATTCTATATCAAGATCAAAAAGATCACTTCCTAAGATCATGCCAGCTTGTGTGCCTCCCGAACTTGAAGCGAAAAAAATATAATCAATATCAAGTTTTTGTTCAATTAATTGATCTTTTAGTTCTTTTATAGCGTTTACAAATCCTAAAGCTCCTTTAATATTTGAACCACCATAAGGAATTGTATAACTTTTTTTACCTTTTTTTTCTAATGCTGTTTTAAGAGATTCTATATCTTCTCCTTTTCTGTTCTCTCCGGTAAAATGAATATTTGCACCTAATAAATATGAAAGTAATAGATTACCATCAAATTTATCTGGCTTGGTCCCACCTAAAAGTAAGTGACATTCCAAACCAGCAATTGAACATGCTGCAGCTGTTTGGCGACAATGATTGGATTGCTGTGCACCAGCAGTTAAAATAATTTCACAATTATTATTTATGGCATCCTGAATTAAATATTCAAGTTTTCTTGTTTTATTTCCACCACTTGCTAAACCGGTAAGGTCATCTCTTTTTATAAAAAGATTATATTTAGGATATTTTAGTGATAAATTTGATAAAGAATGAATAGGTGTAGGGAAAAAACCGAGATCATATTTATTATTGAGTAACATTTTTTATGATTTGCTATAATCTTGTATATATAAATCAATGTAATTGATATATAAAAAAATAATAGGGTACTATTTTATTATTTAGGATTAATATTCTTTGTCAACCATTTTTCTAAAATTTCATTGAACTGTTCTGGGTGCTCCATCATGGGTGCATGACCACATTTATCAATCCAATTTAATTCTGAATTGGGTAAGAGTTTATGAAATTCATCAGCAACATCCGAAGGTGTAACAGTATCATTTTTTCCCCAAATCAAACAAGCAGGCATTGTCATATTTGGCAAGTCTTTTGCCATATTATGTCTAATGGCACTTTTGGCAAGTGCAAGAGTTCTAACTACTTTATTTCTATTATTTACACTTTCGTAAACATCATCAACAACTTCTTTTGTGGCGATTTTTGGATCATAAAAAACATCTTGAACTCCTTTTTTTATATATTCATAATCACCTCTTTTAGGATAACTTTTACCCATTGATTTTTCATATAATCCCGAACTACCGGTAAGAACGATTCCTGAAACTTTTTCTGGGTTCATTTTTGTGTGATATAAAGCTACATGCCCACCTAATGAATTCCCCATCAAAATATATTTATCTAACTTTTTAAAATGAACAAATTTCTTTAAAAAAAGTGATAAACTTTTAACGTTTGTTTTTAATAAAGGTAATGTGTATACAGGCAATTCTGGCATGATAATCTGATATCCTATATTTGAGAAATGATCAAATACACTATCAAAATTACTTAAATTACCCATTAAACCGTGTAAAATAATGATTGGTGTTCCTCCACCTGATTCTAAGTAAGAAAATTCTCCTTCTTTTTTTAGGGTATATTTCATTAATTACATTTTAATTATAAGCAATCTGCAAATTTAATTAATTTGGTTCAAAGTACTAATTTTCTTCTCATTTATTGAACATTTTTTAAATATTTTCTTCATTTATTATAAATAACTGTGAATCAATACAATATTTTATGGAAAAGAAAGTTATTAACAAAGTGGTAAAAAATGGTAAAAAGTGGTAATTTTCTTTATATTTGTCATAATATTTAATATATAGTGTGATTAAGTGGTAAATCTAATAGGAACATATGAGTGTAAAGCTGATGTAAAAGGCCGGTTAATGTTGCCTTCTACGGTTAAAAAGCAGTTGTCTAGTGTTTTGCAAGATGGTTTTGTTTTAAAACGTTCTGTATTCCAGCCTTGTTTAGAATTGTATCCTATGGGAGAATGGAATCAGCTCATGACGAAAGTAAATAAATTAAACAGGTTTGTAAAGAAGAATAACGATTTTATTAGAAGGTTTACTGCGGGTGTAAAAGTAATTGATTTGGATGTGTCAGGCAGATTATTAATTCCAAAAGATTTGCATCAGTTTGCCGGGATTAATAAAGAGGTTGTTTTATCGTCATCGGTTAATATAATTGAGATCTGGGATAAAGATAAATACGAAAAATCAATTGATGAAGCCGCTATTGATTTTGCTGAATTAGCCGAAGAAGTTATGGGTAATGTAAATGAAGATGGCGATGTTGTATCATAATCCTGTTTTGCTCTTTGAAAGTGTTGATGGATTAGCTATTAATAATGATGGTGTTTATGTTGATGTAACTTTTGGTGGTGGTGGTCATTCCAAAGAAATTTTAAAAAGATTAGGTTCAAAAGGAAAATTGTTTGCATTTGATCAAGATTCTGATGCGTTGAAAAATACGATTGATGATGAAAGATTTACTTTGATTCCAGCAAATTTCAGATACATCAAACGTTTTTTACGATTACATGGAATCGAGAAAGTAAATGGAATTCTAGCAGATTTAGGTGTTTCATCTCATCAGTTTGATGAAGCTCAACGAGGGTTTTCTACAAGATTTGATGCCGATTTAGATATGCGAATGGACAAAAGCAGTAGTATATCAGCTTATGATATTATCAATAAATATGAAGAAGAAAAATTAAGTAATGTTTTATTTCAATATGGCGAATTGAGAAACGCTAGGGTTTTAGCAAAAACTATAGTGAATGCCCGATTAGAAAATGAAATAAAAACAAGTTTTGCTTTGAAAAAGGTTTTGCAAAAGTTCTTACCTAAAAACAAAGAACACAAAATATTAGCACAAATCTTTCAGGCAATACGAATTGAAGTAAATCAAGAAATTGAAGTGTTAAAAGAATTTTTATTACAAACTCCTGATTTATTGGAAAAAGGTGGAAGATTAAGTGTGATCTCATATCATTCATTAGAAGACAGGTTAGTTAAGAGATTTATCCAAAACGGAAAATTTGAAGGAGAAGCAGAGAAAGATTTTTATGGAAATGTAAATGTTCCATTTAAAAAAGAAAGAAAATTAATAGTACCATCTGAAAAAGAAATTAAAGAAAATAATCGCGCCAGAAGTGCAAAATTACGCATAGCTATAAGGAATTAAGATAAAGTTAATTGTAAAAAACAAATGTCAAGAACCAAACAAACACTGTATGGTATTTTAAAAGGAAAATTTCTTGTTGAAAAAGATGCTCAAAAAAATTGGGGTTTTATCATTTTCCTAACAAGTTTGGCTTTGTTGATGATTGCTAGTTCTCATAATATTGATAAGAAAGTTCAAAAAATTGCAAATCTAAATAGACAAAAACGTGAATTAAGATCGCAATTTGTCTCAACTCGATCTGACTTAATGAAATTAAAGATGGAGTCGAGTATTATTAAAGAATTAGAAAATAATGGTTTTTACACCTATATAAATCCTCCTCTAAAGATCAAAGTAAAAGTTAAAAATTAATATGGCCGTACAAAAAAAACAAATATTAAATAAAACATATATCCTTTCGGGATTAATTGTTTTGTTTGCTATAGCCATAGTTTATAAGCTAATTGAAATTCAATTTATACAAGGTGATGATTATAGAAGTTTGGCTGAACAAAGCACTGTAAAAACTTTTGAAATTACTGCAAATAGAGGTAATGTTTATACTGCTGATGGAAGTTTATTGGCAACATCTATATCAAAATTTGATGTACGGATGGATCCTATTTCTGTTTCTGATGAAAATTTTGAAAAGGGTATAAGAGAATTAAGCAAATCATTATCTAAAATGTTAGGTAAAAGTGCAGGTTTTTATGAGAATTATATTAGAAAAGCCCGAGTAAATAAAAACCGTTATTTATTTATTACCAGAAACCTTAGTTATAATGAATATCAGGAATTAAAAAAGTTTCCAATTTTCAAATTGGGTACTTATAAAGGAGGTTTGATCATTGAACAGCGTACGGTTCGGGAACACCCCATTGGTAAAATGGCAGAAAGAGCTGTTGGATTTGATGACTATAGAGGTAAAGTAGGGATTGAAGGATATTTTTATGAGTTCTTGAGAGGTAAGAATGGGCAAAGATTAAAACAAAAAATTGCTAAAGGCCAATGGAAACCTATTAGTGATAATAATGAAATTGAACCTGTTGATGGCAGAGATGTTATTACAACCATTGATTTAAAAATCCAAGATATTGCACATTATGCGTTGTTAGAGCAATTAAAAAAATTTGATGCCGAACATGGAACTGTTGTGGTAATGGAAACTCAAACAGGTGAGATAAAAGCCATTTCAAATTTGGGAAAAACCAAAAATGGTACTTATAGTGAACGAAGAAATTATGCAGTATGGGAATCTCATGAACCTGGCTCTACTTTTAAACTTATGGGAATGGTGGTTGCTTTAGAAGATAAAGTAATTGATACATCACAAATTGTTGATACTGAAAAGGGTGAAATAACCTTTTATAAAAGAAAAGTAAGAGATTCTCATAGAGGTGGTTATGGTAAAATCTCAGCAGCCAGAGTTTTTGAACTGTCTTCAAATGTAGGGATGGTAAAAATTATAAATGATCACTACAAAGACAATCCAAAAAAATTTACTGATGGACTTAATAGAATGAATGTTGGTAATAAATTAGGATTATCAATAAAAGGAGAAGGACAACCTATAATTCCAAACCCTGATGATATAAAAAATTGGAACGGATTGTCACTACCATGGATGGCGTATGGTTATGGGGTTTCATTTACACCATTACAAACATTAACTTTTTACAATGCTATAGCCAATAATGGAGAGATGGTTAAACCACAGTTCATTAAAGAGATTCGTACTCAAAGTAATTCAATTACAATATTTGAAAAAGAAATAATTAATCCAAAAATATGTTCGCAAGAAACTATTGAAAAGGTTAAAGTAATGATGCAAAATGTTGTAAAAAGAGGAACAGCAGAAAATATATATAATGAGAATTTTTCTATGGCTGGCAAAACAGGAACTTGTCAAACTGATTATTGGAAAGAAAGTGGTACAAAATATATATCATCTTTTGTAGGATACTTCCCTGCTGATAAACCCGAGTATTCATGTATAGTTGTTATTCATAAACCCGATAAAAAGATTGGCTATTACGGTAATGTTGTTGCAGCTCCTGTGTTTCAAAAAGTTGCTCAAAAAATTTATTCTGAAACTCCTGTACAGGATGAGATTATTTTAAATAATGAAATGGCTTCGATTGATAATAATTATGAAAAATATTATAAAAAGGTTAACACTAATTATAAAACTGTACCAAATGTAAAAGATATGTCGGGTATGGATGCTATTCCTTTACTTGAGAATTTAGGTTTTAAAGTAATTGTACAAGGTATTGGTACAGTAAAATCTCAATCAATAAAAGCTGGAGCTAAAACCGAAAAAGGAACAAATATTATATTGAATCTATCTTAAATTTAGAATTGAAAAATTTAAAAGACATATTGTTTAAAGTTGCTGTTGAAGCTGTGAATGGTTCAACGGATATTATTATTGATAAAATAGCTTTTGATTCAAGAAAAGTAAAGCAGAGAACATTATTTGTAGCTCAAAAAGGATTACTATTTAATGGGCATGATTTTATTGATAAGACTATTGATACTGGTGCTGTGGCAATAATCTGTGAAGTTTTACCGAAAATATTACAAAATAATGTCACCTATATTCAAGTAAATGATAGCAATGAAGCTTTAGCCATAATAGCTTCAAATTTTTATGATAATCCTTCTGAAAAATTAAAATTAATTGGTATAACCGGTACAAACGGAAAAACAACCATAGCAACCTTATTATATACACTTTTTAAAAATGCTGGTTATAAAAGCGGATTGTTATCTACAATAAAGATAATGGTTGATGAAAAAGAATTTCCGGCAACACATACAACGCCAGATTCATTGACAATTAATCAATATTTATTCGAAATGGTGAATCAGGGTGTAAGTCATTGTTTTATGGAAGTTAGCTCTCATGGAATTGATCAAAAGCGAACTTCGGGATTAGTATTTGAAGGCGGTGTTTTTACAAATTTAACACATGATCATTTAGATTATCACAATTCTTTTGCAGCATATAGAGATGTTAAAAAAAGCTTTTTTGATCAATTGCCAAAATCTGCTTTTGCTTTAACAAATATTGATGATAAAAATGGTGAGGTAATGGTACAAAATGCAAAAGCAAGAAAATATACTTATGCTTTAAAAACTGTTGCTGATTACAAAGGAAAAATTATTGAGAATCAGTTTGATGGTTTATTGTTAAATATTAATGATCAGGAAGTTTATACAAAGCTAATTGGCGCTTTTAACGCTTATAATTTATTGGCTATTTACGCTACAGCGGATCAATTGGGAATGGAAAAAATTGAGATCTTGAGAATTATTAGTATGCTAAAAACGGTTGATGGGAGATTTCAATATTCAACTTCAAAAAGTGATATTACAGCAATTGTTGATTATGCCCATACGCCAGATGCTTTAAGAAATGTATTAGAAACTATCAATTCTATCCGTACTCATAATGAACAGGTAATTACTGTTGTAGGATGTGGAGGTGATCGCGATAAAAATAAAAGGCCAAAAATGGGGAATATTGCTGCTACTTTAAGTAATCAGGTAGTTTTTACTTCGGATAATCCAAGAAGTGAGGATCCGGAAACGATTATTAGAGAAATTGAAGCAGGTGTATCTCCAGAAAACTATAAAAAAACAATATCAATTACTGATAGAAAGCAAGCAATAAAAACCGCTTGTAAAATAGCCAATAAAGGAGATATCATTTTGATAGCCGGAAAAGGTCATGAAACCTATCAAATTATTGGAAATGTAAGATCTGATTTTGATGATTTTAAAATTGTAAATGAGTTTTTTAACCAATTAAATAAGTAATCAAGAGGAAAAAATGCTATACTATTTATTTGAATATTTAGAAAAATATTATCACATTGCGGGAGCCGGATTATTTCAATATATCTCGTTTCGTTCTGCAATGGCATTTGCATTTTCTTTATTGATCTCAACCATTTTTGGGAAGAGAATAATTGATAAATTACGTCGCTTACAAGTAGGAGAATCAGTTAGAGATTTAGGTTTAGAAGGTCAAAAAGAAAAGGCAGGAACTCCTACTATGGGAGGAGTTATAATTATTCTTGCCACATTAATTCCGGTATTTTTATTTGCAAAACTAGAGAATGTATATATCATTTTACTTATTGTTACAACCATCTGGATGGGTGCAATTGGTTTTATTGATGATTATATTAAAGTGTTTAAAAAGGATAAAGAAGGTCTTAAAGGTAGATTTAAAATTGTAGGTCAGATTGCACTTGGAGCATTTATTGGAATTACACTTTATTTCAATCCGGATGTTACCGTTAAAGAAAAACTTCCTGCAGAAGAAATTGTTAATATTACCGAACAACTAGCAGTACCATCAAATCATTTTACTCAAGAAATAAAATCAACAAAAACTACCATTCCTTTTGTTAAGAATAATGAGTTTGACTATACCAGTTTACTTTGGTGGATGGGTGATAATGCCAAAAAATATGTTTGGATAATATTTATTTTCATAGTGATCTTTATCATTACCGCTGTTTCAAATGGAGCAAATTTAACAGATGGTATTGATGGATTGGCAGCAGGAACTTCAGCAATAATTGTATTGGCATTAGCTGTTTTTTCCTGGGTTTCGGGTAATATAATTTTTGCAGATTATTTGAATGTAATGTATATACCAAACTCTGGTGAAATGACCATATTTATAAGTGCTTTTGTAGGAGGATTAGTTGGGTTTTTATGGTATAACACTTATCCGGCACAAGTTTTTATGGGAGATACAGGTAGTTTAACTATAGGTGGTATTATTGCTGTGTTAGCTATTGCTGTTAGAAAAGAATTATTGATTCCGATTTTAGCAGGTATATTTTTAGCAGAAAACTTATCGGTAGTATTACAAGTGAGTTATTTTAAATATACAAGAAAAAAATACGGTGCAGGAAAACGTATTTTTTTAATGTCGCCCTTACATCATCATTTTCAATTAAAAGGATATCACGAAAGTAAAATAGTAACAAGATTTTGGATCGTTGGAATTTTATTAGCCGTACTATCCATATTAACATTAAAAGTAAGATAATAATAAATAAAATTTCAATAAATGAGTATTTCAACTTTTGCTTTACAACAAAATTTCAATACAAAAAATGCTATGGCATCTAATATGATTTCTGAACTGTTGAATGTACGGAAAGAAACAATTAGAGAATGTTTGGCGGTTTGTGATAAAGAAGAACATAGATTAGAAGAAGTATTTAAGATCAATGGTGTTCAATATATAAATGATTCAAAAGCAGAAAATGTAAATGCAACTTATTTCGCACTTGATAGTATGGAGATTCCAATAGTTTGGATTGTTGGAGGCGTAGATAATGGGAATGATTATGAAACTTTATTACCCTTGGTTAGAGAAAAGGTAAAAGCCATTATTTGCTTGGGTGAGAATAATCATAACATTATTAAAACTTTTGTAGATGTTGTGGATTTTATGATTGAAACATCCAGCTTAAATGAAGCAGTTAAAATTGCTTATAAATTAGCTGAAAAAGGAGATGCTGTATTATTATCACCGGCATGTGAAAGTACTGATCTTTTTGAAAATTTTGAAGATAGAGGTAAAAAATTCAAGAAAGCTGTTAGATACTTATAATTTATAAAAATGTTTATGTGATATAAATGAAACAATTATTAACAAATATTAAAGGAGATAAAACCATTTGGGCAATCATTGCTGTTTTGGCTATATTTTCATTCTTACCTGTTTATAGTTCAAGTACAAACCTAGTTTATTTAACCGGAAAAGGAACAACATTTGGTTATTTAATAAAACATGCAATTCTTTTATTATTGGGTTTTGTAATTATCTACGCAACACATAAAATTCCTTATAAATATTTTAGTGGTTTGTCTGTATTATTGATGCCGGTTGTAGTGTTATTGCTCATTTTTACTTTAGCACAAGGAACTGTAATAAATGGTGTAAATGCCAGTAGATGGATTGAAATACCTTTTGTAGGAATGGGGTTTCAAACGTCAACTTTAGCAGTTGTAGTTGTTATGATGTTTGTAGCAAGATACTTAGCACGTAATAGAGAAAAAAAGATCAATTTTAAAGAAAGTATTTTGTATATGTGGATGCCGGTTGGAATTGTACTGATGTTAATTCTACCTGCAAATTTTTCTACTACAGCTATTGCTTTTGTAATGGTATTGCTTTTGGTCTTCCTTGGAGGCTATCCGTTTAAATTTATAATGTACATTTTAGGAATGGCTGTTTTAGTTTTTGCTATTTTTTTACTTACTGCAAAAGCTTTTCCTGATGCAATTAAAAATACACGAATTCAAACCTGGAGCAGTAGAATTGAAAATTTCTCATCAGGAGAAAGTGAAAATAACTACCAAGCAGAAAAAGCCAAAGTTGCCATAGCTTCAGGTGAGATCAAAGGAAAAGGTCCAGGTAAGAGTGTGCAAAAAAACTTCTTACCACAATCTTCTTCTGATTTTATTTATGCAATAATAGTAGAAGAATTTGGCTTGATCGGGGCTATTTTAATCATATTATTATATGTAGGATTGCTCTTTAGAATAGTTATTATAACTACAAAAACAGAAACCATTTTTGGTACTCTTCTGGCTTTAGGTGTTGGAATACCTATTATTTTTCAAGCATTTATAAATATTGCTGTTGCTGTTGGTTTGTTTCCGGTAACCGGACAACCTTTACCTTTAATAAGTACGGGAGGAACTTCAATTTGGATGACTTGTTTTGCAATTGGGGTAGTTTTGAGCATAAGTGTGGCAAATACCGAAAAAGATTATATAAGTAACAATAAAATTGAATTAGAAAACCCTTTAGATATTTTACATGAAACAGTTGGTTAACATATTGTTGAGTGGAGGAGGAACAGGCGGACATATTTATCCGGCAATTGCGATTGCTAATGAATTAAAAAGTAGGATTCCTAATGCTAACTTTTTATTTGTAGGTGCAAATGATAGGATGGAAATGGAAAAAGTTCCGAAAGAAGGTTATAAAATCAAGGGTTTGAATATATCAGGGTTTCAAAGAAGTTTATCTGTAAGGAATTTAGCATTTCCATTTAAATTGATTGATAGTTTATTTAAAGCAAAAAATATTATTAATGAATTCAAACCAAATGTAGTAATTGGAACCGGAGGTTTTGCTTCAGGACCAACTTTGTTTATTGCAAACAAAAAAAACATACCTGCTTTAATTCAAGAACAGAATTCTTATCCTGGTATCACAAACAAATTATTGGCTAAAAATGTACAAAAGATTTGTGTGGCTTATGATGGTTTGGATAAATATTTTCCAAAAGATAAAATTATCATGACCGGTAACCCTGTAAGGCAAGACATTATTGATGTTTCAAAAAAAAGAAATGAGGCATTAAAGCATTTTAAATTAGACAATAATAAGAAAACATTGGTGATTTTAGGTGGAAGTTTAGGCGCAAGAGCTATCAATCAAACAATTGAAAAGAATTTACAGGAATTACTTAAAAATAACCTACAAATCATTTGGCAAACAGGGAAACTATATTTTGAAGAATATATTAAGTACAATCAAATTAAAGGAGTTCAAGTACATGCTTTTATTCAAAATATGGATTTACTGTATGCAGCGGCAGATATTTTAATAAGTAGAGCAGGGGCAGGTACAATTTCAGAATTGTGTTTGGTTGGTAAACCTGTAATATTTATACCATCACCTAATGTTGCAGAAGATCATCAAACTAAAAATGCTTTGGCAATTGTAAAGAATAATGCAGCAGTAATGATCAAAGAGAGTGATTTAAATGAATTTTCAAAAGAGTTTGATTTGCTTTTTAATGATGATAAGAAACAAAATGAGTTGAGTAATAATATAAAAAAAATGGCTTTACCAAATGCAACAGTTGAAATCGCTGATGCTGTTGAAGCTTTATTAAAAAAATAATGAATATAATGTGCTAAATACTTTGATAACTATGGCAAATAAAAGTCAATGAGGGGATTGAATTTATAATTTGCCATAGTTTTAATTTAAGTTATTGAAAATAATTAAAATATAAGTTGAAAAAATATATTGTACATATCAGGTTTATTGCACTTTTATTTTTGGTTGCCTTTTTATATGGTTTTGCAGCCAAAAGAAATTATCAAAAAAAAATAGATAAGATTGAAATAGAATTTAACAATGGAAAGAACCTTTTTATTACTTATGAAACAGTTAATAAATTGTTAATACAAAATTTTGACAACGATAAAAATCAAAGGATAGATAGTTTACATTTGAATAATTTAGAAAAATTTGTCAAATCTAATGTAATGATTCAAAATGCTGAAATTTATGCTACAATCGATAATAAATTAGGCGCAATTATTACACAAAGAACACCAATTTTAAGGGTGGTTAATGGATCTGAATCCTATTATTTTGATGAATTTGGTAAAAAAATGCCTTTATCTAATAACTATTCGGCAAGAGTGCCTATTGTGACAGGAAAAATAAATGAAAATAATAATATTGAAATAATCAGTTTAGCTAATAATATTAAAAAAGACAATTTTTTAATAAAGCAAATTATTGGAGTAGATCAAATTGAAAAAGAAGGGATAAATCAATTTAATTTAAGAACAAGAGTTGGAGATCAGATCATTATTTTTGGAACTGTACAAAATTTTAATACAAAACGAAATAAGTTAAAAGCATTTTATCAAAAAGCTTTGACAGATAGTACTTTGCAAAAATTTGATACGATCAATTTAAAGTTCAAAAATCAGGTTGTTTGCACAAAAAAATAAAATATGGAAAATGATAACATAGCAGTTGGGTTAGATATTGGTACAACAAAAATTGTTGCAATGGTAGGTAAAAATGATACCTATAATAAGATTGAAGTGCTTGGTTTGGGAAGAGCAAAAAGTTTAGGTGTACATAGAGGGGTTGTAAATAATATAACACAAACAATTCAATCTATTCAACAAGCTGTTGACCAAGCTGAAACTATATCTGGGAAAAAGATTGAAAAAGTAGATGTAGGGATTGCTGGACAACATATTCGAAGTTTGCATCATAGTGATTATATTACAAGGTCCTATCCTGATAGAGTTATTGACGAAAATGACATTGAAAGATTGATCAATCAGGTTTATAAATTGGTAATGCTTCCCGGCGAGGAGATTATTCATGTTTTACCACAGGATTATAAAGTTGATGGTCAAGCCGAAATAAAAACACCCATCGGAATGTACGGTGGAAGGTTAGAAGCCAATTTTCATGTAGTTGTAGGGCAAGTTTCATCAATTAGAAATATTGGAAGGTGTATAAAAAGTGCCGGATTAGAATTGTCAAGTATAACACTTGAACCCTTAGCTTCAGCAAATGCAGTTTTAAGTCAGGAAGAAAAAGAAGCAGGAGTTGCTTTGATAGATATTGGAGGTGGTACTACTGATTTGGCAATTTTTAAAGACGGTATTATTAGGCATACTGCAGTTATTCCTTTTGGAGGAAATGTTATTACAGATGATATTAAAGAAGGATGTTCAATCATAGAGAAACAAGCCGAATTGTTAAAGACTAAATTTGGTTCAGCATGGCCAGGTGAAAATAAAGACAATGAGATAGTTTCAATTCCGGGTTTGAGAGGTAGAGATCCAAAAGAAATAACATTAAAAAACCTTTCAAAAATTATTCATGCCCGTATTGTTGAGATCGTAGAACAAATATTCTTAGAAATAAAGAATTACGGCCATGAAGAAAATAAGAAAAAATTAATTGCAGGAATTGTTTTAACTGGAGGAGGTGCCCAACTCAATCATATCAAACAATTGGTTGAATATATTACCGGTATGGATACACGTATTGGTTATCCCAATGAGCATTTATCGAGTAGCAGTGATGTAGAATTATCTAGTCCGATCTATGCAACAGCTGTTGGTTTATTGATGAATGGACTAAATGAATACAATAAAAAGAATAAAACTGAGGATGTTGAAGCACCTGTACAATTAGATGAAGATAAAACATATTCTAAAGAAAGTGATAAAAAAACAGTTTTTGAAAAATGGATCGAAAAGTTTAGAGATTTTTTAGAAAACGCAGAATAAAAAAATAAGTATTAAAACCCTTTAATGAAAAATTATGAGTAATATAGATTTAGACAACATTTCATTTGATCTACCTAAAAATCAATCCAATGTAATTAAAGTAATTGGTGTTGGAGGTGGAGGTAGTAATGCAATTAACCACATGTTTTCAAAGGGAATCAAGGGTGTTGATTTTGTTGTTTGCAATACTGATGCGCAAGCCTTACACAATAGCCCTGTTCCTACCAAAATTCAATTAGGAGCAACACTTACAGAAGGGTTAGGGGCTGGAGCCAATCCAACTGTTGGAAAAGAGGCTGCCTTAGAGAGTATTGATGAGATAAGAGACATGTTAGACAATCGATCAAAAATGTTGTTTATTACTGTTGGAATGGGTGGTGGTACTGGTACAGGAGCAGCACCTATTATTGCAAAAATTGCAAAGGAGATGGAAATTCTTACAGTTGGAATAGTTACAACACCATTTAGTTTTGAGGGTAAAATGCGTAATGAACAAGCACAACTTGGTATAGAAAAATTACGAAAACATGTTGATTCATTGGTTGTGATTAATAATAATAAATTACGTGAAGTTTATGGTAATTTAGGATTTAAAGCAGGGTTTTCAAAGGCTGATGAAGTTTTAGCAACAGCGGCAACAGGAATAGCTCAGGTAATTACACATCATTATACTCAAAATATTGATTTAAAAGATGCTAAAACTGTACTTTCTAGTAGTGGCACAGCAATAATGGGATCTGGAACAGCTACAGGAACAAACCGAGCACAAAGTGCCATCACAAAAGCATTGGATTCACCATTATTAAACGATAATAAAATTACGGGAGCAAAAAGAGTTCTTTTATTAATAGTTTCAGGAACTTCAGAGGTAACCATTGATGAAATTGGAGAAATTAATGATTATATCCAATCTGAAGCCAAAACCAATGTTGATATTATTATGGGTGTAGGTGAAGATGAAAATTTAGGGGAATCGATTTCAGTTACTGTAATTGCAACTGGTTTTAATATCGAACAACAAAATGAGATCACAAATACTGATTCTAAAAAAATCGTACATAATTTGGTAGAAGAGAAAGAAGAAAAGATAATAAAAAAAATTGAAACTCCTGAGGTAAAAAAGCGTCATACTTTACATGATGAAATACCTGATAATACTCCTGAGGTAAATAATTTAAATGTGGTTTATGAAAAAGTAGAACAAGAAACTGATGAAGTAATACAATCAAATGATGACGAATTTATTATATCTTCATCTGAAGAAGAAAATAAACTTGAGTCAGAAAGTAAGATTGAAGAAATTAGTAAAAATCAGTTTAAATTTACTTTTGATCTGCCTATTCAAAAAGAAGAATCAGTTAAAGAAACCATTACTAAAGATATTCAAATTAACGAAATTGAAATAATTGGACTAGAAGAAATTAAGCCGAAAACACTAAAAGATGACAAAGTAAGGCATTCTTTAGAAATGGAAGATGAATTTGCACAGGAGTTAAAGGTTTTAAATGAAATGAAAGAACATCGTAAAGATGATAATGATTTAAAAATTGAATTAAAAGTTAATAAAACCACCAGTAAAATTGAAGAAAATATTTCTGAAAATATTGTTGATGATAGTGAGGTATCACCATTAAATCTAACAATTTCCGAATTAAAGAAAAGGGCTGAAGACAGAAGAAATAGGATGAAAGATTTTAATTATAAATTTATAAATAAGGTTCATCAAAATATAGATGAAATGGAAAATCAACCCGCCTATAAACGTTTGGGACTCGATATTGATACGACTACTCCATCTACTGAATCACAGGATAATAAATCTAGAACTTCGCTTGGTTTAGATGATAATAATGATATTCAAATACGATCAAATAATTCTTTTTTACATGACAATGTTGATTAGTTTAATTTTAGTTTTTTAGTTAGTGGAAAAATCCGGAATATTAATATATTTCGGATTTTTTTAATCTAAAATATTCTTCTTCATAAAGGAATAAAAAAACCACTTAAAGATTGTTATTCTTTAAGCGGAATTAATATCAGTAATTTTAAACCTGAGTTCTACCTAAGATTTATCGTTCTTTACTCTTTTAATTATTTCATCAGCTACTTTTTCTTGAATTCCTTGGTCAAGATGACTGGTAAATCCTACACATGAGCAATTGATTTCACCCAAAACATATTTATCATTTTTGTTCTCATCCCAATCTAACATAAAATCAGCAGTCCAAATCAATGGAACATTATACCCCCCCAATTTATCTGAAATTGTAGGTAATGAATCATTAAACATTTCTATCAAATCTTTCCATTTTTCAGGTTTATCATAAGTATATTTTGCTCCTGAAAATAGTGTTGCAGAGAATGCATCTTCACTGTCAGCAGGTTTTTTATGAACAACAAAAATTGGAGTATCACCAACCATAAGGATTCTAATTTCACCTTCTTTTATTCTTGGCATAAATCTCATATCAACCAACATTCCATCTTCTCCTATGATATATTTTTCACAAAATGTCATAAAATCATCCAGACTTTGGTATTCTACATGATTATCTACAGCTTCGGTGCATTTTAATTTGGTATCTAATGGTATTTCATCACCGAGTTTATAGTCAATGTCATCAGCAATTTGTACTCTCCAAATTCCTTCACCAGTAGAACCTCTATTTTGTTTTAATACCCGTTCACCAAAAGAAAGACTTTTAGGAAAAGTTTTTTTGAATGTTTCAATATCATAATAAGCGTAAGTATCTTCAGTTACAAGATCAGTAGTGGCTAATTTTACCAATGCGTCTTTGGCACCAAAATTTATCATCACATCAGGATGTGCCATACCTTTTAAGCCATTTTCTGATAGTTTTCTTAAGGTATCAAAATAGATCTTTTCACCATTGGCTAAATTACCGGGATTTATTCTACTAATATAAGCATCAAATTTATCTTTTGAATACTCAAAGATAGTGTCTTTCCATTCATCTCTAAAGAAAACAACTTCACAATCCCATCCTCTTTCTTTTATGGCATTGAGAATTGGTATTGTATCTTTTCTGTGACCGTTTAAACCTTTGTCTGAACCACCTTCAGCTTCAAATATTACAATATTTTTTTTCATTTATAAAAATTTTAAGTTTGGTTAATTATATAATTTTATGATAGATAATTGATATTTTAGAAAATTAAATTAGAGTAATAATATAAAGGACATAAAGGTATTAAATTATCTACAAAAAGAATAAATTATTTTTAAGAAAATTATTTTATGATCAATCTTTTAGCAACTTGAGTATTACCTACATTGATCTTTAAAAAATAGATTCCTTTTTCAACTCGATTTAATTTTAATTCGTATGAATTATCTATTATTTCATTCTTTTTGTAGATAATTTTACCTGTAATATCATAAATCGAAATTTGCATTTCTTCATTCCCATTGCGTTGTATATTAAAGGTTCCATTTGAAGGATTTGGATAAATATTAAAAGCATTTTGATCATAATTTTCCACAGCTAAAATTATTGTGCCATCAATAGTAAAATTATCAATTACAGCTCCTTCCTGATTAGCAGCCTGATCTGTAGCAAAAACAAATCTAAAGATTATATTTGATTCATTTTGAAGCGCTACCAAATCATAACTATATTCTTTTAAAGTAGTGTCAGTACCTGTCCATTGTTTCCCAACAGTTATTGGTCTTTGGGGGTCAATAAAACTACTATTATACCAATTTGGATCATTCGCATTACCTAAAATTTCCCATGACTTTCCATTGTCAATAGTATATTCCATATATAAAACATCCCAGTCTTTTTCAATATCAAAAACCATATCAAATTTTAAAACTGGATTTTCTATTTGAGTTAAATTATAACAAGGTGAGATTAGATAACTTACTGTTTCATCAGTATAGTTTGAAGATAAATTAGTTACATAACCTGTTTCTACAATACTGTTAAACTTGGTAGTGGTTGGTTTGCCTTTTTGCCACAAATCGGTACTATTTCCAATAGTTTGAACCAACCAATCATCTTCATTAATATCAAAAGTATTAATGTATTGCCCGATCGATGAATTATTAACAGTAAATGATACAGAAGAACTATTATTTTCTGCGAAAGTATCATTATCAATAGTAGTATTAATACTTAAGTTATGAGTTCCGAAAGTTACAGAATTATTTGTGGGTAATATAATTTCTTTATGATCACCCGAAGGAATATCTCCAACAAATTGATGATTGAAATTTTCATTGTCTATACTATAATTAATTGTTACAGTATTGATAATGTTCAACCCGTTATTTTTAACAATAATTTTTGGTGTAACACCTTCACATTGAACGCTATTATTACTAATAATTTCAATTAAACTAATATCGTTATTGGCTAAAGTGACTTCAATTGGTGATTGCCAAACACCTCTACCATAAGTGCCAACAGTTATTGTTTTTTCTTCTACATTAATTTCTAAATCTTTTATAGGTACATTGGGTAAATTGGTTGAAAATACTTCCCATTCGTTCATTTTATCATTTATATGGTAAACACCTAAACCTGTTCCCACAAATAAATCGTTATCTAAACTTTGATTTTGGTGTTTGATAACCAATTTTGGTTCGCTTGGTAAATTGTATGAAATACTTTCAAAATTCTCACCACTATCAGTTGACTTATAAATACCATTATTAAAAAAACTCCCAATAGTAACATATACTAGGTCATTATTGTTATTATTAATTTCAATGGAACTTATTATATTAGGGAAACTAAAAGTTAATTTTGTAAAAGTTACACCTCCATCAGTACTTTTATATAAAAATTGATCTCTTGATACATAAATAAGATCATTATTGGTTGATGATATTTCAATATTATCCAGATCACCACCAAAGATATTATCAGAAACAGCTTCCCAAGTATTATTATTTAGCTTGTATAGTTTTTCATATCCGGCATATAAAATACCATCTTTATTTGAGATTAGCGGTGTTACCCAATTACCACCTCTATCACTTGTACCACTAACCTCATCATCAGGAGCTTCAGCTATGGTTATACCTTCAGTTTTACCACCATTATAGGTTACATTTAAATTGCTGCCAAATTGCATAAAACCATAATAAATTTCTTGATTGTTTGGATCAATAGCACAGTCCATGCCATCACCACCATGATATCTGTGCCATATATTATTACTGAAGGCAAATCCACCATTATCTTGCAAACCACCAACTATGTTTGTTATAGAATGTTTTGCTGTTGAAATTTTATAATACTGACTAATATTTAGAGTTTCAGTTAGATCTTTAAAAGAACTCCCGTTATTTTCAGATTGATAAATTCCTCCATCTGTACCGGCATATAATTTATTGTTGAAATACCTTAAAAAATGGATATCTGCATGTGTATAAGAAGGTTCAGTAGGATTCCACCAATGATTGATTTGTGTAAAATTATCACCTCCATCAGATGATTTCCAAATATCTAAAACTCCAACAAAAACTAAATTTTCATCATTTGGAGAAACTGTTAAAGCCATATCGTACCATGCTTGTTTGCTAACAAAAATGTCGTCAGTTTCTAAAGTTTTTGTAAAGGTTTCTCCACCATCACTTGATTTATATAAACCTTGGAATGAATTATCAGATTGAGCACTTAAAACATATACGATTTCAGGATTTGCCGGACTAACGCCAATGGTAAACCTAGAAGGATGATCAATAGTTGGATCAGGTAAATTACTTGAAATTTGAACAAAAGTATCACCAGCATTGATAGATTTCCAAAAGGTTGAAGAAGTTACAGCATATACAATATTTGGATTTCCAGGTTTTAATTTAATATCTCTGATATTTCCACTTAATTTTCTTTGCCAGTTAGCTCCGGCATCTATTGATTTATAAAAGCCCTCATTTGTTGCAACCCAAAGAATGTTTGAATCATTTGGGTGAATAAATATTTCATTGGCAGATGCATTAACAGTATTAAAAGTTAATCCGGTTTTATTCCATGTATTTCCTCCATCAGTAGATTTCATCACACCAACACTATAGGTATCTCGAGCATCATCATCACCGGTTACAATATAGATTATATTTGAATTGTTAGGGTCGATTGCAATTCCTGATACTCCAATTTGTGGGATATGATCAGAAAGAGGTACCCAGTTTATACCTGCATCTGTTGATTTCCAAATACCACCTGAAGGTGCACCTACATAAAAAGTATTGGGATTATTTGGATCAACAATAAATGTATTGATTCTACCTTGGCCTGTTTTTACATTTGTAGTATAAGGCCCTAAAGATTGCCAATTACTAACATTATTCGATTTATTAGCGATCTCCTTTTTTTGTTCCCAGGATTTCCATAGCATAGCAGGGGGTGCGATACTCCCGTCTTTTAAAGTATAGTATTTCCAATGATTCTCCCAACGTTTGAATGGCTTGAATCCACTACCTTTAGCTTCCCAATCTCTATTTTTGAAATAATCATTAAAACTCTTACTAAGATCTTGAAGTGTATTTTTTGATAAAGTTTTTGATAATTGTTGGTTTTGAATCCAAGGTGCATTTTCATTAAACTGTGCTTTAATGTTTAATGACAGAAAAACTATTAAAAATATGACTATATATTTTTTTTTCATAAGGGGATTAATAGCAATTTTTATATTTTCAAATATATAAAAAATTTAACTATTTAATTTTGAGCTTTTTTAATACGATAGAATCATTTATTTTTTTATCTGAAATTACTTTTTTCATATCATCATTGGGGATAGTTACAGATAGTACATAATGTGCAATTACCCATTTATTATGCTCTCTTATCAAAACCCCAGATCCACGACAAATACCCATCCATGTTTCTAAAAGTTCATCAAACCATGCAATATTTTGATTGGAAGAAAAATAAATATTTCTACTCAGAGGTGTGAAATTCCAGGTTTCTTTTTTATCAAAATAAGGTTTAGCGAAATCTTTAAATTGTTGCTTATCCCAAATTTCCCCAGCATCAGTACCAATAAAAACGCTATTTTCGGACATTTTATTAAAATAAGCACCATAATTTGAATTAGCAACATCTTTATGCCACTGGTTTAAAGTTGCATTAATTTCACTTTCTTGTGAAAAAGAAATTGTTGATATTAAAACAAAAAATATAAAGATCAATATTGTTTTATTTATTTTCATTTTGGGATGTTTAATTTCTTTTTTCTAGATAGTTTTTCTTCAATAACAGTATTTTTATTAGAAGAATCGTTAGTAGAAACCTCATTTATAAAGTCTTTAAACTCTTTATTTAACTTCTCTTGATTCAGATTATTGTTTATTTTTGAGTTTAATGCAGAAAAAGCTTCGTATATCTTACTGTATTCTTTTTTCACTTCTTCCTCGGTTATGATAGAAATATCCGACATATCTTCTAAACGCATCGCTTCATTATGAATTACGTTTAACCTTATCTTTACTGCTGGAGTTTGTAATTTTTCAATACGTATTGAATCTTTTAATTCTTGTGCCAGTTTTGCCAATTCATTTGCATTAAGCAAAGATTCTTCTGGAGTATAGATTTGGTTTTCTTCTAAAAATGTATTAAATCTTTGATATTCTCCCCAATCTTCTACCAAGATCTTTCCTTTAGGAGTTAATTTTTCATTGATCTTTAATACAAATTTTTGTAGTGTATCGAGCTTTTTATCTTGCGTAATTATAGTTTCTTCTTTTAAAGTCTTTTTATTGTTACAAGAATAAAAAAAGGATATAAAAAATAGTAATAAAAATATTTTATTTAACATGAGTTCAATAATAATTTGAAAGTCAAAAATAAAGAAAAATTCGGCTATATTTTGTAATGTTTAGAAAAGTTATTGGTACTTGTTAAATTCATTATATTTGTATATAAATATAAAAAAAATGAAAAATAGAATTCTCATTATAGGTGCTAGTGGTCAGATTGGAACTGAACTCACTTTAAAATTGCGCCAAATCTATGGTAATCAAAATGTAATTGCTTCTGATATTAGAAATGGTAATTATGAAGTAATGGAATCAGGCCCTTTTGAAATATTAGATGTTACACACAAAGAGGATATTTTAAAAGTTGCCCAAAAACACAAAATTAAACAAGTGTATTTAATGGCAGCTATGTTATCGGCTATAGCCGAAAAAAAACCAAAAAATGCATGGGAACTTAATATGAATTCTCTTTTAAATGTGCTTGATCTGGCAAGAGAAAAAGTTTTTGAAAAAGTTTTTTGGCCAAGTTCAATTGCTGTTTTTGGCCCATCATCACCTAAACAAAATACGCCACAACTATCTGTGATGAATCCTTCAACTGTTTATGGCATAAGTAAATTAGCCGGAGAAAGTTGGTGTGCCTATTATCATGAAAAATACGGTGTTGATGTTAGAAGTGTACGTTATCCGGGAATTATTAGTTACAAAACAAATCCGGGAGGAGGTACTACAGATTATGCTGTTGAAATATTTTACGGAGCAAAAGCAAATAAATCATATTCAAGTTTCTTAAATGAAGATACTGTCTTACCAATGATGTATATGGATGATGCAATTGAAGCAACAATAAAAGTTATGCAGCATGAAAAATTTAAAAAATATACTTCATATAATATAGCAGCAATTAGTTTTTCACCAAAAGAAATTGCTGAGGCTATTAAAAAGCATATTCCTGAATTTACTATAACTTACAAACCTGATAACCGACAAGATATTGCTGAAAGTTGGCCTCAAAGTATTGATGATGGTCAAGCTAGAAAAGATTGGAATTGGGAGCACCAAGTTGATTTAGATGAACTTGTAAAAGAAATGTTACAAGGTTTGCATTTTACTATTTAATAAGGTTTTTTGTTTAAATAATTTTACAATATGTTAGTTGATTATAATTTATTGAATGAAACCTCAAAATTCTATGTATTTCCTTCGAGTAGAAAGATGTATCCTGAAGAATTTACTGCAATAAATCAAAAAGTTAAACAATTTTTACAGAATCTTATCGCGGTAAATTCCTTTTTTGAGATCAAATACCAGCGTTTCATTATTATTTTTATTTCTGAGGAAACACCCTTAAGTATTGATCAGAATGAATCTTTGATTTTATTATTAAATACTTTTGAAAATGAATTTAAAATTTCTTTGATAGACAAGGTAAAAGTATTTTTCAAGCAAGGAGCGTATGTACAAGTAAAAGAAATTCCTGATTTCAAAAAACTGATTAAAAATAAAAGTGTTTCTAAAAAAACATTGATTTTTAATAATTTTATAAATACAAAATCTGAATATGATTGCTGTTGGGAAGTGCCTGCGGATGAGAGTTGGGTTTCACATTTGTTTTAAAATACAAATTAAATTTTAGTACACCTCGGTTAACTTTTCAATAAAATCCTCAGGTAAAATAGCATTTTTAACATCAAAATTTCCACTTTTTGTTCTTCGTAATTTAGATAAATGACCTCCTGAATTTAGCGCTTTACCAAAGTCATGTGCCAAAGAACGAATATAAGTACCTTTACTACAAACCACTTTAAAATCAACTTTAGGTAGATCAATTTGAGTAATTTCAAAGTTGTAAATAGTAATTTTTCTCGGTTTGATATCTGTTGTTTCTCCTTTTCTTGCTAATTCATATAATCTAACACCATCTTTTTTTATTGCAGAGTATAAAGGCGGATATTGCTCTATTTCACCAATAAAAGTTTTGGTGTTAGTCTCTATCATTTCTTTAGTAATATGAACTGTTGGGAATGTTTTATTTATTTCTGTTTCCAAATCAAAAGAAGGAGTTGTGGCACCAAGCGTAATAGTTCCTGTATATTCTTTGATTTCTGCTTGAAGCTGATCTATTTTTTTAGTGAATTTTCCGGTACAAATTACCAATAAACCCGTTGCTAACGGATCTAAAGTTCCGGCGTGACCAACTTTAATCTTTTTAATTTTAAATTTTTTTTTAATTGCCCATCTCAATTTATTTACAACTTGAAAGGAGGTCCATTGTAAAGGTTTATCAATTAAGATAATTTGTCCGTTTTGAAAATCTTCAATTTTCATTTAATTCATTAAAGCATAAGCGATTGCAATTAAGCCTACAATTATACAATAAATAGCAAAGTATGAAAGTTTACTTCTTTTAACTAATGAGATCATCCAGCTACAGGCAAAAAGTCCGGAAATAAATGCAGCTAAAAAACCTGCACTCATTGCACCAAATTGTTCATTTTCAAAACTAATTTCACCGCTCATAAAATCTTTGGCAACTTTGCCAAAAATTAAAGGAACAACCATTAAAAATGAAAATCGTGCAGCTTTTGTTCTGTCAACACCTAATAATACAGAAGCTGAAATTGTTGCTCCTGATCTTGAAATTCCTGGTAACATGGCTATTGCCTGCGCAATTCCGATTAGAAAAGAGCTTTTATAAGTAACACTTTTATCTGTATTCTTGGCTTTATCGGCAAGAAATAAAAGAAAAGCGGTTATGAGTAGCATTACACCTACAAATAAAATTTTTCCACCAAATAACTGCTCCAATTCATCCTCAAAGAACAAACCAATTATTACTGCAGGAATCATTGAAATGATAATTTTTAATGAAAACTCAAGTTCTTCATTCCATTTAAATTGAAATAAACCTTTAAAAATAGTAATAACTTCTTTTCTAAAAACAACTAAAGTGCTTAAAGCTGTAGCAAAATGTAAAACAACGGTAAAAGTCAAACTTTCTTGAGCTATCATTTTTTCGCCAAAAATAGCTTTTCCAAGCTCTAAATGACCACTTGAGGAAACCGGTAAAAATTCGGTTAAACCTTGAACTACTCCAAGAATAATTGCTTCTATTAAACTCATAAGATTTTTATTGAAAAGTATAGTTGAATTTACAATTATTCTTTTTTTGTTTTTCCTTTTGGATTTGCAAAAATAGCATAGATTTCTAATGCCAATCCTATAAGTACTACTGTGGGAGCTAATCTTATTCTTTGAAAATTATAAATATCTTCATTAAATATTAAAGGATCGTCGCTACCACCACCATCCATAAGGGCAAACCCGATTAAAATAATAACAACACCAATGATCATTATTATATAATTTCTTTTACCAAATAAGAATTCGCCTTCTTGTTTTTTAGTTATTTTCTTTGCCATATAATAGTATATAGTTTAGTAGATAATAGGTTCTCTACAATCAAATTTAATAATATAACTCGTCGGTTTGTAAATTTAAGAACCTTTGTGTTGCAAAAAAAGTACTCAACCAGGTGATAATAATTCCGATAAGGAAAATGCCACCAAATAAGCTTAACAATTCTATTTTATCATTGATCAAATTGAATTCAGGAAAATTTTTATGAATATAAAATATTACTCCGGCTAGACCTAATAAAGCTATAATTGCACCAATTATCCCAAGTTTAATACTTCCCCATATAAAAGGTTTTCGTATAAAATGTTTCGTAGCACCAACCATTTGCATGGTTTTAATGGTAAAACGTTTTGCATAAACAGTTAAACGCAAAGAACTATTGATCAAAACTACAACAATCAATGTAGCTAAAGCACTAAAGATCAGTATAAATAAGCTAATTCTCTTCACATTTTTTGTTAGAAGATCAATTAGAGGTTTATCATAAGAAACTTCGGATACAAATTGGTTGTTTACATATTTTTTTTCAATTTCGTTCATTTGTTCAGTTGTAACAAAATCGGCTTTAACATTGATGTCGATAGCATTTTGTAAAGGATTATAACCCAAGAAATTCATAAAATCTTCACCATTTTCTTTTTTATAAATTTCGGCAGCTTCTTCTTTAGAGATAAATTTTGTGCTTTTTGTAAACAGCTCTTTATCAATGGAAGTTTGTAAATTAATGATTCCTTCTTTTTTTACATCATTTTTTATAAATAGTGTAATGGCAGCCTGTTCTTTAAAATGATCGGAAACTTTTTTAGTATTGATTACTAACAAGCCCAATAATCCTAATAAAAATAAAACCAAGGCAATACTAATAACAACTGAAACATACGAAGAACGCAAACGGCGTTTGTGGTATTTTTCAAAAGATTTACTCATAGATTTATTCAAATTTTTCGATTTGCAAGGTAATTAATTCAATCCATTTTGCAAACTAAACATCTTGACAAAGTTCAATTAAAACACCATTGGTGGTTTTGGGATGTAAAAATACAACCAGTTTATTGTCGGCACCTTTTTTAGGAGTTTCATTTAAAATTGTAAAACCCTCATTTTTAAGTCGTTTAACTTCATTCTCAATATTATCTACGGCAAAAGCAATATGGTGAATTCCTTCTCCTTTTTTATCGATAAATTTTGCGATAGGACTATTGGGATTTGTAGCTTCTAAAAGTTCAATTTTATTAGGGCCGGATTTAAAAAAAGAAGTTTTGACACCTTCGCTGGCCACTTCTTCTACTTTATATTGTTCTTTTCCAAAAAGTGAAGTAAACAATGCATTAGATTTTTCAATATCTTTAACAGCAATTCCGATATGTTCAATTTTATTCATTTTTTTAAATTTATTTATTCAAAAATAGATAATTTATAAATTATTTTAAGCTTATTTTTGCATTTATGGAAACAAACAGACAAAAAAAAATAGCAGGAGTTTTGCAAAAAGATTTGGCAGATGTTCTTAGACTAAGTGCTCAAGAGGGATTGAAAGGTGTTGTTATTTCGGTAACTAAAGTTAAAGTTACTCCTGATTTGAATGAAGCCAAGGCTTATTTAAGTATTTTTCCTTCTGATAAAAGAGAAACTATTTTTAATGAAATTGTTTTAGACTCATCAAAGATCAAACACGAATTAGCTCACCGTACAAAACATCAATTACGAAAAATGCCGGATCTAACTTTTTTTATTGATGATTCATTAGATTATATTGATAATATTGATGCGGCTTTAAGAAATAAAGAAAATCCAATTAAAAACCCTGAGATCTTATCAAAAAAGAAAAAGAAATAAGTTGAATTTTCCACTTTACATAGCTAAAAGGTATTTGGTTTCAAAAAGCAATAATAATGCAATTAATATTATTACAATAATTGCAACTTTAGGTGTTATTGTTAGCACTATAGCCCTTTTCGTTGTCCTTTCGGTCTTTTCGGGTTTGAAAAATTTTAGTCTGAGCTTTATTAGAATTGCTGATCCCGATCTAAAAGTAAGTGTTGTAAAAGGCAAATCTTTTTTATTTAATGATACTATTGAAAAAACTTTGATCAATGAAAAGATTGCCAATTATTCTAAAGTAATTGAAGAAAGAGCTTTTTTTAATTATAGAGATAAATCACATATCGCGGTTATCAAAGGAGTTGATTCAAATTATTTACTCGTAAATAAATTAGACACAGCCGTTTATTTTGGTGATTGGATAAATTATAAAGCAAAATATACTGTAGTTGTAGGTAGTGGGATATCAAATATACTTTCGGTTGGTGCCTATGATTTTTTAGAACCACTTAAAATTTTTGTGCCAAAACCCGGAAAAGGTTATATAACCAATCCTAAAACGGCTTTTAAGAGTGTGAATACACAACCTATTGGTATTTATAGATTGACAGATGACCTCGATAAAAAATATGTTTATGCCAATTTAAGTTTAGTAGGAAATCTTTTAGATTATAAGCCCAATCAAATTACCGGAGTTGAAATTAAACTAACCGATGATGATCATAGCAATGAAGTTCAAAATCAACTACAAAATAAATTGGGAGATCAATATCGTGTACAAACTCGTGAACAGTTAAATTCTGTTTTTTATAAAATGCTCAATACTGAGAATTTGGCCTCTTATTTGGTATTTACTCTAATCCTAATTATTGCATTATTTAATGTGATTGGAGCTATAGTGATGATGATTATTGACAAACGAAATAATTTAAAAACACTTTTTCATTTGGGTGCTGAAATCAAAGAAATTAGAACAATTTTTATTTTACAAGGGTTTTTATTAACGGTATTTGGTTTAGTGATTGGCTTGTTGATAGCTATACCTTTTGTATTAATACAAAAAAAATACGGATTGATAATGATCACACAACACTTGGCATATCCAGTTGAGTTTCATTTCACCAATGTTTTGGTCGTTATTTTAACTATAGTTGTTTTAGGCTATTTGGCTGCAAAAATTGCAAGTGCAAGAATAAGTAAAAAGTTGGTTGAGTAAAAATAGTTTTTATCTTCTAAATTTAATTAAAACTCCAAATTATATTGTTCAGGAATTAGCCTAAAAGATTTTCGGTGGTGACTTGTTATTCCTGTTTTAATAATGACATCTCTATGTTGTTTGGTTGGATATCCTTTATTTTGTTTCCAATTATATTCAGGATATTCGTTATGGATATTTCCCATATATTCATCACGATAAGTTTTAGCTAGAACAGAAGCCGCAGCAATACTCAAATATTTACTATCGCCTTTAACGATAGTTTTATGTTTAATTTCTTGGTATTGTTTAAATCGGTTTCCATCAACAATAATAAATTCAGGTAGTATTTTAAGAGCATCAAGTGATTTATGCATAGCCAAAATTGAGGCATTTAAAATATTGATTTTATCAATTTCTTCTTGAAAAACAATACCAATTCCATATGCCAAAGCTTCTTTTATAATAATAGGTTTTAATAACTGTCGCTGATTTTCGGTTAGTTGTTTGGAATCGTTTAATAAATTATGTTTAAAATCAGGAGGTAAAATTACCGCAGCGGCAACTACTGGCCCTGCTAGACAACCTCTGCCGGCTTCATCGGTACCAGCTTCAAAAGCATAAGATGAAAAGTTTTGTTTTAACATAAAAATGAAACAGATATCAAAAATACTAATTTGATATAATCGTACTTATAAATTCTTTAATTTTATTTACACAATTATTTTACCTTTGTCGTCAATTAAAAATATTTATGTTTAGAATATTTACGGTTTTATTTTTTTTCTTATTTGCTTTATCCGCTATAGCGCAAATTAATCCAAAGAGAGTTCCTAATATGGATAACAGATTTTTGGAGAATCCTGATGATACAACAAGAGTAAATAACAAAGAAATTAAAGTAAAATTAAGTGGTAAAACTCATTTTTCAGATTACAAGATTATTTCACATTCTACTGACACTACATTTATTGATACTACATTGAATCTAACCAAATATTACAAGTTTAATTTTACAGAAAAAGATAATTTAGAGTTATTGGCTTTTCAAAATCAAGGACAAACTTTTAATAATTTAGCTTATTCTTTTAATGATATTTCTCTGTACCCTAAAATTGGTGCAAGTGGTAAGCATCATAATTTTTATGAGGTTGAAGATATCAAGTACTATCAGGTTCCAACACCAACAACTATATTAACATATAGAACAGGTATGGAACAAGGTCAGGTAATGGAAGGAATGTTTACATTTAATATGACAAAACAATTTAATGCTTCTATAGCCTTTAAGGGATTGCGATCTTTAGGAAATTACCGGCATATTTTAAGTGACCACGGTAATTTGAGGATAACAATGAATTATAACACCAAAAACGAAAAGTATTATATACGGGCCCATATAGCAGCACAAGATATTAATAATGAAGAAAATGGAGGTTTAACTCAAGTTTCTATTGATAATTTTGAAAGTGGAGCTGAAAATTTTAAAGATCGTGCAAGATTGGTTACAAATTTTACGGATGCTCAAAATGTATTAAGAGGAAACCGGTATTATTTTGATCAAAATTATAAATTATGGCAGGAAAAAGATTCGCTTAAAACCCGAAGATTATCGAATTTTAAAATTGGACATATTTTTAATTATGAGCGCAAACATTACGAATTTGAACAAGATGCAGCAAATTCTTTTTTTGGAGAAGCATTTGTTTCTCAAATAAAGGATGATGTTAAGTATTCAAAAATGTATAATGAAATTTATATTAATTTTAATTCACCTTTTATTTTAGGTGATTTTAAAGTAAATATTAGTGATTTTGATTATTCTTACAGTTATAAAAGTATGCTGATTAGTGATGATCAAATAATCAATTCAAAGTTAGATGGAAATTTAATCGCTGCTGGAGTAGAATGGCAAACCGACCTAAAGAAATTTAACTTACAGGCAAAAGCATCAACAATTATAAGTGGTAATTTAAATGGTAATTATATTACAGCAAATGCATCTTATAAAATTGATAGTTTAACAAATATAGAAGCTGGTGCATTTACAAATAAAAAATCTCCAAATTATAATTTTTTACTTTTTCAAAGTGCTTATAAAAGCTATAATTGGCAAAATGATTTTGATGATGAACAAACCAACAGTTTTTATTTGGCTTTAAACTCATCTAAATGGTTTAGTGCATCTGCTCAAATTACTTCAATTAGCAATTATAGCTATTTTAATGAACCTGACGGTATTGAGCAAACGAAACCTTTGCAATCAGCCGAAACGGTAAATTATTTAAAAGTTAAAATTAGCAAAGAGTTTAAATTTGGAAAATTTGCATTGGATAATTCTTTTATTTACCAAAACGTTTCAAGTGGGAGTGATGTTTTTAGAGTTCCTGATTTTATTACACGAAATTCATTTTATTTTTCAGATCGTATATTTAAAGGAGATCCGCTTCACTTGCAAACCGGAATAACATTTACATATTTTAGTAAATATTATATGAATGCATACAATCCATTATTATCTGAGTTTTATTTGCAAAATGATGCTGAATATGGAGGTTACCCAATATTTGACTTTTTTATCAATGCCGAAATAAAACGAACGAGATTTTACCTTTTATTTGAGCATGTAAACTCACATTATACAGGGTATAATTATTATTCTGCACCCACTTATCCTTATCGTGATTTTATTGTTAGATTTGGTTTGGTGTGGAATTTCTTTATATAATAAGAGTAAATTTGATTTAGTTTCTAATCAGTTTAACTTCAAAAACAGATGCAAAAAGAATTTCAAATTCAAGTAAAACCTGAAATAGCTTATAATGAAGAACAATTGAAGTTGTTTGTTGCTAAAAAAGCCAAACTTGGTTTTAATGATATTAAGCATATTGAGATTCTAAAAAGATCTATTGATGCACGTCAAAGAAACGTCAAAATCAATTTAAGTGTCAGATTATTTATTCATGAAGATTTTAAAGAAAAGAATATTGATCTTCCCAATTATAAAAATGTTAAGAATGCACAGGAAGTAATCATTATTGGTGCTGGTCCGGCAGGATTGTTTGCAGCCTTAAAATTAATTGAAAAAGGTTTAAGACCTGTAGTTTTAGAAAGGGGTAAAAATGTACGTGAACGCCGAAAAGATCTGGCAGCCATTACCAGGTTTCATACAGTAGATGAAGATTCAAATTATTGTTTTGGAGAAGGTGGTGCAGGTACATATTCTGATGGAAAATTATATACTCGATCAAAAAAAAGAGGAGACGTAAATAGTATTTTAAAATTGTTAATTGCTCATGGTGCAACACAAAATATTGCAATTGATGCACATCCACATATCGGAACAAATAAATTACCAAAGATCATTCAGAATATTCGTCAAACTATTTTAGAGCAAGGAGGCGAAATCAAGTTCAATACAAGAGTAACAGATATTTTAATTAAAAATAATACTGTTGATGGTGTAAGAACTCAAAATGGTGATGTTATAAATGCATCAAAATTGATCTTAGCAACAGGTCATTCGGCAAGAGACATTTTTGAATTATTATATAAAAAAGGTATAGCAATTGAAGCCAAACCTTTTGCTTTAGGAGTTAGAGTGGAACATTCACAAAAATTAATTGATAGTATTCAATACCATTGTGAAATAAGAAATGAATATTTACCTCCAGCCTCTTACAGTATTGTAAAACAGGCAAAAAATCGTGGTGTATATTCTTTTTGTATGTGTCCGGGTGGTGTGATTGCGCCTTGTGCTACTGCTCCCGGTGAAGTAGTAACTAATGGGTGGTCGCCTTCAAAAAGAGATCAACCTACTTCAAATTCAGGAATTGTTATTGCATTAAATTTACAGGATTTTGAACCTTTTAAAAAATTTGGACCTTTGGCAGGAATGGAATTTCAAAAACAAATTGAACAAACATCATGGCATTTAGCCGGAGAAACTCAAAGAGTACCTGCACAACGATTGGTAGATTTTACCAGAGGAAAATTGTCAAAAGACATTCCTAAAACATCCTATATACCAGGAACAACTTCAGTAGAATTAGGAGAAGTTTTACCAAAATTCATCTACCAAACCTTACAAGAAGGATTTAAAATGTTTGGAAAAAGCATGAAGGGTTATTTAACCAATGAAGCTGTGGTACATGCCCCGGAATCTAGAACATCTTCACCAGTTAGAATTCCTCGTGATAAAGAAACTTTAGAGCACATACAAATAAAAGGTTTGTATCCTTGTGGTGAAGGAGCCGGTTTTGCAGGTGGTATTATTTCAGCCGCAATTGACGGAGAAAAATGTGCAGAACAATGTGCAATAAGTTTAAATATATATTAAAATTTAGTTTAATAATGCTTCAATTCCAGGTAAGGTTTTTCCTTCGAGCATTTCAAGCATGGCGCCACCCCCTGTTGAAACATAGCTAACTTTGTTAGTAAATCCAAACTGTTTAACTGCGGCAACAGAATCACCACCACCAACTAATGAAAATGCACCTTCAGAAGTTGCATCTGCTATGGCATTACCCATTTCAATAGTGCCTTTGGCGAATTTTTTCATTTCGAATACACCAATTGGACCGTTCCATAAAATTGTCTTAGAATCGGCAATGATAAATGAAAATCCAACATTAGTTTTTGGTCCTGAATCTAAACCCATCCATCCATCAGGTATATCATTGGCTGGAAAAACTTTGATATTTGCATCTTCACTAAATGCATCGGCAGCAATAACATCAATCGGTAAATGAATTCTTGTATTTTTTGCTTTTGCCAGATTTAAGATATCTTGTGCAATGTCTAACTTGTCATTTTCAACTAATGAATCACCAATTTTTCCTCCTTTGACTTTTATAAAAGTATACGCCATACCACCACCTATAATGATATTATCAACTTTATCCATGATGTTTTTTATCACGTCAATTTTTGAGGATACTTTTGCGCCACCTATAACTGCTGTAACAGGTTTTACGCTATTGTTTAAAACTGCATTTAAACTTTCTACTTCTTTAGCTAATAAAAATCCGAAGTATTTATTTTCAGGAAAGAATTGTGCAATTATTGTGGTTGAAGCGTGCGCTCTATGTGCTGTTCCAAAAGCATCATTTATATAAATATCGCCAAGTTTAGAAAGTTGTTCGGCAAAAACTATATCACCTGCTTTTTCTTCAGGGTGAAATCGTAAATTTTCTAAAATTAAAACCTCTCCATTTTGTAATTCGGCTACAGCTTTTTCAGCAACTTCTCCAACACAATCTTCAACAAATTTTACACGCACTCCAATTATATCAGTAACTTCTTTTAAGATATGTTTTAGTGAGTATTTTTCTTCAAAACCTTTGGGTCTGCCTAGATGTGACATTAAAACAGCACTACCACCATCATCTAAAACTTTAATAATTGTTGGTTTGGCTGCTTGAATTCTTGTAGTGTCAGTTACCTGAAACTCTTCATTTAAAGGTACATTAAAATCTACTCTAATTAAAGCTTTTTTATCTTTAAAATCTACATCGTTTACTGTTTTCATTTTTTAAAATTTAGGATTACAAATGTAAGAAATTGTTAAAGGAATGTTGTTAATAAAGATAAATTTTCTTTTTATAAATGAGGTTTTGATTTTTTATATTATTTTTAGTACATCCAATTAAAAGTTAGAAATTGTTTCTGCATACTCATCCATATCGGCCATTTATTCCTAAAAATGCTATAAAATTAATTGTGGGAACAATTCCTCCACCAAGATTCTCAACAGGTGATTTATTTGATGAAGATGTTAATTTTTGTTATGGGAGTAAATATGGATTACTTTGGCCAATTTTGGATAATATTTTTGATCTTGATTTGGTATATGAAAATTCAAATTCTGCTATTGAACAGAGAAAAGATTTTTTAGAGTTTAATAAAATAGGTATTTGTGATATTGTAGAAAGTTGTGAAAGAGATCAATTGAATGCTTCTGATATGGGAATGAAAAATATAAAACTTAGGAATTTATTAAAATATTTATCAGAATACCCAACTATTGAAACATTATTATTTATGGGAGGAAATAGTATAAATGGGCCAGAATATTTATTCCGATCACATTTAAAAGAATATAATATACAGCTAAAAAAAGTTTCTTCAAAAAATGCTAAAATTCATCAGTTTGAATTTGAGAAAAGGTTACTTAAAACAGTATCATTAATTTCTCCATCGAATGCTGCAAATAGATCTATTGGAGCCAAAGCTATTTATAAAGAAAGAATTCAACGCGATAAGAATTATTCTACTTTTAAATTTAGGTTAAGTCAATATGAACATTTTTTTAATGTTTAATTATATTTTATATTTTTGTTAATGTTGTTATGATAGCATCATGCAAAGATTCAAACAGCAACATTTTTTTATCATTGCTTACTTTATAAGGGTATTAACTAATCTCAACCTGAAGGCAAGGGGTACTATTATTTGAGTAGATTTATTGGTTAATTTCCAATAACTTTTAAATATTTTAAAATTAGATTATATGAAGATTTATACATTATTATTCTTTTTAGGATTGGTTTTATTTTATAGTTGTAATACTAAAGAAAAAAATAAAATTCCCTCTGAGATTGAACCAGAAATTGAATTGATAGAAGATTCGACTGAAACAATAATAATAGAAAAAACACATGAAATTAAACCAAAACCCGGCTTATTTTTCTTAACTGATTTAATAGGAAAATATCCCACACAAGAAAAAATATTTGAAAATGAAATTTTAGTGAATAGATTAAAGAAAATCAATAGATTAAATTATGATTCAATGATTGCAAATTGGAATACAGAGACCCCAATTACTGTGGAAGATCAAATAATTCACTCCAGCGGATGTAAAGTAAATAATTGTCCCTCAAACGGTTATGAACTTTTTATCGACTTAAAAAATGATAATATTAATATTTATCATTTTAATAGTAACACTTTAAGAGTCTATACTGAAAAAGATTGGATTGAGTTACCCAAAATGTATGAAGAAGAATTAGACATTAAAAAATCAAGTGCAAAAATTGGGAGCACATCTGATGATATGGAATCAACTTATACAATATATTCAAAGAATAATCCTAAAAAGTAACGATTTAAATTACTTAAATTATTAAAAGAAAAGACTCTCAATCTAGCCAACTGGAGAGAAAAAGCTTTTTGAAAATTTTAATACACAATATTTTACAATTCTAGAGCTTTTTTCTCATTTCCATTCATCAAAATTTCTACTGGATTTTCTAAAGCTTCTTTTACAGCAACTAAAAAACCAACAGATTCCTTACCATCTATAATACGATGATCATATGATAATGCCAAATACATTATAGGTCTGATTACTACTTTTCCATTTAAAGCAATTGGGCGTTCAACAATATTATGCATACCTAAAATTGCACTCTGTGGTGGATTTATAATTGGAGTAGATAACATTGAACCAAATACACCACCATTGGTAATGGTAAAAGTTCCCCCTGTCATTTCATCAATAGTTATTTCACCATCACGAGCTCTAATGGCCAATCTTTTAACTTCACTTTCTACTTCTTTAAAGCTCAAATTTTCAGCATTTCGTATTACCGGAACCATTAATCCTTTTGGGCCACTAACAGCAATCGAAATGTCTGCAAAATCATAAGATATTTTATAATCGCCATCGATCATTGAATTAACATCAGGGAACATTTTTAAAGCTCTAACAACAGCTAAAGTAAAAAAACTCATAAACCCTAGACTAACATCGTATTTAGCTTTGAATTTTTCTTTGTATTTTTTTCTTATATCAAAAATGGGTTGCATATCTACTTCATTAAAAGTAGTTAACATAGCAGTTTCATTTTTAACAGATACAAGTCTTTGAGCAAGTTTACGGCGTAACATCGAAAGTTTTTTCTTTTCACTTTTTCTGTTTTCTTCGTTGATTGCTTGTCCCATTGAAGGTACTGCCTTAACAGCATCATCTTTCATAATTCGACCATCTTTCCCGGTTCCTTTTACTTGAGTAGGATCAATATTTTTTTCTTCCAATATTTTTTTAGCTGCAGGTGAAGCAGTACCTGAAGCATATGTTTCTTTTGTTGCTTTTTTCTCAACAGTAGCTTCTTTTTCAACGGCTATTGGCTGAGGCTGTTTACTGGTTTCTGATTTAACAGCGCCCATATCAATCAAACAAACAACAGCTCCAACAGCCACAGCATCACCTTCTTTGGCCTTTAAAGTAATGATGCCACTTTCTTCTGCAGGAAGTTCCAGCGTAGCTTTATCAGAATCAACTTCGGCAATAGGTTGATCTTTTTCAACATAATCACCATCTTGTACCAACCATGATGCTATTTCAACTTCGGTAATTGATTCTCCCGGAGAGGGGACTTTCATTTCTAAAATCATTGTTTATAATCTTTTGTAATAATTTGTTTTTAATTTTATTTATTATCAAAAACACTTTCAATTACTCTTAAGTGTCTTCGTTTAAATCTGGTTGATGAACCGGTTGCTGGAACAGCATAATAATTTCTTGACCTAACTTTTAATTCTTTGAGTTCAAATCTTTGCAGCATAAAACTCCATGCGCCCATATTTCTTGGTTCTTCTTGAGCCCAAACGTAATCTTTTGCATTTATATATTGTTCAATAATTTGTTCGATTTTCTCATGATGAAGTGGAAATAATTGTTCAATTCTGATAAGTGCAACATCAAATCTTTGAGATTTTTCTCGTTCAGCCAATAGATCAAAATAAAATTTACCCGAACAAAATACCAATCTGGTAACTTTTTCCTTATCAATAGTATCATCAATTATTTCCTGAAATTCACCATTGGAAAATTCCTCAATATTTGAAACAGCTAACGGATGGCGTAATAAACTTTTTGGAGTAAAAACAACCAATGGTTTTCTAAAATTACGTTTCATTTGCCTGCGCAATAAATGAAAAAAGTTCGCTGGTGTTGTACAATTTGCTACTGTCATATTATCATTAGCACACAATTGTAAATAACGTTCAATTCTGGCAGAAGAATGTTCAGATCCTTGACCTTCATAACCATGAGGTAGCAAAACAACGATACCGTTTTGTTGTTTCCATTTATCTTCTGCAGCCGATAAATATTGATCGAAAATAATTTGAGCTCCATTGCTAAAATCACCAAATTGAGCTTCCCAAATAGTTAAAGTATTGGGTGCTGCCATGGCATATCCATAATCAAAACCTAGTACTCCATATTCTGAAAGTGGAGAATTGTAAATAAACATTTCTCCTTTATTTTTAGGGTTGTTATTCAATAAGTTAAAACGCTCATTTGAAATTTCATCTCTTAAAACTGCATGTCGATGAGAAAAAGTTCCTCTTTCCACATCTTGCCCTGAAAATCTAATATTATAACCTTCTTCCAACAAACTGCCAAAAGCAAAAATTTCACTTAAACTCCAATCCAGTTTGTTTGTCTCAAAAACCATTTTGGCTCTATCACGTAAAATTCTTTCGGCTTTTCGCAAAAATTTTACATTTTCAGGAACTGTAGAAACAATATGGGCTATATTTTCTAGATTTTTTTTAGGGTATTTGGTGCCGACGCTTAAAAGCATGCCATTGATATCTTGTTGCATAAACCCACTCCAAATATTGCCCATAAAAGGGCGAATTTTTGCCGCGGAGTCATTTTTAGATTTCGTATATTCTTCTTCTAATAATGCTTTAAAATCATTTTCTAAAAACTTAGCATATTCAATATCTATTACTCCCTCTTCAATTAATTTTTTAATATAGATATCTCTAGGATTGGGTTGTTTTGCAATAGCTTTATAAAGATTTGGTTGTGTGAATCTTGGCTCGTCACCTTCATTATGCCCATATTTACGATAACCCAATAGATCGATAAAAATATCGCGTTTGAATTTCATCCTGAAATCTAAAGCCATTAAAACCGCATGTGTAACAGCTTCAACATCATCAGCATTTACATGTAAAACAGGTGATAACGTAACCTTAGCGACATCAGTACAATAGGTGCTTGACCTTCCGTCTAAATAATTTGTTGTAAAACCAATTTGATTATTTACAACGATATGAATTGTGCCTCCTGTAGAATAACCTTTAAGTTTACTCATTTGAATAATTTCGTAGGCAATTCCTTGTCCGGCAATTGCAGCATCTCCATGAACAACAATAGGAATTATTTTAGAGAAATCACCTTGGTATTCATCTTCGATCTTTGCTTTAGTAATGCCTTCAGCAATAGCGGCAACAGTTTCTAAATGAGATGGGTTGGGAACCAAATTCATGGTTATTTTTTTATTACTTTTTAAAGTCTTACTCAAAGTAGATCCCAAATGGTATTTTACATCGCCATCAAAATTATCTTCATCATAATCTTTACCTTCAAATTCATTAAAAAGTTCACGAATAGGTTTTCTAAAAATATTTACCAAAGTATTTAACCTTCCTCGATGCGACATACCCAAAACAAATTCATCAACATCATATTGTTCGGCAGCAATTCTAATTATTCCTCCCAAAGCTGGAATTAATGTCTCACCCCCTTCTAATGAGAATCTTTTTTGACCAACATATTTGGTTTGTAAGAACTGTTCAAAAGTTACAGCCTGATTTAATTTTGAAAGAATATATTTTTTTGTTTCGGGAGTATAATTAGGATGGTTATCATTTTCATTCAATTTATCCTGCCACCACTGAATTTCTTCCGGAGTTCTGATATACATATATTCAACGCCTATAGAATCGCAATATATACTTTCAAGATGATTGATTATTTCTTCTAAAGTAGAAGGTTTTAACCCAATTATTTTCCCTGCATTAAAAATAGTTTTTAGATCTGTATTTTCTAATCCAAAATTTTCAATATCCAAAGTTGGCCTGTATGTTCGTCTTGTTCTAACCGGATTGGTTTTTGTAAATAAATGTCCACGAGTGCGATAACCATTTATAAGATCAATTACTTTAAATTCTTTTAATACCTGATTGGGTATTTGTTCTTCATCAATTTGATCTTCAAAAGAATAATCGCTATTTGCAAGGTCGTATCCTTGAAAAAAACTTTTCCAACTTGCTTCAATACTGTCCGGATTTTTTAAATATTGCTGGTACAGATCAGCAATATAATCGGTATGAACTGTATTTAAAAAAGAAAATCTATCCATTATTTATTAATATTTCTATTTTTAGAAATGAGTAACAAAAGTAAGTTGTTTTACAATAACAGCATATAAAAACATGATAAAAATCATGTTTTATTTGTTATAATAATTAATAACAGTAAAAATTCAATTTAGTCTTTGTATTTTTAGCTTGTGGGGGATAAAATTGAAATAAAAAAAATTATACATATTGATATGGATGCTTTTTTTGCTTCTGTTGAGCAAATGGATAATCCAGAGTTGAGGGGTAAACCGATTGCTGTAGGTGGAGGTGATAAAAGAGGAGTAGTAGCAGCAGCCAGTTATGAAGCGAGAAAGTTTGGTGTAAGATCAGCGATGAGTAGTGTATTGGCTAAAAAGAATTGTCCGAAATTAATATTTATAAAATCTCGTTTTAATCGTTATAAAGAAATTTCTAGTCAAATTCATAAGATATTTTACGATTATACAGATTTGGTTGAACCTTTGAGTTTAGATGAAGCATATTTAGATGTAACTATAAATAAGAAAAATCACCCTTCGGCAAGTATATTGGCAAAAGAGATACGGCAAAGAATTTATAAAGAGGTTGGTTTAAGAGCTTCAGCAGGTATTTCGGTTAATAAATTTTTAGCAAAAGTAGCTTCAGATATCAATAAACCTAATGGACAAAAAACAATTCCTCCTGAAGAAGTTATCAATTTTTTAGAAGAATTACCCATTGAAAAGTTCTTTGGTGTTGGAAAAGTGACGGCCTCTAAAATGTATAATTTGGGTATTTTTACTGGAAAAGAACTAAAAGAAAAGGAATTAGATTATTTGGTAAGGAACTTTAATAAATCAGGAAAGCATTATTATCAAATTGTTAGGGGAATTCAAAAAAGTGAAGTAAGACCAAATCGGATAAGAAAATCAGTAGGGGCGGAACATACCTTTTCTACTAATTTAACATCTGAAATATATATGATTGAAAGATTAGAGAAAATTGCTGAAGAATTGGAAAACCGTTTGTTAAGATCAAAAATAGCAGGAAAAACAGTTACTTTAAAAATTAAATACAGTGATTTTACAACCCAAACACGTAGTAAAACCTTAGCTTACTTTATAAAAGATAAGTCGATTTTATTAGAATCTGTAAGGCATTTATTATATCAGGAAAAATTAAAAGACTCAGTTAGATTATTGGGTATTTCGGTTACCAATTTGAACAATGAAAAAAGTAAAAAACAAACAGTTATGGATATACAACTAAAATTGGAATTTTAAATATTATACAAAAAAACCTGCAAAGATTTAAAAAAAAATTGCAGGTTATTTAATATAAGTGATTGATATTACAATTGAGGTCCGGCAGCAACTAGAGCTTTACCTTCTTCATTATCAGTGTATTTTGTAAAATTATCAATAAATAATTTTGCTAATTTATTAGCTTTAGTGTTCCATTCTTCAGTGTCACTGTAAGTATCTCTAGGGTCTAAAATGTCTTTGTGTACATCTTTCAATTCTAAAGGTATTTCAAGATTAAATATTGGTAGTTGTTTTGTATTGGCTTTTTCAATAGATCCATCCAAAATACGGTCAATAATTGCTCTGGTGTCTTGAATTGATATACGTTTTCCTGTTCCATTCCATCCGGTATTAACTATGTAAGCAGTAGCTTGATGTTTTTCCATTTTCTTAACAAGTTCTTCACCGTATTTAGTTGGGTGTAATGATAAGAAGGCTTCCCCAAAACAAGCAGAAAAAGTTGGAGTTGGCTCTGTTACACCTCTTTCAGTACCCGCTAATTTAGCTGTAAATCCTGATAAGAAATGGTATTTGGTTTGCTCAGGAGTTAATTTGGCAACCGGAGGCATAACACCAAAAGCATCAGCAGTTAAGAAAATAACCTTTGAAGCATGACCGGCTCTGGATTTTGGTCTTACGATATTTTCGATATGGTAAATTGGATATGAAACACGTGTGTTTTGTGTTACAGAGCCATCTTTAAAATCAATTTTACCATTTTCATCAACAGTAACATTTTCTAAAAGTGCATCTTTTTTTATTGCGCCATAAATATCAGGTTCAGCTTCTTTATCTAGGTTTATAGTTTTGGCATAACAACCACCTTCAAAATTAAATAATCCGTTATCATCCCAACCATGTTCATCATCACCAATTAATTCTCGTTTTGGATCAGTAGAAAGTGTTGTTTTTCCTGTTCCGGATAAACCAAAGAAAATAGCAACATCTCCATCTTTTCCTTTATTTGCAGAGCAGTGCATAGCAGCCATTCCACGTAAAGGTAAATAGTAATTCATCATGGCAAAAATTCCTTTTTTCATTTCACCTCCATACCATGAACCACCAATCACTTGCATTTTTTCAGTTAAATTAAAAGCCGTAAATACTTCAGAGTTTAAACCGTGTTCTTTCCATTTTTGATTATGAGTTAAAGAACCATTGAGAACAACAAAATCTGGTTTGCCATAATTTTTAAGTTCTTCTTCAGTAGGGCGAATAAACATATTTTTAACAAAATGTGCCTGCCATGCAACTTCCATAATAAAACGAACTTTAAGGCGAGAATCTTCATTTGCACCAGCAAAAGTATCCATTACATAAAGTTTTTTGCCGGTAAGCTGTTCCGTAACTGTCTTTTTTAAATCTTTCCAAACTTCAGGTGTAGTAGGTTTGTTGTCGTTTGGTGATTCAGGAGAAGTCCACCATATTGTATTACCTGTTATATCATCTTTAACAATAAATTTATCCTTTGGAGAACGACCTGTGAATATTCCCGTCATAACATTAACAGCACCAAGTTCGGTTAATTCACCTTTGCTAAATCCTTCTAATCTTGGATCTAATTCATCATCATATAATGTGTCATAAGATGGATTATGAAAAATTTTATTAACATTTTTAATACCTAATTCATTTAATGAAGTAATAATAGCAGCGTTTTGATTATCCATACTATATAGTTTTATTTTATTTGTTAATTTTAAAAATTATTTTTACAAATTTAAGGATATCTTATGTAACATTTAAGACCTTTTACAATAAATTTCTTTATTTAAACAGTTATATTTTTTTCAATTACTAATAGAAATGAGAAAGGTTTTGCGATTTTTTAATTCTTTTTTAAAAAAGTAAAAAACATATACAGCCATCCAAGAATAAATAAAAGTCCACCTAAAGGTGTTATGAACCAAATATATTTAGCAGAAATACCTCCGGCAGTAATGGCAAAGATTGATCCTGAAAAGAAAAGAATTCCTGTAAAAAATAAATAGCTGATCCAGTTTTTAACTTTATGGTTAAACCCGGTATAAGTATTTATAAATAACAACACCAATACGTGATACATCATATATCTCACGCCTGTTTCATAACTTTGAATGGCTTCAATGTCTAATTTTTCTTTTAGTGCATGTGCTCCAAAAGCACCAAGTACTATTGCTAAAAATCCTAAAAAGGCAGAGAGGGATAAATTAAATTTCATAATAATTAGATAGTTAGATTATAAATACAAACATACTATTTTTGGTTTTACATATGAATACATTTTTATAAATAATATATGTTTAAACTCATGCCTTTTTTTGCTGCTTTATATTTCGATTTACCTTTGTTTATGCAAGTATAATTTGTAATTTCGTGGATTCATTTTTTAAATAATTTTAATGTGAAAAAGATTTTAATTATAGGAGCAGGAAGATCTGCTTCATCATTGATAAAATACCTTTTAGAAAAATCAGTAAAAGAAGATTTTGAAGTAAGAGTTGCAGATATCTCAATTGAAAATGCTCAAAAATTGATTGGACATCATTCTCATGGAAAAGCAATTGTTCTTGATATTTTTAATGATAAGGTAAGAAAAAAAGAGATTAAGCATGCTGATATTGTTATTTCAATGTTGCCGGCTAGATTTCATATGGAAGTAGCCAAAGATTGCCTGGAATTCAGTAAAAATTTAGTAACAGCTTCTTATATTTCAGAAGAGCTTAAAGGATTAGATGAAGAAGTAAAAGCTAAAGGTTTGGTCTTTATGAATGAGATTGGTCTTGATCCGGGTATTGATCATATGAGTGCCATGCAAGTAATAGACAGGATTAAAAATATTGGGGGTAAAATGCTCCTTTTTGAATCATTTACAGGAGGTTTGGTAGCACCTGAAAGTGATAATAATCTATGGAACTACAAGTTTACATGGAATCCGAGAAATGTTGTAGTCGCAGGACAAGGAGGTGTTGCAAAATTTATTCAGGAAGGAAAATACAAGTATATACCTTACCAAAAATTATTCCGAAGAACCGAATTCTTAGAGATTGAAGACTATGGAAGATTTGAAGCATTAGCCAATCGGGATTCATTAAAATATAGAGAAATTTACGGTTTGGATGATATCTTAACCTTATATCGTGGTACCATAAGAAAAGTTGGATTTTCTAGAGCATGGAATATTTTTGTACAATTAGGAATGACGGATGATAGTTATGTGATGGAAGGATCTGAAAATATGAGTTTTCGCGATTTTACAAATTCTTTTTTACCTTATGACCCTCATGATTCAGTTGAATTAAAATTCCGCCATTGTTTAAAAATTGATCAAGATGATATTATTTGGGATAAACTTTTAGATGTAAATCTATTTAGTGATGAAAAGAAAGTAGGAATAAAAAATGCTACACCTGCTCAAATATTACAAAAAATACTAATGGATAGCTGGACACTGGAAGAAGATGATAAAGATATGATAGTCATGTATCATAAATTTGGTTATGAACTGAACGGTGAGAAAAAGCAGATCGAATCAAATATGGTAGTTATTGGTGATGATCAAACTTATACAGCTATGGCAAAAACTGTTGGTTTACCGGTTGCTATTGCAACGTTAAAGATTTTAAAAGGTGAAATTAAAACTCCTGGTGTACAATTGCCAATCACCAAAGAAGTTTATGAACCCATTTTGAAGGAATTAGAAAATTATGGTATTAATTTTAAAGAAAAAAGAGTTAAGTATTTAGGTTATAATCCTTTAAATACAATGTCTTAAATTTTTATATAAAAATCCTTTACCATATTTTTATAAGATTCAGTATAAATATGCCTTTCAATTTCAATAATTAACTCATCAATTGTAACTTTTGATTTTGTAAAACTAAATTGTAAAAGCGATCTTTTAATTGGGGATTTTTGATTGCCTTTTACCCTTGTAATTCTATAAGGAAATAAATTGAACGTCTTTGCTATTTTTACAAAATTCACTTCTTCTTCAAATGGTATGATATATGCACAAGTTCCGGTTTTTGATAGTAATTTCGCTGTCGCGGAAAGTAACTTTTTAAATGATAAAGTTTTTGTATGTCTGGCTAATGCTCTTTTTTGCTCTAATTCTTTAAAGGTATCATTATAAAAAGGCGGATTAGAAATAATCAAGTCGTAAGGTTCATCAACCGCATTTTTAAATTCATCTAAAGAAGCATGGTAACAAAACAAACGATCTCCCCAATCGCTATTTTCAAAATTCTCTACAGCTTGTTCAAATGCATTGGGTTCAATTTCTAATGCATCAATAATCTCGCAATCAGATTTTTGTGCTAATTGTAAGGCAATAAGCCCTGTACCGGTTCCAATATCAAGAATACTGTTGATTTCATCTTTTAATTCAACCCAAGCACCCAATAAGACACCATCAGTACCAACTTTCATGGCTGTTTTATCTTGATTAATTGTAAATTCTTTAAATTGAAAAGGCTTGGTGCTCATTTTTATAATTTCGACATTTGACTTTTGAACCTGATGACTTTTGACTAATTTTCCATATTCATTTCAATCAATCCCTCAGGGGTTTCAACGACGACTTTTTTATTTTTCCGATCAATTTTTTTAATAAAATCATCAATCATTGGAATTAATATATCTGTCTCTCCTTTTTCAATAACAAATAAAGCTTGAGCAGTTTTGTCATTAATTGAAGTGATTTTACCTACTTCACCAAAGTTGACATCTTCTAAAATAAAACCAATGACTTCGTGAAAATAAAATTGATTGCCACTTAATTTTGGCAAGAGATCTAATGGTAAATAAACATCACATTTTAATAAAGCATCGGCATCTTTTTCACTTGTAACATCTTCAAAATCTACACGTAATTGATTACCTTTTTGTAAAAGACTTTCCTTTATGAAATAGGGTAGAAAAGAGTTATTATTATCTATATAAACATGATCAAGATCTTCATACAATTCAGGTTCATCAGTATCTAATTTTATAATGACCTCACCTTTAAAACTATATTTTTTAACAATCTTACCGAGATAAAAACAATCTTTTTTTTGCATAAACTATTTATAATTAAAAAAACCTGACAAAATGTATTGTCAGGTTTCAAAGTTATTAAAATTTTATAAAAATTTTATTTTTCTTCTTCTTTTGCTTGCTCAACAACATCATCAATTGTTTGAGGTCCTTTGTCTTCAGGAGCATCTTCAGCTTTGGCTGCAGCTTCTTTAGCAGCTTTAGCATCAGCAATAGCTTTAATAGCTTCGTTTTCAGCTTCTACAGCAGTAGCTTTACGCTTGTCGTTGATTTCTTTTTCAGTTTTTAAAATTGCAGCTTTAGCATCATCTTTAGCTTTTGCTAGATCAGATTTTTTCTTGTCAATTTTAGCTTCTTTTTCTTCAACCCAAGCTTGAAATTTAGCTTCAGCTTGTTCTTCAGTTAATGCGCCTTTTAGCACACCTCCTAAAAGATGATTCTTTAACATTGCACCTTTATATGATAATAATGCTTTTGCAGTATCAGTAGGTTGTGCACCGTTTTGTAACCATTTTACTGCAGCATCAATATTTAAATCAATAGTTGCAGGATTGGTATTAGGATTATAAGTTCCTATTTTTTCTAACATTCTTCCGTCACGTTTTGAACGAATATCAGCAGCAACCACCCAATAAAATGGTTTACCTTTTTTACCGTGTCTTTGTAATCTAATTTTTACTGGCATAATTTGTTAATTATTTTGGTACTCGACCAAGGTTATTAATATGAGGGCGCAAAGATAGTAAGTTTATTTTAATTAGCGCATCCAAACTTATGAATATTTTATACCAAACCTGTGAAACCCAAAAATGCTAATGATAGGAGTCCGGCAACTAATAAATTAATTGGAACTCCTTTCATTCCTTCAGGAATATTAGCCAACTCTAATTGTTCGCGAATACTTGCAAAAACTATCAGTGCTAAAGCAAAACCAATAGAATTTGCTATTGCAAAGAAAACAGCTTTTAATAAACTTACATTTTCTAATCCTAAGGCTAAAATAGCAACACCCAGTACAGCACAATTAGTGGTTATTAAAGGTAAAAATACGCCAAGTGCTTTATAAAGTGGCGGACTAACTTTTTTTAAAATGATCTCTACCATTTGCACCAAAGAGGCTATAACCAATATAAAAGTTATGGTACGCAGATAATCTAAACCCAGTGGAACTAAAACATATTGATGTAGTAAAAATGATGCAATTGTTGCGATGGTCATCACAAATAGTACGGCTCCTGACATGCCAACAGAAGTTGATACTTTGTTTGATACTCCTAAGAATGGACATACTCCTAAAAATTGTGATAGAACAATATTATTAACAAATACAGCAGCTATTAAAATGATGATATATTCCATTATGAAAGTTTTTTAATTGAAATTTTATTGAATATAACCGATAAATAGGCCAAGGCAATAAATGCTCCTGGTGGTAAAATAAACAGTATAAAAGTATTGGCATCTTCAGAAATAAATTTCATTTCAAAAATACTTCCACTACCTAATATTTCACGAGTTGCTCCCAAAGCTGTTAATGCAAATACAAAACCTAATCCCATTCCTAATGCATCAATTATAGATGATAACAAATTATTTTTTGAAGCAAAGGATTCCGATCTTCCCAAGATCAAACAATTTACTACAATTAGAGGGATGAAAATTCCCAATTGTTCATATAAAAAAGGTATAAAAGCTTCTAAAACCATTTCTACTATAGTTACAAAAGAGGCTATAATAATAATATATGCAGGAATTCGTACTTTGTTTGGGATTTGTGTTTTTATAAGCGACACCACAATATTTGACATTAATAAAACAAATAATGTTGCTATTCCCATTCCCAATCCATTTAATGCCGAAGAGGTTACACCCAAAGTAGGACACATTCCTAACAACATTACAAAAACCGGGTTTTCTTTAATGATACCTTTTAAGAAATTTTGTTTTTGGTCAATTATTTTTGTCATAATACTTTGTCTTTTAGGATCACTTATTCTTATTAAACTCATCAGATGCCAATTGTGTTGCTTCTCCAAAAGCTCGTGAAGTAATTGTAGCTCCGGTTATTGCATCAACATCACCACCATCTTTCTCAACTTTTAAATTAAAAGATGCCGGATCTTTTTCTCTAAATTGTTGGATAAATTTTTCATCCTTCATTTTTGTACCCAAGCCTGGTGTTTCTTTTTGTTCTAATACTACTATATTTTGTATTTCCCCTTTAGGATTAAATCCCACCATAATTTTTATCAATCCGCTAAATCCATTATTTGAAGAGCTAACAATAGCGCTACCAACATATTCATTATTAAAAAAGGCAGTATAAATCTCTATACTATCCTTTACTTGATCAGATTTTATTAATTTTTTTTCCGTTACCGGATTATTATCAAATTTTGGCAATACTAATTGTAAAGCATTAATTTTTCGCTCTAGTCTAGCTTTGGCTTTTGGTCCTTTGGTAAGATCATCTACAAAACCTAATGAAAACCCTGCAATGATCGTTATAATCGTTAGAGTTAAAACCATATTGATAAATGTTGATTCTTTTTTCGGCATAACTATATTATTGTTGATTTAATTCTTGAACCAAATCGGCGAGGTTTAAAAAATTTATTGATCAAAGGAACAAATGCATTCATAATTAAAATGGCAAAAGAAACTCCTTCGGGATATGCTCCAAATAATCTGATAACAACTGTAATCAAACCAATACCTAAAGCAAAAATTACCATTCCTTTTTTGGTCATTGGACTTGTAACCAAATCAGTAGCCATAAAAAATGCACCTATTACGGCTCCACCAGATAGAAGATGAATTAGCGGATTAGCATATTGTTCAGGATTTATCATCCAAAATATTCCTGTCATTAGCGCTATTGTTAAAAGCATTATTACAGGAATATGCCAGGTGATCACTTTTCTTAATATCAAGAATAGTCCACCAATGAGTAAAGCTATAACCGACATTTCACCTAATGAGCCTCCGGTAAATCCGAATAACATATCAATATTTGAAGGAATTTTAGTACTTAGATCTGTCATGGTTTCACCAAACTGTAATCCTTCTTTAATGACTCCTAAGGGAGTTGCTCCTGTCACGGCATCAGCAATTTTTATTTGATTTTCAAAAGCTGTAGGCCACATTGTCATTTGTACCGGAAAAGAGATTAGTAAAAAAACTCGCCCAACCAATGCCGGATTAAATATGTTGAATCCTAGTCCGCCAAAAGACATTTTTGCAATACCAATTGCCACCAAACTTCCAACAATTATCATCCAAATAGGAAGGTTTGAGGGTAGGTTGAAAGCTAATAGAATTCCGGTTATTAAAGCAGAACCATCACTAATGGTCACATCGGTTCTTAAAAGGAATTTTTGAATTAAGTATTCAAATAATAAGCATGAAATAACAGCAACAGAAGTAACGATTAAGGCACCAATTCCAAATACATATATTGAAACTAGAAACGCAGGAACCAATGCTATAACTACATCGTACATAAGTTTTTTTGATGTCCTGTCAGAATGCACATGCGGTGATGCTGATATGATAATTGGTTCTTTACTCATTGTTAAACTTTTATAATCTCTAAATTTTTAATAATGCTTTTTCCAAATCGGATATAATCTAAAAGTGGACGATGAGATGGACAAACATAACTACACGATCCACATTCAATACAGGTCATAATATCTTCATTATAAGCTTTTTCATACAATCTCTTTTCGGTTAAATTCATTAATAGATGAGGTTCTAATCCCATAGGGCATACAAAAACACATTCTCCACAACGAATACAATTTTTTGCTTTTCTTCTTTCAGCTTCATCTTCAGAAATAACCAAAATTCCTGAAGTTCCTTTTGTTATTGGTACATCAGTATTTTTTATGGCTTTTCCCATCATGGGTCCACCATTTACTATTTTACGAGTTCCTTCCGGTAAACCGCCTACTTCGTTAATCAGATCAATAATTGGTGTACCAATTCTTACCCAAAAATTAGCAGGATTTTTTATTTTTTTTCCAGTTACTGTAACCACACGTTCAGTTAAAGGTATATTGTGTTGAACAGCTTGATAAATTGCGAATATTGTACCTACATTATGTACAATAACACCTACGTCAATAGGTAAGCCATTTTTAGGAACTTCTCTTTTTAATAAAGCTCTAATCAATTGTTTTTCACTTCCTTGAGGATATTTTACTCTTACCGCAGCAACATGAATTTTATCATCATTATTAGTTAATTCTTTAAAATTTTCAATGGCATTTTTTTTATTATTTTCAATACCAATGATTGCTTTATTTATATGTAATGCAAACATTAAAATTTTAATACCCACAACAATTTCTTCTGCTTTTTCAAGCATTAATCTATGATCAGCAGTTAGGTAAGGTTCACATTCAACGCCATTGATGATCAAGCAGTCTATATTATTATCTTTTTTTACATTTAGTTTTACATGAGAAGGAAATGTTGCACCTCCTAATCCAACTATACCAAAATCAGTAATATGTTGTAAAATTTCTTTTGCAGATAATTTAATTTCTGTTTGTAACGGAAGATCAGCACTTTCAAAATTTGTTTGATCTTTAGGATCAGTTCTAATTACGATACACTGTTTTTTGTAACCACTACTATCAAAAAACTTGTCGAGTTTTGTAACTGTTCCGGCAACAGGTGAATGAATATTTGAAGAAATATATCCACCTGATTTTGCAATTATTTGCCCAATTTTAACTTTCTCTTTTCTTACTACAACAATTTCTGAAGGAATACCAATATGTTGAGAAATAGGTACATAAACAGTTTTAGGTGCCGGTAATCTTTTAATAGCTTTAAAAGATGTTATTTTATTTTCTGGTGGGTGAATTCCTCCTTTTGGAAATGTTTTAAGCATCGTTACTAATTTTTAAAGGTTCAACGATTGCTTTTACTTTTTTTGGCGGAAAATTTGTTTCAATAATTGAATGAGTAGGGCATATATCAACGCATTTTCTGCAAAGTGTACATAAATATGGATCGATATAAGCCAGATTATTTTCCATAGTTATGGCATCTTTAGGGCAAATATCAAAACATTTTGAACAACCAATACACGCAACTGCACAAGCTTTTTTTGCAATACCGCCTTTTTCTTCATTCATGCATCCTACATAAATTTTTAGGTCTCTTTTATTTTTTGGCCGCATTTCAATAATATCTTTTGGGCAGGCTTCAACACAGGCTCCACACGAAGTACATTTATCAGTAATAATTACCGGTAAACCTGTATTCTTATCCATATACATTGCATCAAACAAACAGGCATCAACGCAATCACCTTTACCTAAACAACCATATTGGCAATCGGTTTCGCCACTAAAGACCATTGCTGATATTGCACAAGAATCAGGGCCTTGAAATTGTGTTGTTTTTGGACGCATATCACAACTACCCTTGCAAAGTAAAACTGCTACAGTTGGATCTTTTTCAGCAACTTCTTTTCCTAGCAATTCGGCTATTGATTTCATTACATCATTTCCGCCAACGGGACAAAACAAATCGGAAATATCTTCAGTATTTACCAATTTTTCGGCAAAAGATCTACATCCCGGTGAACCGCAACCTGCACAATTTGCAGCAGGTAATATTTCTTCTACTTCAGTAATTAACGGATCTTCGTAAACATAAAATTTCTTTGAAATAACATACAATACAATTGCAGCTATAATTCCTAAAGAAGCCAATAATAAAACACTATATATAATAGATGTTGACATACTATCCGTTTTTTACAATTGAAATTTTAAATTGGTTAACAAAGGAATTCCTTAAAAAGTAAAGTATTATATAATAAGGAATTAACACAAATATTGAGACTAATCCTGCAATCAATTCTCTTAAATATATTGATGTAACGATTAGCGTAAAAAACATAATAATAAAAGGTAAAACATAGGCAAAGAACACAGCTTTTAATCCCAATTCTTTTTGCATTATGACATTTACTTTTTCATTAAGAGTAAAAGATTGAAAAGTGTTTTTAACTTCAATTTTTTTTGCATTTGAGTTCGAAACGTTACAGGCAGATTTTGCTTTGCATGTATTACAATGGATATTTGAGTCTAAGGAAACAGTTATTGCTGTTTTTGAAATTTTTGAAACTTCACCAAAATGATTGATGAAATTTTTGTCAGCAATATTTAAGTGATACGGATCAAGCTTTTCCATGATTTAAAAATATTTACTTGAAATGAGATATAAATGTAAAATTTAAAAAAAAGATAAAACATGACTATTGTTAGGCTTACTAGCTATTTTGTTACATTATGCATTTTTATATTTTATGTAATATTTATTACATTTTGATTAAGATAATTTTAGAATTTAATATTTCTTTTATCATTCTTTAAAAAATAGTTATTGTTAATAAAAAAATGTCTTTGAGATTAATAGAAACTATATAATTATATACTTTTAAAAACTCTATTTTTAAGAAATATTCAAGCAGATGTTTTTAATTTTTGATACTGAAACTACAGGTTTACCCAAAAAATGGAATGCTCCAATAACTGATATTGACAATTGGCCAAGAGCTATACAAGTTGCCTGGCAATTGCATGATGAAATGGGTAAACTAATTGAACATCAGGATTATTTAATTAAACCTGATGGATTTAACATACCCTATGATGCTGAACAAATTCACGGTATTTCTACGCAATTAGCTGCTGAAAAAGGGAAAGATCTTAGAGAAGTACTACAATTATTTAATGAGGCTTTATCCAAAACTAAATTTGTAGTAGGTCAAAATGTAAAATTTGATTTGAATATTTTGGGTAGTGAATATTATAGATCAGAAATTACTACCGATCTAAATAGTTTGCCTGTATTAGATACTTGTACCGAGAAAACTGCCAATTTGTGTAAAATTCCTGGGGGTAAAGGAGGTAGATTTAAACTACCAACTTTAACTGAATTGCACCATGAATTATTTAATAAACCTTTTAATGAAGCGCATAATGCAACTGCAGATGTTGAAGCAACAACACGATGTTTTTTAGAATTACTTCGTCAAAAGCATTATAGTTTAAAAGAATTAAATGTTGATAGTGATTATTATGAAAAGTTTACAGAAAAGTATCCTAAGCCATTCGAATTATTAGGATTAAAACATAAGAATCTTAAAAATGAAAGTAAAAAGTTAAAAGAAAAAGTACAAAAAAGTGAAAGTTTAAATGAACAAAAAGTTGAGCATATTCATCAAAACTTTAAAGATGTTCAATTCTCACATTTACACAACCATTCACAATTTTCAATTTTACAATCTACTTCAAGTATAATCGATCTGATTCAGGCAACTGCAAAAAATGAAATGCCTGCTGTTGCACTAACCGATACAGGAAATATGATGGGAGCTTTTTTGTTTATCAAAGAAGTGCTGAATTATAATAAAACAGCAGAAAATCCTATAAAGCCAATTGTAGGTTGCGAATTTTATGTTTGTGAAGATCATCTCAATAAAAAAACTAAGGACAATGGTTATCAAATTGTGATGCTTGCTAAGAATAAAAAGGGGTACCACAATCTTGCCAAATTAGCCTCTATCGCATACATCGATGGTTTTTATTATGTACCCAGAATTGATAAGGAAACCTTAATAAAATATAAAGAAGATATCATTGTTTTGAGTGGCAATATGTACGGTGAAATTCCGAATAAAATTTTAAATATTGGTGAAAAACAAGCAGAAGATGCTTTATTATGGTGGAAAGAAGAATTTGGTGATGATTTCTATTTAGAGCTAAATGATCATCAGCAGGAAAATGAACAACATGTAAACGAGGTTTTGTTGCAGTTTTCAAAACAACACGATGTTAAAGTAGTTGCAACCAATAATACTTTTTACATAAATAATGAAGAAGCTGAATCACATGATATTTTATTATGTGTAAAAGAAGGCGAAAAGATCAATACACCAAAGGGTAGAGGTAGAGGATTTCGCTATGGTTTACCAAATGACGAATATTATTTCAAAAGTCAGGATGAAATGAAACTATTGTTTCAAAAAATTCCTGAAGCAATCCTCAATGTTCAAGAAATAGTTGATAAGATTGAGATCTATAAACTGGCTAGGGAAGTTTTACTGCCTAAGTTTGATATTCCTAAAGAATTTTTATCTTCTGAAGATAAGAAAGATAGCGGTAAAAGAGGTGAAAATGCCTATTTGAGATATCTGACTTATGAAGGAGCAAAAAATAGATATTCTGAAATAACAGAATTATTAAAAGAGCGAATTGATTTTGAATTGATGACCATAGAAAATACTGGGTATCCCGGTTATTTTTTAATTGTTGAAGATTTTATTAAAGAAGCTCGAAAGATGGATGTTTCTGTTGGACCCGGCAGAGGTTCAGCAGCAGGTTCAGTAGTTGCATATTGCTTAAAGATTACCAATATTGACCCTATAAAGTACGATTTACTTTTTGAGCGTTTTTTGAATCCAGATAGGGTTTCCTTACCGGATATTGATATTGATTTTGATGATGAAGGACGACAAAAAGTAATTGATTATGTAATTGAAAAATACGGTTCAAAACAGGTTGCTCAAATTATTACTTATGGTACAATGGCTGCAAAATCATCTATTCGTGATGCTGCCAGAGTATTAGACCTACCCTTACAGGATGCCGATAGAATTGCCAAATTAATACCCAATGTAAAATTGGAGAATATTTTTGGTGATGATAAAAAAAGTATTTCAAAAGTTGAAGCACTCCGTAAAGAGGAAATTGAAAATATAAATGAGTTAAAAAGAATTGCTAAAAGTAATGGCATTGATGCGCAAACCATTAATCAGGCAAAAGCTTTAGAAGGTTCTGTTAGGAATACAGGTACTCATGCCTGTGGTGTGATCATCACACCTGAAGATATTACCAATTTAATTCCTGTTGCAACAGCAAAAGGAACCGATATGTTTGTTACTCAATTTGATAATCATGTAGTTGAAGATGCAGGTTTATTGAAAATGGACTTTTTAGGTTTAAAAACATTAACCTTAATAAAAGATACCATAAAGATTATTAAAGCATTGCATGGTAAAGTTTTAGTTCCTGATGAATTTCCGCTTGACGATGAGAAGACTTTTGAATTATTTCAAAATGGTGAAACAGTAGGAATTTTTCAATATGAATCGGCAGGTATGCAAAAGCATTTAAAAGCACTTAAACCAACCGAATTTGCTGATTTAATTGCTATGAATGCACTGTATCGTCCGGGGCCCATGGAATATATTCCTCAATTTATTGATAGAAAACACGGGCGAGAAGAAATTGCTTATGATCTTCCGGAAATGGAAGAATATCTAAAAGAAACCTATGGTATTACGGTTTATCAAGAACAAGTAATGCTATTATCTCAAAAATTGGCAGGATTTACAAAAGGTGAAGCTGATATGTTGCGAAAAGCCATGGGGAAAAAGATCTTTGCCTTACTTGAAAAATTGAAACCTAAATTTATTGAAGGAGGTATAAATAATGATCATCCTGAAGAGGTTTTAGAAAAAATTTGGAAAGATTGGGAAGCTTTTGCAGCATATGCATTTAACAAATCACACTCAACTTGTTATGCTTTTATCGCCTATCAAACAGCTTATTTAAAAGCGCATTATCCGGCTGAATACATGGCGGCAGTATTGAGTAATAATATGAATGATATCAAACAAGTTACCTTTTTTATGGAAGAATGTAAACGTTCGGCTATCAAAGTTTTAGGACCTGATATCAACGAGTCTTTCTATAAATTTGCAGTCAATAAAGAAGGCGCAATTAGATTTGGAATGGGAGCCATTAAAGGGGTTGGTTCAAGTGCTGTAGATGCTATAGTCTCTGAAAGAAAAAAAGAAGGCAACTTTAAATCAATTTTTGATTTGGCAAAAAGAGTTGACCTGCGTGCTGCTAATAAAAAGGCTTTTGACGGGTTGGTTTTAGCAGGTGCTTTTGATTCTTTTGAAGATACAATTAGAGCACAGTACTTTAATTTTGATGAAAGAGGTTTGAGTATTATAGAAAAAGCAATACGATTTGGTAATAAATATCAGGAAAGTAAAAATTCTGCTCAGGTTTCATTGTTTGGAGAATCTTCAGAATTTCAATTTGAAGAACTCACTATTCCTGAATGTGAACCATGGAATGTCATGGAAAAATTATCAAAAGAAAAAGAAGTCATTGGATTCTATATTTCGGGTCATCCTTTAGATGATTATAAAACTGAGATCAAATATTTTTGTAATGCATCATTAGAAGTATTACAAAACATACAAGAATTAGAAGGTAGAGAGTTAACTTTTGCTGGAATTTTAACCGATGTTCAACATAGAATTAGTAAAAATGGTAAAGGTTGGGCTTTGTTTACTTTAGAAGATTATACCGATGCTTATGAGTTTAAAATATTTAATGAAGATTATTTAAAGCTAAAACATTTTTTAGTGCCAAATTCTTTTTTGTATATCAAAACAAAAATGATGAGGCCTTGGCGTGATGGTGATGTAAGAGTTCAGTTTATAACCATGCAAATTTTACAAGATGTGATGGAAAAAATGTCAAAGAAAATTACAGTTCAATTAGATATAAATACACTAAATGATGAGAGAATTAAAAAATTAAAAGAGTTGGCCAAGCATCATAAAGGCAATAAAAATTTGAATATATTGGTATATGATATTGAAGAGAAAATAAAAATAACAATGCCAAGTAGAAATACAAAAGTCGATATTTCAAAAGAATTATTAGATGAATTAACTAAAGAAAATATGCACTTTAAGTTAAATTAAATTATGTATTTTTATTCTATATTTACTCTTACACCTTTGCTATGACTGCCAAATTCAGGAGCATACATACTTTGAATTGTTGTAATTCCGTTGCTAAAAATACCTTGATTGTTAACTCTCAGATCGTATTCAAAAATATAAACTCCTTTAGGTAATACATCAAAAAAGAAATTTGTACTGGCATCTTTTGTGCTTTCATAATAACTCAAGCCATCTTGGTATTTGTATTGCGATAATGTATTAACAGGTTCAAAACCACTTGCTCTCATATCTTTTAGATGTATAAATTCCATTTCACGATCTACTTTAATCTCTATGCGAACAGTAACTAAATCGCCAAGTTTTAGTTTTGTACTATTCGTTATTTCGGTAAGTTCTTTGCCATGATCTGTATTTCTTTTTAAATAGAGTTTTTTATTAATTTGTAAAGGACTTTCAGCAGCTGTGATTTTATCTAAATCTTCAAAATATTGCCAATAAAGAGCTCCAAATGCTATACCATCACTACTTTTTTGTAAAGTGATATCAGCCATATCGGGCTTAATTTCGGTTTTATGCCATGTTGTTTTAAAATATCCTGTTCCGGCTTCAATTTTTGAATTTTCTAAATGATTAGGGTCAATTTTTTTATTACCAACCTTAACTTCAACCATCTCGGTTTCATTAAGCCAATTAGATCCATAATTGAGAATTGCATAAATAGCATTGGTAGTTGCTTTTGTAGTTTCCCAACGATTAGTTTGTTTGTTCTTGAGCAACCATAATTTTAAGTTATCCAAACTTTCAATTGAGCTGCCAACTTCATGAAAAGCTTCAAGCATTAAAGCCTGTGTTTCAATTGGCGATTGAAACCAATACCAGCTGGGTTTGTTTTCTTTCCAGTACATCCCCAATTCTTCATTGGTAATAGAGTTTTCAGCTAAAGATTGAATAATTGATCTTGCTAATTTTTGGTTCTCATTTCTATTGGCAATTAATGAAATTAAACCTTTATCATTTAATTTATAATCCAACCAGAAAGTATAACTCTGATTTTTATAGTAATTAAAACCTTTAAGCAGTTCATTTTTGATTGGTAGATTTTTATAAAAACTGCGCATATATAAATATTGTAATTGAAAAGAAGAAGTGTGATTATTATCTAAATATTCTTTTTCTTTTTTAGGGTTATATGAATCGGTTATCTTATCATAACTAAACTTTTTTGCGTTCTTTAAAACTTTTTTATAATCTTCTAAAATCTCATCATCTAAAAATCGAACAATTTTAGTAAGAAACATTTTTTGTTCTTTTGTTAAATTGTCAAATGAATTTCCGGTTAATTTGTTTAAGTGACCAAAACCTATAGCAATGTGCTGGGTTATATTCCTATTGGGATATTGGTTTCCTGTAAACCATGGAAAACCACCATTAGTCATTTGCATTTGCTTTAATTTTTGGAAAGCTTTTTCTTGCTCACTTTTCATTTTAGTAAGATCAAATAACAAAGCCAAACGCTTTTTTTGTTCTGTTTCATTTTGTGCATCACGTAGCCAAGGTGTTTCTTGAATAATGATAGATTTCAATTCTTGATTTTTTTCCAGATTTGAAACTAAGGTTTCAGATGATGACCATTGTTTAAAGATTTTTTCAATTTTTGGATTAGAACCAACAAGAAAAGTAGCCAAAGAATTGGCATAATATCTCGAAAATGTTTGCTCAGAGCATTCATAAGGATATTCCATTAAATAAGGTATGGCTTGTATTGCATACCAAACAGGGTTGGAAGTAACCTCGAGCGTTAATTTATGATTTTTAAGTGTAGAAGAAGTATTTTCTTTTAGTTTATCAAGGGTAAAAGTCTTTGTTTGATTGCTTTTTATTTGCATTGATAGTGTTTCAGTAACTAACATTCTGTTTGATAAAACCGGTAATATATTTTGTTCTCCATCCGAAAAATTACCGGCAAGAGCAACTATCTTATATTGAATAGCTTGTGCATTTTCTGGAATAAATAGGATCCAGTTTACATTTGTATTGCCATTCGTTTTAATAGAAAAATTAATTTTATTAGAAGTGTCTTTTAATAACTCTTTCGTAATATCTTTTTGTGTGATGGCATCGGTTAAAACTATTTGAGCCGTGCCGTTTAAATTCTTATCACTAAGGTTTGTAATTTTTGTATTGATGGTAATTTGATCATTTTGACGTAAAAAGCGAGGTACATTAGGTACAACCATCAACTCTTTTTGAGTAATGACATTTAATTGTTTATAGCCTATTTTTAATTCTTTATTATGGGCTAAAAGTTGTAATTTCCAACGAGTCAATGCTTCTGGAACTGTAAAGTTAAAACTGACATTGCTGTTTTTGTCTGTTCTTAAGTACGGAAAGAAAAAGGCGGTTTCTTGTAGGTTTTTGCGAGCTTGTACTTTAGATAATTCGGCATCAATTTTTGCTTGACCTGATTTTGTTGCAATAATAATGACACCATTTGCACCTTGTGCACCATACAGAGATATTGCTGCTTCTCCTTTCAAAATACTAATATCAGTAACATCATTTCCATTAATGTCAAAGTTTTTTACGGGAATACCATCAACTATATAAAGAGGATTATTCATGCCTGCAATTGAACTACTTCCTCTTATTTTTACAGAAGTTGCAGAATCTACAATACTAACACCTGAAACTTTTCCTGCTAATATTTGACCAATATCGCCGTCTTCAGCAGCAGTCTCAGGAGTGGCCATTATGCTAGCATATCCTAAAGATTTATTTTTACGTTTGATGCCAAATGCAGTAACAACAACTTCATCTAAAGAATTTTCATCGGCATTGAGTATCATATTTATTTCAGAAGATTTTCCTACTTTTTCAGAAGCAGTAACCATTCCTATAAAACTAAAGATTAACTCGTCATTACTTTTAACTTTAATTGAATAATGCCCATCAAAATCGGTTGTTGTTCCAAAAGAAGTTCCTTTAATTATAACATTTACTCCAGGTAAAGGGCCAGATTCATCAGTAATAGTTCCGTTAACTATTTTATCATATTTTGTACGTTCTTTTTTAACACGTGCTAAATATTGATCGTTTGCCCAACGATTATTATTTATGGAAAATCCATACCAATTTAAAGCGTCATAATGTTGTTGAGGATAATTAGAATAACTGCGATATTGGTTTCTAATTGTAAATCTATTTGTACCAAAACTTTGGTTAGCGTTACTGTTTTGATAAGGGGAATATTGATAGCGTTGTATTGGGTTAAACGACCAATGATGATTTTTAAATTCGTCTAAAGAAGCATCATACATAGATGCTAATAACTCCGAAACAATTTTGTCATTTTTATCACCTTTGATCTTAAAACTCCATGTTTGTTTACTTCCAGGTTGTAATTTATCCCGAAAGGTCAATGTTTCAAACTGTAAATTATCGGAGGTATATGGAACTGCAATATGGAGTATGCCATTTTTAAAACTGTTGTAATTTACAAAGTGATATTTGATTGCAAATCCGCCAATATTTGTTGCTTTTACAGGAATTGTTATGGTTTTTGTTTCGTTGTTTAAATGGATGAAGTAAGTCTTTGTAATTTTGTGGTTTTTTTCGATATTCACAGTTACAGTTAAGTCTTTTGAGGCTGAACCAACCTGTAATTTTACTTCTTCATTTGGTTTGTATATCGATTTATTAGTGTTGATAAAGAACAATTTATTATCTACAACTGTTTTGTCTTTTGTGTCGAAAATTGTAAATCGTTGTTCGTCTTTCACTTCTTGGTTAAATTTGTCTTTACATACTAAAACGACGATGTATTTTCCGGAAATCCATTTTTTAATGTTTCCAAGAACCAATTCTTTAGATATTTCAGTATCAAAATATTTCTCTAAAACAAGAATTCCTTTTTTCCAGTTCTTTTCATCATTTTCATCATCGGTATAGGCATCGTGAGGAAATAAATTACGGAATTCTGTTTCTGTAAATTCTTGATAATCTGGAGCATTCCACGGGCGAATTCTCATAGGGTTTTGTGGAGCTTGTAATTTATATATTCTAATAGTTCCTTTGGTTGGAACATATTCATTATTTAGGTTATTGGTGCTGATGGTGAGTTTGTTATCCTCTTTTGTTTTATCAATATTAGAATCTACAGAAACTTTGGCGGTTAAAGCGTGATAACCCACTTTTACAGTGGTTTCGGCACTTCGGGTTTCTCCGTTGATATCAGTAATATCAACATAAATTTGATAACTAAATGTTGGCTGACTTTCTTTAAGTACTTTTAAATCAGGAATTGCTTTAAAAGTGATTTCGTAATTTCCTTCTGCATCTGTAAGGCCTTCACCATGTATAATTTCTAATGATTCTGACTGATATGAATTAGAAGAATACCAATTATACCAACGTGGGAAATTAGCAGTTCGTACCACACGGTATTGAACCTTTGCATCTGTAATATTACTTCCGGAAAATGCTATTGCAGTTCCGTTTACGGTAATACTATCGTTTAATTTATAAGTTTCGGTAACAGGGTTAAACTTGGTTTCAAACTTTGGGCGTTTGTATTCTTCAACAGAAAAAATGTAGTCTGAATCATAACTGAACTCATAATCTGCATCGTCATCATCATAAAATTTACTATCATATTCATAACTTTCGTCAATTATAATGGTGTATTCTCCAGTTAATCCGCCAGAAGGTAATTTGAATTCTCCCGAAACAGAACCAAATTCATTCAATTTTAAGTTTAATAGTTTTATTTCTTCTCCATTTGGATCTTCTAAAAGAACTTCAACATATTCATCAGTAAAAATTTTAGTTTTACCTCCTTGTTTTTTTAAAATAATGGCTTTAAAATAAACTGTTTGTCCCGGGCGATAAATGCTTCTATCCGTAAAGATAAAAGGTTTTATTTCAATGTATTCATCTTCACCATTATTGTCGTTTTTATAATGTTTTGATAAATAATAATCCCCAAAAGTTGCAGTTTCATCTTCATGAGTTACAGTAGAAACAACATTATTGTGACGAATTTTATTTCTAAAAGTAAATTGTCCGTTTATATCGGTAGTAAAATTTCGGTTTATGGGTAAGTTATATCTTCCTGTATTGTAATTTTTAAGATTTACACGTGCACTTTCAATTGGTTTTCCAGTATTTCTATCAACAATTTGATAAGTGTAATTTCCGTTTTGGTTGTTTTCAATCAACGTTAAGTTTGTTGCTTGTACAAAGCTGTAAGCAATAGTTTTATTGGTATTTAATGTTTCGCTGTCTGTAGTTGCAAAAATTAAATAGTTTCCATGTGCTAGTGGCGGTAATAGTACTTCGGTTTTATGTTGTTGGTAATCGTGTTCATTGTGTAAAATTGCAGTCCATTTTTTTGTTGCATCTAATTTTTGGATAAATGCAATTCTAGCAGAATCAGTATATATTTTATTGAATTTCTCTTGTTGCTTTTTAGTTATTTTAAAGGCGGTAAAAGAAAGTTTATCTGTGTTTTTATAGTCGATCAATAACCGAGAATTAGTATTGATTGAAATGTATTTTTCAGATGTTATGGATATGTTTTTTTGTAGAATTTTACTTTTTAGAACTTCACATTTTTGTGTACCAATTGATTTTGGAAAAATGGCAATTGCATGTTCGCAAATTTCAAGTGCTTCTTTATATTTAAAACGATATTCTTCATTTTTTTTTGGTTGATATTGATTAGCCAGTTTTGTGAATAAATTTGCAATTTGATAATCAATTTCTGTAGATACTTTGTGATTTTTATTATTTTTTGATAGATGTTGCAAAGTCGATAGATAAATACTGTCTTTGTTTTCAAAAACGGCATTGATTTTAACAAACCTTAACCTCTCCAAAGTTAAGTCAATCAAAGCGGTAGGGTCACTATCTCTTAAATGGAATAATGTCAATTTTTTATATAATTTCAATGCTTGTAATTGTTGAGAAAGACTATCTTTAGAATAAATATCTGCCGAAATAAACTGTTTATTTGTACCTAATAAATCAGGATTATCAATTTCAAATTTATAAGACGGACGTGTTAAATTGCGTTCGTCATTTTTATAAAAATTGATGGCTCTTTGTGCAATGAAATCATATAATGTTGGTCGATAGTTTTTAGATCCAACTTGTAAGATTAAAATATCATTAAACTGCTTTAAATCCGTTTGTTGTAATAATAAACTGTTTAGTAAAGAGTTTTGGTAATGTGTATTTATTTCTTCAAAAATAGTTTGTAGATCCCATGTTCTGAAATCAGTCTGCCCTGAGCCTTTTAAAGTTTCAACTTTTGTACGGTTGTAGAATTTCCATCTATTTTGTTGAAAATATTGCCAATAAAGATCGGCTAAAATACTTTCTAGAATATTTTTGGCAGGAAGAACACTTTGATCGATCTCATTTTTTAGATCTTCAATAATTTTTAATTGGGCATCTTCTTCAAGGGTAAGCGCAAATTTAGATTTATAAATAAGTGTTTTTACAATTTGAGGAGTATTCTTATCAGCATGAGCTTTTATTGATATTTTTTCAACTTCAATTAATGCAGATTTCGGTAAAGATTCTAATTCGAATTTATATACTTTTTCCCAATCTTTTACATAATTTTTAAAATGTTTTTGAGCGTATGTTAACTGTGAGAATAAAACAAAAACTAAAATAGAAATAACAATTTTTTTCATGATAAATTATTTGATAAAGTAAAGGTAGCAATTATTATTACTACGATTTTATAAGAATGAGTGATGTGGTTGTTTGAGTGAGGGAAGTATATGATTTTTTGAATTGCAATTAATTTTAGATTGAAAAGGAAATAATTTCCCCAATGGGAAAAACCGAAGATTTAACAAAGTTAATTGTCCAAAGAACAAATGAAATAAAGAAATCAATAAAAAATTATTTTCAATATCATAGATTCACTAAGTTTGTAAAAGAACTAAATTCCATCTTAAATGAACATACATTTTATATCTATTGGAGGTAGTGCTATGCATAATTTAGCTTTAACCTTACATGAAAAAGGGGATACAATTACCGGAAGTGATGATGTGATCTTTGAACCTTCAAGATCAAGATTGAAAGCAAAGGATTTATTACCCAAAGAAATTGGCTGGTTTGAAAAGAATATTCATAATGATCTTGATGCAATTGTTTTGGGTATGCATGCAAAAGCTGATAATCCGGAATTGTTAAAAGCACAAGAATTAGGGCTTAAAATTTATTCCTATCCAGAATTCTTGTATGAACATTCAAAAAATAAAACCCGTGTTGTGATAGGTGGGTCACATGGTAAAACAACCATTACTTCAATGGTCTTACATGTTTTAGATTATCATGATATTAAAGTAGATTATATGGTTGGAGCACAACTTGAAGGTTTTGACAGAATGGTACATTTAACGGATGAAAATGAATTTATGATCATTGAAGGAGATGAGTATTTATCTTCACCAATTGACCGTCGTCCAAAATTTCATTTATATAAAGCAAATATCGCTTTGATGAGTGGTATTGCCTGGGATCATATGAATGTTTTTCCAACCTTTGATAATTATGTTGATCAGTTTAGAATATTTATTGATACGATGGTTGCAGGAGGAATTTTGGTATATAATGAAGAAGATGAAGAGGTTAACAAAGTTGTAAAAGAAGCTACAAATTCAATTAAAAAAGAAGCCTATCATACACCCGATTATACAATTGAAAAGGGTAAAGTTTTATTAGATACTCCTGAAGGTAAAATACCATTACAGGTTTTTGGAAAACACAATTTACAAAATCTTGCCGGTGCAAAATTGGTTTGTCAAAGTATTGGTGTGAGTGAAGAAGAATTTTATGAAGCTATTTCTACTTTTAAAGGTGCCAGTAAAAGATTAGAGAAACTTATAGAAGGAGAAAATTCAGTAATTTTTAAAGACTTTGCACATTCACCTTCAAAGGTTAGGGCTACAACCAATGCTGTAAAAGAACAATACAATGATAAAAAAGTTTTGGCCTGTTTAGAATTACATACTTACAGCAGTTTAAATGCCAATTTTTTAAATTTATATCAAAATGCTTTGGACAAAGCTGATGAGGCTGTTGTATTCTATTCTCCACACGCTGTTGAGATTAAAAAATTAAAGCCAATTTCTAAAGATCAAATTGCTAAAGCTTTTAAACGAGATGACCTGATCATCTATACAGATCCAAAAGAATTTAAGGATTTTCTATTTGCTCAAGATCTACATGATACAGCATTACTTTTTATGAGTTCAGGTAATTATGGAGGTTTGAATTTGGAAGAAGTTAAACAGTTAATAAAATAAATAACCATAAAAATATTATTATGCCAAACGAAAAAACAGCAGATTACGGACCATTGGAATTATTATTTGGAACTTGGAAAGGTGATAAAGGGATAGATTTTGCTCCAGAACCGGATGAAGATGCCACAAGTGACTATTATGAAACAATCACTTTTGAAAGAGCAGGTGATGTTGATAATGCCGATGAACAGGTTTTAGCAATCGCCAGATATCATATATCTGTTAGGAGAAAAAAGAATGATGAAACTTTTCATGATCAAGTAGGATATTGGTTGTGGGATAAAGAGAATAAAACTATTATGAATTCATTAACAATACCTCGTGGTTTATGTGTTTTGGCTGGTGGAATGTTCGATTTTAAAAAAGGAAAAAATTCACAGGTTACTTTTAATGTTGCTGCTAAACTTGATGAAGAATGGGGAATTACACAATCTCCTTTTATGAGAGATAATGCTAAAACATTAGAATTTTCTCAAAAATTAACAGTAAGTAATGAGGTTCTTAGCTATTCACAAACTACAGTTTTAGATATTTATGGACGTATTTTTAACCATACAGATGAAAATACTTTGAAAAAAGTGTAATTAGAAAACAGTAAAATAATTGAAATAGAATTTACAGTAAATATTGGCTAAAAATATTTAATTTATGAATTGGTATATTGAAGTATTAAGAAAGTACGCTGTTTTTACAGGAAGGGCAAGAAGAAGTGAATATTGGTATTTTGTATTGTTCAATTTTTTAAATTCTTTTATTCTATCGTTAACTGATATCACTTTTGGAATGTATGATGAAGCATCCGGCTATGGAGTGTTAAGTACAATTTATGGTTTGGCAGTATTGATTCCTGGTATTGCAGTAGCAATAAGAAGAATGCATGACATTGGTAAGAGCGGTTGGTATATGTTAATTCCTATTTATAATATTGTTTTAGCTGTAACCCCCGGTGATGTTGGCGAAAATGAATACGGTTCTGATCCGAAAAATGTTGATATAAATGCTTCTAATACACAGTAAGAGAATTTTTACTTCTGCCAAAGAGAAAGGATAACCGGTTAAAATATATTTCAAAATTTTATCAGAGAAATATTTAAAAATTTAAAATTGTCACCCAGTGATTAAACATTTTAAAACTAAAAGATCATTTAGTGTAAATTCTATTACTTTTTCTTATTTAAATTCATTCTAAATTATGTAAATAATTTAATTATATTTAATTTTGTGCCTATTATAAAATTATATGGAGAGATGAAGATTAATAAAAATACAAGAATTTCAACTTTAATTAAAGAAAATAAAAATACTATTGAAGTGATTGCTTCAATAAATAAAAACTTTTTGAAATTAAAAAATCCGATTTTACGTAAGGTTTTAGCTCCAAGAGTTACAATTAGTGATGCTGCTAAAGTTGGAGGTATCTCAATAGAAGTTTTACTTAAAAAATTAGAAGATATTGGTTTTATTTTTGAAGGAGAAGTAAACAATATCCCAAATACTGCTTCTAAAAAATCATTTAATAGTGAATTACAAGAATCAATAAAAGTTGAAAATTTGGTAACACTTGATGTTCGTCCAAATATTGAATCCGGTGAAGATCCATTTGATATCATCATGAAAACTGTAAAAGTATTAAAGGATGATGAGACTTTAAAAATTATTAATTCATTTGAACCTATACCTTTGATTAGAAAATTACAATCAAAAGGTTATGAAACTTGGTCTGTTAGACCTGAAGAAGGTGAAGTTCATACTTTTTTTAAAATGAACAGTACCAAGTGGGTTGATAATGAAATTGAAAAAGTTGTTAAAAAAAGCAAGAAATCCTTTGAAGAACAATTGGCATTTTTTGGTGATAATATTAAAAAAATTGATGTTTCACAATTAGAAATGCCCGAACCTATGGTAAATATCTTAAAAGAGATCGAAACTTTAAAAAAAGGTCAGGCTTTATATGTTGATCATAAAAAAATACCTCAGTTTTTATTACCCGAATTAGAAACCAGAAATTTTGATATTTTGTATAAAGAAATTGATTGTAATCATACTGTATTATTGATTTTTAGAAATGATAATTAACGCATGAGTACATTACATTCAAATAATGCTCCTGATTCAAGTGTAGTAAAACCTCATTTTATTTTTGGCGCTTTATCTTTATTGGTTTTGTCAGTGATGATAATTTTAGCCGATACTAATTTGCTTTCATCTTATTTTAATAATAAAATTGTCGCCATAACCCATATGGCAGTTTTAGGTTGGGCAACAAATATAGTTTTTGGGGCTTTGTATCAACTAATTCCAGTAGTTTTTGAAACTTCATTATTTAGTGAGAAATTAGCAAAAGTTACCTATTGGTTATCTAGTTTTAGTGTTTTATTTTTAACCTATGCTTTTTGGATTGGCGCCTATAATAATTTACTAATTTATGCAGCTTTAATGATGTTTTTTTCATTATTGCTTTTTGTTGTGAATTTAACTCTTTCCTATAAAAATGCTAAGCTAAAAAATATATCATCAAAATTTGTTATTACAGCTGTGATTTGGTTAGCCATTACTGAAATAATAGGTACTTTGATCGCCTTTAATTTTAAATATAATTTTCTATCCGAAATACACTTACATTATTTAAAATTACATGCTACTATTGGGTTGATAGGTTGGTTTTTACTTTTAATAATTGGTGTGAGTTCTATATTGATACCTATGTTTTTTGTATCACATCAGTTAAAGAACAAAAAACTTTCTTACGCTTTTTACTTTATTAATTTCGGATTGATGGTATTATCTGTTAATTGGTTTTTATTCCACCTAACAAATTTAGATCTGTTTTTATGGTTATCTATGGCAATAGGAATTGCATTTTTTATATCATTTGTTTATGAATCGTATAAAAAAAGAATGCGTAGAGTTTTAGATGTGGGTATGAAACATACAATGATCTCAGTTTTAAGTATAATTTTGCCGGTTATTGTAAGTTTAATCATTATGTTGGGTTTCGACTTTGAGTATGCTTTATTATTGAGAGCAACTACATTATATGGTTTTACAATAATTTTTGGATTAATTACAACACTTATTCTTGGTCAAACTTATAAAACGTTACCATTTGTAGTTTGGTTGGATATATACGCTGGATTGGTTGGAAAAACAAAAACTCCTATGCCTAGGGAATTATACTCTGAAAAAATAGCAAACATTCATTTTTATATATATTTACTTTTTATATTAACAATGATCATTGGGTTTATTTCTAATCAAATATGGTTCATTAGAATAGGAAGTTATTTATTGTTGCTGGTAGCAATATTTTATAATATTAATGTTTTTAAAATTATATTTCACAAACAAATAATTGAAAATAAAGATGACTAAAGAAGAAATAACAGTTTTTGAATTAGAAGTTTTAGAATTGTTAAAAGAAGTAATGGATCCTGAAATTGAAATTAATATTGTTGATTTAGGACTTATTTATGGAGTTGATTATGATGGTGATAAAAAAATTAATATCGAAATGACTTTTTCAACTCCAGCCTGCCCGCTTGGCGATACAATTATAACTAATGTAGAAGAAATTATAAAGCAAAAATATCCTGATTTTACTGTAAATGTTAATGTAGTTTTTGATCCACCTTGGTCAGCTGATTTAGTTAGTGAAGAAGGAAAGAAGTTATTGGGGATGTAAAAATTATAGATCTGAAATTATTCTTTATAGCCAAATCGTTTTAACTGGTTTTTATCGTTACGCCAATTTTTATTGACTTTAACGTATAATTCTAAGAATATTTTTTTATCAAAAAATTTTTCCAAATCCTTACGAGCCTCTGTTCCTACACGTTTTAATGCCAGACCTTTATGTCCAATAATAATCCCTTTTTGTGTTTCTCTTTCTACCATGATGACAGAACGAATTTTGATGATTTTATCATCTTCAAAAAATTCTTCAGTTTCAATTTCAACGGCATAAGGAATTTCTTTTTTGTAATGCATCAAGATTTTTTCTCGAATAGTTTCGTTTACAAAAAATCGTTCAGGTTTATCTGTTAATTGATCTTTAGGATAAAACGGAGGTGATTCAGGTAATAATTCAATAATTTTTTCAAGTACGTTTTGCACATTAAAATTATTTAGTGCTGAAATAGGAAAAATAATGGCATTGGGTAATTTTTCTTGCCAAAATTCATATTTTTCTTCTACTTCATCTTGTGTGGATTTGTCAATTTTATTGATTAAAAGTAAAACGGGAATTTTTGCATTTTGGATTTTCTTAAAAAATGCTTCATCTTTTAACTCTTTCTCACCAATCTCTACCATGTATAATAAAATATCTGCATCTTCAAAGGCCGATTTTACAAAATCCATCATTGATTCTTGTAATTCATAGGCAGGTTTGATTATTCCTGGAGTATCTGAAAAAAGAATTTGAAAATCTTCGCCATTAACTATTCCTAGTATACGATGTCGGGTAGTTTGTGCTTTAGAGGTAATAATTGACAATCTTTCGCCTACTAAGGCATTCATCAAAGTTGACTTTCCAACATTAGGATTGCCAATAATATTTACGTAACCTGCTTTGTGAGTCATAAATTTAAAAATTAACTTACTGCAAAGTTAGCGTAATTTTATTAACAATTTTACATAGTAAAACCTAAAAATAAGTAAAAAATTATTGCAATTGCACCCCCCGTTAGAGAATATGGTAATTGAGTTTTTACGTGATCAATATGATCACTTGCTGATGCCATTGATGATATAATAGTAGTGTCTGATATTGGAGAGCAGTGGTCACCAAAAACACCTCCACCCAAAGTGGCAGCAATTACCAGATAAAGATTGGCGTCATGAGTTTGAGCCATAGGTACAGAAATTGCCATCATAATAGCAAATGTTCCCCAGGAAGTACCTGTTGAAAAAGCAATAAATGCACTAATAATAAAAATAATGGCTGGTAAAAATTCCGGTGATAACCAATCTTTTGACCAATTGGCAACAAACTGTCCTGTGCCTAACTGATTACATGCAGCGCTAATACCAAATGCTAACATCATTAATAAAGCCAATGGCATTAATTCACTAACGCCTTTTAAAACCAGATCTACCATTTCTTTCATTTTCATGATACCCTGAGAACGATATAAGACCATAGCTACAAAAATAGCAGTTAAAACTGAGTATAAAACTGCAGATGACCCTGAACCTTTACCTATTGCTTGAAATACATGATCAAAAAATGAAGTTGAATTTTCAACACCTTTCCAACCGGTAAAAGCTAAATTTACAGGCATCATCAAGACCATGGTTGCCAAAGGAATGACCATATTAAATGCTTTAGCCTTGATGCCTTCTTTAGGTTCAAATGATGTTATTGTATCAGATACCATTGGTTGTGCATTGTCATCATGAACTTTTCCGGTTTCCCGAGTTCGTTTTTCTGCCTTAGCCATAGGTCCAAAATCTTTTTTTGAAAAAATAATCGAAGTAACTATTAATATAGCAATAATTGGGTAAAAATTATACATTATAGATTTAAGCATAGTTGAAAATGGACTGTCAATTCCTTGTGTTAATAACAATCCCATTATAAAAGCTCCCCATGCATTAAAAGGAATAAGTATTGCAGCAGGTGCCGAACTGGAATCTGCAATATAGGCTAATTTTTCACGTGGAATTTTTAACCTGTCAAAAATTGGACGGTACAAAGTACCTACTGTTAAAGCACTAATACTTGTTTCTACAAATAATAAGATTCCTGTTATTTGCGCTAAGAATTGTACAATCACTCTACTTCTTCCTTTTTGTTGAACTTCTAGTTTAACAATTAGTTTGTTTATCTGGTTTACAAAACCCTCAACTCCTTTTGAGTATTGAATGAACAGTAAAAGCGCACCAACCAAAGCACTAAACATTATGGTACGAGTATTGCCAGGCTCTTTAAAAACATCAACTAGGGCTTCAATTGTTGCTATGGTGCCATCAAAAAAGTTCCAATCATTCATAATTACCCATGAAAACCAGATACCAAATAAAAGAGCTATGTATACTTGTTTTGTTTTAAGAGCTAAGATTATAGCAATAACTGGAGGTAAGATGGAAAGGATGCCGTAGTCGCTCATAAAATATCTTTTAAAATTAGTGTAAGTTTCTAATATGGCGTTAAATATAATAAATTAAAGATTTAACCTACATTTTTGTTGCATTTATTTGCAAGTATTAATGATATAAAAAAAAGACTACCTTTTGAGTAGCCTCTTTTTAACAAACAAACGTTATTTTTTACCAGTTACCTAAACCTGGATGGTCAGGGCTTTTGTATTGTATTCCTTCAATTCCTGCACAAGGGTCGTTAATTACTTCTTGAATAATTGCAAAGGATCCCCAAATAACAGGTCCGATAACAGTTCCATCAGCATTGAACCAATGTCCATCAGTAAGAGTTGCATCCTCTGGTACAGCAATTATTTTTATAAATTCATCAT
>JBDLJB010000002.1:0-160787 GCA_039714555.1 Bacteroidota bacterium
AAGGGATTTAAAGTAACAGTTTATGATGCTTTTGAAAAAGGATTGGAAAGGTGTAAATCCCTTCATCAAAATTATGCTGAATTGTTTATGAATGAACGAGGTGCTTCAAAAGATGAAATCGATGCAACTTTTAACAGGCTAAAATACACTACTGATCTTGCTGAAGCAGTAAAGGATGCAGACATTATCAGTGAATCCATACCTGAGGTTCCTGAAATTAAAATTAACTTTTACAAGGAATTGAGTAAGGTTGCTCCTGAAAAGACAATATTTACTACTAATTCTTCTACAACTTTACCAAGTGATTATGTCGAATATACAGGACGTCCGAAAAGATTTTGCGCATTGCACTTTGCCAATGGTATTTGGGATTCAAATATAGGAGAGGTGATGGGGCACCCGGGAACAAGTCCGGAAACTTTCGATGGGGTTGTTGAATTTGCCAGAGAAATAGGAATGGTACCCATACCTATAAAAAAAGAGCAAAACGGATATATTTTAAACACATTACTTGTTCCATTTTTAAATTCCGCTATCGAGTTGTTAATGAATGGTGTTACAGATCCGGCCAGTATTGATAAAACATGGATGATAAGTACCCGTACACAGATGGGTCCCTGTATAATTATGGATATGGTAGGAATGAAAACTATTTATGATATTAATAGCTTATGGGCAGAAAAACTTAATGATCCTCAAGGTTTAAAGAGAGCTGAATTTATAAAAGAAAATTATATTGATAAAGGAAAAATGGGAGCTTTAAGAGGTGAAGGTTTTTATAAGTATCCAAATCCTGAATTTAAAGATCCGGATTTCTTAAAATAAAACCTTTGAAAATAAAATATTTTTAGCCGCCAGGATTAATTTTCCGGCGGTTTTTTTTAATGTGTTTTTCTGATTCTTACTCCTTTTCTTCTTACTCCTTTATTTAATAATATAAGCCCTTTTAATATAATCTAACTTAGGGTAATTGCGTTTTAAATAGGCATTGCCATATTTGTTGATAGAATCCTGATCGGGTACGTTATCTTTAGTAATGTAAAATCTATGTACATTTTCCATACCTTTTGTAATTTTAGCAATTACAGGAAATCCTACAACATCATTATAACCTATTGTGTCAAGTCGATGGTTGTTTTTCAGGTTGATAAAGATCTGCGTTGTTCGTGAATCTTTACCGCTTCTTGCAAACGATATGGCCATAGAATCATTCTTTTGTAAAACAGGTTCATCATGTACCTTATATTTTTCCCAGGAACTATTTAAAATGGAATCATTGTTTATTCCAAATTGAACTACAAACTCAGGGATAACCCTGAAAATTCCAATATCGGTATAAAAATCACTTTTGATCAATTGATACAATCTGTCAACACCCTTGGGTGACCATTCACGTTTGGATACAATATCAAAATTTCCTTGAGTTGTTTCAAATCTCGCTTTAAATGATTCAGGTGCTTGTTTTTGAGTCCATTTTTCATTAAAAATTTTTGGACTACACGATACAATTAAAATTGTAAATAATAGATAATAAAGTTTTTTCATGATAATATTTTAATTATTTTAAAAAAATTAAAACATTTTTGCTATTCCAATACCAAATGTAAAGCTGTTATATGCGTCAATATTAATATCATAAGCCATTGCTCCAAATATTTCCCAATCATTTGGTATATGGAAAGGGAATTCAATACCAAATCTTATTAGAGCAAAGTTTTCATGTTCAGAAAACTCCATTCCTCCACCAGCTAACAAAGCTACATTTTCATGGGGTTTATAAGTTATCATAATTGCAGAGGCAATTGGATGACTTCTTTCTATTCCGGGAATTTCAACTTCTTCACTTTTGTTTAGTACTTGTGCAGTATGATGTTCTTCTGGATTTGGGTCTTCTACTATAAATTCCTCTACAATAATATCATTGTGTAAACCTATGGCCCATTTTTCATTGAAACTATAGTTATAATTCAACCCAAATGAAGGTAAGGCCATCCAATTATCACCTGTATTATTTTTTACTCCGGATTTGATATGGGTGTGGCTGATCACAAAACTAACTGCATGTTTTTTATGATGACCTTCTTGATGTGTTTCATGCCCAGTTGTTTCTACTTCCTGATGCTCATTTTCTTGAGAAAAAGCAGAATTATTTACAATAAGAATTGCCAGAAACAATATAAATATTACTTTTTTCATGGTTGGTTAGTTTTTGTTGGTTAATACAAATATAAAAAAATTGAATTTAATTGTTATTCAATCCCTGATATTTATGAATTTAATTTTATTTTTGCGGATGCAACACAAAGTACTTATTTTAGATTTCGGTTCGCAATACACACAGTTGATTGCACGTAGAGTTAGAGAATTGAATATTTTTTGCGAAATTTTTCCTTATAACCACCAACCAGATGATATTGATGAATATCAGGCTGTTATTTTATCAGGCAGTCCTTTTTCTGTTCATAGCGATGATGCTCCACATCCTGATCTTATAAAAATAAAAGGGAAAATACCTTTATTAGGTGTTTGTTACGGAGCACAATATTTAGCACATAATAATGATGGTAATGTTGAGCCTTCTAACGTTAGGGAATATGGTAGAGCAAATTTATCTTTTATTACTGAAAAGGAAATACTTTTTGAGAATATAGATATCGGTTCACAAGTTTGGATGAGCCATGGTGATACTATAACAAAGCTACCTTCTAATTTTACCAGAATTGCAAGTACTCATGATGTAGAAAATGCTGCGTTTAAAATTGAAAATGAAAAAACCTATGCCATTCAGTTTCACCCGGAAGTTTATCATACAACTGATGGATTGCAGTTATTAGAAAATTTTTTGGTAAAAATTGCGAATGTTGAACAAGATTGGACACCAGATTCTTTTGTAGAAACTACTGTTGCTGAGTTAAAAGAGAAATTACAAAATGATAAAGTTGTTTTAGGCTTGTCGGGGGGTGTAGATTCTACCGTTGCAGCAGTTTTATTAGATAAAGCTATTGGTAAAAACCTCTATTGTATTTTTGTGAATAATGGATTGCTTCGTAAAAATGAATTTGAGAATGTATTAGACCAGTACAAACACATGGGTTTAAATGTGAAAGGTGTTGATGCAACAGATCGATTTTTAAATAAATTAAAAGGGATTTCTGAACCTGAAAATAAACGTAAAGCTATTGGTAATGAATTTATTAGTGTTTTTGATGATGAAGCACATTTAATTGAAGATGTTAAATGGTTAGCCCAAGGCACGATATATCCGGATGTAATTGAATCAGTTTCGGTAAAAGGACCTTCAGCGACAATAAAATCTCATCATAATGTTGGTGGTTTACCCGATTTCATGAAATTAAAAATAGTTGAGCCTTTACGAATGTTGTTTAAAGATGAGGTAAGACGTGTAGGTAGGAGCATGGGAATTGATGATGAATTATTGGGCAGGCATCCATTTCCGGGTCCGGGATTGGCAATAAGAATTTTAGGAGATATTACTGCAGATAAAGTCAGAATTTTACAAGACGTTGATTATGTATTTATTGAGGGTTTGAAAAAATGGAATTTGTATGATGATGTTTGGCAAGCAGGTGCTATTTTATTACCGGTAAATTCAGTAGGAGTAATGGGTGATGAACGTACCTACGAAAAAGTTGTTGCACTGCGTGCAGTTTCATCAACTGATGGAATGACGGCTGATTGGGTAGATCTACCCTATAAATTTTTACAAGAAACTTCTAATAAAATTATCAATAATGTTAAAGGAGTTAACCGAGTTGTTTATGATATAAGTTCTAAACCTCCGGCAACAATTGAGTGGGAATAGTTATTTTAAATATAAAGTAATAAGTTTATAGCTTGAAAAATCAACTTTAAAAATAAATCATGAATAATAATTGAGATATTAAACGTTTAGTTTATTGAGATAAGTGTTTTTTTGTAGTTTTGAGTTTTCAATAGTTATTAAATAAATTATAATGAATAAATATATTTTCTTTTTTTTAATATTTTTTGCGGGTATTTTCTTTACAAATGCTCAAAAAAAGTATGCGACATATCAAGTAAAACAAGGGGAAACTTTACAAAGTATCTCTAGTGAATTAAAAATTTCAAGCAGTGATCTGTTGCAATTGAATCCTGATATTAAGGATGATGTTAAAGTAAATGATGTAATAGTTATTCCAAATATTTATTACGATAAAAATAAGGATATCAATAATTTTGAAATTGATATGGTAAAAGGTAATGATATTATTGTTGATGGTTATGTTTACCATGTAGTTTTATCTAAAGAAACGCTTTACGGTATTACTTCAAATTATAGAGTGACAAGTAGTACCTTAAAAAATCATAATCCATTTTTATTATCGGGTGGTTTAAAATTTGGTCAAACACTAAAGATACCTTTACCAAAAAATCAAAGTGTTATTTCTGATACCAGATTTAAACCCTATGTTGTAAAACCAAAAGAAACCAAATATAATATTGCCAAACAATATGGTATTTCGATAGATTCATTGGAACAGATTAATCCTGAAATTAAGAAGGGGTTACAAATAAATGATGTAATCTTAGTTCCTGATGAAAAATTAAATTTAATTGGATATTCAGCTTTTAATGTTTATAAAGTTCAAAAAGGAGAAACATTATTCGGTTTGAGTAAAAAATTTGATATGACTCAAGATGAGTTAATTGGTGCTAATCCTGAAATATATTTAGGTGTAAAAGAAGGAATGCTTATCAAAATACCAAATAAAATAGTAAGAAATGAATCATTATTTATTGATGAGTTAGGTGAAAAAGAGCAGATAAATGTATCAATGATGTTACCGTTTCAGTCAAATATTGACACTTTGAATTTCGATAATAACAGGTTACTCAATATATCAACCGATTTTTATTTTGGTGCATTAGCAGCTATTGATTCCTTAAAAAAACAAGGTTTATCTGTTAATTTAAAGGTATTTGACACACAAAAAAGTAAAGCAGTTTCCAAAAAGATAGGTAAAGAGAATAGTTTTGATACAACTGATGTTATCATAGGGCCAATGTTTTTAAATAATTTGCAAGAAATAGCAAATATTTTAGCACTAAATGATGTGTTACTTGTGTCTCCAATTTCTGGAAAAGATCATTCATTTATTAAAAAGAATAATTTAGTTCAAGATACACCTACGGATGAACAATTGGCTTTTGAGATGTTACATTATATAAAAGAACAATACAGCAATCAAAAAGTAACCATCATAACTGATGATAAATCCGAAATTAAATTAAATTCAATAACGCGTAAATTAAAACTTAATGATTCATTGAAAAGTATTAATATTTTAAAACCAAAAAAGGGTTATATTGACCCTAAAAGATTTAAAACTTCACTTGACAGTATTAATGAAAATTGGGTTTTATTAATTGGGTCAGATGAGGTTTTTATAGCTGATGCAGTTCATAATCTGGGTGTTTTACGTGATAAAATCAAGATTACTTTATTTGCTTTTAGCAAAGGTAAAAACTTTGATAATATTGATAATAATTACTTAGCCAGAGTTAATTTTCATTATCCTTCACATACTTATATTGATTATAATTCTGAAAACACAAAGAATTTTATTTCGGCATATAAAAAACGTTTTTTTGGAATACCTTCAAAATATGCTATAAAAGGATTTGATGAAACATATGATATTTTAATGCGATTATCAGACGTTAGTAACTTAACTGAGCAAGGTATTTCAGAACGTATTTCCAGTAAATTTAATTATATTGAAAATACATCAGGAAGTATTATAAATCAAGGTGTTTTTATACTTGCTTATGATGGATTGAATTTAATAAAAGTTAGGTAGAATTTTAAATATTAATTACTGTATTCAGTTTTTTACCATTTAAATGGTTTAAATCCTATTCCCCATTCCATCCAATCGGCTCTTGCACCTTTTTTGGACTTTATACCAATTTGAGCATACATCCATTTTGTAAATTCATATTGAAAAGCTACTCGCATGTAAAGTGGTTCTTTATCTTTATCATCTCCAATATATGCGCCACCCTGAAATCTAAACGCAAATTTATATACCATAAAATCATAACCTGCATGAATTCCAACCAAGTACCTATCTTTTTTATCAGGATAATATAAAACTAAACTTTCATCATAAAACAGATCAATTCCGGTGGTAATAGCATGCATAGTATTAAATTTATATTGATAATCTATAACACCCGAAAAAGTATAATATCGATTTGATGTGCCTTTATCTTCCTCATTTTGAACAGTACCAATTGCAGTATAAATATTAATTAAACTTTCATTAAGATTGGTTTTTGTATTTCCAGAATACCTGCTAAATCTTGATTGTAATTGTATATTTGAACTATTTTTGTTAAGTTTTCGTTGATCATTATTATAGTAATATCTCAAGCCTAAATTTATTCCAACCATATTAAGTCCGTAATTTGGAGTAGTTACTCTTCCAAGACTTAAATGTGTAAGATCAATACCATATAATAGATCCATATTTTGACTAACAAAGTACGCAGCTCCAATATTTATATTTGAGTAAAAAGCATATTTTGAGCCAAAAGAATCGTTCAGTGGATTACTTATTTCATCATAAGGTTTTAAGTTAAAAACGAAACCAAAAGCAGGACTTATTTGAAAAACATTTCTTTTACTTGGATGACTTACTGGAAAATTAACAAACCCAAAAATTGCATTGGGAGTGCCTAATACATTTGGGTTTCCAATAAATCCTATATAATATCCAATTCCATATGAAGCATAGCCATAGTTATTTGACCAGTGTTCCGGTATACTTGGCTTCCATCCAAATTTAACATCAAATGATCCATAACCTAATCCCAATAGATTCTCCAAAGATTCTCCTGAATACTTATGAAGTCCTGTATGACCTTTTAGGTCAATATATCTAAATCTTCCAACATTTTCTTCTACTTTTTTATTTTCAATTGACAGTGAATCACTTTGAGATAATATATTTTGAGAGAGAGATAAAAGGAAAAATAATGATAAGGAAAATTTGATTTTGATAAGCTTTAAAGTAAATATTTTTAAAAATATAAATGAGAAGATATGAATCGAAATATGTTTCAATCTATTCATGTTTGAAAAATTACAAAAAGCAGTTTATATTTAATAAAAATACAAATTTTTAAGGATATAAATAATGAACAAAAAAAAAGCCTGTAAAATATACAGGCAATTTAAATTTATAATTTTTTAAACCAACATCGTAACCGGATTTTCAATATATTCTTTTAAAGTTTGTAAGAATAAAGCTCCTGTAGCTCCATCAACGGTTCTATGGTCACAGGCTAAAGTTAATTTCATAGTATTTCCTACAACAATATTACCTTCTTTAACAACAGGTTTTTGAACAATAGCTCCTACAGATAAAATTGCCGAATTGGGTTGATTGATAATCGAAGTAAAATCAGTTATACCAAACATTCCTAAATTTGAAACTGTAAATGTACTGCCTTCCATTTCATCTAGAGCCAATTTTTTGTCACGAGCTCTAACAGCATAATCTTTTATCTGAGACCCGATTTGTGTTAAGTTTTGTTCATCAGCAAATTTTAGCACAGGCACTAATAATCCATCATCAACAGCAACGGCAACTCCCATATGAACATGATGATTGATTCTGATTTTGTCATCAAACCATTGAGAATTTACTTGTGGATGTTTTTTTAAAGCCAAAGCTGTAGCTTTGATCACAATATCATTAAACGAGATTTTAGTATCAGGAATTGAATTGTATTGATTTCTGAATGCAATCGCATTATCCATATCATACTCAACATTCAAGTAATAATGGGGTGCATTGAACTTTGATTCACCCAATCTTCTCGCAATTGTTTTACGTATTTGGGAGTTAGGAAATTCTTCATAATTTTCCTGACCTTTAGGAATAAATGGTTTATTTGATGTTGATGACCCAGCGGTTTCAAAATAATTTTCAATATCACGTTTAATTATTCTGCCTCCATCACCTGATCCTTGAATATTTTGAATATTGATATTTTTTTCCTGAGCTAATTTTTTTGCCAAAGGAGAAGCTACAACTCTAACATTTGATTTAGTTGTTCGAGGAACCGTTATATTTTCAATAGTTTTATCTTGTTCTGCGGGTTTATTAATTTCTTTATTGGCATTAGAACTTACAGTCTTTTCAGGTATATCAATACTTTGCTCTTTTAATGATTTTGCAAATTCAGTAATATCTGTTCCGGCTTTACCAATTATTGCCAATACACTATCAATTTGAGCTGAATTACCCTCTTCAATACCAATATATAAAAGTGTTCCCTGATAAAATGATTCAAACTCCATTGTGGCTTTATCAGTTTCAATTTCTGCTAAAATATCTCCTTCATTTACCTGATCTCCAATTTTTTTCAACCATTTTGATACAGTTCCTTCTGTCATTGTATCACTAAGTTTAGGCATAGAAATTATTTCAATTCCTTCTGGTTTTACAAATTCTTTTTCTTCAATTGTATCTTTAGAAACATCTTCAACTTTATCTTGAATTTCTTTATTTACAGAATTTGATTTAATTAGATTTGTAAAATCTTCACCTTTTTCACCAATTACAGCTATAACTTCATCTACTTTTGTAGTTTCACCTTCTTTAATACCTATATATAGTAGTGTTCCTTCGTAAAATGATTCAAATTCCATGGTGGCTTTATCGGTTTCTATTTCAGCCAATATATCGCCTTCAACTACTTTATCACCAACTTGTTTAAGCCATTTTGCTATAACACCTTCTGTCATAGTATCGCTTAATCGGGGCATGGTTATTATTTCGGCCATAATTTTTTTTAGTTTATTTTTTATTAGTTTATTTATTTTTAAAGTTTATGCTTTAAAAAAGGATAATCATTTTGTTCATATACCATATCATACATTTGTTGTATATCAGGATATGGTGAATCTTCAGCAAATTTTTCACACTCATTAACTCTTGTTTTTACATCAGCATTTATTGCTTTGATCTCATCATCGGTTAAATATTTCTTTTCAATAATAACATCTAAAACTTGAGTAATTGGGTCAATTTTTTTGTATTCTGCTACTTCTTCTTTGGTACGATATTTTTGCGCATCACTCATAGAATGACCTCTATAGCGATAAGTTTTCATTTCTAAAAAGTATGGGCCTTTACCACTTCGAGCATGTTTAACAGCTTTATCCATTGCTTTTGCAACAGCTACAGGATTCATACCATCAACAGGTTCGCTAGGCATTTCATAGGCCAAACCTAATTTCCAGATATCCGGATGATTTGCAGTTCTGTCAACTGATGTTCCCATGGCATAACCATTGTTTTCAACAATAAAAACTACTGGTAATTTCCAAGCCATAGCCATGTTAAAAGTTTCGTGTAAAGATCCTTGTCTTGCAGCACCATCACCAAAATAGGTTAAGGTTACAGCATCTCTGCCAAAGTATTTATCTGCAAAAGCAATTCCGGCACCTAAAGGAATTTGACCTCCTACGATACCATGGCCTCCATAAAAACCGTGCTCTTTTGAAAAAATATGCATTGAACCACCCATACCGTTTGAAGTACCGGTTTCTTTACCATATAATTCGGCCATTACACGATTTGGGTCAACACCCATACCAATGGGTTGTACATGATTTCTATAAGCTGTTATCATTTTATCTTTAGTCAAATCCATTGCATGTAAAGCACCTGCTAAAACTGCTTCCTGCCCATTGTATAAATGTAAAAATCCTCTAACTTTTTGTTGAATATATACAGCTGCTAATTTGTCTTCAAATTTTCGCCAAAAAAGCATGTCTTTATACCATTTAATATATGTTTCTTTGGTTATTTTTTTCATGTAGAAATTGATTTTTTAAACGAAATGCAAAAATACGATTTTTATCTAATATGATATTAAAAATATATAAAAATATGATTTTTATCAGTTATTTCAAGTATTTGCTATTACAAAAAAAGGCGAGTATTTTACTCGCCAGTTAATATATTGAAAAAAATCATATCATTCATTTTCGTCAAGATAATCTTCTATAGGATTACAAGTACACATCAAATGCCTATCACCATATGCTTCGTTTACACGTCTAACACTTGGCCAATATTTATTTTCTTTGATATAATCTAAAGGAAAAGCAGCTTCTTTTCTAGAATATGAATGTTCCCATTCATCAAAAGTGAGCATATGTTGGGTATGAGGAGCATTTTTTAGAACAGAATCTTCACCATTATAGGCATCTATTTCATATTTAATTTGAATGAGTGCATCTGCAAATCGATCGAGCTCTTTTTTATTTTCACTTTCGGTTGGTTCAATCATTAAAGTACCTGCAACAGGAAAAGATACTGTAGGCGAGTGGAATCCATAATCCATTAAACGTTTTGCTATATCAGTAACTTCAATACCTTTTGATTTAAATTCTCTAAAATCAACGATCATTTCATGAGCGGCAAATCCCATTTCTCCCGAATATAAAATTTTATAATGTTTCTCTAATCTTGCTTTTAAATAATTGGCATTTAAAATGGCAATGATGGTAGCTCTTGTAAGTCCTTTATTTCCTAACATTTTAATATAACTATAAGATATCAAATTTACTAATGCAGAGCCAAATGGAGCAGCAGAGATTGCTGTAATTGCATTATTACCTCCCGTTTTTACAATAGGATTTGATGGTAAGAATTCTACTAAGTGGCTGGCAACGCAAATTGGCCCTACTCCCGGACCACCACCTCCATGAGGGATAGCAAAGGTTTTGTGTAAATTGAGATGGCAAACATCAGCACCAATTCTTGCAGGATTGGTTAAACCTACCTGTGCATTCATATTGGCACCATCCATATATACCTGACCTCCATTATCATGAATAATTTGAGTGATCTCTCTAATTGCCGATTCAAAAACCCCGTGAGTAGAAGGGTAAGTAACCATGAGTCCGGCTAAATTATCTTTAAATTTTTCAGCTTTTTCTCTTAGGTCATCTATATCAATATTACCATTTTCTGATGTTTTGGTAACGATTACTTTCATGCCTGCCATAACAGCTGAGGCGGGATTTGTTCCATGAGCAGATGCCGGTATCAAACAAATATTTCTATGAGAATCACCATTTGCTTCATGAAAAGCTCTTATTACCATTAATCCGGCATATTCACCTTGAGCACCTGAATTAGGTTGTAATGAAGTTGCTGCAAAACCGGTAATTATATTTAATTGATTTTCTAAACCTTTTAACATTTCGTGATAACCCTGAGCTTGTTTTACAGGTACAAAAGGATGTATAGATGTCCAGTTGGGCATACTTAGCGGTAACATTTCTGTTGCTGCATTAAGTTTCATAGTACATGACCCTAATGATATCATTGAATCGGTTAAAGAAATATCTTTGCGTTCTAATTTTTTGATATAGCGCATCATTTCAGTTTCTGAATGATAATTATGAAAAACCTCATTTGTTAAATAAGTTGAGGTTCTCTTTAATTCTTCAGGAATTGTAAAGCTTAGTGAATCATCAGTAATTTTAAATGAATACAGATTTTCAGCATGTGCCAAAATGTCTATAATTTGCTCAATATCAGATAATGATGTAGTTTCATTGATAGAAATACCAATATTTTTTTTATTGATATAAAGGAAATTCACTTTATTTTCTTCTGCTAAAGATATTACTTTTTCAGCGTTTGAAACCTTAATTTTTAAAGTATCAAAAAAGATTTCATTTTCTTGTTTCAAACCTAATTTTAATAGTGCATTATTTAAAATATTGGTAAGCGAATGTATATGATTTGCAATATATTTTATGCCTTCAGGGCCGTGATATACTGCATACATTCCTGCCATAACTGCTAATAAAACCTGAGCAGTACAAATGTTAGAAGTTGCTTTTTCTCTTTTGATATGTTGTTCGCGTGTTTGTAAAGCCATACGCAAAGCCCGATTACCATCTGCATCTAGGGTTATTCCAATAATCCTACCCGGAATAAGTCTTTTATATTCATCATGGGTTGCAATGTAACCTGCATGTGGCCCACCAAAACCTAAAGGAATGCCAAAGCGTTGTGTTGTTCCAACAGCAATATCAGCACCCATTTCGGCAGGAGATTTTAATATTGCCAAACTTAATAAATCGGCCGCAACAACAACTTTAACTTCTTTTAGATGCGCGTTTTCAATAAATTTAGTGTAATCAAATAATTTTCCATGTTTTGCAGGGTATTGAACAATAGCACCATAAAAACTTTCATCAAACTCAATTTTTTCATGATTGCCAATAACCAGTTCAATACCTAAAGGAATAGATCGTGTTTTTAAAATATCTATTGTTTGAGGCAATACTAGTTCAGAAACAAAAAATTTATTGGTATTTGATTTTTTTTGAGATCTACTACGGCCATTAAAGAGCATGATCATAGCTTCACCAGCCGAAGTACCTTCATCTAACAATGAAGAATTTGAAAGGGGTAAACCCGTTAGATCTGAAACTACTGTTTGAAAATTTAACAAAGCTTCAAGTCGCCCTTGAGAGATCTCAGCTTGATAGGGGGTATAGGATGTATACCAACTTGGATTTTCAAAAATATTTCTTTGAATAACTGCAGGTAAAGAAGTAGAGTGATAACCTAAACCAATATAAGATTTAAAAATTTTATTTTTATTTCCTAATTCCTGAATGTGAGAAGCAAATTCATTTTCACTCATGGCTTCAGGTAAATCTATGTTTTCCTTTAAGAGAATGTCATCAGGTATTGTTTTGAAGATCAATTCATCTAGTGAATTGATTCCAATAACTTTTAGCATTTTCTGTATCTGATTTTCATCAGGTCCGATATGTCGTAGTACGAAAGAATCAGTTTGCATTATTTATATTTTTGAGTTGTGTAAATTTAATAAAAAAGGTGTATTTATTATGTTACTTTAACACCTTTAAACTAAATTTTAAATTCATTTTTAAGAATTATAATTTTTGTTGTTTGATTTGATGATTGTATAAATCTGCAACCCATAAAATTTCATTGATAATAATAACGGCAGCGGGCTTATTTAAATTATCAAATCCATTATTGTGTGTTGTATCAATTTTACTTACTTCGTGATCGTTTACAATTTTGTAGATTGCGTTGGCTCCCATATCTGCAATATAGAGCGTTCCTTTATTATCAGAAGCGATTCCATGAGGCATTTTGATCTCATTGTCAAGTTGTAATTTTTTGATTCCTTTACCAGGTGTAAATCTATAAATACTAGCATTACCGGCATCGCAAATTACAATATCATTACCATCAAATGCCATATCAATTGGGTATTTCCAATCGACTTTTATTGGTGAAATCGAATCTTTTCCAACGATGGTTGAAACATCCCCATTTTTAATTTTTCTTATTTTAGCATTACCGATATCTAAAACCAACAAACTACCATCTTTATCTAATAAAATTTGATGTAACGAATTAAATTTGGCTTTTTTAGCGTCACCATCAAAAAACCCTTTTTCTTGTGGTGTTCCTGCAATGGTTTCAACATAGAAATCTCCATTTTTATTCTGGATTTTTCTTACAATATTATTGGATGCACTGGCTGTATATATAATATCATTTTCTTTATCATAAGCAACACCGTGGATTCCGTCAAATAAAGCTTCACTTGCTTTTCCATCTTTGAATCCTTTTTTATCTGGTCCGCCAAAAAGTGTTATAACGTTTCCTTGCATATCAACTTTTCTAATAGCATAATTGTTAAAGTCTACAAACAGGAAAGTGTTATTTTTATATGGTGAAAATCGAATAGGTTTATCTAATTTAGTAGGGTTAGCATCAGTAAATCCTGCTTCTCCTGAACCGATTATCTGACTGAAAAGAGAGTTAGTAAATACTAAAAAAATAGCAATAAAAGTAATTTTTAGATTCATGAAAGGTGGTTTAAAATTTAAAATTAATAAAATATAAAATTACAATATTATATCTTTATAGCGTATTTGATTTTTTAAAAAAATGCAGTTAATTAGATCGGTTTTCAATTTTTATATATACAGTAATATTCATGTTGCTTTAGCTGCTTTTAGTTTAACAAAAATTTCACTACTTATTTATGATATTGATGAAAGTAAAAGCCCACTATTTGTTTTTTTTGCTACGATAGTTTCCTATAATTTTATTAGATCCTTTAAAATTAATGAGATCGATATATTTTGGAAAATTTGGGTAAAAGGGCATAAAAAATCATTGATCATATTAAATATTATTAGTTTAATATTTCTAATATTTTATGCTTTCAGTGTAAAGTTTTCTGCATTTTTAGTGTTATTACCTTTTACTATAGCAACCTTTTTTTACATTGTACCTTTTCGAGCTGAGCGTATAAACCTTCGTAGTGTTGCCAGTTTAAAGCTTTTTCTAATAGCAATTACTTGGGCAGGTATAACGGTTTTATTTCCTTTGGTACAAAACGGTGTTGTTATTGAATCATCTGTCTTGATAATTTTTTTACAGCGTTTTTTAATTATATTGGCGTTAACTATACCTTTTGATATTAGAGATTTGCAGTATGATAAGGAACAACTAAATACACTGCCACAATTGTATGGAGTTATTAATTCTAAAATTATTGCAGGCTTAGCATTGGTGTTTTTTTTAATAATTGAATTTCTACAAAGACCATTTGATATTAATAGTTATGATATTGTTTTACTCACTACTATTTCACTTTTATTTATAATTTTTTCTAAAGAAAATCAAAATAGATATTACACTACTTTTTGGGTTGAAGCAATACCAATATTTTGGTATTTTTTGTTGGTTACATAAAAAAAACCTTCAATTTCTTGAAGGTTTAGGACTAGTCATTTTGTAAAATATTTTTAAGAAAAAAACTTTTGCATTTTCTTTTTTTCTTCTGTTGCAAGTTCAATATCAATTAAAATTCTACCACTGTGTTCATCTGTAATTATCTTCTTACGCGAAGCAATTTCAACTTGTCGTTGTGGTGGAATAGTAAAGAAAGACCCTCCTGAAGCACCTCTTTCAATGGAAACAACAGCCAAACCATTACGTACATTTTTACGAATTTTATTGTAGGCTTTTAATAATCTTTCATCTATCGTTTTGCCGAAATCCTTAGCTTTCTTAATTAAAAGAGTCTCTTCTTTTTCAGTTTCTTCTAAGATACCCGAAAGTTCATTTTTTTTGTGTTTTAAATGAGTTTCTTTACCTTTTATTTTTTCTTTAGCAGCTTCAATAATTTCATTTTTAAGAGCAATTTTTGCCTGATACTCAGAAATTCTTTTTTCTGCTAATTGAATTTCCAGGTCCTGATATTCGATTTCCTTAGTCAAAGAATCAAATTCACGATTATTACGAACATTTTTTTGTTGTTCCTTATATTTTTTTGATAAAGTTTTAGATTCTTCAATATTGTTCTTTTTATTAGCAATACTGGTCTCTAAGTTTTCAATATCTGTATTGAAGTTGGTCAACCTTGTTTGTAAGCCTTCAACTTCATCTTCTAAATCTTTTACTTCAAGAGGTAATTCTCCTCTCATATTTTTTATTTCATCAATTCTTGAATCAATAAGTTGTAAATCATATAGGGCTCTCAGTTTTTCTTCTACGGTAACTTCTTTAGTTTTTGCCATTTCTTAAAAATAGTTGATAGGATTTGTATTATTTTTTGATAAAATGATTGCAAAATTAGTGAATTTTTTTGTAAGATGATCCACTAAAAGGTTTTTTGTGAATTGTTCGCTTTCATAATGACCAATATCTGCTAAAATGATTTGATTTTCAGCTTTATAAAAATCATGATATTTTAAGTCGGCTGTGATGTAAATATCAGCTCCAGCTCTTTTTGCCTTTTCAATAGCAAAACTTCCTGAGCCCCCAAGCACAGCAACTTTTTTAATTTTTTTATTGCTTAAAGCAGAATGGCGCAACGTATGTAAATTGAATTTTTCTTTTAATAATTTTAAAAAATCTACTGAATCCATTTCATTCTTCATATCACCTATCATTCCCATTCCAACATTTTGATGTACATTATCTAATGTGACAATTTCATAGGCTACTTCTTCGTAGGGATGTATTTTAAAAAGAGTATTTAAAATATTTTTTTCAAGATGTTTGTCAAAAATCATACTGATTTTAGTTTCTGGTTCAGTATGAGTTTCACCTTTTTCACCTAGAAGCGGATTAGAGTTTTCGTTACCTCGATAAGTTCCTTTACCTTTAATATTAAAACTGCAATGATCGTAATTTCCAATATTTCCGGCGCCTGCATTAAACAAAGCATTCCTTAAAGTTTCGGCATTTGTGTTAGGAACATAAGTGGTTATTTTTTTAATATCCCCTTTTTTAGGAATTAAAACTTTGGTATTTTGTAAATCAATAATTTCACACATTTTTGCCGATACACCTTTATATGAATTGTCTAAGGCAGTATGCATGGCATAAATGGCAATGTCGTTTTTAATAGCTTTAATAATAACACGTTCTACATAGTTTGACCCATTTAATTTTTTTAGACCGTTAAAAATTATAGGATGGAAACTAATTATTAAATTACAATTTAAAGCAATAGCTTCATCTATAGTTTTTTCAAGCGTATCTAAAGTAACCAAAACACCTGTTACTTTCGTGTTGTAACTTCCAACAAGTAAGCCTACATTATCAAAGTCTTCAGCATAAGTGAGGGGTGATAATTCTTCAATATTATCGGTAATATTTTTTATGATCATATAATTGATTATTGGGTTTAAAGTTAGTAAATTATAAAGAATATTTTTAAATATTCTTATAAACTTTGATGTTGGGATATTTCTATAAAAAAAAAGTATAATGATTTGTTAATTTTATCATTAATTGCTTTAATAGAAGATAAAATTGTAAATTGCGCCTCAAAATTTTTAGATATGAAGTTGAAATTTTTAGCATTTTTATTAATAAGTATTTTGGTTTTTTCATGTAGTAGTGATGACGATGAAGAAAAATTTGATCCCGCAGCTCAAGCTTTAATAGATGATGCTACTTTAGTTGATTTTTTGCAATCACATTATTTGAATGAAGATAGTAGAATTGATACCATTTTAAATAATGAAACCCCGTTATATTCTCAGGTTGAAGTAGAAAATGTAGTTTTAGAGGACATTACTTATAAACTTTATTATTATACTGAATTTGAGGGTATTGGTAAAAGACCTTCACGTAATGATTCAATTCAGGTTACCTATGAAGGGTTTATGTTAGACAGTGTAAAATTTGATCAAAACATTAGCTTCACTTCAACAAAATCTTGGTTTCATTTGCCTAATTTAATTCAAGGGTGGCGTTATGGTTTTCCACATTTTAGAGAAGGTATAAAGATTATTCATCCAGATGAATCATTTGGTTATGAAGCAACAGGTAAAGGTATTTTATTTATACCATCCGGTTTGGCTTATGGACAAAGTGGTTCTATAAGTATTCCAGAAAATACACCTATCTATTTTCATATTAACTTAGGAGCCGTAGTTATAGCTGATGCAGATAATGACGGAGTTATAAATAATGATGAAGATATTGATAAAGATGGAGATGTTAGTAACGATGATACTGATGGTGATAGTGTTTCGGATTATATGGATGTTGATGATGACGGGGATGGTATTTTAACTAAGGATGAAGACGCCAATGAAGACGGTAACCCAATGAATGATGATTCTGATGGTGATGGTACACCTGACTATTTAGATAAAGACAGTTGATAGAATAGAAACAAACTGATTTAAAAATAAAAGAAGGAGCAAATTTAAATTTGCTCCTTCTTTTATTTTTATTATAGATTTGAAATTTATTATAGTTTAAATTTTTGTTGAAAACAATTTTAAATAGAAAAAAGGCATTAAATATTTTTATACCTAAATTTGTAAATGTAAAAACATTAAAAATAAATAAAATGACTACTCTTAACAGCAGATTACCTGATGAATTATTAGATAAACTATCTGAAAAAGCTAAGAAATTAGATCTACCTAAGGATAAATTGGTTGAAATTGCTTTAAGAATTTACCTAAAACAAATTGATGTTGTTGAAAATAGAACTCTTGAAGAAAATGCAAGTTTAAAAATAGCTGAAGAAGGAATGAAAGCTTATTTGGATAAATTAGAAAAAGATATTATTTAAGCCTTTATAGAACTAATTTTCAGGTTCTTTCTGTAAGATGGGAACCTTCTTTTCGATAAACTCTACTGTATTACTTACTGTTTTAGGAGGCCTGAAACGATATCCTATAAAAATGTGGAAGGTATTTGCAGATGTATTGAATTGAAATCTGTCTGCAGCATAATTTTCATATGTATGCCTGTTGTTATAATCTGCACCAAAATAATATCTTTCAGCACTATAACCTATAGCGGCACCACTTTGTATAGAAAAAACAAAACTATTATAGTTGTTTGAAAACCTGTCATCTGATGTATTTGTAGTAATTGTATAAAAATCTATTCCAATACCAGGAGCAGCAAAAACAGTTGCATACCAATTCTTTTTGTAAACAAAGGTATAGTAATAGCCAATATTAGCAATAGTATTTAACCCTTTATATTTATTGAATTTCTCTCTAACAATAGTATTCCCCTGTGAATCAATATATATTTGATTATCACTGATCTTATAGTACCAGTAATCAACACTCGGCATCAATGTCCCCACACTTTTGGTTTGAATTTCTGTTTGGGATTGTGTTGCCCTTATGGAATAATTCCTGTTAAATTTATAAGCAGATGTTCCTGAAAAAACACTCGTTTTCATATTTGGAAATTGTAAATGATTGCTAACATCCTCAATTGTCCTGGAAAAGCTTTCGCTATTTTTAATATAATATCCTTTTACATAATTGTATTCAAATTTATGAGACCAATTGGTAAATAAAAATTTAACTTTGAGCCTGAAATTATCTGATTCACCTTTTTCTAGTTTATTTTTATCCGATTGCCCTGATCTAATACCAATCCTTACAGAAGCAAACTTGTAATTAAACCCCAAGGCATATCTAAAGTTTATATTTGGTGATATTCTGGCCTCTTCTCCTAAAAAAGGGACAAGATAATTTTTTACTTCATTGCTGATTTCAAACTTAACATTGAGTTGATTGTGATAATTTTCAATGTAGTCATTATTTGAATCCAAAATGGAATCATTCTCAATATTTTGAGCATTTGAAAAAAAAGAAAATAATATTATAGATAAAAAAAAATGTTTCATTTTTTATAAATCTCAATTAAACTTTCGCCTGTTGATTTTTTATAGCCTCTATACATACCTTCAGTATTAAAGTCCCAAGCAATGTTGCCATTTTTATCTAAGCCTATTAAACCACCATCCCCACCAAGGCTATCAATTTCAATATGAATGACTTGTTTTAAAGCTTCTTTTAAACTGATGTTTTTATATTGAATCAGGTTTGATACTTCATGAGCAGCAAGTGTTCTGATAAAATATTCACCGGTTCCTGTAGCCGAAACACCACAGGTTAGATTGTTAGCATACGTTCCTGCTCCAATAATTGGAGAATCACCTATACGACCAAATTTTTTATTGGTCATTCCTCCTGTAGAAGTACCGGCAGCTATATTGTGATCTTTGTCAATAGCTACACAACCAACAGTGCCAAGTTTATGATCATCTATTAAATTATTTTCATTTATAGCCGTATGGTCTAAGATGATTTTTTCTTTTTCCAAAGCTTTTTGTAATTGATTGTATCTTTTATCTGTATGAAAATAAGTTGCATCTTCAAATCTTAAACCGTATTGTTTTGCAAACTCTTCAGCACCTTTTCCTGAAAGCATTATATGTCTTGTGCTATCCTTTACCAATAGCGCCGCATTGATAGGATTCCTGATCAAAGAAACTCCGGCAACAGCACCTGCATTTAAGGTTTTACCATCCATGATTGAGGCATCCATTTCTTGTTTTCCTAAATTGTTAAAAACAGCACCTTTACCAGCATTAAAAAGTGGTGAATCCTCCATAATATTGATGGTTTTTTGTACAGCTTCAATAGCAGTTCCACCGTTTTCTAAAATTTTATAACCTGTGTCAAGAGCTTCTTGTAATTTATCCTTGTATGCTTTTTCCTGTTCATCAGTCATAAATTCTTTTTTAATTGTGCCTGCCCCCCCGTGGATTACTAACGCAAAAGGAATTTCATGCGGGATTGATTTATTATTTTTTAATTCTTTAATTTCATTATTACAAGCTGTAAATAAAAAAGTAATAATAAAAATCAAGGAAATTTTTAATGTGATTTTTTGCATTTTGACTGAATTAGATATACTTAGGCTAAATATAAGAAAAAATTTCGTGTAAGAAATCAAAAAATTATATCTATAATTGTTGTAATTTCATTGTTTGGATATTCAATATTTTGTATTTGGATCAGATTATCAGATTTTGTACAAATATTTTATTGGTAGTTATTTAAAGGATATCTAGCTTCCGATAAATATGTATTTGTTGATTAAAATACTTTTAACCTGAATTTGTCTTAAAAATGGAGTAGTTTTTCTGGAGTTTTTCTGCTTTTAATTTGAGCTATTTGAAAAAGGTCTTCGACTTTTAATTTATTATTATTTGAAAAAGGTCTTCGACTTTTCCCAATGGATATCCATTTCTTTTAAAGTCATTTCTGCCAATTGTTTGCCTTCTTTTGTGGCTTCTTTTTCGAGGTATTGGAAACGTTTAATGAATTTTTTATTGGTCTTTTCTAGAGCACTTTCAGGATCAACTTTGATAAATCGTGCATAATTTATCAATGAAAACAAAACATCACCAAATTCTGATTCAATTTTATCTTTGTCATGATGTTTTATTTCTTCCTGTAACTCATTTATTTCTTCTTGAACCTTTTCAAAAACCTGTTCTGGTTTTTCCCAATCAAAACCGGCTGATGCTGCTTTATCTTGAATTCGTGATGCTTTGATCATTGCCGGAAGCGATTTTGGAACACCTTCTAAAATCGATTTTCTACCTTCTTTTAATTTGAGTTTTTCCCAGTTTTTGGCTACTTCTTCTTCTGTTTCTGCAATAAAATCACCAAAAACATGTGGATGACGATTGACTAACTTTTCATTAATTCCGTTGATTACATCAGCAATATCAAATTCATTGGTTTCAGATGCAATTTTTGCATAAAAAACAATGTGTAGTAATAAATCTCCTAGTTCTTTTCTAATTTCAGTAATGTCGTTATCTAAAACAGCATCACCCAATTCATAAGTTTCTTCGATAGTTAAATGCCTGAGTGATTGCATGGTTTGTTTTTTATCCCACGGACATTTTTCACGGATCTCATCCATGATGTCTAATAGTTCATCAAAAGCTTTTAATTGATTTTTTCGGCTAGTCATATCGAAATTTCAGGTTTGGTATGTTGATAATCCTTATTCTTTTTCTTCTTCCTTTTTTTCTTCTAAACTTGAAAAATCAAATCCTGCTTCAACCAAAGTATTATACCACAATACTATTTTTTTTATATTAGATGGATAGACCCTTTCTTCATCATAATTGGGCAAAACTTCGTTAAAATAAGATTGCAATTGCTTTTTATCCGATTTAGGGTCAATTGTCATTTCACCATTCTCTTTTTTGTGGATATTTAAAAATACTTCTCTTAAAGGTATTTCTTCATCATAGGTGTAGATTGCAATATCACTTAGTGCACTGATACTTTGTAAAGAATTAACAGGGATGCGTTTTTTATCTAGTAAAGATTCTACAATAACAGCATTTTTGTTTTGTGAAATAACTTGGTATAATCCGGGTTTACCCGAAATAGATACAATTTTATCAATATTCATATAATTATTATGTTTTATTAAAAACCATTTAAAATGGTTTATTTTTTAAGTTTTGGGAAACGCATTCTGTAATTAACTTCTGTTTTTCCTTTGGAGATATTTTCTAATTTCTTTTTTAACAATCGTTTTTTTAAAGTTGATATTTTATCCGTAAATAAAATTCCTTCAATATGATCGTATTCGTGTTGAATAATTCTTGCAGCTAAACCGTCATAGGTTTTCGTATGTTTTACAAAATTTTCATCTTCAAATGAAATCGTTAAAGTATCTTGTCTGTTTACATCTTCATTGATATTAGGAATACTTAAACAACCTTCATTAAAAGCCCATTCTTCTCCCTCTTCTTCAATGATTTTTGCATTGATAAATACTTGAACAAAAGTCTTTAAAAATTCTTTTTCGTCATCTTCAACATCTTCCATTTCTGCAAAAGGAGAAGCATCAATAACAAATAATCGAATTGCTTTTCCAATTTGAGGGGCGGCTAAGCCAACACCACTAGCATTTTGCATTGTTTCTTTCATATTTATGATAAGATCTTGTAAATTAGGATAGTCTTTATCAACCTCTTTTCCTACTTTTCTAAGTACAGGATCACCATAAGCAATAATAGGTAAAATCATATTTTTAATTTGATGGTGCAAAAATACAATAATAGTTGTAATTTTATTTCTTTGAATGAAAATTAACTGTTGAAAATAAAAATTATAAATGGATTTTAGATTTCCCTGGAATAAATCAAATTCGGATAATCAAGTATTTCTCTCTTATGATAATCATCAAAATAATTTTGGTGATATTCTTAACCCTATAATAGCGAATCATTTTGGGTCAAAGGAAGTCAAAAGAATTTCCAAATTAAAAAGCCGAAGGTTTATTCATTATTATATGATTGGTTCTATTCTTCAAAGATGTAATAGCAATTCCATTATTTGGGGAAGTGGTTTAATTTCTTCAGATACAAAATGTAAGCAAGCTCCAAAAAAGGTTTTGGCTGTAAGAGGACCCTTAACAAGAGATAGATTGATAAAGCAAGGTATTGAATGCCCCAAGATTTATGGAGATCCAGCTTTATTATTACCTGAAATTTATCCAGTCACAAATCGAATAGTAAAATATAAGTTGGGGATAATTCCTCACTTCCGTGATAAGAATAATGCCTGGTTGAAGAGTCACTTTTCTCAAAATCCTGAAATAAAAATTATTGATATTCAAAATAAGGATCCATTAAAAGTTGTTGATGATATGCTGATGTGTGAAAAAATTATTTCAAGTTCTTTACACGGTATAATTGTTGCTGATGCGTATAAGATACCTGCGGTTTGGGTAGAGTTTTCAGATCTTGTAGAAGGGAATGGCTTTAAGTTTAGAGATTATTATATGTCAGTAGGAAGAACTGTTGAGACACCTTTTCAATTAGAAGATTTTAAAAATTTAAATGAAATTCTTAAAGTATTTGAAGATTATGAGATAAATATTGATTTAGAAACCCTTAAGAATTCATTTCCTTTCTGATTTAACACTTTATGAAAATCAAAAGTATTGATATTTAAGGTCGAAAATTAAAAATGTACTTACTTTTGTTCTAAATATGTTTGTAAAATAATTGTAGCACTTATCTCATCAATTAAAGCTTTATTTTTGCGTTGCTTTTTCTTCAACCCACTATCTATCATACTTTGAAAAGCCATTTTTGAAGTAAAACGTTCATCAATACGTTTAATAGGAATTTTCGGAAAAGTTGATTTCAATTTTTCAATAAAAGGTTTTATGAATTTTTCACTTTCACTTACAGAATTATCCATTTGTTTTGGTTCACCAACTACAAAGAGTTCAACCTTTTCATTTTTTAAATAGTTAGTTAGAAATGAAAAAATATTTTTGTTTGTAACCGTAGTCAGTCCGGAGGCGATAATTTGTAATTCATCAGTTACTGCAATTCCAATTCTTTTTTCGCCGTAGTCTATAGCGATAATTCGCCCCATTTATCTAAGTTTTTAGCAAATTTACCGCTTTTTTACTATAAATGAATAAAAAATAAATATGTAATATATTTCTTTGAGCATTCTTTATATTTGTGGCTTGATCAATATATATGGAAAATAGTAGAAAAATAATTGAAGAAGCTTGGGAACAAAGAGACTTATTAAAAGATGAGAATGTACAAATTATCATTAGAAATGTTATAGATTTATTAGATAATGGTAAATTGAGAGTTGCAAAACCAACTGCAAATGGATGGAAAGTAAATGAATGGGTTAAAAAAGCTGTAGTTCTATATTTTCCAATTCAAAAAATGGAAACGCTAGAAGCAGGTATTTTTGAATATCATGATAAAATACCTCTAAAAAGAGGATATCAGGAAAAAGGGATCAGAGTAGTACCTCATGCTGTTGCCAGATACGGTTCCTATATTTCAAAAGGAACTATTTTAATGCCAAGTTATATAAATATAGGAGCATTTGTTGATGAAGGAACTATGGTTGATACATGGGCTACAGTAGGAAGTTGTGCGCAAATTGGTAAAAATGTGCATTTGAGTGGGGGAGTAGGTATTGGTGGTGTTTTAGAACCTTTACAGGCTGCACCGGTTATTATAGAAGATAATGCTTTTATCGGTTCCCGGTGTATTGTTGTTGAGGGAGTTAGGGTTGAAAATGAAGCCGTTTTAGGTGCCAATGTGGTTTTAACTGCCAGTACTAAAATTATTGATGTAACCGGCGATAAGCCAGTTGAATTTAAAGGAGTTGTACCTGCACGATCTGTTGTGATACCGGGAAGTTATACCAAAAAGTTTCCAGCAGGAGAATTTAATGTGCCCTGTGCTTTAATCATTGGTAAACGCAAAGAAAGTACAAACAAAAAAACATCATTAAATGATGCCTTACGCGAATATGATGTAGCTATATAAATTGTTAAATAATTTTTTAAAAAATATTTATCATACAACAAAAAAAGATTAGGAACGTAATTGTGAGCTTAATCACTTATTATTTAAAAAAATTATAAACTACCAATGGTACTTTAGAAAAATTAATATTAAATTCGCCGGGATTTTTTTTTACCTATACTTATAATTTTAGATGATAATATTTAATTAATAATGGAGAAATTAACAGCAATTATACCTACATTTAATGAACAACATAATGTTGTTGATGCTATAGAATCGGTTTTATTTGCTGATGAGGTCATTGTTATTGATTCTTATAGTTCAGATAACACCACTACTCTTGCAAAAAAGAAAAATGTTACAGTCATCCAACATAAATTTAATAATTTTTCTAGCATGAGAAATTTTGCTATAAACCAAGCTACTAATAATTGGATTTTATTTTTAGATGCTGATGAAAGAATACCAGATAATCTTAAAAATGAGATTAAAAATAATCTGAATGATCCAAAAGAATTTGTTGCCTTTGGGTTTTATAGAAGATTTTACTTTAAAGGTTCTCCATTAAAATTTAGTGGCTATCAAACAGATAAGGTTTACCGACTTTTTGATAAGAATCATGCATTTTATGATAAGGATAAATTAGTTCACGAGACCTTAAAAATAAATGGAAAAACAAAATTATTAAAATATAAATTAGATCATTACTCTTATAAAAATGAAAAAGATTATAAAGATAAATTAAATAAGTATGCACAATTAAGGGCTAAAGAGTTGTACTTAAAAAAAATTAAACCAAATTTATATCATTTTTATATTAAACCTGCTTATAGATTTTTTCATCATTATATAATAAGATTGGGGTTTTTAGATGGTAATAATGGTTTTAAAATATCTAAACTAAATGCTTATGAAGTTAAGCAAAGGTATATTGAGTTGAAAAATTTATGCAAAACGATCTAAAAAATACATTAAAAATTTTAAAAAACGGTGGAATTTTTCTTTATCCAACCGATACTGTTTGGGGTATAGGTTGTGATGCAACAGATGAAAATGCTGTTAAAAAAGTGTTTGAACTTAAAAAAAGAATTGAAAGCAAAAGTTTAATTATTTTGGTAGATAGTTGGGATATGTTACAACAGTATATCAATAAAATTCCGCCAAAAGCGAATTGTATTTTAGAGGGTACATCAAGACCAACTTCAGTGATCTATGAAAATCCAAAAGGTTTGGCAAAAAATGTAATTGCTAATGATCATACTGTAGCGATAAGAATTGTCAAAGATGATTTTTGTAAACAACTTATCAATAAATTTGGCAAACCAATTGTTTCAACATCTGCAAATTACAGCGGAAAGCCAACGCCAAAGAACTTTAATGAAATTGATAAAACACTTTTTGATAAAGTAGATTATGTTGTAAATTTGAATAGAGAAAAAAAATTTGGTGTATCTTCCCAAATTGTGAAAATTGATGAAAAAGGAAAGATAGAATTCCTTAGAAAATAATTAACTACATGCCTCAATATTTGTACAAAACCGCTGTTAAACATCCAATCTTTAAAATTATTGCTTCTGCTACAACAGAATTGCAATTGGAAAGTTATGTAATTGGTGGTTATGTACGGGATTTTATTTTAGATAGGGAAAAATCTAAAGATATAGACATTGTAACCATCGGTAGCGGTATTGAATTGGCTGAAAAAGTTGCTTCACTTTTACCCGGTAATCCAAAAGTTCAAATTTTTAAAACTTATGGAACTGCTATGGTTAAAACTAAAGGTGTTGAATTAGAATTTGTTGGTGCCAGAAAAGAATCTTATAGTAAAAATAGCCGAAATCCAAATGTAGAACCAGGCAGTTTACAAGATGATCAAAATCGTAGAGATTTTACCATCAATGCTATGGCATTAAGTTTAAATAAAAATGATTATGGCGAATTGTTAGATCCGTTTAACGGAATTGAAGACTTAAATAATAAGGTCATAAAAACACCTTTAAATCCGAATATTACCTATAGTGATGATCCTTTACGTATGATGCGTGCCATTCGATTTGCATCACAACTAAATTTTATAATTGAAGAAAACTCATTAAATGCAATTACCAAAAATGCAGAACGGATAAAAATTATTTCTAAAGAAAGAATTGTTGATGAATTGCATAAGATTTTAATGAGTGATAAACCATCTATAGGTTTGAAACTCTTATACCAAACGGATTTGTTGCCATATATTTTGCCCGAACTAACTGCTTTGAAAGGGGTAGAACAGATCAAAGGACAAAAACACAAAGATAATTTTTTTCATACATTACAAGTTGTTGATAATATTGCCAAAACTACAGATAATCTTTGGTTGCGTTGGGCTGCCTTATTGCACGATATAGGTAAAGCTCCAACTAAAAAATTTGATAAAAATATTGGATGGACATTTCACGGGCATGAATTCATTGGTTCTAAAATGATAAAAAAGTTATTCAAACGCTTGAATATGCCTTTGAATGAAAAAATGAAATATGTTGAAAAGATCGTCATGTTGAGTTCACGTCCTGTAATTTTAGCCGAAAACGTTACAGATTCTGCTGTGCGGCGTTTGGTTTTTGATGCGGGTGAAGATATTGATGATTTGATGAAACATTGCGAAGCAGACATTACTACAAAAAATAAACAAAAAGAAAATCAGTATCGCAATAATTTTAAATTAGTGCGTCAAAAAATAAAAGAAGTTGAAGAAAGAGATCGTGTTAGAAATTTTCAACCACCGGTTTCAGGTGAAATAATAATGAAAACCTTTAATTTAAAACCGGGAAGAGAAATTGGTATTTTAAAAGAATCTATTAAAGAGGCAATTTTAGAAGGAGATATTGCCAATAATTATAAAGAAGCTTTTCAATTTATGCTTAAAAAAGGGAAGGAAATGGGATTAATACAAGTTTAAAGTAAAAAGTAAAAGAATTAGTTATTTAATCACAAACTAATTATTAATTTTCTTCAGGTTATTAAAGGTATCAAATACATATTTATCAGCAAAATAAATACTTAAAACAACACTTATGACAGAAGATGAAAAAATAGTGATCATCAGCATAATTTGGTATTTTACAGCAATAACAGGGCTACTTCCTCCTAGAATTTGACCTGTCATCATTCCCGGTAATGATATTAATCCTATAATGGCAACTCCGGCAATAACCGGATTAAAAGCATTTTTTAAAGCTTCTCTTTTAAAAGGAACAAGTGCTTCACTTTTTTTAGCTCCATTTGCCAAATACCATTTATATAATTCTTTTTCTTTCTTAAGTTTACCGTAATAAGTGTTTAAAGCTATAATAATAGTTTTAATACTGTTTCCCAATAACATACCTGTAATTGGAATAAAATATCTGGCATCAAAAATATTATTCAACTTGATAATAAGTCCAAGAAAAAATGCATCTGTTACAATGACACTTAAGAGAATTGAAATAAATATTGGGATAAAAAAAAATTTTAGTTTTAATTCACTGCGTTTTATCACTGTATAAGTAGCTAAAATAGTCATTATCAATACCCAAAATATATTTAATAAAGCACTATTCAGATCAAATATAAATTCTAAATATACGCCAACCAAAAGTAGTTGAATTGTCAATCTAATAAATGCTATAAAAGCATCTTTGACCAATCCTGTTTTATAATACCATAGTATATAAAAGGGTATAATTAAAATTATATAACCTAGAATTAACGATAAATAATCAATATCATATACAGAGTTCATAATACAATAATTTGATCTGATTTTTTTATCCAATAAGGATCATGAGTAGCAGCAATAACTGTTAATTTTTTTTTAGATAAGATATAATTTGTAATTCTCTTTTTATTATCTTCATCTAAAGCAGATGTTGGTTCATCGATTATCAAAACTTCTTTTTTTAATAGTAAAGAGCTTGCTAAAAGTAATCGCTGTTTTTGCCCTCCGGAAATCTCATCAACTTGTTTGTTTAACAGTTCTTTTGAAATATTCAAGTTTTTAAATACTGTGTCTATTGCATCTTTGGATGGATAATTCAATTTATTAATCTTGAATTCAAAAGGCATATAGATTATATCATTAACAGAGTCGAAGTTTAAAGATGTTTCTTGAGGTAGCCAGGCTGTTTTATTTCTTATTTTAGAAATATTTTCAGAAGATAATAATCTTCCAAACAAAAATATTTCTCCTTCTTTTATTGGAGTAAAACCTAAAATTGCATTTAAAAGAGAAGTCTTTCCTTTACCTGATTCACCGGTAATAACAACTTTTTCACCGCTTTTAACTTGAAAAGTAAAATCTTCAATAATTCTTTTTTTATCATAAAAAATTGAAATATTGTTTACTATAATAATAGGTTTTCTCAAAGCAATATGGTTTTTGATTTGAAGTATAAAGGTAAGCTTAAATAATAAAAAGTTTACTTAATTATTTATGTATCAATTTTTAGGTTTCTTGGCAACTAAGAAGGGTAATTAAATTTTTTACTTCAATATATTTCTTGAGATCACTAATTTTTGGATTTCAGTAGTGCCCTCTCCAATTGTACAAAGTTTGGCATCACGATAAAATTTTTCAACCGGGTAATCTTTGGTATAACCGTATCCACCGTGAATTTGAACAGCATCATTCGCAATTTTTACACTTACTTCAGATGCGTACATTTTTGCCATAGCACCAATGGTTATAATTTTTTCGCCTTTATTTTTTAAATAAGCAGCCTTGTGTAATAACAATTCTGAAGCTTCAATTTCTGTAGCCATATCAGCTAATTTAAAAGAAATACCTTGAAAAGCACTAATAGGTTTGCCAAATTGTTCACGTTCTTTTGAATATTTTAAAGAAGCTTCATAAGCTCCTTTTGATATACCTAGTGACAATGCACCAATTGAAATTCTACCACCATCAAGAACTTTTAATGATTGAATAAAACCATCGCCAATTTCACCAATGATATTATCTTTATGGATCCTGCAATTATCAAAAACCAATTCAGCAGTTTCTGAAGCACGCATACCCAATTTATTTTCCTTTTTCCCCGACGTAAATCCCGGTGTTCCTTTTTCAATAGCAAAAGCGGTCATCCCATGAGAATCTCCTTTTTCACCTGTGCGTACGATCACAACAGCAATATTTCCACTTTTACCATGAGTTATAAAATTTTTGGCACCGTTGATAACATAAAAATCACCATCTTCAACTGCAGTTGTACTCATACCTCCGGCATCACTTCCGGTATTATGTTCGGTTAAACCCCAAGCACCTATCCATTCTCCTGATGCTAATTTAGGTAACCATTTTTGTTTTTGTTTCTCGTTGCCGAATTCTAATATATGATTGGTGCACAGTGAATTATGTGCTGCTACAGATAATCCAATAGACGAATCTACTTTTGAAATTTCTTCAATCACAGTAATATATTCATGATATCCTAAACCCGAACCACCAAATTCTTCAGGTACCAAAACACCCATAAATCCCATTTCTCCTAACTTGCGAAAAAGATCTACCGGGAAAGTCTGTTTTTCATCCCATTCCATCATAAAAGGTGTAATATATTGTTTTGCAAAATCACGTATAGATTCAGCTATCATTTTTTGAGTTTCTGAAATATCAAAATTCATTTCTAAATAATTTTTAAAATTCAAATATATTTTTACTCCACATCCTAATTACTCTTTCTCATTCGGCTGTCAAATATAACGTTATTCTGTCAAATTTTTCTAATGGAAAAGAGTCAATTTTTTTCAAATCTTCAACAGTCGTATAGTTGCCATTTTTATCTCGATAATTCATTATTTTTTTGGTGAGTTCATAATCTATGTATGGAAGATGAAGTACTTCTTTAAAGCTTGCATGATTGAGGTTTAACTTTTTAATTTTTGGTTTTTCAATAACTGTAAATTGTTCCAAAGTTTTGTCGGCTACTTCTTTATCCAGATAATAAACTTCATACAATTGTTGGTCAAAAGAATATCCATTTAATGATTTGCGATAAGCAATAATTCTTTTGGCTAATTTTTCACCAATTCCATCGATAGTTTTTAACTGTTCTTCAGTAGCTAGATTAAGATCTTTTTTAATAATATTTTTTTCTTTAGTCTTTTTTTGAATTTTATTACTTACTATCCATTCAGGGAATTTAAAATATGGTGAAATTACTGCTAATAAACTATCACTTACTCCGGTTATTTCTTGAAATTCTTTAGCAGAATTCACAAATTTCCCTGAATTTCTATGATTAAATAACTTATCGATCTCATCTACTTTTAATCCAATTTGATATGCTTTAAAATCGGTAAGATAATTTGGATTAAAAGGATAGATTTTTGGGAAAGTATCTTTTTTAACTTGTTTTAACGAATCTATTTGATCTTGATAGTTTTGGATTTCTTCACTGTTTGAATTTATTGATTTGTTATTAGAAAAATCAACAAAAAAGTAAATGAGTTGAAGTGCTACAATAATTAAAACCAAAAATAAAATCCCATTTCGCTGACGTTTGTCATACCGGAAATGGGATTTGATATCTTTCATTTTTTATAGTTAACTTTTATTTTGTTTTATGGCATTAAGGTATTTGGAAAGTTCTTCTTTAATTTTTGGAGATAATAGAACAAGACCAATCATATTAGGAACTACCATAGCAAAGATCATCGCATCCGAAAAATCAATAACAGCACCTAAACTTATACTTGCACCTATAATTACAAACAATAAAAATAATATTTTATAAATTAAATCGGTAATTTTTCCTTTACCAAACAAAAATTTCCAGCCTTGCATGCCGTAATATGACCAAGAGATCATAGTTGAAAAAGCAAATAAAATTACAGCAATTGTTAGTATAATTGAAAAGTGAGGAATAACAGAATCAAACGCTGTTGCAGTTAATTCAACACCTTGCTTTATTTCGACTCCGTAATCAAAAAACCCACCTTTTATATTGGTAATAATCAAAACCAAAGCAGTCATTGTACAAATTACAACTGTATCAATAAAAGGTTCTAATAATGCAACGATACCTTCACTGGCAGGAAATTTTGTTTTTACTGCAGAGTGCGCAATTGCGGCTGAACCAACACCAGCTTCATTTGAAAATGTACCTCTTCTAAAACCTTGAATCAAAACTCCGATAAAACCACCAACAATACCACTTCCGGTAAAAGCTCCATCAAAAATTAATCCGAAAGCTTTAGGGATCAATGGAATATTAAATAATATGATAACCAATGCTGCACCTACATAAATTACAGCCATGAATGGTACAATTTTCTCTGTAACGGAAGCAATTCTTTTGATACCACCAATAATTACTACGGCAACTATTAATGCCATGACAATACCAAAATACAATCCTGCATTTGCATCGGTTAAACCGAAAAGTTGAATAAATTGAGCTGAAGCTTGATTTGCCTGAAACATATTTCCACCCCCAAAAGATCCGCCAATTACCATAATTGCAAAGAAGACAGCTAGTATTTTACCTAAAAATCCTAGGCCTTTTTCTTTTAAACCTTTGGTTAGGTAATACATTGGTCCACCATAAACTACACCATTTTCATCAACATCTCTATATTTTACACCTAAAGTACATTCTGCAAATTTTGAAGACATACCTAATAAACCTGCAAGAATCATCCAAAAAGTAGCACCGGGTCCTCCAATTGAAAGGGCAACAGCAACACCGGCAATATTACCCAAACCAACAGTAGCTGATAAAGCAGCAGTCAATGCTTGGAAATGAGAAACTTCACCTTCAACACCTTCTTTAGCTATGGTTTCAAATACATCACCTCCCGGAGTTTGATCACCGTATAATTTTTCTGCTTCATGATGATCAACATCGTCGTATTTACCTTGTACAACTTTAATTGAAGTGCCAAATAATCTAAATTGAGGGAACTTAAATGTTAAAGTAAAATAAGTTGCTCCACCTAAAAGTACAATTAAAACCCAGGGAATCTGTATTGTATCAGAAAATGGTATTGCATAAAAAATTGCATCTACGAACCAACTGGTATAGTATTTAAAATTTTCATCAATAATATCGGATGTACTTTGCTCTTGTGCAAAACTTATAAATGGTAATATTATAAATAGTAATGAAAGTAATTTTTTATACATGAGTATCTTAAATTTTGAATTAGCAGCCGCAATATCTAAAAAAATAAAAGGTATAGCAAGATTTAAGCGTTAAAATATTTAACAATTTGTTTACTTAAGAATGTTTTTATATTTGCTATTATTTTTTTGTATGAAAAAATCTTTGGTTTTAGGGGCTTCTCTAAATGAATATCGTTATTCTAACATGGCGATAAGAAGTTTGGTTGATCATGGTGAAGAAGTTTTGGCATTGGGATTGAGGAATGGAAAAGTTGTAGGAATTCAAATTGAGATAGGCTTTCCAAAATTTTTAGAGATTCATACTGTAACATTGTATTTAAATGCAAAGCGACAACAACAATATTACAATTATATAATTTCTTTACAACCAAAGAGAGTGATTTTTAATCCCGGTGCTGAAAATTTTGAATTTGCCAGAATTTTGGATAATCACAATATTTATTATGAAAATGCTTGTACTTTGGTTTTGCTTTCTACAGATCAATATTGATTGATGTTATTAAGAATTTTCAATTATAATCTCTTTACCCTCAAAACTCAGTTCAGTTTTACTGAATACTGTTTGAGCTTCGAGTAAAAAATCATTTTTATTTTTGTAACGACCTGAATAATGCCCAATGATGAGCTTTTTTGCTTCCGATTTCTGAGCTATATTAGCAGCCTGTAATGCAGTTGAATGTTGGGTTTTATTAGCCAATTCAAGATTATCTTCTAAAAACGTAGTTTCATGGTATAATAAATCAACATTTTTAATTAGAGGAATCATTTTTGGGTTGTAAGCTGTATCGCTACAATAAGCATAAACAATTGGCTTAAAAGGTTCAATGGTGAGTATTTTATTATTGATGATACCTCCATTTTCTTTTATAAAATCCTTTCCTTTTCTAAGGTTGTGATAATCACAAATTTTAATTTCAGGGTATTTTTTAATCTCCTCAATATTTAATTTCCTTTCTTTAGTTTTTTCTGAAAATAAAAAACCATTGGTATAAATTCTATGTTTTAAAGGAATTGTCTGTACAATTACATTACTATCTTCAAAAATAATTTCACTTTTTTTTGATTCAATTTCATGAAATTCTATTGGATAACCGGTTCTTGATTGTGTTGTTTTCAAAAGAAGTTCAATGACTTCTTTGATTCCTTTTGGAGCGAATATATGCAGCTCGGTTTTTCTGTTCAATAAACCAAAGGTTGAGATCATGCCAATTAAACCATAAAAGTGATCACCGTGTAAATGTGATATAAATACGTGTTTAATCTTAGAAAACTTGATCTTGTGTTTTCTAAGTTGCATTTGAGTGCCTTCTCCGCAATCAATTAAAAAAAAACGGTTATTAATTTCTAGAAATTGTGAAGTAGGAAATGCAAAACTTCTTGGTGTAGCAGAATGACATCCTAATATTGTGAGTTTTAAACTCATTTAATCACAATTCTTTTTGAAATAATTTTTGTTTTAGTTTTAATAGAATATATATAAATACCCGATGCCAGATCTTCACGATAAAAGGTGATTGAATTGCCACCTTTTTTTGTTTTGATCTTATCGGATTGGATACTGTTTCCCAATAGATCTTTTACATGAAATTCTACATCAATCACTTCATCAGCAATAAAACGAATTCGAGTTGTTACACTAAACGGATTTGGAGAAGCAATAATATCATGAATGATATTATCAGCACTTTCAAGAATTTGCTTGTCTCTTAAATCGTCGTTTTGAGCAAATGTTGCTGTGGAGTAGGTTAATAAAAAAAATAAAAATAAAAGTAGTTTTTTTACCATATAGTCTGTTTAAATTCCTAAATCTCTTTCAATGTCTTCCAACTCAACAATATCTTCAGCTTCTTCTAGTGTCGGAACTGTAATTATTTCGTTTGGTAATTTGTCAATTTCAATTTTATCACTTACAATAACAAATGATTTTTTGTTTTTTTTATGTTGATTATTTATTTGCGAAAATAATAAGATTTCCTTTAAATCAATGTTTAGATTGCCAGAAAAATCTAAAATAATATTATTATCTTTAAAATTAAGATATTTTTTATTAAAATCGTTGTAAAATTTCACAATATTTTGAGAAGTACTCAATTGCTTATTAATATTTGGTTTTACAAGAGTAAAATGATCTGTTTTATTTATTTCCATTATTTGTTATCGTTTGATTTGTTGTGCTAATAAATAAATTATTGCCATTCTAATGGCTACACCATTTTCAACCTGATTTAAAATAATCGCTTGTTTTGAATCAGCAACATCACTTGTAAGTTCAACACCTCGATTAATTGGTCCCGGATGCATAATAACGATATCTTTATCAATAGCATTCAATAATTTTTTATTGATCCCAAAAAGTTGTGTGTATTCTCTTACCGATGGAAAATATTTGATATCCATTCGTTCGTGTTGAACTCTAAGAACATTGGCTACATCACACCATTCTAATACTTTTTTTAATGAACCTTCATAACCAACACCCAATTCAGTAATATACTTTGGTATTAAAGTTTTTGGACCACATAATTTTACTTCGGCACCTTGTAATTTTAAAGCATAAATATTTGAAAGAGCAACTCTTGAATGTAAAATATCGCCAATTATGGCAATTTTTTTACCTTGAACTGTTCCAAGTTTTTCACGAATTGAATATGAGTCTAATAGGGCCTGTGTAGGATGTTCATGAGCGCCATCACCTGCATTGATAATTTTGGCATTTACATTTTTTGATAAGAAGTCAGCTGCTCCTTCATTTGGGTGTCGCATGACAATAATATCAACTTTCATTGATAATATATTATTCGTAGTATCAATTAGAGTTTCTCCTTTTTTCACAGAAGATTGCGCCGCAGAAAAGTTGACAATATCAGCTGATAATCTTTTTTCAGCCAATTCAAATGAAAGCCGGGTTCGTGTGCTGTTTTCAAAAAATAAATTAGCAATGGTAATATCACGTAATGATGGTACTTTTTTGATTGGGCGGTTAATAACTTCTTTAAAGTGATCGGCAGTTTTAAAAATCAGATCAATATCTTGTTTTTTTAAATGTTTGATACCTATTAAATTATCAACGCTAAGTTTATTCATTTTAATAGTTTTCTTTAATTTTGAATACAATATTATTTAAAATACAATAAAAATTTTATCAATAAATCATTAACTTTTCACCAAATATACAGCATCTTTTTGTCCATTTTCTTTCCAGTTCACCTTAACTTGTTCAAAGTTAATTACATCAACTTGCCGGCCTTTATAATTTGGTTGAATAGGTAAATGCCTGCTAAATCTTCTGTCAATTAAAACCAATAATTCTATATTTTTTGGTCTGCCAAAAGCTTGAATAGCAGTTAGGGCTGCTCGTGTACTTCTACCGGAATATAAAACATCATCAATAAATACAATATTTTTATTGTCAACAATAAAATCGATTTCTGTATTGTTTGCTTCTAATGGCTCCTCTCTTCTTCTAAAATCATCTCGATAAAAAGTAATATCTAATTTACCGTGTTTTATATTTTTCATGTTGTATTCTTCTTCTAAGATTTTAACTAATCGATCACATAAAAATATACCACGGGGTTGTAAACCAATTAAAATTGTATCAGAAAAATCAATGTGGTTTTCAATAAGCTGACAAGCTAAACGATGCAAGATGATTTCAATCTCTTTTTCGTTAAGTAAAATTTTTTTAGCCATAATAGCAATATACCAAAAATTAGATAGGCAAAGTTACATTTTTTTTGGAACGATTTTAAAATTTTTGATGTTAATTAAATTGTTAAGAAAAATTAAATCTAAATATTTTTCAAGAAGTGAGATATACTACTTTAGCTTTTGAAGAAATAGTTATATTATGCATCAATTTTCAGATGACAATGAAAATATACCTTTATCAAAATTTGAGTTAATGCTCAAAACTAATAGCGTTTACTTTTTTGATTCAAATGAATTTGAAGAGATAATTCTATATTATATTGATAATGGTAAGCTTTCATTGGCAAATAAAGCACTTCAATTGGGCTTAACTCAACATCCTATGTCTGTAGGATTGAGATTGATTAAAGTTGAACTTTTAATTTTGGAAGAAAAACTAGAGTCAGCAGAATTGATACTAGATCAACTACAAGAGTTTGAACCATCAAATGATGAGGTTTACATTCAAAAAGCAACTATTTTTTCTAAAAAAGGATTACATAAAAAAGCAATTGAAGCCTTAAAAAAAGCATTACAATATACTGATGATGATGTAGAAATCTATTCAATGATTGGTATGGAATATCTGTTTTTAGACGATTTTGACACTGCGCGATTAAATTTCGCTAAATGTTTAGATGTTGAATATGATAATTATTCTTCATTGTACAATGTAATTTATTGTTTTGATATGTTAGATCAACATAATGAAGCAGTTAACTATTTGGTAAAACATATTGATAAAGACCCATACAGTGAAGTTGCATGGCATCAGCTTGGGCGACAATACTATTTGATTGAGAATTATGAAAAAGCCTTAGAAGCTTTTGATTATGCTATTTTAGTTGATGAAACTTTTATTGGTGCTCATTTAGAAAAGGCTAAAACTTTAGAAAAATTAAAATATTTTCAAGAAGCTATTGATTATTATAATGCTACTATGGATTTAGACACTCCAACACCTTTTGCCTATTTGCGAATAGGAAAGTGTTACGAGCAATTAAATGAACCAAAACTTGCCCTGGAATATTATAATAAAACGGTTAATGAAGATCCACTTTTAGACAAAGGATGGTTGGCTATTACAGATATTTACATCAAGAATTCAGAATATCAACAAGCATTGTATTATATAAGAAAGGCATTGGGAATTGATGAAGAAAACATTGAATATTGGAATAAATTAGCCGAAATAAATTTAAAATTAAATCTTTTTGATGAAGCTGTTAAAGCTTATCAAAAAAGTATTGATCTAGAAGATGATAGATTAGATGTCTATATTGCTTTAGCAGATGTTTTACATTTTTTAGAGAATAATTATAAGGCGATAGAGGTTTTAAATAAAGCCAATAAAAAATATAAAGATCATGCAGAAATTATTTATCGTTTGGCATGTTTAAATTATTTGATGCAAGACCAAAATGAAGCATTTTTCTTATTAGAAAAATCCTTAAAACTAAACTTTGAATATCACCATATTATAAAAAATATTTTTCCTTCAATTTTTTTAGATCAACAAATTATTTCATTAATTGAAAAGTTCAAAAAAGATTAAATCTTTTTAACAGCTTTTCGACTTATGAATTGTTAATTGATGTTTTTTTGTCAATAATAACATTATTTTAAAAACCATACGTTACTTAAGTCCCTACCTTAATCAAATTAATTATATTTGGCTTCTAATTGTTTTTTATAAATGAAGCGAACATTAAAAGATTACTTAATAATCTCATTAAAAGGGGTTGCTATGGGAGCTGCAGATGTGGTTCCGGGAGTATCGGGAGGTACAATTGCTTTTGTATCAGGCATTTATGAAGAATTGATCGATTCGATTAATCAAGTAAATTTTAAGACTATAAAAATTCTTAAAAATGATGGAATTACTGCTGCATGGAAATCAATAAATGGAAACTTTTTGTTGGCATTATTTATAGGTATCTTTATTAGTGTTGTTTCGCTGGCTAAAATCATTAGACATTTAATGGAAACCCAACCCATTTTGCTTTGGTCATTTTTCTTTGGATTGGTTTTGGCAAGTGTTATTTATATCGCTAAACAAATAACCAAATGGCGTTTAATGACAGTCATTATGCTAATTGTTGGTGCTATTATTGCATATTTTATAACCATAATCCCTCCGCAAAGTATGCAAATTTCAAATGGATTTATTTTTTTAGCGGGAGCATTGGCAGTTTGTGCTATGATCTTACCGGGTATTTCCGGTAGTTTTATATTATTACTAATAGGAGCATATAAACCTGTGTTAGATGCAATACATTATAAAGATTTTAAAACTTTACTCTTTTTAGTACTTGGCGCTATTGTAGGTTTATTGACCTTTTCACGACTGTTAAAATGGTTATTTGATCATTATCAAAATTTAACATTGGCAACTTTAACAGGTTTTATTATTGGATCGTTAAATAAAATATGGCCTTGGAAAAAAGTATTACAGTCAGAGATTATTGAAGGAAAAGTTAAAATACTACAAGAAAAAAGTATTTCACCATTTGCTTTTGAAGGAGATAACCAATTATTATATGCATTACTTTTTGCTGCAATTGGAATTGGAGTTATTTTATTATTAGAAAGATTAGCAGTAAAAAAAATTGATTAAAAATGGCAACTACCAGAACTTTTTACGATAAAGTTTTCCTTTTTATTAAAGGATTGGCTATGGGGACTGCAAATAAGGTTCCTGGAGTATCTGGAGGGATGGTGGCATTTGTAACAGGTTTTTATGAAGAATTAATTTATTCTTTGCAAAAAATTAATAAAAAAGCTTTTATGTTACTTTTCAACGGTAGGTTTAGAAGCTTTTATCAGTATATAAATGGAGGGTTTTTATTGTTGGTCTTTGCAGGAAGTACATTTAGCTATTTTAGTATATCAAAAGTTTTGGATTATTTTCTAACGAATCATGAATTGTACGTGTGGAGTACTTTTTTTGGAATGATCATAGGCTCTATTTACTATATTTTAAAAGATTTTAATGATTGGCGAATAAGAAATATAATAGCTATTGGTATAGGAATTTCCATAGGGTTAGCAATTAGTATGATGAGCCCGGCTAAAGAAAATGATAATTTATGGTTTGTTTTTTTATGTGGAATGATAGGTGTTTCAGGGATGACATTACCGGGTCTATCAGGGTCGTTTATTTTAATTTTATTGGGAAACTATGTTTTGCTTTTAGTTGACTCTGTCAACGAATTATACAAAGTTATTATTGATATTTTTAGATGGAATTTTGATTTCATTAATGATGAAGAACGAATGAGATATATGAAAATAATCTCTAGTTTTACATTAGGTTCAATTGTAGGGTTGGTAGTTTCTTCACATATTTTAGGTTTCTTACTTAAAAGATGGCATCAAATTGTTACTTCAATTATTATTGGATTTATTACCGGCTCATTAGGAATAGTTTGGCCATGGAAAAAAGAAATATACAAAACAAACGAATATGGAGAAGTTTTATACGATAGCCAAGGTGATAAAGTTATAGAAAATTTTCTTAGATATATTCCTGATTTACATGACAAAACAACTTGGGTTGCTATTGGTTTTATAATACTTGGAGTAATAATTTTATTGGTATTGGAGATATATGGCAGAAAGAATAATCCAAGTTTTAATACTACAAAGCAATTTTAAAGATTTCGAAAAGTGAATAATATAAACGAGTCAATTTATGGTTTGATAGGTAAGAATATCTCCTATTCATTTTCAAAAGATTATTTCACTAAAAAATTTTCTAAACTAAATTTATATAATATAGCTTATAAAAATTTTGACATCAAAGATATTGAAGATCTTACTTTGGTATTAAATGATAATATTGAGCATTTAAAAGGTTTAAATGTGACCATTCCTTATAAAGAAAAAGTATTTAAATATTTAGATGAAATTGATGAAACTGCACAAAAAATAGGCGCTGTTAATACGATTAAAATTTTAGATGGTTATAGATTAAAAGGTTATAATACAGATGTTTATGGATTTAAAGAATCGTTAAGCCCATTACTTCTTAAACACCATAAAAATGCTTTGATCTTAGGAACAGGAGGAGCTTCAAAAGCTATAGCATATGCTTTAGATGAATTGCAAATTAGCTTTCAATTTGTTTCAAGAAATCCTAAAAATAAACAGACAATTTCTTATGATGATATCACGGATGAAGTAATGAAAAATAATCATATAATTATAAATTGTACACCCCTAGGTACATTTCCCAATATTGAAAATTTTCCAGAAATTCCTTATCAGTTTATTACTCAATATCATTTGCTTTACGACTTAATTTACAATCCTGAAGAAACAATATTCTTAAAAAAAGGAAAAGAAAAAAGTGCAATTATTAAAAATGGTTTAGAAATGCTTGAAATTCAAGCTGAGAAAGCTTGGGAGATATGGAATTTTTAAAAATTTATTAAATTGCGCAACTTTGTAAGATTAAATACATCTATTTTAATACAAAGTTTTGCGATATCAATAGCTAATTGTATATTTAGCAGCTTAAAAATAAATTGTAAATTAGAACTTTAAACATTATACAATGTTAGACGGAAATACTGAGAATTTATCGAAAGATAATGAAGAAAAAAAGAGCATTCAAGAAACTGAAATAACTAATGAAGAATCTGATGGAGTTATAAAAAAGATTAAAGATGAGCAAGTTATTGCTGAAGAGAAAGTTGAGGAGGTTGTTGAAGAAAAGGTAGAAGAACCATTATCTGATGATAAACCAAAAGAGATAAAAGAAGAAAGTACTGTAGAAACTGCAAAGACTAAAGAAGATTCTCAAAAGAATATTGAAAACAAAAGAGAAGAATCAAAAAAAGAGGGTGATTCTGATGAAATATTAGAGAATAAATCCACAACGGATAAAGAAAAATCAAAAGAAGAAATTCCGGTACTTGATTATGCAAAATTAAGTTTAGAAGAATTAGCTGAAGAATTTGATAATTTACTCAATAATTTCCCTGTTAAAGATATCAAAAATCAATTTGAAGAAATTAAATCTAATTTTAATAAAAAATACAAATTAGTAGTTGAAGTAGAAAAAGATAAATTTGTAAAAGAAGGTGGTGAAGTAGGTGATTTTAAATTTATTACTCCGGTAAAAAGTAAGTTCTTCGACTTGATTAGAGAGTTTAAAAAGAAACGTCAATACCACTATAAACAAATTGAAAGAGAGCGAAAAGATAATCTGGAAAATAAGTTAACAGTAATTGAAAAATTAAAAATACTGATCGAAAATGCTGAACCTTCAACTATGTATAAAGAGTTTAAGGAATTACAAAATGAATGGAGAGCTATTGGTCAAATTCCACGTACAAAATATAATGATGTATGGCAAACTTATCACCATCATGTAGAAAGATTTTATGATCTGTTGCATTTAAATAGAGACTTTATTGATCTAGATTTTAAACATAATTTAGAAGAAAAAACCAAATTGGTTGAAACTGCTGAAAAGCTAGCCGAAATGGAAGATGTTGATAAAGCTTTTAGAGAATTACAGGTCTTACATCGTATGTGGAAAGAAGATATTGGTCCTGTAGCTCGTGAATACAGAGATGAAATTTGGAACAGATTTAGTGATGCTACTAAAAAAATTCACCACAAACGTCACGAAATTCAAAAAGATCTCGATGCAAAATTTGAAGAAAATGTTGGTAAAAAGTTATTGGTAATTGAAAAAATAAAATCAATAAATATTGATGATATATCTTCACATAAAGAATGGCAAAATGCGATAAGAAATATTGAGCAGTTGCGAAAAGATTTTTTTGCTATTGGTCGCGTACCAAGTTCAAAGAATGAAGAAATTTGGAATTTATTTAAAGGTGCTACACGTGATTTTAATCGTTCTAAAAATGCATTTTATAAGAGTATAAAAAAGGAACAAAATGAGAATCTGACTAAAAAAATGCATTTGGTCAATCAAGCTGAATCATTGAAAGAGAGTGAAGATTGGAATACAGTTACTGATATTTTTAAGAAAATTCAAGCTGATTGGAAAAAGATAGGTCATGTACCTAAAAAAGATTCAGATGAAATATGGAAAAGATTTAAAGATGCTTGTAACCATTATTTTGACAGATTAAATAATAGACAAGATGATGCTAATAAAGAATTTATAGATGTTTTTAATAGTAAAAAAGAATTGTTAAGTAAACTAAAAGAAGCAATTAGCCAAGAAGAAGAAATTGATATTGAGAAAGTTAATTCTTTTATTTCCGAATGGAGAGATTTAGGTGCTTTACCTGTTAAAATGCATCATATTGAAGCAAAATTTAACAAAGCATTAGAATCAGCCTATAAAAAATCAGGTATCGATAAAGATGAAGCAGTATTTTTGAAATTCAAAAATATCGTTGATTTTTATGTAGATCAAAAAGATACAAGAAAAATTGAAGGAGAACAGTTTTTTGTACGAAAAAAGATTGATGATCTTACCAGAGAAGTAAAACAACTTGAAAATAATGTAAGTTTTATTTCAAATGTTTCTGATGATAATCCGCTGGTTAAAAATGTACTAGATAAAATTGAAGGCTATAAAAATGATCTACAAGTCTGGAAAAGAAAGATCGATTATTTAAAAAAGTTAGAATATTAAAAAAAAATCCTGCTATTTGGCAGGATTTTTTTTTATATTTTTTTAAATAAAATGATATCAAACATTTTTAATTGAACTTTCTCTGTAAAAAACATTCCTGATTTTTAATAGGGGGCAAACACATAAAATATTTTTCATTGAATTTATGAATATTTACAATAAAAAATAAATGTAATTTTGCAAAACTAAATTCAATTTCACAAAATTATGGCTGACGATAAAAAAATTATCTTTTCAATGAGTGGTGTAAGTAAAACTTACCAGGGTGCTAATAAACCTGTTCTAAAAAATATTTATTTAAGTTTTTTTTATGGAGCTAAAATTGGAATATTGGGTTTAAATGGATCAGGTAAATCAACACTGTTAAAAATAATTGCCGGTATTGAAAAAAATTATCAGGGCGATGTGGTTTTTTCTCAAAACTATACTGTTGGTTATTTATCTCAAGAGCCACATTTAAATGATGACTTAACTGTAATAGATATTGTTAGAGAAGGTGTAGCCCAAACCATAGCTTTATTGGATGAATACAATAAGATAAATGATATGTTTGGCTTAGAAGAAGTGTATTCTGATGCTGATAAGATGGAAAAGTTAATGGCAAAACAAGCTGAACTACAAGATAAAATTGATGCATCAGGCGCTTGGGAAATTGATACAAAATTAGAAATTGCTATGGATGCTTTGCGTACTCCTGAAGGCAATACACCTATTAAAAACCTTTCGGGAGGTGAAAGAAGAAGGGTTGCACTTTGCCGTTTGTTATTGCAAGAACCTGATGTTTTACTTTTAGATGAGCCTACAAACCATTTAGATGCTGAGTCAGTACATTGGCTTGAACATCATTTGGCACAATATAAAGGAACTGTAATTGCTGTTACTCACGATCGTTATTTTTTAGATAATGTTGCCGGTTGGATTTTAGAATTAGACAGAGGTGAAGGAATTCCGTGGAAAGGTAATTATTCTTCATGGTTAGAACAAAAATCTACACGACTGGCACAAGAGTCAAAACAAGCTTCGAAAAGACAAAAAACATTAGAGCGAGAGCTAGAGTGGGTAAGAATGGGAGCTAAAGGAAGGCATGCAAAATCAAAAGCTCGTTTGTCAAACTATGATAAATTGATGAATGAAGATCAAAAACAAAAAGAAGAAAAATTAGAAATTTATATACCCAATGGTCCAAGATTAGGAAATAATGTAATTGATGCTATTGGAGTTTCGAAAGCTTATGGTGATAAATTATTATATGAAGATTTAAAATTTAATCTACCTCCAAACGGAATTGTTGGTATTATTGGTCCGAATGGAGCTGGAAAAACAACAATTTTTAAAATGATTATGGGCGAAGAATCGCCTGATAAAGGTGAATTCAAAGTAGGTGATACTGCAAAAATAGCTTATGTAGATCAGCAACATGCTAATATTGATCCAGAAAAATCTATTTGGGAAAATTTTTCAGGAGAACAAGAATTGATAATGATGGGAGGAAAGCAAGTTAATTCAAGAGCTTATTTGAGTAGGTTTAATTTTAGTGGTTCCGAACAAAATAAAAAAGTAGCAACACTTTCCGGAGGTGAAAGAAATCGCTTGCATTTGGCAATTACATTGCGTGAAGAAGGTAATGTTTTATTACTTGATGAGCCAACTAATGATTTAGATATTAATACCTTACGTGCTTTGGAAGAAGGTTTGGATAGTTTTGCCGGTTGTGCAGTTATAATTTCTCATGATCGTTGGTTTTTAGATAGAATTTGTACGCATATATTAGCTTTTGAAGGTGATTCACAGGTTTATTATTTTGAAGGAAGTTTCTCAGAATATGAAGAAAATAAAAAGAAAAGACTTGGTAGCGATATTTTACCTAAACGTATCAAATACAAAAAATTAGTGAGATAATTATAATTATAGTTTTTAAATGAATCCTAAGATAAAAAATATTAAAACAGAAGTTCTGTCTGATAATTGGTACATTTTAAATAAAATAAATTTTGATTATCAGATGCCAAATGGTAAATGGGTAAATCAATCGCGAGAGAGTTATGATAGAGGTAATGGAGCAACTATTTTATTGTACAATAAATCTAAAAGAACTGTCATATTGATCAAACAATTTAGAATGCCATCTTTTGTGAATGGAAATAAAACTGGTGTTATGATTGAAACTTGTGCCGGACTTTTAGATGGAGACCCACCTGAAGTTTGTGTTAGAAAAGAAGCTTTTGAAGAAACCGGAATAAAAATTGAGAAGGTTAAAAAAGTTTTTGAAGCATATATGTCTCCGGGTGCAGTTACCGAAATAATTCATTTTTTTATAGGAGAATATAATGATCAAATGAAAATTGGTAAAGGTGGCGGTATCAATGATGAACATGAAGATATTGAAATATTAGAAATTCCTCATGATCAAGCTTTGCAAATGATTTCAAATGGCGAAATAAAAGATGCCAAAACCATCATGCTTTTACAGTATATGGTATTAAATAAAATATTTGATTAGTCATATTCAGGATACCAATTTCGTAACCTTACTTCAATATTTGAATTCTTGTTATTAACCAAATTTTTAAATGCTTGAGTATCACTCATATCAGGTTTTCCACGATAGTGAAATGGGTAAACGATCTTTGGTTTGAACTCTAATACTGCACTTGCCGCCTGATTGATATCCATAGTGTAAGGCAAGTTCATGCAAACAAAAGCTACATGGATATTTTTTAGACTTCGCATTTCGTTAATATCTTCAGTATCTCCAGAAATATAAATATTTTTCTCTCCCATGCTAAGAATATAACCATTACCCCTTCCTTTTGGATGTTTTGAATCAGGTTCATCGGGAAGATTATACATGGCTATTGCTTTAATTTGAATACCCAATTGTTTTGTAGTTTCATTATTGTTGAGAATAATTAAATTCTCGTGATAGATTATAGGTAGTTTATCTGCAACAGCTCTGGGTGTAATGAAAATTGTTTTTTCAGGTGCTATTTTTTTTAATGTTTCTAAATCGAGGTGATCTCCATGAATATCTGTAATTATTATCATATCTGGATTGTCGATCTCTTTAAAAGCATTAGTTCCACCGTAAGGATCAATATAAATGGTTTTATTATTCCATTGTAAAACGAAAGTACTGTGTAAAATGGGCTGTATTTTTATTGAACCGGTCTTAGATTTAATAAGATCGGCTTTTGGTCTTTGGGAATAAATTACTAATGATGTAAAAATAAAAAGAAGCGTAGATAAATACTTGATTTTCATAATATTTTAAAATTGTTTTTTTACTTCGTTTTTAAGTACTGTAAGAGCAGTAGAAGCCGGAGCTTCATTTTCTAATGTATATTTAATAATACCTTCTCTCAATTGTTCAGCATTTTCAATTGCATCTTCTTTAGTTGCATTTCTAATTATTTGTATTTGCGTATTTTTTGCTGTAACAATAGCATTCCAGGTAGCATCAGTTATATAAATTTGTTGTGCGAGATTGTGCTCGAATTCCTGTTCAATATTTTTGATGAGTTTATTTTTATAATTCTCAACACTGTTTCCGGTGGGTTTAACCCGAACTAATAATTTTGCCGGTGAAATTCGTTCTAAAAATAAGGTCATACGTTCATAAGCTTGAAACCTTAATGGAAGTGCCGTGTTTTGTTTTTCTTTTCGCAATAGAAAATTTCGCCTATTTTCTTCGTTTGTTGTGTGGTATTTAAAAAAATAAAGGGCAATACCACCTGTTATAAGTGCAGGTAATGTATAACTAATAATTTCTATGATCTTGCTTGTTTCCATTGAAAAATTATAAAATTAAAACCAAAGTTAAAGTTTGTTTTTGATTATACAATTATTTTTTTTACAAAAGTGATAATTATCATAATAACCATATAATTATGGTTGTAAATTTGGCGCATAATAACGAGATGAGATAATTTCAAATAGATGAAATTCAAATTATTACAATGTTGGGAGTAATATTTGATACATTAATGAAATCTCATCATTTTTTATATATTTTATTAATCAAAAATAATTATCATGCTTAACAAATTAATTAAATTTTCATTTATCTTTTTTGCCTCTTTTGCATTTGCGCAAACGGGACATTTAATGCAGGGCGTTGGCGCTGTCAACATGTCAATGGGTGGAGCTGCAACAGCACAACCATTGGATATTAGTGGTGCTATGCACTGGAATCCTGCTGCACTTTCTGTTTTTGATGGTGCAATCTTAAAATTTGATATTGGTGCTTTTAAAGGAACACCAACATTGTATTCTTCACTTCCTGCTAATATGTTGGGACCAGGAACACCTGCTATTAGTGGAGCAACTGAATCTGAATTGGGTTATAACCCTATGCCTGCTTTGGCTTTTGCCTGGGGTGATGACGATAGTAAAAGTACTTTTGGTATCTCATTATTTGGTGTAAGTGGATTCGGAGTGGATTTTCCACAAGAAACTAATTTACCAGTTGGTCCTGATGGTATGCCTAATCCAAATTGGGATCCAAATAATTCAAATCCAATACTTTTTCCTCAAAATATGATGGGTTTTGGTAATCTTAAATCAAGTTATATGTTGATGCAGGTAGGATTTACATGGGCTTATGAAATTTCAGATAATTTTTCTATTGGTTTACAACCAACGTTTAATTATTCTGCTTTAGAATTAGCGCCAAATCCTATAGCAAGACCTGATATGGGTAATCCTATGGCTGAACCTCCAATTCCTGGAAAAGGTTATCCTACCAGTGATGCTGCTGCTTCATATGGTTATGGTGGACAAATTGGTTTATTTTACGATTCGCATAACGGATTTAAAATGGGAGCATCTTATAAATCTCCACAATTTATGAGCGAAATGGAATTTGATAGCAAATATCTGGATGAATCAGAAGCTTCATCTCCTTTATTTACTATGAACTTTCCTGCAATATATTCTGTAGGTTTAGGTTATTCAAAAGGAATTATAGATTTAGCACTGGATTATCGCTATGTTGATTATGAAAATACAGAAGGATTTATAGAAAATGGTTGGGAAATAGCAGAAGAAGGTCCTTTTACAGGCTTTCCTACAGGTGCTGTAAATGGTTTTGGTTGGCAAAATATGTCAATCGTTTCTGCAGGAATGCAATTAAAAGCAATTGAAAAAGTTCCTTTCCGTTTAGGATATACTTATAGTACAAACCCTATTCAAGATGAATTGGCCTTCTTTTCAGTACCTGCAACTGCAATTATAGCACATGCTTTTCAATTTGGATTTAGTATTTTATTTAGTGATACTTTTTCTTTTGATGCTGTCTATCATTACGGTATGAGTGATGACAAAACTTCAGGTAATTTATTGAACCCTACTCCTGCAATGGATTTTAATGGAGATGGATATCCTGATGGACCATGGGATGCTACTAATAATCCTCTAGGTAAAATTCCTGGTAGTGAAGTAGCTTATGATATGAACACACATATGTTTATGGTAGGTCTTAACTTTAATTTTGGTGGTAAAGATTCTGATGGTGATGGTGTAAAAGATAAAGAAGATGCTTGTCCTGAAGTTGCTGGTTTAGCGCAATTTAACGGTTGCCCGGATAGTGATAGTGATGGTATACAAGATTCTGCAGATGCTTGTCCGAATACTCCTGGTTTGGCAGCTCTAAATGGTTGTCCTGATAGTGATGGTGATGGATTTAGTGATCAAGATGATTATTGTCCTGAAGTTGCCGGATTAGAGCAATTTAACGGTTGCCCTGATAGTGATGGTGATGGTGTTATGGATAAAAATGACAATTGTCCTAATGAAGCAGGTTTAGTTGAAAATAATGGTTGCCCTTTGATAGATGCAGATGGTGATGGTATTGCTGATGCAGATGATATGTGTCCAAATATTTTTGGAATTTCTGAATTAAAAGGTTGCCCTGAAGTAACTGAAGAAGTAGCAACTCAAATAACTGATTTAGCAAGAGCCATCTATTTTAACACTGGTAAATACACTTTTACTGAAGAGACTCAGGTAAGATTAAAAAAACTTTCTACAATTCTGGCTGAATATAATACATTGAACTTTAGAGTTGAAGGTCATACTGATAGTACAGGTAGTGATAAAATTAATGACAAATTATCACAAGAACGTGCTGATGCAGTTATGAATTATTTTATCCAAAATGGTTTCCCATCTGATAAAATAAGAGCTCAAGGTTTTGGTTCATCTCAACCTATTGGTGATAACAATACTAATAAAGGTAGACAAGAAAATAGAAGAGTTGATATCGTAAGAGATAAATAGTACTTATTTAACATTATTTAAAAAAAGGCTGTCTGAAAAGACAGTCTTTTTTAGTTAAAAAATGTCAATAACTTTTATTGTGTGATTTTATAAAGCATTGTATTTTTGGACAAATAAATTTTTTGAGTGATAAATTATTTAGAGCAACTTAACGAGGCACAAAAAAAAGCCGTTCTTCATAAAGAGGGACCAATGATCATTATTGCTGGAGCCGGATCAGGTAAAACAAGAGTACTCACTTATCGCATTGCTTATTTGATGCAACAAGGCATTGATCCATTTAATATATTGGCTTTGACTTTTACCAATAAAGCAGCACGAGAAATGAAGACCCGTATTGCTCAAATGGTTGGACAGAGTGAAGCTAAAAATCTATGGATGGGTACATTTCATAGTGTTTTTGCCAGAATACTTCGTAGCGAAGGTGAAAAATTAGGTTTCCCTTCAAATTTCACTATTTATGATACTCAAGATTCTGTTAGACTATTGACATCAATAATAAAAGAGATGGGTCTTGAAAAAGAAAAATACAAACCCAAGCAAGTTTTAGGACGTATCTCACAATATAAAAACAGTTTAATTACAGTTAGAGCTTATTATAATAACCTAGAATTAATTGAAGCTGATAAAATGGCAGGACGCCCTAGGTTGGGAGAGGTTTATAAAGAATATGTTGACCGTTGTTTTAAATCTGGCGCAATGGATTTTGATGATCTTTTACTAAGAACCAATGAGTTACTAACACGTTTTCCGGATGTATTGGCAAAATATCAAGACAGGTTTCGATATATTTTGGTTGATGAGTACCAAGATACCAACCATTCACAATATCTAATTGTTAGAGCCCTTGCTGATAGATATCATAATATTTGTGTAGTGGGAGATGACAGTCAAAGTATTTATGCATTTAGAGGTGCTAATATTAAAAATATTCTAAATTTTCAGCGAGATTATGAGGATGTTAAGATATTTAAACTTGAACAAAATTACCGCTCTTCAAAAAATATTGTCAATGCAGCAAATAGTGTTATCAATAAAAATAAAACAAGACTCGATAAAGAAATTTGGACAGCCAATACTGCAGGTAATAAAGTAAAAATAAAGCAAACCTTATCAGAAGGAGAGGAAGGAAGGTTTGTTAGTAGTTCAATTTTTGAGAACAAAATGCAGCACCAGGTAAAAAATAATGAATTTGCTGTATTGTATCGTACAAATGCTCAATCAAGAGCGATAGAAGATGCATTGAGAAAAAAAGATATTCCTTATATGATTTATGGAGGATTATCATTTTATCAACGTAAAGAGATCAAAGATGCTTTAGCCTATTTGAGATTATTGGTCAATACAAATGATGAAGAAGCCTTAAAAAGAGTTATTAATTATCCTGCAAGAGGAATTGGTCAAACTACAATTGAAAAGCTCACTGTTGCAGCAAACCATTATAAAAAATCGATCTTTGAAATTTTAGAAAATCTTGATAAGGTTGAGTTAAAGATAAATTCAGGAACAAAAATTAAGTTACAGAATTTTGTAACAATGATAAAAAGTTTTCAGATTGAAGCTCAATCAAAAAATGCTTATGAGATAGCTGATCTGGTAATAAAAAAAACTAAATTAATTAAAGATTTAGAACTTGATGGAACGCCTGAAGCTGTAAGTAGAGTTGAAAATATTCAGGAGTTGCTAAATGGTATTAAAGATTTTATTGAGGTTCAGGATAATGACAATACTTCATTAGCATTTTTTTTAGAAGATGTCGCATTGGCAACAGATTTTGATAATAAAAAGGATGATAAACCCAGAGTTTCATTAATGACCATCCATTTGGCAAAAGGATTAGAATTTCCTTATGTTTATATTGTAGGGTTAGAAGAAAATTTGTTTCCCTCGGCTATGAGTATGAATACCCGTAGTGAAATTGAAGAAGAGCGACGTTTATTTTATGTGGCATTAACTCGAGCTGAAAAACAAGTTTATTTATCATTTGCCAATTCTAGATATCGTTGGGGAAAATTAGTTGATTGTGAACAGAGTAGGTTTATTGAAGAGATTGATGAAAATTTCATTGAACATATTATATCTAAACAATCTAAAACTCAACTTAATAGATTTGTAAATGAAGATATTTTCGGTTCGGTACCTCAAAATAAAATTAGATTTAAAAAACCTCTTAATAGTAAATCATCTAAAAAGAAATCCAAACCTGAGAAACCATTAAATGTAGATCCACCAAAAAATTTAAAAAAGATCAGTACAATTTCAACATCTTCTTCTAACTTGTTTGATAATGATTTAATAGTTGGAAACATTGTTGCTCACGCTAAATTTGGTAATGGAGAAGTAATGAAAATAGAAGGAAATGGCAATAATAAAAAGGCTGTAATTAAATTTGAATCAGGTACTGTTAAAAATTTGTTGTTACATTTTGCGAAATTAAAAATAATAGGATAAAAATATATTGTAAAACCTATTTTTAATCGTTAATTTGCAGTCAGTTAATTTAATAAAAAAAAAGGAAGAAAAGTGTTAGATATAGAGTATAATTCGGATAGAGAAATTATGAAAATTCCGGAGTACGGAAGACATTTACAAAAATTAGTAAATTATTGTATTTTAATTGAAGATAAAGATGAACGTAATAAAATGGCAAAAGCCATAGTAGATGTTATGGGGAATTTACAACCTCATTTACGTGATGTTCCTGATTTTCAACATAAACTTTGGGATCAATTGTTTATTATTTCTGATTATAAATTAGAAGTTGATTCGCCATATCCTAAACCTTTAAAAGAAGTTTTACAAGCTAAACCGGAACCTTTGCCTTATCCAAAATCAGCTTCAAAATACAGATTTTATGGTAATAACATTCAAATAATGATTGATGCTGCCAATGCTTGGGAGGAAGGTGAAATGAAAGAAGCCCTTGTTTATACGATAGCAAATCATATGAAAAAATGCTATTTAAATTGGAATAAGGATACTGTTGAGGATAAAACGATCTTTAAACATTTGCTTGAGCTTTCAGGAGGGAAAATCGATTTTTCTAAAAAAAATGAAGAACTATCTGAAAGTAAAAGTTTATTGCGCAAAAAAATAAATAAACCCACTTATAAAAGTAGCTCAAAACAATACAAAAAAAACCCTAAGTGGAAAAAATAGAACTTCTTTAAACATTTTGCATTATGTCAATATTTAAAATTGAAGGCGGCTTTGAATTAAAGGGAGAAATCACTCCTCAAGGTGCTAAAAACGAAGCTTTACAAATAATTTGTGCAACTCTTTTAACTGCTGAAAAGGTTACTATAAGCAATATTCCAGACATTAGAGATGTAAATAAACTTATTTATATTTTAGGTGAATTGGGGGTTAAAATTGAAAAGATCAAAGACAATACTTATACTTTTCAAGCTGATGATATTGATTTAGATTATTTAGAATCTTTAAAATTTAAAAAAGAAGGAAGTTCATTAAGAGGTTCTATAATGATTGTTGGTCCTCTTTTAACAAGATTTGGAAGAGGGTATATTCCAAGACCCGGAGGTGATAAAATTGGAAGAAGGAGGTTAGATACACATTTTGAGGGTTTTATAAAACTTGGTGCTAAATTCAGGTATAATAAAAATGAATATTTTTATGGAGTTGAGGCAAAAAAATTAAAAGGAACTTATATGTTGCTTGATGAAGCTTCTGTAACAGGAACTGCAAACATAATTATGGCAGCAGTTTTAGCAGATGGTGAAACAATAATTTACAATGCAGCTTGTGAACCTTATATTCAACAACTTTCAAAGATGTTGGTAAGTATGGGCGCAAAAATAAGTGGAATAGGTTCAAATAGATTGACAATAGAAGGAGTTGAATCATTATCCGGTTGTGAGCATAGAATACTACCAGACATGATTGAAATTGGTAGTTGGATAGGGATGGCTGTTATGACTAGATCAGAATTGACCATTAAAAATGTAAGTTGGGAAAATTTAGGTCAGATTCCGAATGTTTTTAAAAAGCTAGGAATAGAATTAGAAAAGATAAATGATGATATTTTTATTCCTAAACAAGAAAGTTATTCTATACAAAGTGATTTAGATGATTCAATTTTAACAATTTCTGATGCTCCTTGGCCGGGATTTACACCCGATTTGCTAAGTATAGTTTTGGTTGTTGCATCACAAGCAAAAGGCAGTGTTTTGATACATCAAAAAATGTTTGAAAGCAGATTGTTCTTTGTAGATAAACTAATTGATATGGGTGCGAAAATAATTTTGTGTGATCCGCATCGTGCAACCGTTATCGGTTTAAATCATGAATCAAGTCTGAGAGGAACAACACTTACTTCACCAGATATTAGGGCAGGAATATCATTGCTGATTGCTGCGCTTTCTGCAACAGGTAAAAGCACTATTCATAATATTGAACAAATTGACAGAGGATATGAAAAAATTGATGAACGATTAAGGGCTTTGGGCGCAAAAATTGAAAGAATAGAAGATACTTTCTAAAAATACTTCAAATTTTATTTATAATAAATGACAATGTGGCATAGATTCATGCTTGGCAATGAATTTGCTTTGGATTGTTGTAAGAATTAAAATTTAGGATAAAAATGACAAATAATAAAGATAATAGTAACGAACTCGAAAATGAAATTTTTGAAGATGATTTATTAAATGAAGAGGTAGAAAACAATGATGAAGAGCTTGAAAATCAGGATGATAAAAATGAAGAAGTAAGTGAAATTGACAAATTAAAAGGAGAGGTTAAAAAAGAGAAAGACAATTTTCTACGTTTGTTTGCTGAATTTGAGAACTATAAAAAAAGAACATCTAAAGAACGCATTGAATTATTCAGTACTGCAAATAAGGAATTAATGACAGCTCTTTTGCCAATTTTAGATGATTTTGAACGAGGATTAAAAGAGATAGAGAAATCATCTGATAAAGCATTATTAGAAGGTATGCAATTGATATACACTAAATATAAAAGTATACTTACTCAAAAGGGATTAAAAGATATCGAAATTAAAGAAGGAGATGTGTTTGATGCAGAAATCCATGAAGCTATTTCACAAATTCCTGCTCCATCAAAAAAACTTAAAGGTAAAATAATTGATGTAGTAGAAAAAGGGTATAAACTAGGAGAAACCATAATTAGGTACCCTAAAGTTGTAATTGGAAATTAAAATTATTTAATAATAATATAAAAATTTGAACTTGTGAAAAAAGACTATTATGAGGTATTAGGGGTAAATAAAAATGCAACGGCAAGTGAGATCAAAAAAGCTTATCGCAAAAGAGCATTAGAAGATCATCCTGATAAGAATCCTGGAGATAAAGCCTCTGAAGAAAGATTTAAACAAGCTGCAGAAGCGTATGAAATTTTAAGTAATCAAAATAAAAAAGCCAAGTATGACCAATATGGCCATGCAGCCTTTGAACAAGGAGGGCAAGGAGGTTTCGGCGGAAGCATGAATATGGATGATATCTTTAGTCAGTTTGGAGATATCTTTGGTGGTCATTTTGGTGGTGGTTTTGGTTTTAGTGGAAGTGGAGGCTCAAGAAGAACTCGTGTTAAAGGGAGTAATTTGAGAATACGCGTTAAGTTAGAATTAAAGGATATCCTAAATGGAGTTGAGAAAAAAGTAAAAGTAAAACGCTTAGTCAAAGCAAAAGGAGTAACCTATAAAACATGCCAAACCTGTAATGGTCAAGGCAGTGTTACCCGAATAACCAATACTATTTTAGGGAGAATGCAAACAGCTTCTACTTGTCCTACATGTCAGGGTTCAGGTAAAATAGTTGATCATCGTCCTAAAAATGCTGATGCTAATGGAATGTTAATGGAAGAAGAAACAGTATCAATTAATATTCCGCCAGGTGTTACTGATGGTGTACAATTAAAAGTTACTGGTAAGGGTAATGAAGCTCCAGGTGATGGAATTCCGGGTGATATATTGGTAATTATTCAAGAGATTCATCATGAAAAACTAAAACGAGAAGGTAATAATTTACATTACGACTTATATATAAACTTTTCTGAAGCAGCTTTAGGGGCTACAAAAGAGATTGATGCAATATCAAGTAAAGTCCGTATAAAAATTGATGAAGGCACCCAGTCAGGTAAAATTTTACGTTTGCGGGGTAAAGGTCTGGAAAGTTTAGATCATTATGGGAAAGGAGATCTGTTAGTTCATATCAATGTATGGACTCCTCAAAAACTTTCAAAAGATCAAAAAGATTTCTTTAATAAGATGAAAGATGATATAAATTTCATACCTGATCCATCGGATAATGAAAAATCATTTTTTGAAAAAGTAAAAGATATGTTCTTATAACATCTTTAAAATCAACGAAAAAGAAAGATATAATATTAATATTTGTTTGAGGAAATTAAATAATATTATTATATTTGTTATGCTGAATTTTTAATTCAGCAACTTTTTCTTTTTCATAGCAATTTTCCCACTCTATATTTTAGGGTGGGTTTTTTTATTTTTAAAATAGAATTTCCATTTTGTTCATTTTGTTAGAAATCTGATTTACAAACGATTAATTATTTTTTTAAGAAATAATTAATTTTTTTTATATTTATTTGCATATAATATAATATTATATGTAACTTTACAATTCCAAAAAATATTACTATTTATAGTAATATTCTTTTTCATAGCAATTTTCCCACTTTTGTTTTTCAAAAGTGGGTTTTTTTATTTTTTGAATTGTATTTCGTATTTTTGCAAAAAATAAGTAGATCGTCTTATCGCTTTTTTCTGAATTAAATCTAGAAAAGAGAGGAAAGTCCGGACACCGTAGAGTAGCATAGCGGATAACATCCGTCATCACGTTAATAGCGTGATAGGACAAGTGCAACAGAAAGCAAGTACAGTTAGGCTGTAGTGAAACCAGGTAAACTCTATGTGGTGTAATGCTAAGTAAATTGAAGTTTCGTTTTTAACGAAAAAGAGTTACTCGCTCGAATTCAATGGGTAAGCAGCTAGAATTGTAAAGTAATTTACAATGCAGATAAATGATAAGAACTACGTACAGCGTAGTACAGAATCCGGCTTATAGATCTACTTTATTTTTATCATATTCTCAATAAATTTACTTATTTAACCTAGTATATTGATAAATATATAATATATTATCATATATTTATTAGAATCATAAATATATATAGTAATTTTTATTAATATTTAAAAATAGCAAGATATTTTGTAAATTTGTGTTCCTTTTAACACTAGATATATTCATTTAAAAAATTATATTATGGCTTTTGATATAGAAATGATTAAAGAAGTTTACAATCGTATGACGCAACGTGTAGATGCTGCACGTGATATGGTTGGGAAACCTTTAACTTTAGCTGAAAAAATATTGTATAATCATCTTTGGGACGGAAAAACCAAACAAGTTTTCAAAAGAGGTATTGATTATGTTGATTTTGCTCCCGATAGAGTAGCTTGTCAGGATGCAACTGCACAGATGGCTTTGTTGCAATTTATGCAAGCAGGTAAGAAAAAAGTTGCAGTACCGTCAACTGTACATTGTGATCATTTAATACAAGCAAAAATTGGTGCTGAAAAAGATTTACAAGAAGCATTAAATAATAGTAGTGAAGTTTTTAACTTTTTAGCGTCAGTTTCTGATAAATATGGAATCGGTTTTTGGAAACCCGGTGCAGGAATTATTCATCAAGTTGTTCTTGAAAATTATGCTTTCCCCGGTGGTATGATGATTGGTACAGATTCTCATACTGTTAATGCCGGAGGTTTGGGTATGATTGCTATTGGTGTAGGAGGAGCAGATGCTGTAGATGTTATGGCTGGTATGGCTTGGGAATTGAAATTTCCAAAGTTAATTGGTATAAAATTAACCGGAAAATTAAGTGGATGGACTGCACCAAAAGATGTGATATTAAAAGTTGCAGGTATTTTAACTGTGAAAGGTGGAACAGGTGCTATAATTGAATATTTTGGAGAAGGCGCAAAAGCACTATCGGCAACAGGAAAAGGAACCATCTGTAATATGGGTGCTGAAGTAGGAGCAACAACTTCAACATTTGGATATGATGAATCTATAGAACGCTATTTAAGAGCAACAGATAGAGAAGATATTGCCGAAGAAGCCAATAGAATTGCACCTTATTTAACAGGAGATGATGAAGTATATGAAAACCCTGAACAATATTTTGATGAAGTTATAGAAATTAATTTATCAGAATTAAAACCTCATTTGAACGGACCATTTACGCCAGATCTATCAACACCTGTTGGTGAAATGACTAAAAAAGCAACAAAAAATGGATGGCCATTAGATGTTGAATGGGGATTAATAGGTTCTTGTACTAATTCATCATATGAAGATCTTTCACGAGCAGCCTCAATTGCTAAACAAGCTGTAGATAAACAAGTAATTGCAAAAGCCGAATTTGGGATTAATCCCGGGTCTGAGCAGGTTCGTTATACAGCAGAACGTGATGGATTATTAGATATTTTTGAAGATCTTGATGCCAAAATATTTACCAATGCCTGTGGGCCATGTATAGGTCAGTGGGCTAGAGAAGGAGCTGAAGATCAAAAAAAGAATTCTATCGTACATTCATTTAATAGAAATTTTTCTAAAAGAGCTGATGGTAACCCTAATACTCATGCTTTTGTTGCTTCTCCTGAAATGGTTGCTGCTATTGCAATTTCAGGAAGATTGGATTTTAACCCTATGACTGATGTATTGATTAATAAAAAAGGTGAAGAAGTTAAATTTGATGAACCAACAGGATTTGAATTACCTCCTAAAGGATTTGAAGTTGACGATCCGGGATATGTAGCTCCAAATGAGGATGGATCTAATATTGACGTTATTGTAAATCCTGATTCTAAAAGAATACAACTTTTAGACCCTTTTAAACCTTTGGGTGATGATATTAAAGGAGCGAAATTGTTGATCAAAGCTCTAGGAAAATGTACAACTGATCATATATCTATGGCAGGTCCTTGGTTGAGGTATAGAGGTCATTTAGATAATATTTCTGACAATATGCTAATTGGTGCTGTTAATGCATTTAATGAAAAAACCAATAATGTTAAAAACCAAATTACAGGAGTATATTCTCCTGTACCAGATACAGCGAGAGCCTATAAAAAAGCATCTATACCAACAATAGTTGTTGGTGATCATAATTATGGTGAAGGTTCATCTCGTGAACACGCAGCAATGGAACCACGTCATTTGGGTGTTGCGGCAGTAATCGTTAAATCGTTTGCTAGAATTCATGAAACAAATTTGAAAAAACAAGGAATGCTTGGTTTAACTTTTGCAAATGAAAATGATTACGACCTGATTCAAGAAGAAGATGTTTTTAATTTCTTAGATCTTGACCAATTTGCTCCGGGTAAACAATTAACATTAGAAATTGTTCATATTGATGGTAGAAAAGATACTATCAAGTTGAATCACACTTATAATGATAATCAAATAGAATGGTTTAAAGAAGGAAGTGCTTTGAATTTGATAAAAAAGCAGAATGCTTAATCTTTAAAGTTATCTAAAATAAAATGCCCTTCAAATTGAAGGGCATTTTATTTTTTTGATGAAATTTTATTAACTATCAGCTGCCATCAAAAACATAGGTTTCATTTCAAATCTATGATAATGAGGTCTTAAACGTTTAATATTATAATACTTTTCAATATTTACTATCTTTTTTGAACTGGTAACAACCTCTAAAGGAACATCATCATATCTTCCGTTTTTCAATACTACAAGTCGCCCGTGAAAACCACCAAGAATTAAATCTAACGCTAAATTACCATAAGCCATTGGAACAATAGAATCAACAGCATCAGGATCACCACCTCTTACTAAATAACCAAGTTTTTGATTGATGATATTAATTGTTTTACCATTGTTAAATTTTGGAGTAAGACTTTTGATCTCAGCAGAAATCATATCACCAACACCTCCTAATTTTGCATGGCCAAACATATCTTTTTCTGAATCTTGGAATATCATTTCACCACCTTTAAACAAAGTTCCTTCTGAAGCTAGAACAACGGAATACCTGCTAGGATTGTTATTGCGATCTTGCACAAGTAATTCGGTTAGATGTTCAATATCAAAATTATATTCAGGTATAACACATCTATTAGCTGCACCAGCCATAGTAGGTAACATGGCTGTAAAACCAGCATATCTTCCAAATACTTCCATTACCAAAATTCTTTCGTGTGAACCTGCAGATGTTCTTAGATTATTGGTCATCATTATTGTTCTTGTAACACATGTGCTAAATCCAATGCAATAATCTGTGCCTGGAACATCGTTATCCATTGTTTTTGGTATAGCAACAACTTTTACACCTTCTTTGTACATTCTAACACCATAACTAAGTGTATCATCACCTCCAATAGGTATTAGATAATCAACGCCTAACCATTCCAAATTTTTAATAATTTCAGGAGTTAGGTCATTAATCTCTTTATTGTAGGTAGATTTTAAATGCTCAGGAACTTTATCTTTTGGCATATGACTTGGCTTGGTTCTCGATGAATGTAAAAAAGTACCACCTGTACGACCAGCCTTATCAACGATTTCGTTTGTTAGAGTAATAAAATTATTGCTATTATCGGCTTTTTTATCTCTTAAAAGTTCAGTTATACCAGCCCAACCACGTCGTAATCCAATAACTCTATATCCTTCTCTATTTGCCCTAATTGTAATTGCACGAATAGCAGGATTAAGACCTGGAACATCACCACCACCTGTTAAAATTGCAATGATGCCTTTTATTTTTTTTGCATTTGCCATATAAAAATATTTATTAAAAAATTAATTAAATAGAATATATAGATGTTTTCTATATATTGTTTGATTATTTCGCAACGACATGTTTTCGAACATGTTGAATTGTCATAATTTCATGTAAATTTATAAAAAACATTTGGTATTTCTTACTATAAGATAGAAGTAATATTAACAATGAAAAGCAAAATGAAATAATATTAAAATTTGTAAAGTATTTTTGTAATCAATTATTGTTAATTCGTTTAAATTTAAAATATTTGGCAATGTTTACTTTGAAGAAAAAGTATTATTTAGAATGAACGATTTCAATAATGGCTGCAATATTTTTACAAACCTTATATTTCAAATTCACCGCAGCTTCTGAAAATGTTTATATTTTTATTTATCTAAAATAGGGCCTTTTGTTTTTCTCATTAATATTTCATCATATCCTTCAGCAATATAATCAGTTAATGTACCAACTTTTTCATAACCCAATTTTTGATAAAAAATTTGAGCTTTATTATTAAAAGATGATACACATAAGAACACATTCTGACTCATTGAAAAAAGATGATCTTCTATATAATTCATCATTTTTTCTCCTAAATTTTTACCTCTCCATTCTTTTTTGAGAGCAATGCTTTTTAAATACCCGGTAAATGCTCCTTTTGTTTGTAGCACAAAAGTGCCAACAATGATATTTTCAATAAAAACTGCATATGTTTCATTTAAAGTGTCATTAAGGTTATTTAATATGGCTTTTTGAGAAATTCCTAAAGTTATCCAGGGATCTGAACTTGACATAATTTTAGCGCAAATCTCTTTTTCCTCTTTTGAAGTAATCTTTTTGATCTTTGGTTGATATAAACTCATTATTATTTTATTTAAAAAAAAATAAAAGTAATCAATTTTTAAGCTTTATGATTTGATTAATTTTAATATTTTTAACTTTTGTAAATGATCTTTTTTAGATGAGTCCTATAATAGTACTGGCAGTAATCGCAGTTTATTTTGCGATACTCTTTATGATATCGAGAATTACTTCCCGTAAAGTAGATGTGGAAACTTATTTTACAGGAAATCGCCAATCTCCCTGGTTTGTGGTTGCATTTGGTATGATTGGAGCTTCACTATCTGGAATTACTTTTATCTCTGTTCCAGGCGAAGTAGGAAATAGTAATTTCTATTATTTTCAATTGGTTTTAGGTTATTTGATCGGGTATTTTATAATTGCAAATATACTCTTGCCTTTGTATTACAAACTCGGTCTGATTTCGATATATACTTATCTTGAAACACGATTTGGAGAGTTTTCACATAAAACAGGTTCTTTATTTTTCTTGATTTCACAATCCATAGGAGCTTCACTACGGTTATTTGTTGTTTCAGGAGTATTGCATTTTGCCATTTTTCAAAATTATAATGTACCGTTTATAGTTACAGTGGCCACAACAATTTTAATGATTTGGGCATATACAAATCGTGCAGGAATTAAAACTATAGTATGGACAGATATTTTTCAAACTACAATGATGTTGACTTCGGTTGGTTTGAGTATTTATATCGTATCTAGTGATCTTGATCTTTCCTTTATAGAAATGACGAATACAATTATTGATAGTAAATATTCTACATTTTTTAATTGGGATTGGTTTTATGAAAAGAATTTTTATAAACAATTTATTACAGGTATTGTAGTTGCAATCGCCATGAATGGTCTTGATCAAAACGAAATGCAAAAGAGCCTGACTTGTAGAAATTTAAAAGAAGCAAAGAAAAACATATATTTATATAGTTTTATTCTGGTTATCACAAATCTGGTCTTTTTATCACTGGGTGTTTTGCTTTATACTTTTATTGAAAAAAATGGTATTAATATTGCTATGGATCAAGCGGGAAATTTTAAGGATACTGATCAAATTTTCCCAACACTTGCTTTAAATCATTTTGGAACTTTTGCGGGTATTGTTTTTATGTTAGGGATTGCTGCAGCTGCTTTTTCATCTGCAGATTCTGCGATGACATCACTTACAACCTCTTTTTATACAGATTTTATGAATATTGAAAATAAATCTGACAAAGAAAAGAAGAAAATACGCAATAGAATAAATGTAGTTTTTGCCTTTATACTTATTATGATCATCATGATATTTGAAGCAGTGAATAATGATAGTGTAATAAATACGGTGTTTACCATTGCAAGTTATACTTATGGTCCTCTACTAGGTTTATTTTCTTTTGGTCTATTTACTAAATTTAATATTAGAGATAAGTTAGTACCTGTTATAGCCATTATGTCACCTATAATTGCATACTATGTAAATATTATTTCAATAAAATGGTTTGGATTTCATTTTGGTTATACGATTTTATTATTTAATGGGATGATTACATTTATAGGGCTTTGGATAATAAGGAAAAGGAATTAAGAGAAATATTGTAAATTTTTTTTGAGGAAATCTGTTAAGATATTATAGGGTATTTGTTATTTCAATTTTATACTTATAAATTTGCATCCAAAATAAACAATCTATGAATTTTATTAAAAAAAATCTTTCTAATATACTGTTTTTCGCATTTTTTATTTTTCTTTTTACACCTTATGGATTACCGGTAAGAGCTTATCTACTTAAAGGTATTTCTTTTGTTACTACAAGAGTTTTTAATATGGAGATTGATGAAAGTGAGAGAGTTCATGTAAAAACATATGATTGGCAATTAATTGATATGCAGGGTAATACTGTGAATTTTGATGCACTTAAAGGAAAGGTAATTATTGTTAATTTTTGGGCTACTTGGTGCCCGCCTTGTATAGCAGAGATGCCAGCATTCCAAAAACTTTATGAAGATTATCAAGATAGAGTTGAATTCTTATTTGTTGCTAATGATGATGAGGATAAAGTCAGAAAGTTTATTAAAGATAAAAAATATACTTTTCCTGTGTATTTTCAAATAACAAGAAGACCTGAAGAATTACAATCTAATTCATTGCCTACAACATATGTGATCAATAAAAAAGGTGAAATAGTTGTAGATAAAACTGGTGCCGCTGATTGGAATAGTAGAAAAGTTAGAGATTTGATCGATGAATTATTGAAATAAAAAAACTGCCTTCTCAGGCAGTCTTTTTATTTACATAATGAAAACTAAATTAAGATTCTTTAACAATTCTTATTGGTAATAAATACACTTCACCTTCTTTAACAGGCTTGAAATTAACTTTTTTGTAGTTCAATTTGCTTTTTATAAAAGGTTCTGCTTTTATATTTGGTGAGTTTACGGTTAAGACTATAATTTCACCGTTAGTATTTACGGTAAAAAGCACTTCTGCAGTACATTCGTTTTTGTCAAACTCAAAAGGACAACTTGGACCAATAAGTTCTACAATTTCGGCTCTTAATTTGGTATTTGGTTTAACAGGTGTTAAAACTGCTGCGGAAACATTCATTGCGAAAAGTGTAAACGCAATAACTAAAATTTTTAAATTTTTCATGATATATAATTTAGATTAGACAAAATAGATTAGACATTTATATATATAAAGGACGGAAGATTTAAAGTATTTGTTACACAATATTTCGTTAATTAATTCTGAATTAAGAAATATTTAACTATAATCATAAATGATTTATGAAATGCTTAACATAAGTAGCAAATAATTAATACAGGACTATAATAATTATTAATATAATAAAAACAGTATTGTTAAATCATTAAATTAATAAAACATATTAAATATAGTATCTTCACAAAAAAAAGGTGCTAAAAAAGCACCTTTTAAATTGAATTTTTAAGAGTATTATTTTGCTATCCTTAGTGGTAGTAAATATAATTTACCCTGTTTATTTATGGTATAATGAACTTTTTTATAATTTAATTTTACTTTAAGATAATTTTCAAATACTTTATTTTTTGAATTGGTTGAGATTACGATTATTTCTTGATTAGTATTCAATGTAAACAAAACCTCAATTGTTTCAATATTCTCAAGAGTAAAAGGATAATCAGTACCTAAAATTGATACAATTTCAGTTCGCAGGTTTTCATTTGGTTTAACAGGGTTTTCATCAAAGTTCTTAACTTTTTTTGGAGTTGCAGATAAATTAAATACAACAAATGTTAATGCGATGAGAAATAAATTAAATTTTTTCATAATAAATAATTTAGATTAGACATTTAACAAAAGGACGCAGGATGACATATGTTTGTTACAAACAGATTGATTTAATTAATGTTTTTATCAATTATTTAACAAAACGTATGTAAATTTTAAGAAAAAACAAGAAAATATTTAAACTCGATCCAGTTGATCGAGAAGATCTAAAATAATTGAGCAACCTTCAATGATTTCATCATTTGATATAGTTAATGGAGGTGTAATTCTAATGGCATTTGGTTCAAATAATAGCCAAAATAGAAGCAATCCCTTTTTAATAGCACCTAAAATTACTTTATTTACATGTTCACTCTTATTCAATAATATTGCCAACATCAACCCCTTTCCTCTAATTTCAATTATTTTATCATGAACCAATAATTTTCTTAATAATTTTTCTTTATTGATTACATCAAACATTATTGAAGTATCTTTTATTTCTTTTAATGTCGCCAAACCAGCTGCTGCAATAACAGGATGGCCACCAAAAGTTGTAATATGGCCTAATTTTGGGTTTTCTTTTAATAACTGCATATGTTCAAACGATGAGATAAATGCACCTATTGGCATGCCTCCACCCAATCCTTTTCCGGTTATTACAATATCAGGAATTACATTATAATGCTCAAAACCAAAAATTTTTCCGGTTCTTCCAATGCCACTTTGAACTTCATCTAAGATCAGTAAAGCTCCAACTTCATTACATCGTTGTTTAACTTTTTGAAGATAATTACGCTTAGGTACAATAAAACCTGCACCTCCTTGAATAGTTTCCAAAATAACAGCAGCTGTTTTATTTGTAATTCTATCCAGATGTGAAAAATTATTGAATTCAATAAATTTAATACCTGGAATTAAAGGCCTGAATGCACTATTTTGTTCTTCTTTACCACAAACACTCATTGCACCTTGTGTATTTCCATGATAGGCATTTTTAGCTGAAATTATTTCAAACCTGCCGGTAACTCTTTTGGCTAATTTTAAAGCTCCTTCGGTTGCCTCAGTACCTGAATTGGTAAGATATACACTTTGTAAGTTTTCGGGTAAGGTATTTGCTAAGGCTTTTGCCAGATCTAATTGGGGTTTTTGGATAAACTCTCCATATACCATTACATGTAAATAGGTATCGACTTGTTTTTTTATCGCTTTGATAATTTTTGGATGCTGATGTCCTAGTGTATTTGCCGAAACTCCTGCAATAAAATCCAAATATTTTTTATTGTTTGTATCAATTATATAAGACCCTTCAGCTCGTTTAATTTCAATAGCAAGTGGATATGGGGAAGTTTGTGCCTGATATTTTAAAAAATCTTTTTTCATTTTGAATTTTATTTTTTAAAAATATCATCTTTGTTTAATGGTTTTTCATCATCTCGCCAAACAAAACCCCTTAATTTTCTAGCGTTATCCGGTAATTGAGATGGAGGATAGGTTTGGCCTTCTGGTTTTGTTATAAATTTTGCTTGTTGAATGGCTCCATCTTTTAATAAAAAATTGATTGAACTACAGGTAGTTTTTTGAATACCTATAAGTTCTTTTTTGTCATTTCTAGCAAAATGGATAATTTCACCATTACCTATAACATTTATAATTTGTAGATCGTTATCAATAAATTTTCCTAAAACATTTCTTCCTTTTATCTGATTGAATCCAATAGAATCTTTTTGTATGATAAAAGCATTTTGTAAAACCTTTAGGCTATCTAATTTTTCAGTCTCTGTATTTGAAAGTAATTGTATGGAATCACCAGTTATTTGGCTGTCTTTTGACCACAAAACAGGATCCTTAAACATTTGAGTTAAACCGGTTTCCTGATTTGTATGTATTGAATCACATTTTCCGCTCATATCACTCTTAAAGAATTTTACATGATGAAAAGCTCTAATGATTCTTTTTTCAGATCTACCGGTAAGTAGTAATGTATCACCATGAATAAATAATGAATCAACATTTGTGTTTGTAATAGCAACTGCTTTACCAACTGCAAAAGAAGAATCTAATTTTTCATAATATTCTGCATAATTTCCTTTTATTACCATATTACTTATGGTATCGGTAATAACAATATGTTTTGTAGCCGAAGCAAAACCATCATTTCTGTCATAATATAGACTATCTGCTTTGATTTCCCGATCTTTATAAATAATTCGTGCATTTTTAGTAAAGTGTGATATATCTTTCTTGGTATCGTAAAAACCTTTTTCACAAAAAATAAAATTATCTTTGCTTTTAATTGTTGAAGCACCATAGAGATATGCTTTACCACTATTTGTGTAATAATCTAAATGGTTTGATTCAAGAATATAATCAGGATTCGTAATTATAACATTTGAAATTGCCTGAAATTTGTTGTTTTGCAGATAATAATTACCAGTTGTACTGGTTAGAACATTAATACTGTCTCTAATTTTTGCTCCAGTTCTATAAAACAGAACTTGTTTAGTTCGATCAAATTGTAAGGTATCAGTACTCAATGTCATTTTAGGGTCTTTAATAACAACATTACCCCAGGAAAGCGCTTTATTTGTATTTCCATTGTACTCAGTATATTCACTTTTTTGAGTAATGGTATCTCCTTGTTTTAGTAATACATTACCATAAGCTTTAATATAATTATCTTCAGTATAATGGACTGCTTTTTTGCATTGAAGTGATATACCTTCGTGTTTGATATATACATTACCAAGTAAAACAGTAGCACCCGGTAGTTTGTCCTCATCTCGGGTTGAGTTATCAGAATGTACAATAGTTATCCTTTTGCCTTGACTAAAAGCAATCGATGTAAAAATATAAAATAATAAAAGTAGCGTTTTAGTTTTCAATAAATCTATTTATTTCAAAAGTAAACATTTTGGTTAAGAAATAAAAAAAGGTAAAGATTTAGCGCGTATCCTTACCTTTTATTTTAAAAATAATATTTAATAAAAAAATTATAATTTAATTGTTTGAGTTCTATCCGGACCAACCGATAGTATTTTAACAGGTACACCAACAAATTCTTCAATAAAAGCAATGTAATCTGTCAAAGATTTTGGAAGATCTTTGGTATTATTCATTTTAGTAAGATCTTTTTGCCAACCTTTGAATTCGGTATAAACTACTTTTACATTTTCTTTTTCAATATTATAAGGAAGGAAAGTGGTTTCTTTACCTTTATAAATATAAGAAGTACATGCTTTTATTGTTTCAAATCCTGATAGAACATCTGCCTTCATCATGGTTAATTGGGTAACACCATTGATCTGTACAGCGTATTTTAAAGCTACAAGATCAAGCCATCCGCAACGGCGAGGTCTTCCGGTAGTAGCACCAAATTCATTACCAATTTTCGCCATTTTTTTACCGTCGTCATCAAAAAGTTCAGTAGGAAATGGTCCTGAACCGACACGTGTAGTATAAGCTTTGAAAATTCCGTAAACATCACCAATTTTGTTTGGAGCAACACCCAATCCGGTACAAGCACCTGCGGCAGTTGTATTTGAAGAAGTAACAAACGGGTAAGTTCCAAAATCAATATCTAATAATGAACCTTGAGCACCTTCGGCTAAAATTGTTTTATTACTATTTAATGCATTGTTAAAGAATTCTTCACTATCAATAAAATCTAATGAGTTTAACATTTCAATAGCTTCAAAAAATTCTTTTTCTAGCTCATTTAGATCATACTGTATATCAACATCGTAAAAATCAATCAAATTTAGATGTTTTTTAGTTAGAGCATTGTATTTTTCTTTCCAGTTTTCTAGTTCTAAATCACCTATTCGGATACCATTTCTACCGGTTTTATCCATATAAGTAGGCCCAATTCCTTTTAAAGTAGATCCAATTTTTGCTTTACCTTTCATAGTCTCAGAAGCTGCATCAAGAAGTCTGTGTGTTGGTAAAATAATATGTGCTTTACGCGATATTAAAAGTTTTGATTTGAAATCGATATTATAATTTGATAAATTATCAATTTCTTTTTTAAAAATTACCGGGTCAATAACTACACCATTACCTACAATATTTACTGCCTTATCGTGAAAAATACCTGAAGGTATTGTATGTAATACGTGTTTATTACCATCAAATATTAAAGTATGACCAGCATTTGGTCCGCCTTGAAAGCGAGCAATTATATCGTAGTTCTTTGTAAGAACATCAACAATTTTACCTTTTCCTTCATCGCCCCATTGCAGGCCTAATAGTAAATCTACCATTGGTTAAGTTTTTTATAATGTTATTTTTTATTTTTATTTCCGTAAAAGTATAGAGAATGGCTGTCAATTTTTATATCAAAAACCTCTTCAATAGATTTTTTAATCGTTTCAATTCTCGGATCACAAAATTCAATTACTTCACCAGTATCGGCTAAAATAATATGGTCGTGCTGTTTGTTGAAAAATGATTTTTCATAATGTGCTTGATTTTGACCAAATTGATGTCTTCTTACCAAACCACATTCTAAAAGTAGCTCAATAGTATTGTAAAGAGTAGCCCTGCTTACACGATAATTTTTTTCTTTCATATCAACATAGAGTGACTCTATGTCAAAATGTTTATCACTGTTGTAAATTTCTTGAAGTATTGCGTATCTCTCAGGAGTTTTTCGATGACTATGTTGTTCTAAAAACTTGGTAAAGAAAGCTTTAACTATTTCATGATTATTTGAATTACTCATATTTATTATATAAAAATAATTGAAACAAATTTACATTTTAATCAGTATAAATAATTGAAATAAAGAAAAAATTTATAAAAAAAATATTTAATTAGTGATTCTTTCTACTTTTTCTATACCTTCAATTTTTTTCATTTGTTTTATTAAATTGTTTAATTGTTTGTTGTTTTTAACATCAACTGTAATTTTTCCTTCAAAGAAACCTTCTTCTCCACTGATGTTCAGTTTTTTAATATTTACATTTAAATTATTTGATATAATTTTTGTTACTTTACTAACCAATCCTAAATCATCAATTCCTGTTAATTTAAGTGTTATTTTAAACCCGTATTGGGTAGAATCAATCCATTTAGCCGAAATAACTCGATAAGCATATTGAGATTGCATACTTACTGAATTTGGGCAATCATATTTGTGAACTTTTATTCCTTCGTTTATAGTTATAAACCCAAAAACCTTATCACCGGGTATTGGTGAACAACATTTAGAAAATTTATAGCTTAATTTTTCCTCATCGCTTCCAAACACCAACATATCAAAATTAGCGCTTACTTCTTCATTTACAGGGGCTAATTGAGGACCTTTAGTACCTCGTTTAATTCTTGATTTAAAAAATTTTACAAAAGCATTTGAACGATTCGCTGCATATTTTTTTAATTGTTGGTTTTCAATTGAACCGTTACCAATTCTGTAAAAAAGATCAAAACTTGTTTTTAATTTAAAAAAATTGACCAACTCATTTACAGTAGTTTCATTAAAAGGAATTTTTAAATGACGTAATTTTCGGGCCAGGATTTCTTTTCCTTCTTTTGCAACTATTTTTTGTTCATCTTTTAAAATACTTTTAATACGCGATTTAGCTCTAGCGGTCTTTACAATTTCTAACCAGGCTAATTTTGGTTTTTGAGAATTTGATGTAATAATTTCTACCTGGTCACCACTTTGTAATTCATAACTAAAATGAACCAATTTGCCATTTACTTTTGCACCGCGGCAATGCATACCTACTTCTGAATGAATAGCAAAAGCAAAGTCAATTACTGTTGAACCTTTAGGTAAAGATTTAATGTCACCTCTAGGTGTAAAAACATATATTTCTTTTGCGTATAAATTTAATTTAAATTGTTCTACAAAATCAACAGCATTTACCTCAGGGTTTTCTAATGATTCTTTTAATTTATTTAGCCATTCTTCTAAACCACTTTCATTTACATTTCCATGTTTATATCTAAAATGCGCTGCATAACCTTTTTCGGCTATTTCATTCATACGTTTCGATCTGATTTGAATTTCAACCCATTTTCCATGAGGCCCCATAACTGTTGTATGTAAAGATTCATACCCTGTTGTTTTTGGGTGTGTTATCCAATCTCTTAAACGATTTGGATTAGGGCTGTAATGATCAGTTACAATTGAATAAATTTTCCATGCATTGAATTTTTCTTCTTTTAGAATTGATTCATAAACAATTCTAATAGCAAATTTATCATAGACTTCGTCAAAGGAGACCTCTTGATTTCTCATTTTTTTTCTTATCGAAAAAATTGATTTAGTTCTACCTCTAATTTGATATTTTATTCCTTCTTTATCTAATGATTGTTTTATTGAATCAGAAAATTCTTCAATATATTTTTCTTGTTCTTCTTTACTTTCGGATATTTTATTAAGAATATCATTATATACTTCATTTTCAGTATATTTTAAACCTAGATCTTCTAATTCTGTTTTAATATTATACAAGCCTAATCTATGGGCGAGAGGGGCATAGATATACAATGTTTCGGAAGCAGTTTTAACTTGTTTTTCCGATCGCATCGAATCTAAAGTCTGCATATTGTGTAATCTATCCGCAATTTTTATTAAAATTACCCTAACATCATCATTTAATGTTAGCAACATTTTTCTAAAATTCTCAGCTTGAATTGAAACGTCTCGGTCTTTTTTTAATCGAGATATTTTTGTTAAACCATTTACAATCTTAGCAACAGTTACACCAAAAAGTTGTTCAATATCATCAAATGTATAATCGGTATCTTCAACAACATCATGTAATAAAGCAGCAACAATAGAATTTGTACCTAAACCAATTTCGTTGGCAACAATTTTTGCTACAGCTATAGGGTGATAAATATAGGGTTCACCAGTTTTACGACGTTGATCTTTGTGTGCTTCCACTGAAAAATCAAAAGCTTTACGGATCAAAATCTTATTATCTTTATTTAAAGTTTGATACGTATCATATAGCATGTCTTTATATCGACGTGCTAATTCTTTTTTTTCATCTTCTATGGTTGCAGTATATGTCAAATTTTGAAAAATTTGTATAAGCTATAAAAATAACAAGTTATTTTTAAAGAATGCTTATAAAAAAAACTAAATTTTTATTTTAACAAATTTTGCACCCTATTGAACAGACTTGGATGAGAATAATGTAAAAATACATAGGCTTTGTGAGGTGTTAAGTTGCTCAAACTATTTTTTGAAAGTTTTTTTAATGCCGATATTAATTCTTTTCCACTATAATTAGTTTTGGCATAGTCATCAGCTTGATATTCAAATTTTCGGGAAATAAAATTCATTATAATTCCGGTAATCTCTGAAATCGGACTGTATAAAACACCAAATGCTATTAATCCTATATGAAAACTGGGTGTTTCAACTGATAAGGCTTGAGAAAGTAAAGAACTTTGTAACATTAATGATAAAATATAAAGCGTAAAACCGGTTAAAACCAAAGAAATCAGCATATTTATAAAAACATGCTTTTTTTTGTAATGGCCAACTTCATGTGCTAAAACTCCAACAATTTCTTCGGTTTCAAGATCATTGATCAAGGTGTCATATAAAACAATTCTTTTTTTAGGTCCAAATCCAGAAAAATAGGCGTTAGCTTTTGTTGATCGTTTTGAGCCATCAATCACAAAAATATTATCTAAAGTAAAACCAACTTTTGAAGCAAATTTTTCAATTTGTGAACGAAGCCCGCCTTCTTCAAGAGGTGTTTGTTTGTTAAAAAGAGGCACAATCAATGATGAGTAAAACAAAGTCATAAAAATGGTAAATACTGTAATTAGTATCCAGGTGTAGATCCAGAAATTATCCCCTGTTTTTTGGTAAAACCAAATGATTAAAGCTAAAAGTCCACCACCAATCAAAACACTTAAAAACAATCCTTTTAACTTGTCAATAAAGTATAATTTTTTAGTAGTTTTATTGAAACCATATTTTTCTTCTATAACAAATGTTTGGTAAAAGCTAAAAGGTGTTGTTATAATATCATTGATCAACATTATTATACCAAAGAAAATTAAACCAATAAGTATTTCATTATCAGTTATTGAGCGTGCATAGCTGTCTAAAAATGCAAAACCTTTCACATAAAAGAATCCAATCATAACTACAAATGAAAAAATAGAAATTATCAAGGAAAATTTATAATTTTCTTTTTTATAGGCCTGTGATTTGTAGTATTCTTCTTTATTGTAAACATCATTTAAATTTGTTGGAATTTCATCATCAAAATGTTGAGCATTTAAATAATCGATCACTTTATCAAAAATAAAATCGATCACTAAAATCGCAATAATAATATTGAATAAAACTTGTGGAGTCATAATTTAAGTTTGGAGCCTGAAGACCGAAGTTAAATATTGAAATCATCCGATTTCCAACTTCTGCCTTTCAACTAATTTAATTTTCTTTGCCTTTTGGCTTCAAAAATAAGAATTGCAGCCGAAACAGAAACATTTAAAGAATCAATTTCACCTTCCATTGGGATAATAATATTCTTTATAGATTTTTTAAGCCAAAGATCACTTAAGCCAATGGCTTCGGTGCCAACAACTATTGCAGTTGATCCTTCAAAATTTATTTGAGTATAATTTTCACTCCTTGAGTTTAAAACTGCAGCATAGATTTTAATGTTATTTTGATCCAAAAAATTAAGAATCTCATTAGTAGTGCCAGTTGCAATTTGTGTAGTAAAAAGACACCCAACACTAGAACGAATAATATTAGGATTAAACATATCAGTTTTTGGATTTGCAATTAAGACTGCATCTAAATTTGCTGCATCGGCAGTTCGCAAAAGAGCGCCAATATTACCGGGTTTTTCAGGTGCTTCTGCAACCAATATCAATGGATTTGATATAAGTTTTAAATCATTTAAACTCAGTTTTTTAATTTTTGCTATTGCTATAATTCCTTCAGTAGTTTTTCTGTGTGATATTTTCTGATATATTTCTTTGCTGATTTCAATAATTTCAACATTAGGAATATCTTTCACTAGTGTATTAAAATCATTAAAAGAAATAATTTCATTACAAAAAAGTAGGGTCCTAATATCGTAATTCCCTTTTATCGCCAAAGATATTTCTCGGGTTCCCTCTATTATAAAAAGCCCTTTATTTTTACGTATTCTTGACTTTTCTTGAAGTTGTAGTATCTCTTTGATAATTGGGTTATGAATGCTGGTAATTTTTTTATTCAAAATATATTTATTTAAAATTCAAAAATAGAAAAACTCTTATAATTAAAGCGAATATTTAACATCATAGGCCAATAAAAGATCAACCATTTTGCTATAACTTTTTAATCCATCTTTTTGTTGATTTACCTTTAAATAATTATCGTAAAATGATTTGAATAAAGGTTCTGTAGGGTTTTTATATTGATTCCAAAAAATTTCAATCTCTTTAAAGTTCTTTTTAATTCCGATAGGAGTTTTTGCTAAAAACTCTTTAAAAATTGTAGGATCCTTTTTTGCAATATCATGTAATGTGTATCGATAAGCCATTAAATAAGCAGAATATTGAAAGTATTTATCATCATTTTCTATGGCTGCCAAAAACCCTATAAAATTTGCCTCACTTTCTGATGCGATACCCAATTGATGTGCAATTTCATGAGAACAAGTCATGGGTAATGAAACTTTAGGAATTAGATGATCAACCTGAGCTTCTCCCGAAAGAGGATTAAAATAACCGGCAAAACCCATATAAGTTAAGGGTAAACTAAATAACGATTTTTTTATTGAAATTGGATGATATTCAAATTGTGAAAATTTTCGACTCAAATTATGGTATCCATTTGCTGATTGATTTAAAATTTCGGTTTTATTTAAGGGTACTTTTACTCTCAAAGAGTCATTATCAGTAAGATCCGTTTGTAATTTACTGAGCTTTATAAGTAATTTTTCAGAAAAAGATGTCAATTCATTGAGATTATACTCGTTTTGTTTTAATTCCATTGAAGTAGAAAGGGGGTTTCTCGAATAATTTAATCCCCATAAAAAATAAAACAAAAAATAAATTATCGAAAAAGTTGCCCCAATTTGAAAAAATAAATATTTGAAATTACGATTTCTATCTTTAAATATTTTAATCAAAAATCTAATTGCAAAAATGATCAAAAAAATGTATATTATGTCCCCAACAGAAAATGGAACCCAACCAAATACATATCTAAATATTGAAGAAAGAAATTTATAAATTCCATTTGAATAATATTTTTCAATAAAATCAGGAAAATTATTTAATAACTGAATTATTATTATTTGAATAAATAAAAAAATACTAAGAATACGGTTTGTTCTATACATTATAAATATTTAATTGAAAATAAAAAAAGATGTAAAAAAAACACAATAAATCGAATTGTTTTACTCCATAAAAATATTTTTTTTATAAATTTAAGTAACATTTTGAAAATTACAGCTTTAAATTTTATTATCACAAGGATTTGTATAAATTACGAAAATAGAATTAAATTTATAAATTCATATTAGCCGGAAACTTATTAACAAAAGCCGACTTGTTAACATTATTTGTTAAAATTATAATTTAAAAAAATTAAGTAAATTAATGACTATTAAGCTACATTTGCCTCATGGAAAAAGCTAAATCAATTCAACAAAAAACAGGGAAAAAAGGGACTGTTATAAATCTAGAACAAGGAAAATTACCTCCTCAGGCACTAGATTTAGAAGAGGCGGTTCTAGGTGCCATGTTGATTGATAAAAAAGGGGTTGATGATGTAATTGATATATTGCATTCTGAAGCTTTTTACAAACCGGGAAATCAATTGATCTTTGATGCAATTCACAAGCTTTTTAATGAATCTGAGCCTATTGATTTGCTTACAGTCTCCAATCAATTGCGTAAAGATGCAAATTTAGAAAGTGCAGGAGGTGATTTTTATTTAATTGGTCTTACACAAAAAGTTTCTTCAGCAGCTCACATTGAATTCCATGCGCGTATTATCATTCAAAAATATATTCAACGTCAGTTGATATCAATTTCAAATGAAATTATTCATAATTCATATGATGAAACAATTGATGTATTTGATTTATTAGATGATGCAGAAACAAAGTTATTTGATATAACTCAAGGAAATTTAAAGAAAAGTTCGGAAGCTGCTGAAAATTTAGTAGCTCAGGCATTGAAAAAGATAGAAGATATTTCCAATAAAGAAGGAATGAGTGGTGTGCCTACCGGATTTAATAAAATTGATGAGATAACCTCAGGTTGGCAACCTTCAGATTTGGTTATTTTGGCAGCAAGACCTGGTATGGGTAAAACTGCATTTGTAATGTCAATGGCAAAAAATGTTGCTATTGATTTTGGTATTCCTGTGGCGATATTTTCATTAGAAATGTCGTCAATTCAGTTAATTACAAGAATGATATCCAGTGAAACCGGTATTTCATCCGAAAAATTAAGAAAAGGAAATTTAGAAGCTTTTGAATGGGAAATTTTAAACAGAAAAGTTAAAAATTTATCTGAAGCTCCAATTTTTATTGATGATACTCCTTCGTTGGCAATTTTTGATCTACGAGCTAAGGCTAGACGATTGGCCTCTCAACATGGTATAAAAGTTTTAATAATTGACTACCTTCAATTAATGACTGTAGGATCAACGGGTAAAGGTAGTGGAAATCGCGAACAGGAAATTTCAACAATTTCCCGAAACTTAAAAGCACTTGCAAAAGAATTAAATATACCTGTTATTGCGCTATCTCAATTGTCACGAGCCGTTGAAACAAGGGGTGGAAGTAAAAGGCCTTTGTTATCTGATCTACGTGAATCGGGAGCTATTGAACAGGATGCAGATATTGTTTCGTTTATTTATCGCCCTGAATATTACGGTTTAACCGAATGGGATGATGAAGAAAGAACACCTTGTGAAGGACAAGGAGAATTTATTATAGCCAAACATAGAAACGGTGGTTTAGATAATATCCGTTTGCGATTTGAAGGTAAATATGCGAAATTCTCAAATCTAGATGGAGGTTTTGAAACAAAATTCCAATCTTCAATAAACAATGGAATATCTACAGGAAATGTTGGAAGTGCACATGATGCTTTTGGAATTGAAGATCCTGATGAAGGTGATGTGCCATTTTAATCATTTTTTTAAGCTTGCATAAAAAACTGCAACATATCTTAATATTATTAGCATTTGTTTTTTTTACCAATGCTGTTTTTGCCTCTTTTATATTAATACCAATGGATGATGTTTCTCAAAAAAATCATTTGAAAGCATACGGTATTACTTTTTTATCATTGCAAAATTCACATAAAGTTAAATGGTTACTTAATTATCGCGGAGGTTCTTTTTTGTTAGAAGATCTAAAAGAAATCAAAAATGAATGTATCATACGTGGTGTTTCCTATGAAGTTATTTCGGATACAAAAGCTTTACAAATTTTAGAGGAAATTGAAAGCCCATCACAAAATAAACAAGCAATAATTTTAGAAAAAGCACCAAAAATTGCAGTTTATTCACCCAAGGGAAATCAACCTTGGGATGATGCTGTAACTTTGGTCTTAGAATATGCTGAAATTCCTTATGATGTAATATATGATAAAGAAGTATTGCAAGATAAGTTATTGATGTACGAATGGTTGCATTTACACCATGAAGATTTTACAGGTCAATTTGGTAAATTTTACGGAGCATTTAAAATGGTTCCCTGGTATATTGAAAGTAAAAAAGAAACAGAAGAATTAGCAAAAGAATTAGGTTTTGATAAAGTATCTCATGAAAAATTAGCTGTAGCTATAAAAATTCGTGATTATGTAATTGGTGGAGGTTTTATGTTTGCTATGTGTTCAGCTACCGATAGTTTTGACATTGCTTTATCAGCCGAAGAAGTAGATATTTGTGAAACGATGTTTGATGGAGATCCGTCAGAGAATGATTATCAAAATAAAATTGATTATAACAAAACATTTGCATTTTCAGATTATATTTTAGAAAGAAATCCGGCAACTTACGAGTTTTCAAATATTGATACTACACTAAAAAGAAAAGTATTAAAAACAGAAGATTATTTTGAAATCAAAGAATTTTCTGCAAAATGGGATATGATACCAAGTATGTTATGCCAAAATCATACTTTACTCATCAAAGGTTTTATGGGGCAAACTACTGCTTTTAACCCTAAGACTATCAAACCAACAGTTGTAATTATGGCTCAAAATAATGCGAATGGTGAAGCCCGTTATATTCATGGTGTAAAAGGTAAAGGTATGTTTACTTTTTATGGAGGACATGACCCGGAAGACTATCAACACAGAGTTGGCGACCCAAAAACTGAACTTGACCTGCATCCAAATTCTCCGGGCTACCGATTGATATTAAACAATGTTCTTTTTCCGGCTGCTAAAAAGCAAAAGCAAAAGACCTGACTTTATCTACAAAATTTTAATTAAGGTTATAAAGTTGAATTATTTATATGAAATTCCATCACCAAATTTATACAATGGATTTTCAGAATCATAGGGTACATCTTCCAACTGTTTTTGAACTGCCTCCCAAGTAGAAGGTAACTCAAAAGGTAATTTTCCGGAGGGTTTTACTTTGCCAAAAATGAGCTCTGCCAGCACTTCATCAGAAGTACCAAAATCAGCCATTAAAGCATCACATTTTTCATTGATTTCCGTAAGAATTGCAGGGCGTTCTAAATTAACAACTACTAAAGCAGGTTTTTTATCGATTAGATCAAAAATCTTTTTCTTTTCTTTTTCATTATAATAGAGCCTTCCTTGATGAAAAAAACGTTCTAAGAAAAATTCTGATCTTTTGTCAAACGGAGTTCTAATACGTGTTAATATAACATCTGCTTGATCAATATCATCAACAACTTGTCCGTATTTATTTAATACTTCAGGATTGATCATACCGTCTGTATATATTTTAGTTCCTTCAGCCAATGGTAGTAATTCTTTATTTTTTAGTAAGACTGCCGATTTTGCCTGAGCCTCTTTGCCTTTAGTAATAAATACGGAATTGCCGGCAATTTTCAATGCTAATTCTTCATCCACATAGGGGTTGTCAAAAAGACCTAAAATAAATTTATCTCTCAGAATTCTTTTTACAGATATATCAATTCTTTTTTCGGATATTTTTCCGGATTTTACCAATTCTACAATTAATGAAGGATCATTTTCACCTCCAAATTGATCGCAACCTGCATCAATTACTTTTTTAACTCTAAGTATTGGTGTAAGTTCTTCTACTCCCCAAGCTCTTGCTTCACCCATTTTACTATCGGAAATTATATTCCAATCGGTACAAATAACTCCATCAAATTTTAAAGAATCTCTTAATATTTTGGTGATGATAGTTTTGTTAAATGCAAAAGCAACATTTTCATCAGTTTGATCCATAGGAATACCGTAATAAGGCATTATTTGAGCAGTTTTTGCAGGAAATGCTCCTTTGATAAAAGGAATAAGATGGTATTCAAAATTATTACCTGGATATGCTTGTTCTTTTCCATATGGGAAATGAGGATCTTCACCATCCTTTTGAGGACCACCGCCCGAAAAATGTTTGGTCATACATGCTACACTTGAACTGGTTAAAGAATCTCCCTGAAAACCTAATACATAGGCTTTTGTAATTGCAGCTGATAGATTTGCATCTTCACCAAAAGTACCATTAGTTCTTCCCCATCTGGGTTCTGTAGCTAGATCAGCCATTGGATGCAAAGCTAATTTTATTCCTACGGAATTATATTCTTGTCGGGCAATATCACCAAATTCTCTAACGAGTAAAGTATCTCTGGTTGCTGCCAAACCAAGTGATGAAGGCCATTGAGAAAATGAAGGTGTAAATATTGCTGCTCCGGGATTATTTTGTGTACCATGTCTGGGATCAGTAGCAATGGTAATGGGAATACCTAAACGGGTTCGCTCTGCTAGTTTTTGTGCGTTATTATTAAATCTTGCAAGAATATCAGCATTATAAGAATGAACAATGTTAAAGCTATTCATTTTTTTTAAAGCAATCATTTCTGAACTGGGAGGTAACATAAAAGAAAATGCCATTTCCATAGCATTGGTTGAAATAACCGGCATATCTAAAGGTTTACCTTCTTTTGTCATACCAATCATAGTTACGAACATGGTGCCTGCTTTTTCTTCAAGATTCATTTGACTTATTAGGTCTTCAACACGATTGTTAATACTCGCTCTGGTATCTTCGTAAATATCAAGTTTGCCATTTTTGTTTAAATCTCTAAAAGTATTGCCATCGACATTCAAAATGCCTGCTTCATCACCTAATAATGCATAATTTTCTTTAACAATATTTGAACGTTTTATATTATTAATCAATGCATATACTGCTACTATTATTATAGCAATTAAAAAAAAGAGTCCTGTAATTTTAAAAACTTTTTTCATTATTAATCTTAATTTTTTTTAAATTATTGATTATTATATACAGTTGTAAAATAATTATTTATTATCCAACCACTTTTTTGCATTTTCAAAAGCTTCTACCCATGGACTTACTTCATCATTTCTTCCTTCCGGATAATTTGCCCAGTTCCATTGAAATGTAGATCGTTCAATGTGTGGCATCATTACCAAATGTCTTCCATCATCACTTGCCATCATAGCTGTGTTAAAATCAGATCCGTTAGGATTTGCAGGATAAGCGTCATAACCATATTTAGCTACAATATTATACCTATCTTCTCCGTAAGGGAAATTAAATTTACCTTCTCCATGTGAGATCCAAACACCCAAAGTACTTCCGGCTAAACTCGATAACATAACCGAATTATTTTCTTGAATTTTCACCGAAGTAAATCCACTTTCGTGTTTGTGAGAATCATTGTGTAGCATTTTTGGTTTTATTTCATGATCGGGATTGATCATTTCTAACTCAACAAATAGCTGACAACCATTGCAAATTCCAACCGATAATGTATCTTCTCTGTCAAAGAAATTCTTTAAGGCTTTGTTGGCTTTTTCATTGTATAAAAAAGCGCCTGCCCATCCTTTTGCAGATCCTAAAACATCCGAATTTGAAAATCCACCAACAGCACCAATAAATTGGATGTCTTCTAAATTTTCTCTTCCGTTTATTAAATCGGTCATGTGTACATCTTTTACATCAAAACCTGCCAAATACATGGCATTTGCCATTTCACGTTCGCTGTTTGAACCTTTTTCTCTTATAATAGCTGCTTTAGGACGAGGTTTTTCTGAATCAACTTTAGGGATTTTTCCTGTAAAGTGTTTAGGAAAAATATAGTTTAAAGGCTGAATTTTATAATTTTCATAACGATCTTTTGCTAAATTATTTGCTGTTTGTTCCTGGTCGAGTAGGTAAGAGGTTTTGTACCAATGATCTCTATATTCAGCAATGTTAAAACTTAGGTCAAAATTTGAAATATGAAGATTACCATCCGCGACAGCGTAACCAATATGATGATAAGTAATATTAGCTTTATTTAAAAATTCTTCAATTTTGATAGCATTATCTGTTTGAAAAATAATTCCGCTATTTTCAGCAAATAGAACTTTTACAGCATCTTTTTCAGAAATACTGCTCAAATCAATTTTAGCACCAAGATTATTTTCAGCAAAACACATTTCTAATAAAGCGGTGATCATTCCACCGGCAGAAATATCATGCCCGGCAATGATCAGGTCTTTTTTAATTAATTCTTGAATGGTATCAAAAGCATTTTTAAAATAAGCTGCATCATTTATGCTAGGAGTTTCTGCACCAATTTTATTTCTTATTTGGGCAAAACTTGAACCACCTAATTTATGATTGTCCTTTGAAAAATCAATATAAAATATCTGATTATTTTCAACGGATTTTAAAACCGGTTCAACAACTTTATTAATATCTGAACATTCTGCTGCTGCAGAAATAATTACTGTTCCCGGAGCTAAAACTTCATCATCTTGATATTTTTGTTTCATCGATAAGGAATCTTTTCCGGTTGGAACATTAATTCCCAGATCAATGGCAAATTTTGAAACAGCTTCAACAGCATTGTATAAACGGGCATCTTCTCCTTCATTTCTACAAGGCCACATCCAATTGGCAGATAAAGAAACCGATTTTAAATTCTCATCCAAAGGTGCCCAGATAATATTGGTTAAAGCCTCTGCTATAGAATTTCGTGAACCAGCTTTTTCATCGATCAAAGCACTTACTGATGAATGCCCAATTGATGTTGCAATACCTTTAAAACCTTTATAATCTAATGCCATTACACCAACATCATTTAAAGGTAATTGAAGAGCACCTGTACATTGTTGTTTAGCAACTTTGCCACCAACACAGCGGTCAACTTTATTGGTTAACCAATCTTTACAAGCAACAGCTTCTAATTGTAGTACCTGACTCACATATTTGTAAATATCATCAATTTTATAAGCTATTTCCTTATAATTTCTGTTCAAAGTAATATCTCTCATATATGTATGTGGTGAACTACCAAACATATCCATGAGATCAAAATCCATTGGATTCTTATCTAATTTAACTGATTTAAAAGCAAATCTAAAATCACCCGTTACTTTTCCTACTTCGTATATTGGCGAACGTTCTCTATCGGCAACTTTATGTAAGAATTCCATGTCTTTTTCATGCATTACCAAACCCATTCTTTCTTGCGATTCATTTCCTATTATTTCCTTTGCAGATAATGTTTTATCTCCTACAGGTAGTGCGTCTAAATTGATTTCACCACCGGTTTCTTCCACCAATTCCGATAAGCAATTTAAATGCCCGCCAGCACCGTGATCGTGAATTGAAACAATTTTGTTATTTTCACTTTCCACCATAGCACGAATAGTATTGGCCACTCTTTTTTGCATTTCAGGATTAGAACGTTGCACTGCATTTAATGTGATAGCCGAGTTAAATTCACCTGTATCTGCCGAAGAAACAGCTGCACCACCCATACCAATCCTGTAATTATCACCACCTAAAATTACAATGGTATCCTCTTTTTTTGGCCGGTCTTTTAAGCTGTCTTTTTCTTTGCCATAACCAATTCCACCCGCCATCATAATCACTTTATCATAACCTAATTTACGATTGTGTTCTTCATGCTCAAAAGTTAACAATGATCCAGAGATCAACGGTTGCCCGAATTTATTTCCAAAGTCAGATGCACCGTTTGAAGCTTTTATTAAAAGTTCAATAGGAGTTTGATACAACCAATCTCTTTCTTTTATATTTTCCCATTCTCTATTTTGTGTTAGACGGGAGTAAGGCGTCATATAAACAGCGGTTCCTGCTAAAGGAAGTGAACCTTTTCCACCGGCAAGCCTGTCACGAATTTCACCACCGGAACCTGTTGCAGCACCGTTAAAAGGTTCAACTGTAGTTGGAAAATTATGTGTTTCGGCTTTTAATGAAATAACCGATTTGATATCTTTTTTCTTATAAAAATCAGGTTTATCAAATGATCTTGGAGCAAATTGCTCGATTACCGGACCATTGACAAAAGCCACGTTATCTTTATAAGCAGATACAATAGTATTGGGATTTTTAACCGAAGTTTTCTTGATCATTTGAAAGAGTGAATTTGGTTTTTCTACTCCATCAATAACAAAAGTACCGTTAAAGATCTTATGACGACAATGCTCAGAATTTACTTGTGAAAATCCAAAAATTTCCGAGTCAGTTAACTTTCTATTTAATTTTTTAGATAATTTTTCTAAATATTCAATTTCTTCACTATTTAATGCCAAACCTTCTTTTTGGTTGTAGACTTCAATATCATCAATCTCTAAAATTGGTTCAGGTTCGATATCAATCGTAAAAATTTCCTGATCTAAATTATTGTAAAAATGCTTTATCATAGGATCGTATTCTGTATTATCAGAATCTTTTTTAATGAATTCTTCTATACGATTGATTCCTGAAATTCCCATATTTTGAGTAATTTCAACAGCATTGGTACTCCAGGGTGTGATCATTTCTTTTCGAGGCCCAACAAAGTATCCATTTACTTCATTTTTCTGAATCTTTGTAGCATTTCCGAAAAGCCAGGTGAGTTTTTGAGTTGTATTATCGCAAATTTCTGTTTGTTTTGAAACAGCATAAACAATGTTGTTCTTAGCAAAAAAATAGATCATTTTTTAATGAAATTAGAATTATAATTTTAAGGTTGTAAATTTAACTAATTGAAGTAGTAATTTGTATGGAAATGTTAATAAGATTTATAAAAATATTTTTAAGATTATTTAAGGAGTCTATTTAGGGTAAATATAAATATTTGATTGTAAAATTATGTTGCGAAGTTGGTCAAAGTATATGTATAGAACCTAAAATATTATTGTTATTACTAGAATTTTTAGATCTTTAGATTGTTGTAAAGAAAAACCAAATTATATAATTTACCAATTAACTAATTATTCCTCCCTATTTCCAAATAGCGTTTTTTTACATGATCCTTTCCGTATTTACGTTCGAGCCTTCTAATTGTAAAATGGGCTCGTGCCATTTTTTGAAAATGATTGATAAACATAAAATTTACCGATCCACCTCCTGCGGCACCTATAAGCGGAATTGCTTGAGCAACAAATTTTTCGGACACTTGTACTGTAAATCGTGAAGCAATAGAACTGATCAGTTTGATAAGCGGATTAGTACTTCCTGCCAGGAGTTTGTTTAAACCACTTATTCCATTTTTAGCAAGGTATGAGGTGGCATTTTTAAGTGCGGTATCCATGGCAATTCTTGAAGTGTAATAACTGGTTTCCAGTCCGTCATCATCTTCTGATTCTCCACCAAGTGCAAAGACCTGTAAACACGATAACTGTGTCTCCGGATCGTAAAGATCTTCACCTTCACTTCTGGCAATATCCATAATAGAGCGCATGATAAATTTTGTGGAAATAATAAGTTCAGATGTGAAAACAGCTGTACCGAGTCCGGTAGTAGAACCTAAAATTCCGCTTAAGGCACCTGTTGATGTAACCAATGCTTTATAGGTTTTAGAAGAAGGCTTCTTAAAAGATCTACCATTTTGCATGGTTGCCAGATTGGTTTTTATGAGCATCATCATAGTATCATTGACCTTGTCCTGTAACCAGAGTTGTTGCTTGGAAGGTATTCTTCTAAGTCCCGTTTCAATCGTGCCTCCCAGTTTGTTCAGGCTGCGCATAGCCAACCCGATATTTTCCATTTCCTTTTCAGCTTTTTTTAAAGCTATTAAGTCCTGTGGTGACATTTTTGATCTTAATTCTTTTATACTCATATTCTTATAGTTGAATAATTAGAAAGAAAAAATTTTAAGCATCATTTTTTTTCTCCAATAAAGCCATATAAAAACCGTCAAAACCTGTTTTTGCCGGAGAAACTTTATTCTCATTCACTAACTTAAACTCGGGATGATTTTTTAAGAATTTTTCAATTTGTTCTTCATTTTCAGAAGGAAGGATAGAACAAGTTGCATAAACCAATTTACCGCCCTCTTTCACAATTTTAGAATAGTTATTTAAGATCTCGGCTTGTGTTTTTTTTATCTTTTCAATGAATTCTGGTTGTAATTTCCATTTAGAATCGGGATTTCTTTTGATAACGCCCAAACCGCTACAAGGAGCATCTATCAATACCCTATCGGCTGAATTTTTTAATTTTTTGATGGTTTTAGTGCTTTCAATCGGGCGAATATCAATGTTATGTACTCCATCTCGTCTTGCTCTTCGCTTTAATTCTTTTAATTTACTTTCATAAATATCCAAAGCAATGATCTGACCTTTATTCTCCATTAAAGATGCCAGATGTAATGTTTTACCTCCCGCACCGGCACAAGTATCTACTACGCGCATACCGGGTTTAACGTCTAAAAACGGAGCAACCAATTGTGAAGATGCGTCCTGAACCTCAAATAAACCTTTTTTAAAAGCATCAGTTACAAAAACATTTTTACGTTCGGTTAGGAGTAGCGCATCAGGTTGGTTTTTAATAAATTCGGTTTGAATATCTTCACTTAATAGTATTTTTTGAAGATTTTGTTTTGTAATTTTAAGGGTATTTACCCTTAAAATTACTTTTGCTTTTTTATTTAATTCGTTGAGTTCTTTTTCCCATTCAGCACCGAGTTCTTTTTCACCTAATTCATCCAACCAATCCGGTACGGACTCTCTAAATTTTCTAACTTTTTGTAATTCGTCAAATTTCCCTTTGATTCTTCTAACGGGAGTTCCTTGAAACTGATCCCAATCAGGTAATTTATAACCTTTTAAAACAGCCCAAACTGTAAAATTTTTCCATAGATTTTCTAAAGAATAATGACTTTTAGTTCCGGCAATTTCATTGTACAATCGTTTATGACGGACCATTTCATAGATAGTTTCAGCAAGAAATTTTCTATCGCGAACACCCCAGCGTTTGTCTCTTTTTAAAGTCTTTTGTACAACTTTATCGGCATATTCATTTTCATTAAAAATTAAATGTAAAGCATCTATAACAGCAAAAACCAAAGTTCTGTGTAAACGTTTTTCTGTTTTATTATCGGAATTATTTTGATTGTCTTTCAATGGAACTGAATTAAATTTTAGTGTTTGCAAAGATACGGTATTCAAGTTTAAAGTTAAAAAGTAAAAGTTTATTTGAAAATGAGTTAATTTTTACTTCAAATTAATTCTAGAAACTTTCAAAAACTCCCAACCCAAATAAAGCGAAGTCATACTTTACAGGATCTTGAGGATCCATTTTTCTTAAGTTGGTATCAAGTTCAAAAAGTGCTTTTGCATCATTCTGTTTTCGATTAATTAGACCTAATTTTCTTGCAACATTTCCAGAATGAACATCTAGAGGGCAGGAAAGTTGAGATGGAGATATGCTTTTCCAAATACCAAAATCAACACCGGCTTTGTCATTTCTTACCATCCAACGTAAAAACATATTAATTCGTTTAGCAGCAGAGCCTTTTAAAGGATCGGATATATGTTTTTTGGTCCTTTGCGGATGTTCAATTTCAAAAATTATTTTTTTAAACTGATGAATTGAAGTTTGTAAAGAATCGTCTTCAGCATGCTGTGCAAACACAACTTCCAATCCTTTGTGTTTTTTGTAAATATTTTGAAGTGATTTTATAAAAAACCTAAAGTCGATTGCATTGAAAGTACGATGAACAAAATTGTCAAAATCATCAAAATGATGTTCTTCGTGATTTATGATAAAATCATAGGGTGAATTTCCCATCAGATCCATCATCTTTTGCGAATTTTTTATGATCATTTTTCTATTTCCCCAGGCAATAGTAGCAGTTAAAAAAGCTGAAATTTCAATATCTTCTTTTAATGAAAATTGATGCGGTATTTGAATAGGGTCACTCTCAATAAATTTAGGATTGTTGTATTGAATTACTTTTTTATCTAAAAATTCTTTAAGCTCTGTCTTATTCAATGATTGAGAAAGTTTTATTGAAGTTTAAAGTTAGTGATAAATAACTTAATCATATTTTAACTTTAGTTAAATTTTATAAAGGTTTAAATATTTATATTTAAAAAGCCTCCTGAAAAGAAGGCTCCTTTGTTTACAGATTTTATAAATTATTTACCATACTTTATTTCACCGGTAAGTGTCACTGTTCCTTCATTTGTTAATGGATAAAATATTACTTCCCATATAAATGATCCTTCTGCATTTTCAAACCTTCCGGTACCACCGTTTTTAAAATGACCTGTAAGTGTTACATATACATCTGTGTAAGACTCATGGAAAGATACAGCATCTTCATAATAGGCTAATAATATATCACCATTTGCTGCTGTAAAAACAATTTCACCAATCCCGGTTCCGGTCCATGGTGGAATAAGTGGAGGTGGATGTGGTGGCCACCATTTTTGTTCAATAAACACTTCTGTTTTACCGAGATGTGTAACATTTCCAATACCAAGAACTTCCTGAATTTTTGGAGGGGGTGGCGGATAAGGAATAACTTTGTCAACGTATACTTCAAAAGTACCTTTGAATGGAACATAATGCTTTACTCTAGCATTTTTTAGAGAAACATCATCATTAGAATCCAGAGACTCAAACATGATTCCCTCTTCGGAACAACCTACAAATAGTAGGAACAATAAGTTTAGAAGAAAAAGGTTTATTAATTTTCGCATAATATTTAAAATTAAGATTAAAAATAACGCCAAAATTACAGTAGATAATCAATTTTGTCAATGACGGTGATCAGTATTTTTGATGATTCTCATCAGTTTAATTATGAAATTTTATATAAAGTATTATGTTGTTATCTTATTTTTAAAAATTCTTCAGCTGTTATATGCATATCATTATATACCAATGAATCATTCACTTTTATATAAAAGCATTGGTCATTTTTATTCCATTGAGGTAAGGAGATCTTCTGTTTTTCCAGCCTTATTATAAGTTGTTCTGGGTCTATTTTTTCATTGGGAATGAGCTTAAAAATACTACTTCCATTCGAGAGTTCTGTAATTTGAAATTTTCCGCTTTTTTCAATGCTATTTTTAAAAACATCAAATTGTTTTTGAGCTTCTTTATAACGTGTTTCATAATTATCAAAAAAGTAATTTGCAATAGCTATTTGTTGCCAGGAAGAAGGTAAACCTCCCCCAAACATTCTGCGCTCATTATGTAAACCGTCAATTATTTTTTTTGAACCTGCTAAAATTGCTCCGTTAACTGAGTTGAACGATTTATATAGAGATAGATAAACCGTATCAAATAACTTAGTGTAGTCCTTAATGTTCTTTCCAGAGAAGGCAGCATCTATGTACAAACGCGCTCCATCCAAATGCAATGGAATATTATTTTTTCTGGCAATTTTAGTGATTTTTTCTATTTCATTAAATGGAATTCTTTGTAAGTTTTTACGACGTACTGGAGTTTCTAAAGATAGTGCCCCAATAGGTGTTTTTACTTTTCCTTGTGAATTATCATTCAAAAAAGTAATTAATTCATCAGTATTAAAAACTACTTTATCCCCGCCAAGGTTTATTAAATTAATACCACTAAGAGTAGTAGTAGCATCTCCTGTATCTCTGTTTATGTGCGATTCATATTGTACGATTGCTCTTTTATTGGTGTTACAATGTTTTCGCAATGCAATATGATTTGCTAAAGTACCGGTGGGCATGTAAATAGCTTTTTCTTTTCCAAGAGCAAGAGCTACTTTTTCTTCAAATTGGTGGATCATTCCACCAAGTCCGTATGAATCAGGTTTAAAATCATTTTCTAAAGTTAATTCTTGCAACAATTCAGAAAATAAAGTAGGAGATAGGTTTAAACCATCTCGTGTGAAATTAACCGGAAGATTTTTCTTAATTAATCTTTCAGGGTCATTATAATTTTTTGAACTCATTATTGGTAAAAAAGGAATTGTTGCTACTGCCGCAGTGTTTGTAATAAATTTTCTTCTTTTCATATCATTTCATTATATCATTGGCTCAATAACCTATCTGCCATGAGGATTTAAATTGGGTAAAGATTTATTATTTTTTAAATAAGCATCAAACCATTGTTTTACCAAGGTATCAACTTCAATTATAAATTCGGTTAAACCGTGATTACCACCTTCAAATAAAACCAAACGGTGCGGAACTCGATTTTTTATAAACGCTTTTGAAAGATCTAATGCCATATCAGGAATTACTCGCCAATCAGAAGTGCCATGCAACATTAAGATTGGTGTTGTTTTTGATATACTTTCTACTTGATTTATTGCCGATCTTTCATTCAATGCTTTGGATTTATTTTGTGCATAATTGGGAATATTTTTATAATAAACACTTTCAATAGTATCTTTTCTTGTATAGATCCAACTATGCAGATCACTTAAACCTCCACCAACCACTGCTGCTTTAAATTTGTTGGTTTTTGTAAGTGTTAAGTAGGTCATCATACCACCTCGAGACCATCCGTAAATTCCCATTTTAGAAGTATCTGTATTTTTTACATGATCAAATAACTGAATCAAATTTAAAACATCATTCACATCATTTCCACCAAACTCTTCTTTGCCTTCGCCACCATCATTACCACGGTATTGACTACCAGCAACAACATAACCCCACGAAGCGACCTTTGCTAAGATAAAAACAGCTTTTTTTGATGTTAATTTTCCAAACTCTTTATTACCACCACGATTGTAAATTATACAAGGATAATGGCCAGAATTATTAGGTTGTACTAAATACCCTTTAACTTTTAATCCATCGCTTTCATAGGTTATTTTTTCAATTTTGACATTATTTAAATATTGGTATTTTTCTTTTATTTTCCCATCATTTAAAACAATTTTTGTTATATCAGTATCATTTTTCCAATTAAGTTCCTGTCGGTCGATTATCTTTCCGTTTTGTGCAAGTATATTTATACTAAATAACAGAAGGATTATTTGAAGTAGTTTTTTCATATTTATTATTGAAGTAGTTCTTCTAAATTTATTTCTTTTCCATTTAAAATAAGTTGTTTATTTTCTTTTAAATATTTAAGATCTTCTAAAGGATTTTTATCCAAAATCAAAATATTTGCTTTAAATCCTTTTTTAATTTTTCCGAATTTAAATCCGTAAGCTTCATAAAAATTAGAAGTACTTGCTGCTAGTACTTCGCGATTTGAAAGTCCGATTTTTTGTAAAACTTCTAATTCCTGATGTAATGAAATTCCGGGCATACTTCCCCATACATCTGTTGCGCTTCCCGATAAATATTTGGCACCGTTCTTATAATAGAGTTGTTCGATCATTAATTCTTGTTTTCCTAATTTTTGGTAAGCTGCCAGTTCTTCAGGAGGATAATTGTGTTTGCCTGTAATTTTATCTGCCGGACGGTTAATATCATTGATGTTGATTATCTGAGCTACTTTTTCTTTCCAGGGATTTTTACTAAAAGGCATATCTAAATACAACAATGCAAAAGTAGGTTGTAAAAAACTGTTGGAATTTCCTAAGTTTTTAGCATGATTAAGCAAGTTTGAATTTGTAGAATCTAAATCGGTTAGCAATTTGTAATATCTCCATTTCGGACTCCCAAGGTCGTTACTAAAAGGATGTGCAGCAACTTTTTTAGCCAAACTATCGGGAGCAATATCTAAAGAATAACGGGTTGTATGTACAAAAGCATCCACACCAATTTTCATTCCTTTTTTGTAAGTGGTATAACCGAGTTCTCCAATGGTACCCATTCCATATTTTTTTGCTTCTTTTTGAGCAAGTTCAACCTGATGTGGTTGTAAACCATACATCATTAATAAGATCTCCGCTCCGTTCTTTGCATGTTTAGCAATCGTATCGATTATAGCTTTATCAGAAATAGTTGATTCACCAACCTCTCTCAACATATGAATGTTTGGTGAAGGTATTGCTTCATGATAAAATTCACCTCGTCGTTCACTTTCAACACCTATGACATCTGTAATACCCATATACAAAAAAGCATTGGCATATTTTTGGTTGTTGATGACCGCAAAACCATCGGTTAAACCGGGTATGATAAATTTACCTGTAGCATCGATTATATTATTTTCATTTTCAGAAATTAAACCAGTGTCAACTATATCAAAAATAGTATCAGCTTTTATTAGAATTGCTTTGTTTTTTAGATCTTTTGCTGAATGGCCGTTATTGGAAAGATCGATTATTGTACCGCCTTTAATTATCAAATCAGCATTATGATCTTTATTGTTAGAACAACTCAGTAATAAAAAAAATGAAATTAAAACTGTAAAAATATTTTTCATGATCGTTTTATTTTGATTTGTATAAAAGAGAAACATTAGGATCAATAACAATTTCAATTATTTGCGTATGAATAGGAAATGTAAATGTTTGTTTTTTTTGATCTATACTTAAAGTTTTAATTTTAGTTGAACCATCATCAAATTTAAATAACAATTCTAGTGGAAAATCAAAAATAGTTTTAGTTTTTTGAGTTTGGTTTATGGTAATATCAATTTCATTTGATTTATTCTTCCATTGTAGATCCAGTTCGGGTTGTCCGATTCCGTAAAGCCATTGATCAAAGAAAACAGACAGGTCTTTGTTGTAAAAACTTTCAACAATACTTCTAAAATCTTCAGTAACAGCATTGTCAAATTGGTATTTTTTGTAATATTCCTTTATGCTTTTCCAAAACAATTCATCACCAATTTTTGTTCTTAACATATGTAAGAACCAAGCGCCTTTTTCATAAGAATTGGCATTTAAGAGTTTCATGTAGTTCTTGGTTTTAGTATCAATAACAGGAGTTTGTTGTTTTTCAGAAAAACGAATTATTTTATTGCGTTCATTGATCAGGCGTTCATTTAATTTTTCTTTACCATATTTATTTTCGAAATATAAACTGGTAAAATAGGTTGCAAAACCTTCACTTAGCCATAAATGAGGCCATTCTCTTTCTGTAGCAGAGTCACCAAACCATTGATGGGCAATTTCATGAGCTAAAAGAGCTTCCTGATTTCTTTTTCCGGTAACAGATTTTTCTGAATAAAATATGGCACTGGCATTTTCCATACCGCCAAATCGGGTCTTTGATTGTACATTGGCTAATTTACTAAAGGGAAATGGAGCAATATGGTTTACGTAATACTCAATTATAGGTATTGCCTGAGCATAATCATAAAACCCTTCTTTTTTGTTTTGAGGATAAACCCATGTAGATAGCGGTGTTTGGTTAAATTCACCTAAATATTGTACAGCAAACCTAGCGACACCAATAACCATTAAATAAGTAGGTAAAAGGTTTTTTGAAGAATAATGATATAATTTTATTTGATCGTTTAAATTTACTTCTTCAATTAAAGTTCCATTGGCGATAACCTGATAATAACTGGGTGCTTTAACAATAAAATCTACTGTAGCTTTATCGCTGAGCTCATCAACACATGGCAACCAATTTTTAGCTCTGGTTGGCCAATTATCACCAAAAAAAGTACGGTCACCAAATTTGTTTTTTGATATGATCAAACCGTCTTTTGGAATCCCATGATATTTAATAGTGAAAACTTTTATTGAGTCATTGATATTGGATGGTATTTGAATATTTAATTTGTTTTTATTATGCTGAAAAGGAACTTTTCTATTGTTATTTAATACTTGACTTACAGACATTCCTTTTTCATTTTCATCTAAAGAGATCAGGTCAAGATTAAATTCTTTAATAGCGTTATTAATTTTTAGTGTTATGGTTGCTATACCTTCAATAATATTAGTAGAATCATTTACTGTAATCTCAAATTGATAATGTTGTACATCAATAGATCTATTATTTGTAGTATTCTGTGCACTAATAAAATTTTGAAAAGTAAGAAGGTTGGTAAGAAAAAGAAAATATAGGAATAATTTCATGTCTATAATTTATAGGATTATTTTTTTAATTATACCGTAAATGTAAACTTTTTAATGACTAATTAATTTTCATTTAAGAAAAAACATAAAAGTAATTTCAATTATAAAATTATAATCATTTTCTTATTACAATTCTGCTAATGTATATGTATCCTAAAGTCATAACTTTCTCTTAAGATGGTATTTTTAAGAACTTGAAAAATAAAAAAAAGAAAGATAAAAACTCTTCTATAATGATAACAATCATGTTTTTTATTGATGACCATCATTGTTTAGTATTTTAATGATATCTAAATTTAGACAAACAAATATTAAAATGCTCATTGATTTCATTTTTTAAAAAATTAATTACAAAAATTGAGATATGAATAAAGAGTTTAAAATAAATATAATGACATGAAAAATCTAGTAATTTTAATCATCAGTTTAATTATTCATTCGTTTGGATATACACAAGTTATTAAAAATATTGATAAAATTTCACCATTTAATGAGGAACTTTCCGCTATAAAAAAAGGTGAGCAGTGGGCCTTTATAAATGAAAAAGGTGTAATGGTAATAGATTTTAGAGATGATCTGTTTTGCAGTAAAGATGAAACTGAGATCAACACTGATACTTACCCTGTGTTTAAAGATGGAAGATGTTTGATCAGAAAATTAAATAATGGGGTATATCATTATGGATATATTGATAAAAACGGTAAAGAAATTATAGCATGCCAATATTTAAATGCTTCAAATTTTAAAGATGGATATGCAATTATAATAGATATTGAAAAGAAAATAATAGGTTTTAATAAAGTGTTAGGTAAAGATGTAGTTTCTTATAATTTAAAAGAATATATTATTGATACTTCTGGAAAAAAAATAAAATACTTAGATAATGCCAGGGGTTATACTAAACCAAAAGGTAAAACTATTAAACCCCCAAGTTTTTATTCAAAATTTATTGCTCCTCATTTAATTGCTGTAAAGAATATTGAAGAACAAAAATGGGATATTTATGAATTTTAATTAAAAAAATTATGTCACTTAATTTTAATCAATTTGCGTCTGAAGCTAATACTTTTCTGAAAGAGTATAGTGAAAAATTAAATATTGATAGTAATACTGATAAAGCCGGACGTATATTATCTTCCATTTTACACGGGTTACGTGAATTATTATCAATAGAAGAGTCATTACAATTAATCGCTCAATTTCCTATGTTTTTAAAAGCTGTCTATGTAAACAGATGGTCATTAGGTAAAAAGAAGAAAATTAAAAATATGACTGAATTTATTGATTTGGTTAGAGAATTTAATGGAATAACTTCAATTAATGATTTTGAATCGGATGAAATAGCAGAAAAATATATTATTACAACATTTTTTATGTTACGTAGATACGTCTCTTTAGGTGAATTGGAAGATATTAGATCTGAACTTCCTAAAGATCTTAAATCTATGATTTATCATGATGTAATGTTTTAAATCTTTAAAAATATATTATGAATACATTAAAAGATAAAGTAGCAATTATAACAGGTGGATCAGATGGGATAGGTAAAGCCACTGCAAAATTATTCTTAGCTGAAGGAGCAAAAGTAATGATAGTAGCTAGAGGAGAAGAAAAACTTAAAAGAACAGTTAACGAATTAAACAACTCAAACTTAATCTATTGTGCAGCAGATGTTTCAAAAATAAATGATACAAAAAAGTATACTGATTTAGTTTTATCAACATTCGGAAAAATTGATATTTTATTCAATAATGCCGGAATTGAAGGTGTTATAAAGCCTATTGCAGATTACCCGGAAACTGAATTTGATAAAGTGATTGCTGTAAATTTAAAAGGAGTATGGTTAGGTTGCCAATGCGTGATACCAAAAATGTCAGAAGGAGGAAGTGTAATGATCACATCATCATTAGCTGGTTTAAAAGGATTTTCAGGACTTGGTGCCTATGTAGCAAGTAAACATGCAGTTGTTGGCATTATGAGAGTAGCAGCATTAGAATTTGCAAACCAAAAAATACGAGTGAATACGATACATCCCGGACCTGTAAATACACGTATGATGCGTTCAATTGAAAGAGAGATATCTCCAGACAATGCTGGTGAAGCAAAAAAAGGATTTGAAGCTGACATTCCATTTAACAGGTATGCCGAACCTGAAGAAATTGCTGACTTAGCCTTGTTTTTAGCTTCTGATGCAAGTAAATATATTTCTGGTAATACACATGTTATTGATGGAGGTATGAATGCCGGATAATATTGATAATTATAAAATTGCTTTCCAATTATTTTAAAAATATTCAAAATGAATACTTCAGGATCCTATAAAGAAATTAAAATTCAGATTGACTCTATAAGTTTAAAGGGAAATTTAAGGATAACTGATAAAAGTAAAGGAATGATACTATTTTCACATGGTAGTGGTAGTAGCAGGTTGAGTACCAGGAATAATTATGTTGCTAATTTATTATTTGAAAATGGATTTTCTAGTTTGCTTTTTGATCTATTAACTGAGCAAGAAGATTTAATTTATGAAAATAGATTTAATATAGAATTGCTTACTAAGCGACTTTTAAAAGTAACAGAGTGGGTTAGTGAATATGATGAAACAAAGCATTTCTCAATAGGATACTTTGGTTCGAGTACTGGTGCAGCTTCGGCTTTACGTGCTGCTGCACAATTAGATAAAAGAGTTAAAGCTATAGTATCAAGAGGTGGTCGACCTGACCTTGCAATGAAAATATTAAATAAGATAAAAATACCTACCCTTTTATTGGTTGGTGGTGATGATCATATGGTGATTGATTTAAATAAAAAGGCACAGGCAGAAATAAGTGGAATTTGTGAATTAAAAATTATTGAAGGGGCTTCACATTTATTTTCAGAGCCCGGTAAACTGGAAATTATTGCTAAACATACTAGTGATTGGTTTGATAAATATTTGAATAGATAGAGAAATTATTACAATGTTTACAAATAGGGAAGATACAGGTAGCTTACTGGCTGAAAAATTATTAAAATTCAGTAATAAAAAAGATGCTGTAGTTGTTGCAATTCCAAGAGGAGGTGTTCCTGTGGGATATGTTATTGCTAAAAGATTAAACTTACCATTAGAAATAGTACTGTCTAAAAAAATTGGGCATCCACATCATAAAGAATATGCTATTGGTGCTGTAACTTTAAAAAGCAGAATTTTAAGTGACGCTGCTAATGATGTTTCTAAAATATATTTAGAGGAAGAAACTGAACGTATTAGAGGTATATTAAAACAACGTTTTAAATGGTATTATGAAAATAGAGTGCCTATAAAACTTAAAGATCTAATAGTTATTATTGTAGATGATGGTGTTGCCACCGGAAATACATTAATTTCAAGCATTAAACTTATTCAGCAAGAACAACCTTTACAAATTATTGTTGCATTACCTGTTGCACCTCCTTCAGCATTAAAAAAAATAAAAGAATTACCATCTGTTACTGATACTATTTGTTTGCTTGCTCCAAAAAATTTTCATGCAGTGGGTCAGTTTTATGAAGAATTTTATCAAGTGAATGATGAGGTAGTAATACAATTATTAAAAGAAGCAAATAAAAATTATTCTAAACTGTAAAATTATTGACAGTCATTTAAAGTATTGAAATTACATTTTTGAAGAACCTGTTCATTTCTACTACCATAGCGATAAATTGTAATTCCTTTGAGCTTATATTCCCAGGCAGTCCAATAAATTTCAGCAATTTCTTTAGCTGAAGTATTTTCAGGTAAATTTATGGTTTTTGATACTGCATTATCTGTATATTTTTGAAATGCCTTTTGATGTAATAAATGATATTTCCATGGTATTTCTAAACTTGTTTCAAAAAGTTTTTTAATACTGTTGGGTATAGTATCTATTTCTCTAATACTCCCGGTTTCAAATATGGTTTGTTCTATGGTTTTATTCCATAATCCAAGAGTTTTCAATTTATTTTTGAGTAATTTATTTATTTCTGTTTGGTTTTTTCCATTCAGAATTCCTATTCGTTTATATGCCAATGCAAATAGAGGTTCAATTGAATATGAGGTATCAGCAATTACAGAAATAGTTCCTGTTGGGGCAATACTGTTGCATGTTGCATTTCGTAGTGGCTTGTCATTATAATGTTTACTGTTCTTCCATTCAGGAAACTCTCCTTTTTCTTTAGCTAATTTTGCTGATGCCTCATAGCTTTTTTCTTTAATAAATTTCATTATTTTTTTTCCCAGCTCAACAGCTTCTATGGATGCATAAGGTATTTCAAGTTGGATAAGCATTTCTGCCCAACCCATTACACCTAAACCAATTTTTCTATTTCTTTGGGTTATCAATCTTGTTTCAGGCAGTAAGTAATGATTGACACTTATGATATTATCTAAAAAGCGAATTGCAGCTCTTATTGTTAAGGCCAGTTTATTCCAGTTTATTTCGAGTTCCTTATCATCACTTGTTACCATATGAGACAAATTTATTGAACCAAGGTTGCAACTTTCATACTCTAATAACGGAACTTCACCACAAGGATTGGTGCTTTCAATTTTCCCCAAATTTGGTGTAGGGTTATCATCATTAATAGTGTCTAAAAATATTAACCCGGGCTCTCCTGTTTTCCATGCTTCTTCAGTGATGAGTTGCCACAATTGAGTTGCCTTTAGTTTATTTTCAATTTTAAATGTTCTATTATTGATGAGCTTCCAATTTAGATTGTTCTTAACTGCTTCCATAAAGTCATCAGTTATACCAACAGAAATATTAAAATTTTGAAGTTGTTTTTTATCAGATTTCGATGTGATAAAAGTCTTTATATCAGGGTGATCAATATTTAGAATACCCATATTGGCACCTCTGCGTTTTCCTCCTTGCTTTACATTTTCTGTAGCTATATCATAAATTTTAATAAAGGCAACTGGTCCGGAAGAAGTACCATAAGAATAAGTAACTTTGTCATTTTTTGGCCTGAGTCTGGAAAAGTTGAATCCTGTTCCTCCACCACTTTGATGAATTAATGCTGCATTTTTTAGTGTAGTAAATATATTTTCTAAACTATCATTAACGGGTAATACAAAGCAAGCACTTAATTGTCCGTTAGTGATTCCTGCATTCATTAGTGTTGGTGAATTTGGCAGGAAATCAAGACTATTCATTATTTGAAAAAATTGCTTTTCCCAAGTTGATTTTTTATTGCTTTCTACCTTTGCTACAAAATTTGCAACACGTTTAAAAAGTTGATTGGCTGTTTCAATTATATTGCCTTTATCATCTCTTAAAAGATATCTGTCAATAAGAACTTCTTTAGCATTTCTTGATAGATCAGCCATTGTAAGCACTTAAATATGAGGTTTCATTTCACCTTTCCGTTTTTTAAGTTGTTTTTTTAAATCACGAATAGTTTCGTCAGTGGCTGCTTCAAAACTTTCTTTATTTGAAGAAGCAAAGATTCTGGGTCCTGATAGGCTTAATTGAATGTCACAAATTTTTCCTTTCCCTTTAGGGTCTTTCTCCAACTTAAAAAATACATCAGCTTTAATAATCCAATCATATTTTTTATCCAGTTTTTCTAATTCTTTTAGTACAAATGCTTCCATATGTTCACTGGTTGGCATTTTTACAAATTGTATGTTTATTTCCATTTGATAAAAAATTAATTTAATGATTAAATATAGTTATTTTAACTTTAATTATCAATGATATATATCAATCAATTATATCAATTTAAATTTGATAATTACACTATAGAATATTAATATTATTAGAAAAGCGAATAAAAAAGAAATAGGGAATCTTTTAGTTTTACTATTTCCTTTTTCCTGTTGAAGATGATAATTGGATTTATTTTAAGGCTAATAAAGCCCCAAAAATCAATCAGATAGCTATATATTTTTTAAATAAATTAATAAGAATGTTTATTGGTTTATTAAAGAACAATATTCATCATATTTGAATATTAAAATATTAACAGTTTTGTTATTGTTTTCATTATCTTCGTATTACTGTTCTAAATTTTAAAATATTAACTTACAAACTTCCATAGCATATTTAAAAGGTGTAGGTCCGTCTCGAGCCCAATTGTTGGGTAAGGAATTAGGAATTTTTACTTATGCTGATCTTATTAATTTTTTTCCGAACAGATATATTGATCGTACGCAATTTTTTAAAATAAAACAATTACAAGCCAATAATACTGAAGTTCAAATTGTTGGTAAGATCACTTCAGTTAAAACTATTCAGCAAAAAAGAGGAAGTAGGCTGGTAGCGACTTTTATTGACGAAACCGGTACAATGGAATTGGTATGGTTTAGGGGGGTAAAATGGATAAAAGATACTTTAAAGATCAATATTCCTTATGTAATTTTTGGTCGTGTAAATTGGTTTAATGGTATGTACACTATGCCGCATCCAGAAATGGAATTGCTTAGTGAATACAAAAAGAGTTTGCGAACGGCAATGCAACCGGTTTATCCTTCTACCGAAAAATTGTATAATAGTGGAATGACAAATCGGGTGATACAAAAGTTAGAGCAAACTTTGTTTCAGGAAATTCAAGGAAAATTTGAGGAATCCTTATCGGATGAAATAATTGATCAATTACAATTATTGAGCAAAAATGAGGCAATGTTCAATATTCATTTTCCTAAAAGTCAGCAATTATTAACAAAAGCCCGGCAGCGATTAAAATTTGAAGAATTATTTTTTATTCAATTACAATTAATTCGGAATAAATACATTAGAAAATCAAAGATCAAAGGATTTGTTTTTGAAATTATAGGTTCACTTTTTAATAATTTTTATAATGAACATCTTCCTTTTGATCTTACTAATGCACAAAAAAGAGTATTAAAAGAAATTAGAAAAGATCTAGCTACTGGGGCGCAAATGAACCGTTTGTTACAAGGAGATGTAGGTTCAGGTAAAACTATCGTAGCTGTTTTAACGATCTTGATTGCTTTAGATAATAATTATCAAACTGCATTTATTGCACCCACCGAAATTTTGGCAATTCAACACTTTAATGCTGTTGTTGAGTTATTAGAAAAAATGCCGATCACAGTTAAATTACTTACCGGATCAACAAAAGCTTCAGAAAGAAAAATTATTCATAATGATCTTGAAAATGGTGAACTACAAATATTAATTGGTACGCATGCTATTTTTGAAGACAAAGTAAAGTTTAAAAATTTAGGTTTGGCAATTATTGATGAACAACATCGATTTGGTGTTGCGCAACGTGCAAAAATGTGGATGAAAAATGAATTACCACCCCATATTTTGGTAATGACAGCTACGCCTATACCGAGAACTTTGGCAATGAGCGTTTATGGTGATTTAGATATTTCGGTAATTGATGAATTACCTCCCGGTAGAAAATCAATAAAAACAGTTCATTTATACGATAGTAACCGTTTAAAAATGTTTCAATTGTTAAAGGAAGAAATTGCAAAAGGCAGGCAGATCTATATTGTTTATCCTTTAATTGAAGAATCTGAAAAGTTAGATTATAAAGATTTGATGGATGGTTATGAAAGTATAAGCCGTGAATTTCCCAAACCTAAATATCAGGTAAGTATTGTTCATGGTAAAATGAAATCGGCAGATAAAGAATATGAAATGCAAAGATTTGTAAAGGGTGAAACGCATATCATGGTAGCTACAACGGTTATTGAGGTTGGTGTAAATGTGCCCAATGCAAGTGTGATGATCATTGAAAGTGCCGAACGGTTTGGTTTGTCACAACTGCATCAATTACGCGGTAGAGTAGGACGTGGAGCAGCGCAAAGTTATTGTATATTAATGTCTAGTTTTAAACTTACTGATGATGCTAAAACCCGATTGCAAACAATGGTGCAAACCGATGACGGATTTAAAATAGCAGAAGTTGATCTAAAATTACGTGGACCGGGTGATTTGATGGGAACACAGCAAAGCGGTGTGTTAGATCTTAAGATTGCTGATATTGTTAAAGATAGTAAAATATTACAAAGAGCTAGAAACGTAGCAATTGATGTTTTAGAAAAAGATACAAATCTGTCAAGTATAGAAAATCAGAAAATTAAAAAAACGTATATTCAAATTAGTAAGAATAAAAGTATTTGGGCAAATATCAGTTAAAAAAGACTGTTCAATGCCCACCATTTAACATGTTGTTTATGTTTTTCTAATCTAATATTTCAGTAATAACCTTATCAGTTTTTAGATTGGTTATCATTGCATCTTTTTCACCTAAGTATCTCCTGCTTCCTAAATAACGATTAGTATTTTTTTCGTCGTAGTAGCTGGATTCAGGATTGATAGAGCTCATTCTTACTTGTTTTGAAGCATGAATAAATTCCCCTTTACCATTTCCAAGCCAGATGCCAACGTGAGTAACCTTTTGTTTGGTGCTATCTGTTTCTTTTTCACCGAAGAACAACAAATCGCCTTTTTCTAAATTCTCAAATTTTAGATCAGGGTCAATATCTTTTCCGGCATGTATTTGTTGAGAAGCATCACGTGGAATAATAAAACCATTCATTAAATATACTGTTTTTGTAAACCCACTACAATCCATTCCTTTTGTAGAAGTGCCACCCCATAGATATGGAGCACCAATAAATTCACGAGCATAAGTTTCCATTAATTCTCCGGAAGGTTGTACTTCTTCTATCCATTGATCATATTTTTTACTCTCAGATTTTTTTACAAAACCAATTCTTTTATCAGGATATTGTACTTGGTAATAATCTTTTTCCTCTCCTTTAAATATTAATTGATTTCCCAGAACAACATCACTAACTTTTGTTGATTTATCATTGCTTTTTTCATAAGTAAAGCCCCAAGTTTGTGTATAAATTACTTTAGGAGCTTTATTCCATTCTTGATATTCATCCTCATTCATCAAAGTAACACCACCGTGATCAACCCATGAAATATAGGCGTCAGAGGTTTGAACTAAGTAAAAAGTCCCATCATTTTTTAACATTTTTAATCCCATTCCTAAAAGTGCCTGAGTAGCCAATTCACCTGAGTGTTTTGCTTTTGAACGAATGTTTGCAACAGAATTGTTTACAACGGCGTATTTGGTTTTACCAACACTTTCATCAGGTAACATATTGATGCTGTCAATAATTTTATTACCTGTATCAGTAAGTTTTTGTTTTAAAACTTCTACAGCTTTTGGTTGATCAGATTCACCTTTTAATAGGATTGATCCTCCTTTTGACGTTAAACTAATATCAAATAAAGCAACTCTCTTGTCGGGTGCGTAAGTTTTTTTAATACTATCGCTAATATTTTGATATTTTGAAAGATCTTTTTCTTGAGTTATTGTGCAAGAATAAATAAAAACAATAAACATTAACAATGATAATTTTTTGGATGAAGCCTTCATAAGATAAATTTATAATACTGCCCGCGAATTTACAAAATAAAAATATTTTTGAGCTTATTTATAGATGTTTTGACTTTTTATTCAGATTTAACGTATCAATTTTATTTTTACAAGATAAGCTCTGTGATCTGAAGCAATAGAATTATCAATGACTTTATTTGAAATCAATTGCCATTTGGTATTTGGGGAGAAGAAAATATAATCAATTTTTCTTTCAGGATTGGAAGAAGGGTAGGTTGGTTTTGGATTTTCTTTATTGTATGTGCTTATCCAATATTTTTCTAAAAGTTTTATTGTAATACTTTCCGGGATATCATTAAGATCACCTGCTAGAATTGTAGGAAATTTATTCATCATAAATGAATTATTAATTGTTTTGGCTTGACAAAGCCTGTAATGATCTTTTTGTTTATGATCTAAATGAGTATTTATAAATGATATTGTATCACCTGAAGATAAGATAGTGGTAATTTCTAAAGCAGTTCTTGGTTCATTTTTACCATGTGGTAAGCTTATATTACGCGAATCAAGAATCCTTTTTTTTGAAAGAATAGCAACACCATAGGCACCATTATCATAATCCATTGCTTTTCCAAAAGTTGCAAACATATTTGTTCTTTTAGCTATGCTATCTGCAAGGTCAATATAGTTTACTCTTTTAGTTTTAAAATCAACTTCTTGTAAAGCTACAAGATCAGGTTTTTCATTGTTGATCACATTTGCAATTCTATTCAAATCAAAGTTGCCATTCATAGTTTCTCCGTGAAAAATATTAAAGGTCATCACTTTAATTTGTATTTTATTTTGAGAAAAAACAAATTGAGTAAATAACAAGAAGAAAAAGAAGTGTTTTATAATCGGTCTTTTATCCATTTATTTAGATCATAAAAATTTTGTGGTGCAACACCGTGTCCTACATGATATTCTTGATATATATTTTTAATATTAATATTGTTGAGAAATCCAGGTGTTTTTCTTGCCCAATTTACCGGAATTACCTGATCTACAGTGCCATGAGATACAAAGAAGTCCAAATTTTTATAAATATTCTTATCAATATTATCAACGAGTAATTGTGGATTTACATATCCGCTTAAAGCGATAACATGTTGTATTTTATCCGGATTATTAATTGCAAAAGCAGTACTTAAAATTGTACCCTGGCTGAAACCTAAAAGAAAAATATTATTTGTGTTTACCTTGTATTCTTGTTTTATCTCTTTAATAAAATAATCAATTTTGTTAAGTGCTTCTTTTGCTTCTGCTATATCAGAAAAGTTTTTACTATCATTATTAAAATGTATACTGTACCATGCATAACTCCCAAAACCCATATTTAAAGGAGCTCTAGCGCTAATAATTAATAATTCATCCGGTAATTCATCAGCAAATGAAAATAGATCTTGCTCATTACTACCATAGCCATGAAGCATAATTAATAATGGAGGTTCTTCAATAGCTATTTTGGGCTGCCTTACAATGTATTCTAAAGAAAGTTTATTCATTTATTTAATGGCTGTATTTTATCCAAAGTTTCTAAACCATTCTTGAAATTGATCACCTAAAAGTGGTATTTTTTTTTCTTCACCTTGTATGGCACCTACAAGTCCAATGATAAATAGAACAAATACTCCTAAATTCAGTAGATTACCAATCCATCCAATATCAAGATATCTGATTATAAAATTAATAAGAAATCCTAATAATACTAATCCTATAGCCTGGCGAATATGAAATGCAGCAAATGTATTTTTTTTATTTTGGTTTAATACAAAAGCAATTATAGTACCAATGAATGTGATGTAACTAATAATGGCAATTGTTTTGCCATCTTTAATGGTTTGATTTTCCATTTTTGAGAGAATTTAATTAATTATTGTAAATATAATAAACTTTTAATAGTCTTTGGTTTTATTTAAAAATGTAAATATTATTTAAATCAATACCAATTGATTATTTGAGTAGATGCCGTAAACTTTTCCTTTTAATTCTTTACCTAAAAAAGCTGAGTTCTTTGATTTAGACAAAATGTTTTCTTCGGTAAAAGTATATTCCATTTCAGGATCAAATAACGTTAAGTTGGCTTTTTCACCTTTTTCAATTTTTAATTTAGGTAAGCCAAATATTGCTCTGGGTTTTTCTGTTAAACTTTCAATAGTTACATCTAAGTCTAATAATTGAAGAATGCTTCCAAAAATACTTTCTAAACCAATTGTTCCATAATAGGCATTTTCAAATTCTACTTTTTTATTTTCAATATCAATAGGATTATGATCACTGGTAACCATATCTACGGTTCCATCTTTCACACCTTTTATCAAAGCTTTCGTATCATTTATTGATCTCAATGGCGGCAATACTTTATAATTTGTATCAAAACCTTTGAGTTCATCATCTGTCAAAACCAAATGATGTGGTGTAACACTGCAAGAAACTTTTAAACCTTTTTTCTTAGCCTCTTTTATCAATTTTACTGATTTAGCTGTAGAAATTGTTGGAATATGTAATTTACCACTTGTGTATTCCAATAAGAAAAGATCACGCACAATTTGTAATTCTTCGGCTAATGCCGGAATAGATTTTAAACCAAGTTTGGTATTGTTTACACTTTCATTTACAAAACCTAATGTTGACAAGCTTTTGTCTTGAGGAAAACTCATCATTAAACCGTCAAAACTTTGAGCATACAGAAGGGCTAACTTTAAAATATTGGCATTAGAAATGGTTTTGTTATAATCGCCAAAAGCAATGGCACCAGAATTTTGCATATCAAAGAATTCTGCCAATTCTTTACCTTCTGCACCTTGTGTTAAATTTCCAATAGGATATAATTCTACGGCCTTACCAATAGCTTTGTTCTTTAAAAATTCAACTGCCGATTTATGGTCGATAACCGGATTTGAATTAGGATTTACTGCAACAGCTGTAAATCCGCTTTTTGCAGCAACTTCTAATCCATGCTCAATGTTTTCTCTTTCTTCAAAACCAGGTTCACCAAAAGAAACACTTGTATCAAACCAACCATTTGAAATATGCAAATTGGGAAATGATATTTCTTTACAGTTTTTTGGTTTTGTAATATTTGTAGAAATTTCAGTAATGATGCCTTTTTCAATTAAAACATCTTTGATTTGATTGTGATAAACAACGCTTTTATCGATTATTTTGACCGATTTTAAAAGTATATTCACTTGTAGAAGATTTAAATAAAGATATACATTTTCTTTATTGATTTTTTAAAAGTTTTTCTAAAAGAATTTCAACAACTAAAAATATCAGAGCAAAAATAAGAAATAATTGCCATAAATTATGAGTTTTATTTTGTTCATTTATTTCGGTTATTGCATTTTTAACACTATTAAAATATTGAATATTCTTTTTTAGATTATTATTTACAGAAGTATATTGTAAATTACTTTCTGATCCATCATAATTAAAAGCAATTTTTTTTAGAGTATCATTCTTATTTGATATTTTGTAAATACCTGCTTTGAACGGTTTATCGGTTGTAGTAAGTATTACTTTATCAGTTTTGGTGATTTGAAGCGGAATAAAATTAAAATTACCATTGCTCAAATGCATTACTTCATCTTTTTCTAATGATGATCCAACCGAAATTGTATTAGTTTTTCCAATTTCATAGTACAACTGCTTTTGCGTATTATTTTGTAAAGAAAAATTGTAAAAAATTGGAATTATAAGTGGTGAAGAAGTAAAGTTAGAACTTTCATTGTTCAAAGCAGAAGCTATCCAATAGATCTTACTGTTATTCTTTTTGATTTCAGAAATATATTTAGCTCCATTTTCTAAACTTAAAAGATTTGAAGCATTTGGAAAATTGCTGTTAATATATTGAAAAACAGTAGGATATTGATAATTTTTAATTTGTTTTTTAAATACACTCTTAAAAAATGGGTGCTCATAATTAATATTTGTAATTAACTGATTAGTTTCATTTTTATCAATGACTTTTCCAATTTGTAAAGCTGAAAACAACTCGTTATACGATGTAATATTTAATTTGGAAGAAGGGATAATGACCAAGTTTCCACCCGTATCAATATAAGTTTGTATTGAATTTATCAAGTACTTGGGAAATTGATCAAGTTGATTTAAAATTACCAAATTCTGATTAAAAATATTACCAATCTCTAATTTTTTTAATTCGAACTGTTCTAGATGAAAATCATTTTTATTGTAAATTTTTGCTATGAGCGTATTATCTTTTCCTATTGCTAAAACCTTTGTTTTCTCATCTTTTGGAATTGAAAAATACAGTGTATTATCAAATAAAACATTAGCATCATCAATGTTAATATAACCAGTTATATCACCAGTATTTTGTGTGATAAATTCAATTTCATTTGTTTTATTTTTATCGATTGTAATATTTGTTTTTCCTTTGAGTTCATCATTCACATAAAAAGATACATTGATGCTTTTATTGGCTGAATTGTAGCTTTTAACCCTGGTTTTTAAAGTTAAATTTTCGTTATCTTTTTCTTTGATCCACAAGCTGTCTATAGCAATATTTTCTATATTTTCAGGTATTAGTTGAACTAATGCAATAGATGAAAGAGTATCCGTTTTAAAATTAAATAGGTCAGTTTTTTTATTTTGAAAATCAGATATTAATATAATATTATCACTTGTATTTTTATCTTTTTCTTGCAATATTTTAACTTGTAAAAAAACAGAGTGCAGGTCTTTTTGTATTGGATGATAATCAATGTTCAAGAGATCGTTATTTACTTCAATATCTTTAAAGGTTTTATCATTAGTGAAAATTGTTATTTTTTGGTTTTTATTTTGAAAGGATTCAATTAGATCTTGAATGGCAATTTTTAATAATTCACCATTTTTACCTTTGGCTTGCATGCTTAATGAATTGTCTAAATAGATAAAGGTTTCTTTGGGTTTTTGTTGAACATTCTTACTGTAATAAGGTTGTGCAAATGCAAATATTAAAGCAGTTAAAAGTAACAACCTTGTAAATAAAATAAGCCACTTTTTTAATTTGGAACTTTTACGGGTTTGTTGTTCAACTTCTTGCAAAAGTTTTACATTGGTGAATTTTACTTTTTCAAATTTTTGCAGTTGAAATAAATGAATAAGAATAGGAATAATGAGTGCAAATAAAGTGTATAAAATTTCAGGATGCTTAAAAAACATTATTCATTTTTGATTTTTCAAAAGTAATAATTTATTTTAAGCTTGATCATTGTTTTTTTGATCATTTTAGTTTTGATACATTACCAGAACTATATATTTTTTAAATCTTGAATATTTATTATATGGTCTATCGAATAACTATTAGATAATAATTCATTAACTTTATAAGTCTAAAAACATTATTATGAAAAAGCAAATAATATATGTTTTCTTACTATTTATCTTATACAATTATTCTTTCTCACAGAATATAAAAGACACAGCCAAAACTGAACAAGTTACTAAACTTTTTAGTAGTCAAAAAATACTACCTATAAAATTAAGCTATTCAATTAAAGAGATAAAGAAAGAAACGAATGATAGCACTTATATAAAAACAAATATTTCTTATCAAATAGAAGATGGATCATGGGAAATATTGGAAGTTGAACTAAGACGTCGTGGTAATTTTAGGCTAGATAATTGTTATTTTCCTCCAATAAAAGTGAAAATCAAAAAATCTGCTGGTAAAGGAACCTTATTTGAAGGAAATAAAAAATTAAAACTGGTTCTTCCTTGTTCTTCAAAGAAAGGCGTAAATGATTATATAGTCAAAGAATATATGGCATATAAATTATATGAAATAATCTCACTTTATCATTTTAAAACCCGAATTGTAGATATTTCTTTTACAGAAATTAAAGATAAAAAAACAAAGAGTTTTAATCTTAAGGGTATTTTAGTAGAAGATGATAAAAATGTTGCAAAAAGACATGGCGGTAAAGTTTTAAAAAAGCGCATCCACCCAATGGCTCATGATCCTGTAACCTCAGTTCAAAATTCTTTTTTTCAGTATTTGATTGGTAATACTGATTATTCAACTTACGCTCAACATAACGAAAAACTTTTATTTGTTAATAAATTATTTGTACCACTTCCATATGATTTTGATATGTCAGGTCTTGTAGATACACAATATTCTGTTGTTTCGGTTATTAATGATGAACAATTACCGATATCCTCAGTTACAGATCGATTATATAGAGGTTTTAAAAGGGATCCAAAAGTTATTCAACAAGTAAGAAAAGAATTTATTGATAATGAAATTGAATTGCTTGAAATTGCAGATAGTTTAGAACCATTTTTTGAAAATCCAAAAGAATTTTTTGTAACTAAAAAATTTATTTCAGATTTTTTTGTAGTTATGAAAATTGATGCTAAGTTCAAAAAGGAAATTACAAGTAAGTTAAGAACTAAATAATTGCCTATATTTTTTTATAAGCAACTATCCAGTTACACTGCAATTTATAATTCCCTATTAATCAATATATTAATTAAAATTTGTATTTTTGAATAAGATATTAAAAAACAATAGGTGTTGTTTGATTAAAGAATCGGTATGAAAATACTTCCTTCAGTTATTGATAAAAATTTAGAATTGCCTTTAAGACTTAAAATTAGTTTTGAAGCTATTTTTGAATATCTTGAAGAAATATCTCAGAATAAAGATCATTACCTATACAAAACAGCTAATGAAATACTAAAAGAATTTAAACAATTTCCAGTATTGAGAGAAGGATTTGAAGATTTCAATTATTTATATAAATATAACAAGGAGATTGATAAACTATTAGATTTAATATTCCCTGAGATTTTACAAAATGATGAGATAAAAGCTATTAGTATTCCGTTTGATTTTACAACATTCAAACTTTCAAATAGGTTTCAAAGAATATTAGATGATGCAGGAGAAACGTACGTATTAAAACTGAGAAATTTTGATGAATCCAAACTTTTTATTTCGGCATGTATATTTATTTTAGTTCATTACTATAAAGTTAAAATTGAATTTGAACGACCATTCTATTTTGATATTCCTAGTGTAAAAATAGGATTTACTAAAAATTATAGGGTAAAATTTAACAAAGATCTTTTTAAAATAAAACCCTTAAAAAATACTGCTAAAATCACCAAAAGAGATATAAAAGAGCTTCTTGATAATTATGATAATATTGATATTTGGAAAGAAAAATTTCCTATTCATAGTTATGAATTTAAAGGGATTGGTATCATGAATCTATTTGATGTAACTTCAGATCAATTAATATCAGATGTTAAAGAAAATTTATTAATAAAAGATGAACAAGCATTTCTTGAACTCGAACAGACTATTTCAAATTTATTTGGTTCAAACTCATTAAAATTTGAATTCTCAACATATTATTTGCACAATAATGAATTGGCGTATAGATATTATTACAATCAGAATAGTTTTATCGTTCAAGGAAAAAATGATTTTGATTGTGATGAGATTTCTTGTGATGAAATTTTTAAAAAGGTGTTTAAAGAAAAAGAAATGTTAACAATTTCAAATGTAGAAGAGTATGGTAAAACAACTAATTATAATAATTTTTTTAAGTCATTAAAAAATAAAGGTATAAAAAGTGTCATACTGGTTCCAATTATCCTTACAGATGAGTTGTTTGGAATAATGGAACTTGTTTCAAAAAACAAAAATGAATTAAATTCTATCAATGCTGAAAAGCTAAAGGACATTATTCCTGTTTTTAAGATGGGTGCACTTAGATATATGGAAGAGTATGTTAATAAACTGGAATCTATAATTCAAGAGCACTATACATCATTACATCCAACAGTTAAATGGAAATTTTATAATGCTGCCGAAAAATACCTTTCGGATATTGAAACAAATAGCGATAACTCAACAGACATTAAAAATATTGTATTTAAAAAAGTAATTCCGTTATATGGTCAATGCGATATCAAAGGTTCTTCAATTGCGCGAAATTTAGCAATACAAAAAGATTTGATAAAACAGTTGAATCTAGTCTATGGAATAATTGAAAAAGGAAATAATCCTATATATAATGATCTTTTAAATAGAATCAATGCATTTAAACATATTATTAGTAATGGATTAAATTCAAGTGATGAAGAAATGATCACTAATTTTTTAATACATGATATTTATCCTACATTAAATCATTTAAAGACTTTAGATAAAAGTTTGAATGAAGATATTGAAAATTATATGCAACAAATTGATAATAAGCTTCATATTATCTATGACAAAAGGGGAAAATATGAAAATAGTGTTGATAAATTAAATGAAGAATTGGCAAGATTTATTGATAAAAAACAGATTGAAGCGCAAAAAATGTTTCCTCATTATTTTGAAAGATATAAAACAGATGGTGTTGATCATACTATGTATATAGGTGAATCTTTAGTCAAAAAAAGGGTTTATAATAAAATTGATTTGAATAATCTAAGACTTTGGCAATTGCAATTGATGTGTGAATTAGAAAATATTGTTTATGGTTTAAAAGATAAATTAGAACATCCTTTAGAAATTGCTTCTTTGATCTTAGTTCATAACAAGCCTTTATCAATAAAATTCAGAATGGATGAGAAGCGTTTCGATATAGACGGAGCTCAAAATGTGAGATATGAGATCATAAAAAAACGAATTGATAAATCCTATATTAAGAACACAAATGAACGACTAACAGTACCAGGTAAAATTGCGATTGTTTATAGTCAGGTTGGAGAAAGAAACGAATACTTAAAATATATCAAACATTTACAAACAAAAAACTATTTGTTAGATACTGTAGAAAACATTGAAATTGAAGATATGAAAGGGGTTTCGGGTTTAAAAGCTTTGAGAGTTTCAGTTAATTATGGTAATAAATTATAACCAGTATAAAATCAACTTTCCACGTTTATTGTTTATTATTCACTCAACCTACATTGGTGTTTTTCATCATTTCAAAAGCAATTACAAAAGCGATAACTGAAATTATAATTCCATACATAAATATGGTATAGGCAATTCTTAAAAGTTTATACTTTTTATTGAGAACTTTACCTAAATAATACAGGTCATTTATTAATGATTTGTATAAATAATCATTATCATTCATCATATCAATCATACCTTTTTGATAATCCTCTAACTTCATTTTATGGAAATTACCAAAAAACAATAAATTAACTTTTTTATTAGAGATGTCTTCTTTTGTAAATTTACCTGAAGTAACTTTCGGCCTGGTTGATAAAATTGAAAATACCATAGTTACAACGGTTATAAATAAAAATATTAATGTTGGATATATTAAATAATAATTATCCGGTTTGTCTAATTTTGGAAATAGGGTTGATAAGGCAATTGACAGGATAATTGCACTCACCGATAGTAAAATATTAGCCTTTGTATCTGCAATATCACTAAGTTTAAGATGGTTTCTATGTGTAACTCTAAACATGGTTTCTACACCTCTTCCAGGTCTACTTTCTTTATCTTTTTTGAGTTTTAATGATGCTTTTTTAGAACTATTTTTGATTTTTTGTTCTTCTAATTTTATTTTGGCCTTTCTCAGTTTATTATTAATATTTACCCAATTGATTTTTTTTTGTGCATTTAATTTTTCAAAAGCATAATTTGTAAAATATTTATGATCAGACAAAAAACGTTCGTTTTCCTGTAGCCACTCAATATCGGTTAATTCTTTACCGTTTAATAGCTCTTGTTCTAAACGTAATAAATTTGATTGATCATCAAAGTCAGTTGTACCTAAGTGAAATAGATCAGCATCACAAAGAATTTCATCTAGTTTATTGGTTGGATTTTGAGGCATTATTGAAGCATTGATCACAGATTGGATCTTGGTAATCTTTTCTTTAGAAAAACCTTTCTCACTTAAATATTTAGCTACAATTTTTTTGCTCTTTTCTTCGTGCTTATTGAGCCCATTAGTAAAACCAATATCGTGAAACCATGCTGCAAGAAGTAATATTTCCAAATCTTTATCTGTAATATTTTCTGCCAAAGCAATTTCATTCGCTGCTTTAACCACTTGTAAAGTATGGTTTTGATTATGATAGACTACGCCTTGAGGAAGAGATTTTTTAAACAGGTCAAACACATAACCTTTTACATCTTTAAAGAAATCGTTATTAAGCATAATAAGAAATTAAAATGTAAACCTAAAAATACGATAATTTTTATAAATAATTTAATTATTGTCTCTTTTTATATTGAAAATCAGCCAATAATAAAAATAAAAACCACAAATTCACAGATAATTAGTATTCGTGAATTCGTGGCTAAAAATTATGAATAAAGAGATTTATTTAATTGAAATTCTTATTACCATTAAATTAAACCAATTTCTTAGCATTTTTCACTTTTTGTTTTAATAAAGCCATATCAATTACTTCTTTCATTTCATTAACATAATGAAATTTAAGTCCTTTTAAATAATCAGGTTTAATATCATTGATATCTTTTTTATTTTCTTCACAAAGTATAATTTCTTTAATATTGGCACGTTTTGCAGCAAGAATTTTTTCTTTTATTCCACCAACCGGCAATACTTTACCACGTAAAGTGATTTCACCTGTCATTGCCAATTTTGCCTTTACTTTTCTTTGTGTAAGTGAGGACACCAATGATGTTAACATAGTAATCCCGGCACTTGGTCCGTCTTTTGGCGTAGCACCTTCCGGCACGTGAATATGTACTTTATAATTTTCTAAAACCTTAGGATCAATACCAAAATCATTAGCATTTGCCTTGATATATTCTAAGGCAATGGTAGCAGATTCACTCATCACTTTACCCAAATTTCCTGTAATGGTCATACCACCTTTTCCTCTTGAGAGTATAGATTCAATAAATAAAATATCGCCACCTACGCTTGTCCAAGCTAAACCGGTAACTACACCGGCAATTTCATTATTTTCGTATTTATCACGTTCTAAATGCGATGGGCCAAGAATTTTTTCAATATCGCTATCCGTAATTTTCACATTGTATTCTTGTTCCATTGCAATGGATTTTGCTGCATAACGAACAACTTTAGCAATTTTTTTCTCTAAGCCTCTAACACCCGATTCACGAGTATAACCCGTAACGATCTTTTCCAATTGTTTTTTAGGAATTTTAAGATCATTTTTTGTTAATCCGTGTTCTTTTAATTGTTTAGGTAATAAATGCCGTTTTGCAATTTCTTCTTTTTCTTCGATAGTATAGCCGGTCATTTCGATGATTTCCATACGATCTCTAAGTGCCCATGGAATTGTAGATAATGAATTAGCTGTAGCGATAAACATCACTTTAGAAAGATCGTAACCCATTTCTAAATAATTATCGTAAAATTCGGAATTTTGTTCAGGATCAAGAACTTCAAGCATTGCCGAAGAAGGATCACCACTATGGCTTGAACCTAATTTATCAATCTCATCAAGAACAAAAACAGGGTTAGAACTATTCACTTTTTTAATATTTTGAATGATCCTTCCGGGTAAAGCACCGATATAGGTTTTACGATGTCCTCTGATCTCAGCTTCATCGCGTAAACCACCGAGTGACATTCTTACATATTCTCTTCCTAAAGATTCGGCAACAGATTTTCCCAATGAGGTTTTACCAACTCCCGGAGGTCCGTATAAGCATAAAATTGGCGATTTCATATCACCTTTTAGTTTTAAAACCGCCAGATGTTCAATGATTCTATCCTTCACTTTTTCTAATCCGAAATGATCTCTGTCTAGTATTTTTTGTGCTCTTTTAAGATCAAACCTATCCTTGGTATACTCGTTCCAGGGCAATTCTAATAAAAGGTCTAAATAATTTCTTTGGATAGAATACTCAGCAACTTGCGGATTCATACGTTGTAATCGTCCTAATTCTTTCTCAAAAGTTTCGGCAACTTCCTTATTCCATTTTTTCTCCTTAGCCTGAATTCTCATTTCTTCAATTTCTTCATCATAGGATACACCTCCCAATTCTTCTTGAATGGTACGCATTTGTTGATGTAAGAAATATTCGCGTTGTTGCTGATCCATATCTTCGCGAACTTTAGATTGAATATCATTGCTCAGCTCTAAGCGTTGCAATTCTTGATTCATCTTTTTTAAGGTTTCTAAAGCTCTTTCTTTTAGATCATTGATATTTAATAATGCTTGTTTTGAGGCTGCATCAAGATTTAAATTTGACGATACAAAGTTTATTAAAAAAGCATCACTTTTAATATTTTTTATTGCAAAAGAAGCCTCAGTAGGTAAGTTAGGATTTTCTTTGATAATACGTAGTGAAACATCTTTTATTGAATCGATAATTGCCTTGAACTCATCATCTTTAACAGGAATGATATCATTTAATTCTTTAGTCTTAGCTTTTAAATAAGGCTCTTCTTGTACAATACTGTCAATTTCAAAACGTTTTTTACCTTGTAAAATCACCATGGTATTTCCATCAGGCATTTTAAGCATTTTTAAAATACGTGCAACTGTACCAATAGTGTATATATCATTCAATCCCGGATTTTCAGTAGCTTCATTCTTTTGAGCAACTACTCCAATAGTTTTATCGCCTTTATTAGCATCTTTAACTAATTTAATTGTTTGATCTCTTCCAGCAGTAATTGGTACTACAACTCCTGGGAAAAGCACGGTATTTCTAAGTGGTAAAATTGGAAGTTCATCAGGAATTACTTCATTATTCATGGCTTCTTCATCTTCAGGAGTCATCAATGGGATCAATTCAGATTCTTCATCAATTATATGTTGAAGTGACAAATTGTCAATATTTAAAAATTTTGGATTATTCATATCTTGTTTAAGTCAATTTGACATTAAATTATTCTTTTTCTTTAGTCTATAATTTGTTAACCTATTCATTAATTAACATTGAATCAATAATTTATATTTTCTATTTGTTAATTATTCCATTAGTATTATTCAATTGTTGTGCCATTTGTTGTTACAAAACAAGTCTTTTTTAAAACCACAAAATTACAGCTATTTATTCATTTGATATTTAAGTTCTTATAAAAATTATTACCTTTAAGTATTCAATAGTGTAACAAGTTTAATTATCATTTGTCTTTTTAATAGATTTTAGTAATTGCAAGAAAACAGTCAACATATTAATCAACTTATAGGGAGTTGTAAGAAAGGAGATCAAAACGCTCAATTTGAACTGTATAAATTATTTTATAAAGCTATGTACAATACTTCATATAGAATTCTAAATGACAGCTTTGAAGCAGAAGATGTGATGCAGGAAGCTTTTTTAAACGCTTTTACAAAGTTAGACACCTATAAAGGAGAAGTAACATTTGGAGCTTGGTTAAAAAGAATCGTAATCAATAGAAGTTTGACACAATTAAGAAAGATAAAACGCCAGGATGAAATGAAATTTGATGATGTTGAAAATAAAATTGAAGTAGTAGAAGAAGATGATTATCAAGATAATATTGATTATTCAGATTTAAAGGCAAAAGAAATTATCAATACCATTCAGCAACTTAAAGAAAATTATTGTATGGCATTAACATTAAGTTTAATTGAAGGTTATGATAATGAAGAGATCGCACAAATAATGCAAATTAGTAATGAAAATTGCAGGACTACAATATCAAGGGCAAAAAATAAATTGCGACAATTATTAAAACCCAGTTTGGTAAATTAAACTATGATGAAAGATAATTTAGAAAATACAATTAAGGAAAAAAGAAATGAATTTGATTTTGCAGAACCTAATATTGGGCATTTTGAAAGATTTGAAGCAAGACTAAAAGCGCAAAGTAAACCAAAATCAAAAGTTGTTTATTGGCCATGGTTGTCAGTAGCAGCATCGATTATAATTATTTTAGGAATTTGGTTTGGAGGTAATTTTACACCAAATAAAGGTTTAGAATTGGCTGATATATCACCTAAAATGGAAGAAACGCAAAGCTTTTTTATACAAACAATTCAAAAAGAGATTGCACAAATTGAAAAAAACAAAACCCCGGAAAATCAAAAAATTATTGATGATGCCTTTTCACAATTAAGAATATTAGAAAAAAGTTATAAAAAATTAACCCTTGAACTTAAAGAAAGCAATGAAGATAAACGCGTTATCTATGCTATGATATTCAACTTTCAGCAACGTATTGAAATATTACAAAATTTAATGCAGCAATTGGAAGATATTGAACAATTTGAAAATCAAAACGAACAAATAATTTAAAAAAAAAGATCATGAAAAATAAAATTACACATATAATTTTAAGTATATTTTTGATTATTCCGATGCTTATCAATGCAAATACGCATCCTAAAAAAGGAAAATATGAAAAGAGTAAAAATATTAAAAAGGAATATAAAGTGAACGCTGATGCCTTGGTTAAAATTAATAATAGATACGGCAATGTTGATGTAATATCATGGAATGAAAACCGCGTGGTAATTGAAGTTAAAATTACAGTTGATGGCAATGATGAGAAGAAAGTAATTGCTAAACTAGACGGAATTGATGTAGAATTTGAAAATAGCAGTAGGGAAGTCTCTGCCAAAACAATTATTGAAAAATCATCATCAAGTTGGTTTAAATTAAGTAGTTCGAATGTAAATTTTCAAATTAATTATAAAGTTAAAATGCCGGTTACAAATGATGCTGATCTGGTAAATGATTATGGTAGTATTTCACTTAATGAATTAAAAGGAAAAGCAAAGATCAATTGTGATTATGGAAAAATATTAATAGGTAGTTTGTATCATGCAGATAATTCTATCAATATTGATTACACCTCAAACTCAAATATTGAATTTATGAATAGCGGTTCAATTAATGCTGATTATTCAAAATTGACTATTGAAAAAGCTAAAAAAATTGATTTAAATGCCGATTATACGACTACAGTTTTTGAAAATATTGAAGATCTGTCATTTAATTGTGATTATGGAAAAATTCAAGTTGACAATGGTAATGTAATTATTGGAAATGGAGATTACTTAACCATGCGTTTTGGAACGATTTATAAAATTTTAAAAGTTGATGCTGATTATGGTGGAATTCGTGTTGATAAGTTGAAAAAGGGCTTTGATTCGGTTGAAATAGATTCGGATTATACCGGAATAAAAATTGGATTGGAACCAGATATTTCATTTAATTTTATCGTAAAAATGAGTTATGGCGGATTTAGTTATGATGAAGACAATGCAACGTTTATTAAAAAAGTAATAAAATCATCTGATAAATATTATGAGGGATATGTAAATGATGAACATACAAATGCAACTATAAATATTGATTCAGAATACGGTAGTGTTAAATTATACAATAACTAAAAATTAATATATCATGAAAAGAACATTTATAAGATCAATATCAAGTTTATTTATAATGCTTTTATTTTTAACAGCTTGTAATGCACAAAAATATGGAAGAATAAAAGGTAATGGTAATGTAGTGACCAAGACTCGTAATGTAGGTAATTTTGATAAAATTGGAGTTTCTGGTTCATTTGATGTAACTTTAATAAAAGGTAATGAAGGTGAGATAAAAATAAAAATTGAAGATAATTTATTGCCTTATCTAGAAACAATAGTTGAAGGTGGAAAATTGAAGTTAAAATGGAAAAAAGGCACCAATATAAGCACTACTAAAGGTGTTTATTTAACGGTTTATTTTAAAGATATCAATGCTGTTAGTTTATCAGGTTCCGGAGAAATTATATCAAAAGATATGATAAAATCAGATAATTTTGATTTAGCTGTTGCAGGCTCTGGTGATATTGATCTTAATGTTGATACAAAAAACCTAATAGCTGCCATTTCAGGTTCTGGTGATATTGAAGTTAATGGTTCGGCGGATAAGTTTACAGCAAGTATTTCAGGTTCAGGTGATATTGAATCATTTGGATTGAATTCAAAAAAAGCGAATATAAAAATATCTGGTTCAGGTGATATGGAAATAAATGTTAGTGAAGAATTGTTCGCCAGAGTTTCCGGTTCCGGAGATATTAAATACAAAGGAAATCCAAGAAAAGAGGATATTAAAGTAAGTGGTTCGGGAGAAATTAGTTCTTATTAATACTCTATATAAATTATTTAAATACTTTTATAAATCAGTGAGGGATTGGTTGTATGTCATTCCCTCACTTGTTTTTTATCCAATTTTTAGATTTTTAGAAATATTTAACAAAATATTTTAATACAAAACTGTAACAAAATTGATCTTCTTTAGTCTTATATATAGTAGTATGTAAAACATAGTACTTTAAAGATTAAAAACGTTAAAAATACTGATCATGAAAAATCTAATTATCTCAAGCTTATTGATTGTAAGTCTAACAGTCTCAGCGCAGTTTATTGAAAATAGAAATATGAATTTCGGAAAAATATTACATATGGAAATAAGTAATAATTTACCAAAAAATTTCTTAAATACGATCTTTGAAATAGAAGAGGAGGAAGCAGATGAACCTTTTGATTTTAATATAAAAGAATATTTACCATTTGGTTTTAACCCTTATAAGAAAATTACAAATCTATATTATAAAATATTCGATTATATCACAGAAGAAGCAGATGAACCTTTTGAATTCAATACAATGGATTATTTACCAGAAAACTTCGATCCAAATTTAGATACTTCTTTGATGGAAGAATATGAATTACTAAATGAAGAAGCTGATGTTCCTTTTGAATTTGATACTAAAGATTATTTGCCTTTATATTTTGATGCTCATGCAGAATATGCATCACTAGGAGAAACAGAGATTTTGGAGGAAGAAGCAGATGCCCCTTTTGATTTTGCAACAAAAAATTATTTACCTCTAAATTTTAACCCTTATAATTAAATAAAACGGTCTAATCTAAATTTAAAAGTCGATTGAAAATTAAATTTCAATCGACTTTTTTTAATGAATATGTTATTTACAATTGCTTTTTTTGAGCGGATTCTAATTTAAGTTTAATACAATTTATTAGAATTTCCGATATTTCTTAGTTATTTCAAAAACGTGCTCTAATATTTTTATATCTTTTTCGGTAAAATCTTCATTTTTACGGTTGATCACTAATTCAGCAGTAGTTTTAGCTTTTTCAATTTGATAAGTACTAAATCCGGCAGCACCTCCCCAAGAAAAGGAAGGTATAAAATTTCGAGGGAAATTACTTCCGTAAATATTTGAGCTAATACCAACAACTGTTCCGGTATTAAACATAGTATTTATAGCACTTTTAGAATGATCACCCATTACCAGTCCACAAAATTGTATTCCGGTTTTTACAAATCTTTCCTTTTCATAGTTCCACATTTTTACTTCGGCATAAGTATTTTTCAAGTTTGAATTGTTAGTATCTGCTCCTAAATTACACCATTCGCCAATGACAGCATTACCTAAATAACCTTCATGTCCTTTACTGCAATAACCTGACATGACAACATTATTTACTTCGCCACCTATTTTACTTTTAGGTCCAACAGTTGTTGGTCCATAAACCTTACTTCCCATTTTTACTACACCATGTTCTAGAATTGCAAACGGTCCACGAATCATGCTACCTTCCATAATCTGTGTATGTTTACCCAAATATATCGGACCTTTACTAGCGTTTAAAACACCAATTTCAATTTCAACTCCATCTTCTAAAAATATTTGATCTTTATTGATACAATAGACGGAATCAGGTATTGGTGCAGATGTTCTTCCTCTTGTTATCAATTCAAAGTCAGTTATCAAAACATCACCGTTAAAACGGAAAATATCCCAGGTATTATTTATTTGAATTAAATCTTCTTTGTAATGAATGGCATGATAATTATTAAAATTTACTTCTTCTTGGGAGTCAGTTGTATAAAATGCAATAATTTCTTCATCTTTAAAGATGGCCTGATCTTTCTTTAAGTTTTTTATTAGCTCAATTAAATTATTGTCTGGTAGAAATGAGGCATTTATCAAAACATTTTCTTCCATTTCAACCATTGGATATTTATCTGCTAAATAATCTTCGGTAATGGTTGTAGTAGTTGAATTGAGATATTTTTCCCATTTTTCTCTAATGGATAATATACCTATTCTAAGGTCAGCAACCGGTTTTGTATAAGTTAAAGGAAGAAGAGCGGCGCGAGAACTGCCGTCAAATAATATGTAATTCATTTTTATTTAATTTTGGGTAAATATAACGATATAATCAATGTTTTTATTTTAAATAAGGCGTGTTATATAAACAGATAAAACTATTTTAATATTTTTAATTTTTTTAAGATAGATTATTATTAAATTTGCTGGCTATGAAATTTAGCAATATTTCTTTTTTTATTCTCCTTGTAATTTTGGGTTTAGGTTCTTCTGATCTTTATTCACAAGTTGACTCCGTAAAGATAAAAAAGGAAATCATTCATCAAAGCAAACCGTTACAATTTGGGAATGATTTTTCACCGGTTAGCTCAATTTTAATTGGTCAGAATATACATGAAGATCTTGAGCCTACACAATTTAATCAAAATTATACTTTTAAATATCTGACTTATGATCCTATTAGAGATCCAAAACGTTTGTTATATAACACAGGTTTATATTTTGGAGCTGCATTAACATCTTTTGCAATTTTATGGGTTTCACCCGAAAGTTTCTCTAATTGGGATAAAGAAAAAATTAGAGAAGAAGGTATTTTTAAAAGATGGAGTGAAAATGTACAAGCCGGACCGGTTTGGGATAAGGACAAATGGTATTTAAATTGGCTTACACATCCCTGGGCAGGTGCGGTATATTATATGAGTGCTCGAGGTAGTGGTTTTAAACGCTGGGAATCGTTTGTTTATTCAACTTTAATGTCCACTATTTTTTGGGAATATGGAGTAGAAGCATTTGCAGAGATTCCTTCCTGGCAGGATTTGATAATAACCCCAACATTAGGTTCTTTATTTGGTGAAGTTTTTTTTGTTTTAAAAGGAAAAATTATACAAAATGAACGTAAAGTATTGAATTCACGATTTTTAGGAGGAACATCACTTTTTTTAATGGATCCTTTTAACGAGCTTCTGGATGTATTTGGTTATAAGACACAAAATAAAATACAAACATACTCTACAATTGCACCAATTAGTTATGATTTTTCTTCAGGAAAAACTATTTGGGGAGTACAACTTGCAATGCAATTTTAGTTTAAAGGGCTGGTTAGATTAAATTTTTATAATTTTAATTCGATTCCTTCCCAATTTTATATTTCCATCATTTTCAAGTTTTTTTAATAATCTGGAAACAACAACTCGTGAGGTATTTAGGTCATCAGCAATTTCTTGATGTTTGATCAATAAATTTTGACTTCGCTTTATCTTTACTTGATCAGAGAGATATTTATACAATCTTTCATCTAATTTCATAAAGGCTAAGCTTTCTATTGCTTCAACCATTTCTATAAGTCTTATGTGGTAGCTATCAATAATAAATTGTCGCCAGGATTTAAAATTCACTAACAACTCTTCAATTTTATTGATAGGAACCATAACAAATTCAGTATCATTTTCTACAATTGCCCGAAACATACTTTTACTTCGATTGATACAGTTTACAAAAGAAATGGCACAAGTATCTCCGCGTTCCAGATAATATAATAAAATTTCATCTTTTTTTTGATCTTCACGAATAACCTTAACAACACCATCTAAGATTAAAGGAATATGTGTCATTTCATCATCAATATCAATCAGTAATTTACCTCTTTTTATCTCTGTTAAAATACCAATTCTCGAAATTTCGTCAAGCAAATCATCTTCAAAAAATAATGAATAATATTCATTTAATTTTTCTCGTATTAATTTTTCATCATTTTCCATTGTGGTAAGAATTTGTATAGATTTCAATACTAAAATATAATTATTAAAAAATGTGTAGAAAGATTTTTAAATTTCTAGCAACCACCTTCGGGTACTCTTTTTTTCTTTTTTGGTTTAGTAATAACTTTTTTAGGAGCTACTGGTTTTTTAACCTCTGTAATTTTTTGAATAGCTTGCTTTGCTTTAGCTTCACGAATAATTTCAGCATAGTTTACAGAAGGTTTCTCAATTGCAACTTCTTTCATACTGAGTTTATTATCAATATAGTTTGTTTCAACACAAAGAATTTTTATGTTTTCATAACCTAATTGATAAAGTAATAACCAAGCATTACTGGCTTTATCTGCATTTGCTCCGTATAAAACAACTGTTTTACCATCATCTTTTGTTTGTTTTAATAATTTTTTACTTTCCGGTTTAAAAACCTGATGAGGAGAAACATTTATGGCACCATCAAGATGACCTTTTGCATATTCAAAGTTGTTTCTAATATCGATCAATACATATTGTGAAGGTTCTAAAGATTTAAAATCATTTAAGGTTAGTATAAAATTTTGTTTAGTTACTTCTTCTAAAGTATTTGCAGGATTCTTTTCAAATACATATTGAGGTTTTTCAAACATTAAAACTCCAATAACTACTATGAGTAAAAATAATACTGCTGAAACTGATATTCGTTTTGTTCTTTCTAGTTCTTTCATGATTTACAATAATTATGCATTATTTATGAAATAATATCTTTTTAACAACCACCCTCGGGTACTCTTTTTTTCTTTTTAGGTTTGGTAATAACTTTTTTAGGAGCTGCAGGTTTACTAATAGTTTCTTTTTTTGTTCCAGTTTTCATGGTTGGGTCAATTGTTCCAATACCAAAATACATTCCTGCTGCTTTTCTGGTTGAGTAGAGCTCAAAAGCTTCTTTGGGCATTGTTTCTTCAGGGTATTTTGGGTTTATTATGGTGTTGAACCATTCATTTAACCCACCTTTTAAAACATGAAGATTTTTAAATCCCATTCTGTTTCCAATCATCCATGCTTGATTGGCATAAAAATTATCATTTGAATAGAAGATAACATCATAAACATCTTGGTCGATATAATCTATATAGTCTTCGTCTAATAAATTCTTTAAAGGAATATTAATCGCATTGGTCAATGCAAATTCTTTAAATTCTTTTTCAGAACGTGTATCAATTAATAAAACAGATGGATCGTTATTTATAATTCTATCTGCTAATAGATCTGTATTGATAAAACGCTCTGAACTTAAAGCATTTTTTACAAATAATTCAGGGCTTATTCCTTCACTTTTTGTATATTTTGGTAATAAAACTAAACCACCTGCTAAGATTAATAGTATAACAGCTAGTATTTGATATCTCCTTTTAACAAGGATTTTCTTTGATTTATAGCGTTTTGACATAACTCTAATTTTTAATAAAAAACTTTTTTAACTTTATTTCTAATTTTATCTGATATAGCAAACGCAGCTATTGCAAGTATAGTCATGATAAAAATGATCCAATAAGGTGAGATCCCTAATGTATCAACAAGTGTAATATGTCCTAAATTTGAACTTTCAAAAAATGGTTCAAGAACACTAAATGATTCAGAAAATATTAAAATACCAATCATCAACCCAACAGTGAAGACCATACCATCTATTTTTCCAATTGCAACTGCACATAAGCTTGTGCCAGGACAAAATCCTCCTGCTAAAAATCCAACGCCCATTATCATTCCTCCAATTACTGCAGCCCATAAATAGGTAGGTTGAACATAGAGTTGAGAAATATCTAAAAAGTTTAAATAATCGAGATAATACAACCCGATTACCGCTACTACTGCTGATGTAAAGAATACTTTTAAAACGGCAAAATCATAGCCATAAAAAACACCTGCTAATTTTCTGGATGATGAAAAGCCTGTAGCTTCCATTATATATCCAAAAGCAATCCCTATTAAAATTGCAATAATGTAATTCCATTCTGGAGGAATAATACCATTAGGAAGTAAAGGTCCCATAATTTATTTTTTTTAATTTATTAAATCCAATTTTTTCTAAAAAAGTAAGCAACAAGATATCCTGTTCCAAAAATAGCGATCATTGTGATAAAACCGGCTGTTGCTAAAACTGCCATTCCACTTAATGCAGCACCACTAGTACAACCTCTTGCTATTTGAGCACCTAAACCAAATAAAACACCTCCGATTAAAGCAAAGATCAATCTTCTTCTACTGGTAATTTTAGGAGAATGTTGTACTTTTAGATTTAGTCGGCCGGTTAAAGCTCCTGACAAAAATGCACCTAATATAACTCCTATAGCTTCAAATACTAACCAATTGTTCATTGGAAATTCACCTTCTTTTAAAAATTTACTATAATAAGCATTATTTTCAGCATGAGTTGGAGCAACGGTATGTACCATTGTAACAACACCACTTTTTAAGGCACCACTGGCTCCTAAGCCTCTACCCGTAAGATAAAATGTTAATATTATTAAAAGTCCTAATAAGAACCCTCCAAAATATGGGTTCCAATAAACATGTCTATTTTTTTGTTTCTTTTTTTTCATAATATATTAATAAAGATATCTGGTTAATTGACCTGCTTCTACCATTACCATTCTAAATATGAGTCCGCCCATTAGTACTAAAAGAGCAGGAACGATTGAAGGTACTTTATAGCCCATTATTTCAATTCCTTCTATGATTGCTGGGAATATCAATCCTAGTATAACTACAAATACAAAGAACATTACTGTATATTCACCTCCAATTAGAATATCTAAAGCTTCTAATTGAACAGCAGAACCTGCATACATTCCCATGATCATATGTATAATTAATCCTAATTCAAGAATGATAAGTGCTAAATCTATTTTACCGAAAAGGTGTTTTTCATATTGATTCTTTGAAAACAATATAATTGCTGCAGCTCCGGTTGATAAACCTGAAGTTAGAAATAATGGACCTAATATTGAATTATTCCAAAGAGGTCTGGCATTAAATGCAGAAAGTAATATACCGGTATAAATACCTAAAATCACTGAAAGTGGTAATAAAATTATTGCCAATGTTCTTCGATTTTCGATTAAATATGTTTGAAATTTCTTAAGGAAATCAAATTTAAGATCCCATTTAGGGAACATTTCAGTGAAGTAACTAAATACCCAAAGAAATGATAAAATAGTAATCACTAATAAAACCCAAGCACCCCAAGACATTGGTGATTCAATTCTAATGGTCATGTATAGTTGCCATACATAGAGCTTATGTGTTAAATCGTAAATTAAAGCAAGTAAACCAATGCTAATTGCAATAATAACGACAATCATACCGGATTTAACAGCTGTAGGTACTTCTTTTTCTTTTTTCATTATTGTAAATAATGATGCAAAGAATATGATACCTGCTGCCATACCACCTAAGAATAAATAAAGTGATATAGGAAAATGCCAAACTTCTAAGTTTGGATCTATATTTGGGATATTTCTTCCGCTGATAAAAAGTTCTTCTTCCATGGTATTAATTTTACTTGATTAAATAATATACATTAGGATCAGTTCCTGCTTCAGGTGCTAAAACTTTGTATTTTCTTGTTTCTAATAATTTTGATACTTCACTTGTTGGATCATCAAGGTCTCCAAAATACATACAGTTTGTAGGACAAACGGATACACATGCAGGGTTTTGACCTTCTTCTAAGCGATGATGACAAAAAGTACATTTATCAACATATCCTTCCGGATGTTGGAAACGTGCATCATAAGGGCAAGATTCAATACAAGCACCGCAACCAATACATTCGTTTTCAGTTACTAAAATTATTCCACCCTCACCTTCATGGCTGGCACCTGTTGGGCAACATCTCACACAAGGAGCATTGTCGCAATGGTTACACCTTTCTGATTTTAATTCTAGATCTAATGTTGGATAGCCACCGCTTACTGACTCGGTTACCCAGTCTCTACAGTATCCTACCGGAACATTATTTTCTGTTTGACATGCAACAACACAGTCGCTACATCCGACACATTTTAATGTGTCAATTACCATGGCATATCTCATGATTCTATTTCTTTATGTGGATTTGTTGTTAAAAATTTCACGAAGTTACTTCTCATACCTGTACCTCCCATTAGTGGATCAATATCAACTTTGGTTATCAATTGCGTATCACTGGCTCCTTTGCCATAGGCTCTTGATAATTTTTTGTTGTTATGACCAAAACCGTGGTACATATAAACAGAATCCCATCTTATTCGTTCAGTTACACGAACTTTAATAGGAAATGTTGAAATAACACCATCTTGATTTTCTAACCAAACTTCTTGATCTTTTTTAAGTCCTTCAATTCTGGCTACTTTAGGGTTTACCCAAAGTTTATTCTCATCGGTAAGATCACTTAGATTAGGATTGTTGATCGTTCTACTAAAAGTATGCATAGGAGAACGCCCGTAATTTAATCTGTAAAAACCAGAATCCGGTGCATCATGTGATGTATAAACAGGCATTGGATCAAAACCTTTTTCAGCCAATTCACTTGAATAAAACTGAATCTTACCATCATCTGTTGCAAATTCATAAGGCTGGCCTTCTTCAATAAACATTGAACCTGATTTTCTTGGGAATTTCTTTACACCAATTTTTTCCATTTCTTCTAAAGAAGTACCTAATTGTTCTAATTGCCAAGCAATAACTTCTTTAAAATCATTGTAGTTGAAATAGTCGTGTAAACCTAATTTTTCACCCAATTGCTTGGCGATCCACCAAGCAGGTTTTGAATCAAATCTTGGTTCGGCTGCAGGCATTCTAAGTGCAATAGATGGTTCTCTATTAGTTGCAGATCGTATACCGTCATATCTTTCAAGATAAGTACATTCAGGTAATACAACATCTGCATAGCCGGTTATTTCCATAGGCATCGTATCAACAGCAACTATAAACTCAACAGCATCGATAGCTTTCTCCATAACTTCTCGTTGAGGTATAGTGTTTACAAGATTAGTTCCTGCAATAAACCATGCTTTAACTTGATGTTTATGGTTTTCTTCTGGAATTGAAGCTTTGATTAATTCATTGGTAATACCCATTTCAGCAAATGGATATTTTTCACCAATCTCTTCCCATCCCCATTTTGGATGTGGGTATGCAGGTTGTGGGAATTTAGGGATCTTAATTTTTTCTTTAAAATAAAAACCTCCACGTCTTCCCCATGAACCTAATAATCCGTTTAATATTGCGATTGCTCTTTCTCTTTGTGAATCATCACCATACCAAACAACATGACGTCCGGGATGAACAATTACTGAAGGTGAAGCTGCTGCCATTAATCGGGCAGTTTTTCGAATTTCTTCAGGTTTAATAGTTGTAATACCATAAGCCCATTCAGGAGTATAGTTTTTTACATGCTCTTTTAATTTATCAAATCCTGAACCATAACGCTCAACATAATCTTTATCGTAAAGATCTTCATATATTATAACGTGCATCCAGGTAAGTAATAAAGCTATATCAGTTGATGGTTTTATTGGTAGCCAATGATTTGATTTGCTGGCAGCAGTTGAAAATCTAGGATCAACTGTTATAATGGTTGCTCCATTATCAATGGCTTGTGACATTTCTTGCACTTGTGTATTGTGCATGTTCTCACCAATATGTGAACCAATTAAAACCAAGCATTTAGTATCTCTAATATCAGTTGGTTCTGGAGAGCCCACCCAAGCTCCAAAAGTTAAACCAAACCCGGTTTCTCTCGGACCTCTACATTGAGCATATGCAGGTTCAGCAATAGTATCAGAACCATATGCTTTAAATAGGTGTTCAAAATGACTACCTGGAGAACCATGTTTGAGTAAAGCCATACTTTCTGGGCCATAAGTATCTTTTATACCTTGCATTTTTGAAGCGATTAGTGTTAACGCTTCTTCCCAACTAGCTTCTCTAAAAGTGTCTTCTCCTTCACCTTTTGTTCTAATCAAAGGAGTTTTTAAACGATCGTCATCAGCATACATACCAACACCACCGGTTCCTCTAGGGCAAAGGCGACCATTACAATGTGGGTCAATTTCATTACCGATCAATTTTTTAATGTTGTTGTTTTCATCTGTATAAGCCCAAGCAGCGCATTTCCAAAAACAAACCTCACAATATGTTGGAGTTCTTTTTAGGTTTTTGGCACTCTCGGCAAGTTTATTGTTTTCTGTAAGCGCATTTGCATTAAAAGAACCAAATGCTGTTGCAGAAAGCGCAAGGCCGCTCGCACCTAAAGCAGATATTTTAATAAAGGACCTTCTTGAATTATCCATAAGTTATTTATTTTCGGTTTTTAATTATTATTAAAAACATCTTTTTTATAATCAATTTTTAATTGACTTAATTAGAGCACAAAATTAGACTACTGTTGATGTTAATTTGATGATATTAATCATAGTATCAATAAAAATGATGTGACTACAGTTACATAGAAAAAATAAAAAAGTATTTTTATATTTGGTGTTAGCATAATAAAGGTGAAGTGTAATTATTTATACAGCATACAACAATTATTAATCATAATAAATTGTAATTTTGTTTGTAAATAGGCTTAAAATATGAATATTTTAAAGAATAAACAAATATCATTTTTGATTATAGGAATTTTGATCATAGGAATTTTTATAATTTTAAGATTAATAGATTTTAATGCTGATCAAAAAACAGGAGATCAAATCTATTCTTCAATACATAATAATAAAGAATCTTGTTTAAATTGTCATATTCAAAATACTGGATTCTCTGAATTTCATAATCCTGAAGTTATTGGTTGTGTAAGTTGCCATTTAGGTAATCCAAAGGCTGATAAAATTGAAGAAGCACATAAAGATATGGTACTTATTCCCGGTAATTTATCAGATGCAGATGAAACCTGTGGTAAGTGTCATGTAAATGAATTGCATAAAATAAAACATTCACTAATGACAACTAACAGTGGATTGGTTGCAGTTGAAAAGTTTATTTTTGGTGAAGCCGATTCCCCTGATTATCATTATCATATTAAGGATCTAAAATATACTGCAGCTGATAAACACATGAGAGATCTCTGCGCAAATTGCCATTTAGGTGCAGAAAAGAGTGAATTTGGTGAGATAACACAATTGAGCAGGGGTGGAGGTTGTAACGCTTGTCATTTGAATTATTCCGAAAAGGCAAGTATTGATTTAGCTCAGTATTTGAATTCTGATAAAAAACAACTACCTAAAGTGCATCCCGCTACCAATATTTTTGTAAATGACAAACATTGTTTTGGCTGTCATAGCCGTTCGAGCAGAATTTCAACAAATTATATGGGTTGGCATGAAACATTATTAGATGAAGAAGATATCATCAATATGGAAGGTTATAAAGTATTTGAAGATGGTAGAATATATAGTTTTCAGGGTGAAGATGTTCATCATTCTAAAGGTATGTTGTGCATTGATTGTCACAGTTCTCATGAAGTAATGGGTGATGGAAAAGATTATTTGCATGAAGAACAGGCTGTTTCTTTAAATTGTGCCGATTGCCATTTTAAAGATAAACCCAAAACAATTGATTATAAGGAGTTAGATGCAGAATCGGTATTGGTTTTTTTACACCGAAAATATGAACATACAGATAAAAGAATATTAGCAGTTCAAAAAGATGGGCATCCTTTAGTAAATACTTTTGTTGATGATAATGATGATGTGTTTTTGATTGGAAAAGGGGATGGAAAACTGCATCCGATAAAAAAACAAAGTGATGTTTGTTCAAGAGATAATGCACATAAAGATATGAGCTGTTCAGCTTGTCATGCTCAATGGGCACCTCGATGTATTGGTTGCCATAATACTTTTGCAAAAGATGATAAGAACGGTTATGATCTATTAGCTAAAAAAATGGTTGTAGGGCAATGGATAGAACATGTTTCTGAATTTAATGCTGATAAACCTTCAATGGGTGTTAGAATTGATGGAGACCATCGATTAATTGAGCCTGCAATTCCGGGAATGATCATGACAATTGATCATGAAAGTTTTGATAAAAATAATCGTGCAAAGAGTTCTTTCCACCGACTTTACGCACCAAATTCACCACATACTATTAGTAAAAAAACACGTGATTGTAAATCATGTCATACAAATCCAGCAGCCATTGGCTACGGTAATGGAAAATTAATATATGATACTTCAAAAGGTTATGGCAAATGGTTGTTTAAAGCTGATTATGATAATAATCCAAATGACAATTTACCGGAAGATGCATGGATTCCATTTTTAGAAAAACAAGAAGCAAAAATAGTTTCTACAAGATCAGATTTTAGACCTTTTACCATAAAAGAGCAAAAGCAAATATTATTGGTTGGTGCTTGTTTACAATGTCATAAAGATGATTCAAGTATTATGAAACAAACTTTGGAAAAAGGTATAGATCCTATCCTCTTAAAAATAAGTGATAAGTGTATTTTACCAAAATAGATTTTTTTCATTTCATAAATTACTACCGCATTGGATCATTTACCCATTATCTATTTTATTGTGAGCTATATCACATATAAACATGTTTAACATCACGTGTATTTATTAGATTTATTGAATAGTATTATATATTTTTAAATTGAGGTCTAGATAATGTCACTAGATGAATATTAATATTTAAATCTGTCATTATGAGAACTAGAGAATTTTTTATGAGATTAGGTGTTTTATTACCTATGGCTTTTTGGGGTGTATTTATTGTATTAATGATTTTAGGAATTGTTACCTATAATTTTGGGGCAGACTCACTATTTTATTGTGATGTGTATTGTAAAATTGGAGTAACTTTATTAGCAGCTGTTTTTTTATCAGTAATTTACTGTCAGGCAAGATCTTGTTGGAAATTGAAATAGTTTTATGCTAACCCTTTTTTGAAATAATTTCCAATTGCTTTTTGTTTAGGATGGAGATATTATTTTTATTAAGTCTAATAATTTTGTTTTTAGAAAAATCTGAAAGTATTCTTGAAACAGTTTCTCTTGAAGAACAAGTTAGATCGCCTAACTCGTTTCTTGTCAAGGGGATTTCAAAATTTTGTTTATCGAATATTTTTTCGGAAAAGTATAGTAGTGCTTCAGCTATCTTCCCCGGGCCTTGCTTTTGTATTTGATTGATACTTTTTTTAAAGTTATATAATTCACCTCTGCATAATTCTACAATGATCTCATAAGCAAACTGTCCATTTTTTTTAATAAATTCTTTAAAAACCTCAAAACCAATAAAACACACACTGGTTTTTGAGATTGCAGTAGCAGAATACTCATTGATCTTAGCACTTATTGTTGTTGGAATTCCAAGGTAAGACGGACCTTTTACTATCTTTAATATTTGTTCTTTTTCGGGTCCCATAGCATGTACTTTTACAAGTCCTTCTTTTATAAAAGCAATGTTATAAGAAAGAGCATCTTGAATCAAAATTTTGTCACCTTTTTGAAAAACAACCTGATTGCAGTTATGGCCTAGTCTTTCTAATTCTTTTTGATCCAGTTTTCCAGTGGCTTTAGATTTCTGTAAGCAATAATAACAAATGTCAGTCATGATATAATATGGTATTGTTATTAATATGTTTTATTATAACCCAAATATCATTGAAATGTATTGGAAAATCATTAACAAATCTCATAGTAAAGGTAAACAATAAAAAGATAATTCTTAACAAATATTAATTGTAATATAATCTTGTGTATTTTTATCAAGTGAATTTTTTTAATAGATAAATTTATAAATAATTACAAAAATTTAAATGTGTGAAGACAAATAAAGTAACCAAAGGATTAACAGTACTCTTTTTTACAGTTTCAATTCTTGATATAATTGGAGTTGCACTTGATAATTCATTATTGCAGGTTATTTTTAAACCCATGATCATGTTATCATTGATTGCATTGTATTTTTATTCGGTTGAAAAGAAAAACAATGGATATATATTGGCTTTGGCATTTTCTTTTTTAGGAGATGTACTTTTAATGGATAAAAGCAACTTGTTTTTATATGGAATCGCCGCTTTTTTGATGACTCAGATCATCTATATAAAATTAATAATTGATCAGTTAGGTAAAACAACGTTACAACAAAAGATCATAGCAATCTTTCCTTTTGCAATTTTTATAATTGTATTATTGAATGTACTAAAAAGTAATCTAAATGAGTTTTTAATTCCGGTAAACATTTATGGACTTACAATTTCAATTTTTGGAATTGTTTCTCTATTAAATTATATTTCTGATAGATCACAAACTTCATTGATCTTATTGGTTGGAGCAATTTTATTTATTCTATCAGATAGTATGATCGCACTGCATAAATTTCATGAACCAAAATCAATTTACCCAATTGCAACTATGATAACTTATGTTTTGGCACAGTATTTAATTTATTGGTTTATCTCAAACACAGTTAAGATTTCTAAAAAGAAGAATTAAATAAACTTGAAAATTATTGAATGATTAAGGTTTCTTATTGCGCATTTCCATCATTTGTTTTTTACGGAATTCAGCTAATAATTTGCGATTAAACTCATGCTCAGCACGGTATAATTTTAATATTTTTTTTGAAGAAATAATATTTTTAAGCGCTTCATAAAATTTTGTTTTAGCTTTTGCTAATTCATCATCATTCAAAACCAATTGATTCAACATTGTATTGGCTTCAGTATCAGTAAGTGCATCAATCCCACCTTTTTCTCTAACTTTTTTATGATTATCTCTTATATTAACTATTTTTAACTGATGTACTTTATTTTCATAGATATTGTAAACAGGCCAAAATTTTTCAGCTTCTGCAGGAGTTAATTCTAATTTTTCTGTTATAAACGCTGTTTTATAAGCTTTTAGTTTTTCTCTCCTTTCGCTTTGAGCAATTAAGCTACTTACACTTAATATTACAATGATTAATGTGATTAATGCTTTTTTCATAATTTTAATTTTCTAAAAATAATATTTCAAGATCTTTATCTTCTAAATAATCGGAAATTTCATCTTCAAAATAAATACTATTATTATTGATATCAATATCTTCATAAACTTCGGCAATATCGTAGGAATTAAAACCTATTGAATATTCATCCATCCAATTTTCAATTTCAATAGCACTGATATCATTTAAGCTTATGGTTTCTTGTTTATTTGCAAAATATTTGACCCCAACAAATAAAAGAAAAGATGCAGCAACAGCTATATTGATGAATTTTTTATAGTGATTTGAAAATAAGTTGACTACTTTGCTTTTGGGTTTTTTATTTGTGGTGTTGATCTCGATATCATCAAAATAATTTTTTGGTGCTTCAAAACCTGTTTGTGTAGGGATTTGTACAGATTTAATTTTGGATAAGATTTCATTATTAACATTTTCGAAATATTGATCAGGAACTACAAAACCATTATTTTTATCAGTATTGGCTGGAGTAATAAAATTGCTTTCAAAATTTTCAAAATAATTATTTGGAGTTTTAAATCCCAAACCAGAAGCTTTTAAATTATTTAATATATTGTTATCTTTTTTCATTAAAATTTTGATAATCTGTTCTATTCTTTTAAATAGGTTTCAATTTTCTTTCTTGCATGATGATATGAAGCTTTTAAAGCACCAACTGAAGTATCTAATATTTCAGAAATTTCATCATATTTCATATCATCAAAATATTTCATATTAAAAACCAATTGTTGCTTTTGTGGTAATGTTGCCAAAGCTTTTTGTAATTTCAATTGTATTTCATCTCCCTCAAAATAAACATCTGATTCTAATTTATCAATCATTTGTTTTCTTATATCATCACTATCAATTTTATACATTATGGCTTTTTTATTGATATGTGTTATTGATTCATTTGTAGCAATTCTATACATCCAAGAATACAATTTACTTTTTTCGTTGAACTTTTCAATATTTTTAAAAATTTTTATAAATGTGTTTTGTAAAACATCATCAGCATCATCATGAGAAATTACAATTTTACGTATATGCCAATACAAGCGTTCTTTATAAAGATCTAACAATTCTTTAAAAGCTTTGTTTTGTGTTTCTTTATTTTGTAATTGTTTTATAAATATTGCTTCTTCTTGCACAAATTTTACTCTTTAGACTACTAATATATAAAAAGGTTTAAATGTTTTTTGAAAATTTAGATAAAAAAATAAGATATGAATATCCAAAACATTACATCTAAAACTTCATAGCAATTTTCACATTAAGAACTCTTCCGCTAAGAAAATTTGGAACAGCAATAGATTGGTTTGTAGAAATATCTCTTACCCAAGTATTGGTTATTGAATTTTTCACATCAAACATATTGAATAATTCAATTCCAGCTGATAATTCTTTAAAGCTTTTTTGCCAATTTTTTTTAGGCGGATTTTGAAGATCGACAAAAACATATGAAATTCCAATATCCGATCTGAAATAATCCTTTAATCGATTTTGATATAAATATGGATCTGCATATGATGGTGAGCCCCCCGGAACTCCTGTATTATAAACCATATTCAAGTACATTCTTAAACTAGGTAAATTAGGAACATAATCTTGAAATAGTAAAGCAAATTTTAAACGTTGATCCGTTGGTCGTGAAATATAACCTTTATCATCAATATTTTCTTTGGTAATTAAATAACCAAAGCTAAACCATGATTCTGTACCGGGTACAAATTCTCCGTTAAGCCGAATATCAAATCCAGTAGCATAAGCTGTAGCGTTATTTTTAGCAAGATATCTTATTCTTACATTGTCAATTGTAAATGGATTCACGTTGGTCAAATTCTTGTAATAAGCTTCGCTTACTAATTTAAATGGACGATTCCACATTTTAAAACTAAAGTCATTACCAATTACAAAATGTATAGCCTGTTGTGCTTTTACTTCAGGATGTACAATACCCAATGAATCCCTTAATTCACGATAAAAAGGGGGTTGATGATAATAGCCTCCTGATATTCTAAACATTAAATCCCTATTCCAATCAGGTTTTATAGAAAATTGTGCTCTTGGACTAAAAACAGTGTGGCTTTTACTTTCTATATCATCACCACTGATTGTCCAGTTTTGAGCTCTAATACCTAAATTAAACCAAATAATATGATCATTCATGGATGTTTTTTTACTCCATTGAGCAAAACCAGAAATACGATTGGTAGTAATTTTATTTAAGGCTCTTACATTTGTATAAGGAACAATAGGTGTACTGTAAGGTGTATATGGTTCATCATTTTTTGGTCTTAAATATGGTGGACGAATTGCAAAACCTGCAGAATCTATCATTTGCCACTCTATAATTCGATCTTTAATATTTTCAATTTGATATTTTGCACCTATTTCAATTAAATTATTATTCTTTTTATAATCGGCTTTAATTTCAATATTTGAAATATTTGCTTCCAGATCATTTCTTGCGTGGTCTAATTGAGTACCAATTGCTTGGATAAAACTTACTTCTCCAAAATCATTTGAACTTAAATCTGAATTTAAATTACCCATTCCGTATGCGGCAAGAATATCATAATGTTCTTTTTCTTGAGTATTATAAGATGAGGTAACTAAATTTATTGATAAATTTTCGTTGAACTTATAGATTCCTTTTATGGCACCGAAAAACGTTTGATATTGATCTTTCTCTTTACCATCATAATGTACAACAAGAGCCAAAGGATTAATAATTGAACCAAAGTTTGTTCTACGTGTATAAGGTGTAAAATTATAATCATTCAATGAGAATGTACCTAAAAACTCGAGAACAAATTTTTCATTGAATTGATAAGATAAAAAGGATTGAACATCAGTAAAACTTGGTTTGAAATTTGATTCAGTATCTTTGCTATTAACAAAAAGGCTGTTATTTCTATAGCGAAAACCTACCATAGCAAGTAATCTATTTTCAAAACCAGTGCCTTCAAGAGTTGCACTTGCGCCTAATAAGCTTGCTTCTAATTGAACTCCAAACTCCTTAGGTTTTCGGTAATTAATATCTAAAACAGAAGATAATTTATCACCGTATTTAGCTTGAAAACCACCGGAAGAAAAAGCCACATTTTGCGTCATACTTGGGTTTACAAAACTTAATCCTTCTTGTTGACCAGACCTTACTAAAAATGGGCGATAAACTTCAATGCCATTAACATACACTAGATTTTCATCAAAACTACCGCCTCTAACATTGTATTGTGTGCTTAATTCATTATTAAAACTTACACCCGGTAATGTTTTTAAAATACTTTCTACACTTTGGTTTGCATTTGGGATATATTTTAAATCTTCAGTTTTTATTTTGGTGATACCTTCAGCTTCAGCTTTTTGGTTTTTTACAGTAACTTCACTTATTTCTTCGGTTTTGATTGGTAATTTTGGAGAAAAGTTAAGTGTTCTACCAGCTGGAATAATAAAACTTCTGGTTAGATTCTGATAGGAGATATGACTAAATAATAATGAAATTGACTTATTTGAAGGTATTTGTAAAAGATATTCACCTTTTTTATTTGTTGAAGTTCCGGTTGTACCGTATGATATAGATACATTTTCAATTGCTTCACCATCTTTATCGGTGACAATTCCTTTAATAACAGCAGTTTGAGACTGAAGTATTTGGAATAAAAAAAGAAAAATAAAAAATAGAAATAATCTTGTTTTCAATTTTTTGAATATTTTATTCTTTTCTGTTAAAAGTAGTTGTAAAAGTAGTTGAATTATTTACATTATCAGTAACAATAACTTTCAAAGTATGCTCATTTCCAATTAATTTTTTATCATTAAAATTGTACGTTAGGGTACCTTTTTTTGGTTTGTATTCCATTAAAATCCATTTTCCGTCAATTTCTCCCCGATAAGATTTAATACCCGATCCTTTATCAGAAATTCTAACCATCAAATAATTCTTTTTTGATAGCCACTGATTTTCTTTAAAATTATGAGGAAATACTTTTGGTTTATCAAAATCCTTTACCAATGTATAATCCCCAAGGGTTTTGGTCTTAGTATAAAGCTTATGATCTTTATATCTTGTTGAAGTATAATACAATCTGCCTGATTTATTTTTTCTGGCAATGTACATATGTTTAATATCGTCGTTATTGTATTTTGAAACATCAAATGAAAGTGTAAAATTATTGTGAACAGCAACGCTGGAGTTGTGTAATTGAGCTACACCATCTTTGTATTGGTAGTCAAAATAAAAATCATCACAAAAAATATTTTTTGGAAAAGAAGCTATAATGAAACTATCACTAATTTTATTTATTTGATTTACCTTAAAATAATAGGGAGTTTCTTTTATTTTTTTATAATGAATAATAGTATCTTTTTTTCCTTGAACCGGAATAATAAGTTTGGTTTGATTACCCGCAAAATCACTTGCAGTAATTTGAATTCTATATTCTAAACTATCTTTAATAAAAAGTAAACCTTTGTCAATGATATGTTTATAGATACTCAATTTTGTATTTGGATCAATAAAACATTTTTGAACTCTTTGTTTCTTTTTTTTAAATCGTTCATAATCAATGAAATTATTGATATATCTAGACTCGCTAAATGAAAATGTTTCAACAGTATATTGATATTTTTTTTCACCATTTACTTCCATTTTTAGATCATATAAACCATTGTTATTAATTGCACCATCTAATTTATCAATAGCATTTACACCAATACCTATAGTACCATATGCGTAAATTTTATTGGCTAAAAAATCACCATTGTTTTGTTGTTTTATAACCAGATCAATATAATTATTGGATTGATTAACTTGAGAAGTATCATTTTTTGCATAAGCTACTGCATTTTTAAAAATTGGATTTTTATGATCGGGAATTTTAATTCCAAAATGCATTGGATTGATTGGATTAGCTTTTGTATCTCTTATTTCAAAATGTAAATGAGGCCCGCCTGAGCTTCCTGAATTTCCACTTAATGCTATTATTTCACCTTTTGAAACAGTTAATTCAGAAGATTTAGGATATAATTGAATTTGGAAACTCTCTTTTTCATATTGACGTTTTTTAACATAGGCTTCAATTTTTGGTGAGAATTTTTTTAGATGACCATAAACCGTAGTATAACCGTTTGGATGTGTAACATACAAAGCTTTGCCATAACCCCAGTGTGATATTTTAATTCTTGAAACATAACCATTTCCTGAAGCAAAAATATTAAGACCCTCTTGTTGTTGTGTTTTGATATCAATACCTGCATGAAAATGGTTGCTACGTAATTCGCCAAAAGTACCCGATAAAATAAGGGGTATATCCATTGGATTTTGAAAAAAATCCTTTGGATATTTTTTTTGAGAATATAATATTCCCGATAAAAAAATTAATATAAGAAATACTGCTTTTTCTCTCATAATTCGGCTAAAGTAATAATTAGAGTTGATACAAAAAAATTGATTGTTTAAATTATTATTAATCAATTATTTGCAATTAATTTCTTTATATTTTTCTAAAACAGTTGTATTATTGTTATGTGTGTGTTAACTTTGTTGCAAATGTTAGATTCTTTGTAAGAATGAATAATTTATCACAAATAGTTGATTTACTTGAAACTAATTTATCAAAATTATTGCAGAAATATGATGATTTAAAAGAAGAAAATAAATTATTAAAGCAGCAATCACAAGGTTTAGAGTTACAAGTTTCAGATCAACAAAAATTAATTAATGATTTAAAACAAAAAGAAGAATCATTAAAAATTGCAAATACAATAGTAGGCAACAAAGATGACAAGCATTTGACCAAACTCAAAATAAATACCTTAATTCGTGAAATAGATAAATGTATAATTCAATTAAGCGAATAATGTAAAAATGAATAATAAGTTAAAAATAAAGGTCACCATTGGTAATAGAGTTTATCCATTAACCATTAATAATGAAAGTGAAGAAGAAGGTATAAGAAAAGCGGTTAATAAAATTAATGAACTCATTAAAAGTTTTGAACAAAATTATGAGATAAGAGATAAGCAAGATGTTTTAGCAATGTGTGCATTACAATTTGCTTCTCAAAATGAAGTAAAAAGTATTTATAACGAGTTGGATACAAAAAATATTGAAAATAAAATACGAGAAATTAATAATATATTAGATTCTCATTTATCATAAGTTCTTTTAATATAACAATACTGCCTACATTAGTTATCTGTTTCAAAAACTCAACATTATCATATTAAAAAGGGTGAGTTTTTAATGCAAAAGCGTGCCGGTTCTATCGGATACTTGACCATTAAGTTAGCCCTAAACTTGTTATAAAGGAGTTTTCTAAACCCCGACTGATGTGGGCTTTTTTTATAAATATACATATGGAAATAACAACTATAATAATAGTAGCAATAATATCAATGGCAGTAGGTTATATAACAGCCAAAGTTATTGAAAAAAATAGAGCTTCCTCAACTTTAAAAACTGTAAAAAAACAGGCTTTAACAATTTTAAAAGAAGCCAATATTGAGGCTGAAGGTATAAAAAAGGATAAGATTTTACAGGCAAAGGAAAAGTTTATTGAATTAAAATCTGAACACGAAAAAGTAATTTTATCAAGAGATAAAAAAATTAATGATGCTGAGAAAAGAATACGGGAAAAAGAATCAATTGTTTCTCAAGAGTTAGATAAATCAAAAAAGCTTAACAGATCTTTAGAGGATAAAGTTAAAGATTCAAAATACCGTTTTGATTATCTTGAAAAGAAAAAAAATGAAATTGATAAGTTACATAAAAGACATGTGCAGCAATTGGAAGTTATTTCTGGTTATTCAGCTGATGATGCAAAAAATGAATTGATTCAATCTTTAAAAGAAGAAGCCAAAACGGATGCAATGGCTTATATCCAAGAATCAGTAGAAGAAGCCAAATTATCCGCACAGCAAGAAGCTAAAAAAATTGTTTTAAACACTATTCAACGTATCGGTGTTGAACAAACCATTGATAATTGTGTATCGGTCTTTAATTTAGATAATGATGATGTAAAAGGTAGAATAATTGGTAGAGAAGGTAGAAATATTAGAACTTTAGAATCTACAACCGGAGTTGAAATTATTGTTGATGATACACCTGAAGCCATAATTTTATCATGCTTTGACCCTGTTAGAAGAGAAGTTGCACGTTTATCATTACATAAATTAGTAACTGATGGGAGGATTCATCCTGCAAGAATAGAAGAAATAGTTGCCAAAACAAGTAAAGAAATTGAACAAGAGATAGTTGAAATAGGTAAACGTACTGTGATTGATCTGGGTATTCATGGTTTGCATCCTGAGTTGATTAAAACAGTGGGAAGAATGAAATATCGTTCCAGCTACGGTCAAAACTTGTTACAACACTCTCGTGAAGTAGCCAATCTTTGTTCTGTAATGGCAGGAGAATTAGGGTTAAATCCTAAAATTGCCAAAAGAGCAGGGTTGTTACATGATATAGGAAAAGTACCTGATACAGATACAGAATTACCACATGCAATTTTAGGAATGCAATGGGCAGATAAATATGGTGAAAAAGCAGATGTTTGTAATGCTATTGGCGCACATCACGATGAAATTGAAATGAAATCCTTGTATGCGCCTATTGTTCAAGTATGTGATGCTATTTCGGGCGCCAGACCCGGTGCCAGACGACAAGTAATTGATTCGTATATTCAAAGATTAAAAGAACTTGAGGATTTAGCATTTGGGTTTACCGGTGTCCAAAAAGCCTATGCAATTCAAGCAGGTAGAGAATTACGTGTAATTGTTGAAAGTGAAAAGATTGATGATACAAAAGCAGCAGAACTATCTTTTAATATTACACAAAAAATTCAAAATGACATGACCTATCCGGGTCAGGTAAAAGTTACGGTAATTAGAGAGACAAGAGTTGTAAATATTGCAAAGTAGTATTAATAACCTGAGTTCGATGTAAGAATCTTATTTAATTTTAGGCTATACACTCTTTAAATTTAAATAAAATAGAGAATTAAAAAAAGTTATTTGTTTTACAATATTGAACCAATTCTCCTGTAGATTTAAAGTCTAATTTCTTCAAAATATTCCTACGATGTTGGTCAACGGTATGTTGACTAATAAATAATCGTCTGGCAATTTCTTTACTTGATTTATTTAAAGCCAACTCCTGAATAATATCTATCTCCCTTTTAGTTAGTTTACTGGTTAAATTATCATGAGAGAAATTTTTATAATACAACGTTTCATATACATCATTATCATTTAAAAACTTAATTGAACCGGTAATAGGGTATTCTTTGCCTTCATCTATTACAGTATAATGAGAGATTGCAATTACCGGTTTTCCATCATTGCCGTATTCTATGGGTGTTAAATGAGCAATAACATTCAAATATTTCTTCAAGGAATTCAATAACCTAAAGTTATATGAATACAATAATTTTTTATTAATATTGGTTAATTCTTTTTTAATTTCAAAATTAAATAGCTCACTTACAACATTCAACCATACTCTAAGATCTTCAGGGTGAATTAAAGATATAAATAAGTTTGGTCCACCATTTTTTATTGTTTTAACATCATATCCCAAAACTTGTTTAAAATTTTTACTGATAAATTCATATTTAAACTTATTTGTATTGATTATAATAAAAAAGGAATTATCGGAAGGATAAATATTATCAATCTCTTGATATTTATTGATATGTTTTTCAATGACAGTACCGCCAAAATCTTTATTGGAATAAAAAATCTCTTTATAGATATCAAATGAATCCATTTTGTATAGTACTAGTTAAAGTTGTAAAATTACTAAAAATATGTCTATGTCAATTATTTTTGTAATTTCTTTTTTATGCATATAGTTGTACTTCAATATACTTAATTTGTTATTATTGAAATTTAGATTTTAAAAATATAAAACCTCAAACTTAAGTCAAGTTTGAGGTTTTAAGATGGAAATAATTTATGAAATAAATTTGATTAGTTGATTGGTTCAAATATATATATATAATGCCTATTAAAAAATACTCAAATTGAGTATCTTTTATTACATTATCACATTATTTAATTGATGAACAAAGTGTTACAAAGATGTTCAACAGATGATTATAGCTACGATGACTTTGTCTTGATAACATAACAATCATCTAAAATTGTTATTACTGTGAAAAACCTGTTTCAGTGGGCACCATACTACAGTAAGTGCTTCGCTTTAAATGAAGGTATTACATATAAAATTATTACATTTTATTATCAATATGTTTTATAACTTCTTTTTCTTTTTTAATTGTTGAATGATAAATTTCTTCGGCTTTAGCCAAGATATCTTCTGCAAATTTACGGTCTTTGATATCTTTTGCATTGATACGAACATTAAAATAAGCACCTAATACAGCAGTTCTGGCACATAATATTCCTACTCCTGCATCTGAAAGTGAATTTTGCAAACCATCTTTAAGCATAGCCTCCATAACTTCCATTGAATTGTATGCAGTTTCCATTACTTGAAAAGGAATTTCAGTTGCATATTTAGTTGCATTTTCAATTGATTTCCTTCGTAAGATTTTTTCCTCATCATTGCTTTTTGGCATTCTAAATCCTTCAATTATTTTATTAAAAGCATTGGTGTCTTCATCTACTAAGAATAATAGTTTATTTTTATAATTCTGGCCTTTTTCGGCCCAAGTAGAGAATTCTTTCCAACGGTCATCCCAGCCGGCTTTATGAGCCGATAAATTAGCAACCATTGTACCTAATGAAACTCCCAGAGCCCCTACATAAGCAGAAATTGAACCGCCACCTGGAGCCATTGATTCACTTGCTGTTTCTTCAGCAAAACCACTTACTGTAAAGTCGATTAATTTTTTGGTCTCTTTGTCTTTTAATAGATATTCAATGATTTTTTCTTCAGGAATAAATGGTTTTAGGTCGTCTAAACCTAATGATTTTACAGCGATCTTAATTTTTTCAGCCTCAGATATTCCCAAAGAACGTTCTTGTTTTTTTAAGAAATAATCTGCTGCATCTAACATCGCTTGTAGCGGAATTAATCCTATTAACTCTGATCCCGTTACTCTTAATCCACGGTTTTCTGCAGATTTACAGGTTTCATCAAAAGCTTCATGCATAGAAGTAATACTGATATTGGTTAAATTATAGGAAATTTGAGCAATTCCATATTCTTCAATATACCAGCCAATTCCTTTTACAGCTTTTAATTTTCCCGGAATTCGTATAGGATTTCCATTTTTATCTATTACTTTTTTACCTGTAATCGGATTACCTTCACGTTTAACTCTTCCTGCTTCACGAATATCAAAAGCAATTGAATTTGCACGTCGGGTAGAAGTAGTGTTTAAATTAACATTATAAGCAATCAAAAAATCCCGTGCTGAAATTGCAGTTGCACCTGTTTTAGCAATATTTTCATTAAAAAATGCCGGTCCAAAATCGGGTTTCCAATCTGGATTGGTCAATTTTTCTTTTAAACCTTCATATTCTCCAGAACGACAACTAGCCAGATTTTTTCTTTTTTCTTCTCTGGCAGCATTTTCATAAAAATACCCTGGAATTCCAAGTTCTTCACCAACACGTTTACCTAATTTATGTGCATATTTTGCAGTTTCTGCCAGGGTAATTCCAGATATTGGTACTAGAGGACAAACATCTGTAGCACCAAAACGAGGATGTTCTCCACTGTGTTTACTCATATCAATAAGTTCGGAAGCCTTTTTGATCAACAAAAAGGCAGCATCAATTACTTTTTGAGGTTCACCTACAAAAGTTATAACAGTTCTGTTTGTTGCTTTTCCCGGATCAATATCAAGTAGTTTAATTCCTTCAACGGTTTCAACAATATTGGCAATAGTATTAATTTTATCCATATCGCGTCCTTCACTTATATTGGGAACACATTCAATTAGTTGTTTTTTCATATTTTTTTATTAAAATTAATTATTCTGATTTTTTTTAACTTTCATGTTTAATGCTTCAACACCTAATGAAAAAGCAATGGCAAAATATAAATAACCTTTGGGTATAGCACCAATATGTTGACCAAATATAACGGCATTAGAAAGGTGCGCACTTTCAGTTACCAACATAAATCCTATCAAAATTAAAAATGATAATGCTAACATTTGTATGGTTGGATGATTATTGACAAATCTACCTATAGGTATGGCAAATATCATCATTATTAAAATTGAAATTATTACTGCGATGATCATAATGATCAGTGCCCCTTCAATACCATTGGTCATACCAACAGCAGTCAAAACAGAATCAAACGAGAAAACAATATCAATTAAAACAATTTGAATGATTACGCCTGTAAGCGAAGATTTTAGTTTATCAGATTCAGTTGTTTTATATTCAATTCCTTCAACCTTTTGGTGAATCTCATGTGTACTTTTATAAAGTAAGAATATACCTCCGGCGAATAAAATGATGCTTTGCCCGGAAATACCTGCTTTTAACCAAGAAAGATCAATTGTAAATAAAGGATCTTTCATAGCAATAAGATAAGAGACACCAACCAATAATATGATTCTAAATAACATTGCTAAAAATAAACCAATATTTGTAGCTTTTTTTATTTGGTTTTTTGGTAATTTTCCTGCTGCTATTGATATGAATATAATATTGTCAATTCCTAAAACAATTTCTAAAAATGTTAAGGTTAATAATGCTATCCAGGTATCTATTTGAGTAAAAATTTCCATAATTTTTAGTTGGTTTGATTTGTTTAATTACTCAATTTTATAAGCTGTCCCTTCTTGTTTAAAGTTAGAGCCTTTATGATATGCCTTAAAAGTATAAGAATTCTTTTTAATTCCGTTGATCTTTACATAAAAAGGGGTGCTATCTAACAAATCTTTTGGATTTTTTTTAAGTAAAATATATTCAAAGTCATTTTTCCATTTAATATAAAAAGTATCTTTTTTATTATCAAAAGTTTCAATTTGCAATGAGTCATTTCTTATAGCAAATGAAGTAATGTTTCTATCATTTAAAACGGTTTTAAAATTACCTTTTTTAAAAGAATCAATATTTGTTTGGGTTTTGTTTTGGCAAGAAAACATTAATAAAACTATCAAAATCAATAGTAATGTTTTGGTGTATTTAACAAAATATAAAAATCTAGTATTTAGATAATTATTCATATTTTAAAATAATTATATTCCTGTGTAATTACTTGGAGTTATATTTTTTAATTCATCTTTTATCTTATCGGAAATTTCTAATGAGTCGATAAAATCCGACATAGATTGTTTTGTGATTTTTGAATTGGTTCTTGTCAATCCTTTTAATGCTTCATAAGGATTTGGATATGATTCACGACGTAAAATAGTTTGAATGGCTTCTGCAACTATAGCCCAATTATCTTCCAGATCTTTATCTAATGCTTCTTGATTGAGTAATAATTTGTTTAAACCTTTTAAAGTTGAAGTAAACCCGATAATGGTATGTGCAAAAGGTACACCAGCATTACGTAAAACAGTCGAATCAGTTAGATCTCTTTGTAAACGAGAAATGGGTAATTTTGCTGATAGATGTTCAAATATTGCATTGGCAAGTCCTAAATTACCTTCACTATTTTCAAAATCAATGGGATTTACTTTATGTGGCATAGCAGAAGAACCTACTTCCCCTTTTTTGATTTTTTGCTTAAAATAATTCATTGATATGTACTGCCAAACATCTCTGTCTAAATCAATTAAGATAGTATTAATTCTTTTTAAAGCATCAAAAAAAGCTGCTAAATGGTCGTAATGTTCTATTTGAGTTGTAGGAAAAGAATGGTGTAATCCTAAAATATTTTCTACAAAGTTAGTACCAAAATCTTTCCAGTTATTTAGAGGGTAGGCAACTTTATGAGCATTGAAGTTACCGGTTGCTCCACCAAATTTGGCTGCAAATGGTATGGAATTCAATAAAATGATTTGTTGTTTTATTCTTTCAACAAAGACCATGATCTCTTTACCTAAAAGTGTAGGAGAAGCTGGTTGGCCATGGGTTTTTGCTAACATAGGAATATCACTCCAATCATTTGCTAAATCAGTAAGTTTATTAACTAAAGTATTTAATTCAGGTTTATAAACATTGTCAAATGCTTCTTTAATAGTAAGCGGAACAGCTGTATTATTAATGTCTTGTGATGTTAATCCAAAGTGAATAAATTCTTTAAATTTTTTTAAACCTAAAGTGTCAAACTTTTCTTTGATATAATATTCTACAGCTTTAACATCGTGATTGGTAACATTTTCAATGCCTTTAACTCTTTGTGCATCTTGGCTTGAGAAATTTGTATATATATTACGCAGATCATCAAACAGAGAAACATTAAATTCTAATAATTGTGGTAAAGGAATTTTACAAAGTGCAATAAAATATTCTATTTCAACTTTTAACCGGTATTTTATAAGTGCTTCTTCAGAAAAATAAGGAGCCAATTGTTCAACTTTATTACGGTAGCGACCATCAATAGGAGATATTGCATTAAGACTTGTAAAATTCATTATAAACTGTTAAAAATTAGATTTGCAAAATTAAGTTTTTTTAATGATAAAAAATTATTTGTTGTTATTAAAGTATCTACTTTATAAGATTAAGGTTTTATTGATTATTTCTTTGTATTTTGGTAAATATAGACTTCTGTTGCTCCCTGACCATATTTTTGAAAAGAGGCTTCATATGTTTCTACAGCATATTTTTTGAAAAGATATTCTAATTCTTGTTTTAAGACGCCTTCACCAACACCATGAATAAAAACAACTCTGGGTATTTTTTTTTGTATGGCAAATTCTAATTGTTGTTTGGCGGTTCTGAGTTGTAAAGAAAGTATATCGTAATTTGTAAGTCCTTTAGTAGAATTTACCAACTGATGTATATGAAGATCAACTTCTAATGGTGGAATCTGATTTCTTTTTGTTTGCTTTATTTTAGGATCTTTTTTTCTTTTTTGCTGATCTATTTCTTTTAAAAACTCAAAATGATGATCATTTTTTAAGTATGAATCAAGATTTCCTACAGTTATCAATTCATTTTCATAACATTCATATTCAAACCCATCTTCAGATTTGATTATTACTTTATTCAAATCAATTTTAGTTACAATGCCTTTTATGGTTTCATTTAACATGGCAACTTTATCTCCTACTTGAAAATTATTCTTCCTTTTCATCATACTACAAATTTACATTTTGATATTAAATTTGTTAAATATTTTTTATATTTATTAAAATTTTAAAATTATGGGTTTTATTTCTTTTTTAGAAAAGAATATGTTATCCTGTCAATGGAAAAAAGCTGGTATTGAATGTACGGGTTGTGGTACACAACGAGCAATAATTCATTTATTAAAAGGTGATTTTGTAGAAGCTTTTAATACCTATCCGGCTATTTATACTTTGATTATTATGTTTATTTTTTTAGGATTGCATTTAAAATTTAATTTTTCAAGAGGTCATAAAATATTATTATGGCTCTTTATTTTAAATCTGTCAATTATTATTATTCATTATATCATTAAAATCATTTAATTAAAATCAACTAACCATGGTTAAAGAAAAATTACCTTATTCGCAAACTGCCTTGATTTTAGGAATTCTATCAATTTTTACTGCATGTTGTTGTTACGGAATTGTTGGTGTGATCCTAGGGTTTATAGGCTTGAATAAAGCAAAAAAAGCAATTGCAATTCACGCAGAAAATCCAGATCTATACGATGGCATTAACAATGCCAATACAGGAAAGATCACTTCAATTATTGGTATTGTATTTGGAATTATTGCAATTATTTATTTGGTTTATATATTCTCTTCAGGTCAATATGAGATTATAATGGAACAATATCAAGAAATGTTAGAAGAGCAAATGTAGAAATGGCATGTGTAAGATTTAAGATAAAAAGTTTAAAGTAAAAAATTGAATTCATTATTCATCAACAACTATTGCGATTTTAGTACCATCCGGACTAACAACTAAACGAGTAATATTTTTTAAAGGAAGATCACTTTCGATAGTTATTTCTTTCCAATCTTTATCTTCATGAGGTTTAAACTTAAAGATCTTAGCATCTTTAGCCATTAAAATGCTACCATCAAGTGTCCATGTTAGATCTTCTGATCCTTCAATTGGATCTGTTATGAAGGTTGTTTCACTATTGATGGGATTTAGAGAATAGATCTCGGGTGTTTCATGACTTTTACTTATAAAGCTAATTAGATCAGTATCTGGAATTTTTTGAAAAGACCTGCCAATTTTTTGTTGTGCAGGATATCTAATTTTATATTTAAAATTATTTACTTGTAAAGATTCAAGATCACCTAAAACAAATAGTATAACTGATTTGTTATCAAACCAAATATAATAACCCACTTTTAAGTTAGGAATCAACACTAAAGGTTCTTTATTTTTATAAGAATATTTATATAATAGTTGAGAGCCATCCTCATTTAATCTTATACATGAAAAATACTTCTTTTTTTTAGGTATTGAAGCAGGAGAGAATTCATTACCCTCAGTATTTGTTAGCCATGATCTAAATCCAAATTCTATGTCGTATAAGGCTATATCAGTTTGACCATTTCTATTTGATGAAAATAATATAGAGGTACCGTCATCTGTAAAGGAAGGTTGGTTGTCATAACCTTCGTTATCCGATATATTTATAGGATTGGTGAGGGTATAATTATGATCTGTTTTGTTTAGTTCAAACAGATAAATTTCGGTTGCTTCTTGTGGAAAAGTTATTGTACAGACAAAAAGCATCAAAAATGAGGGAATAATTTTTAAATGCATCTACAAAATATTTAAGCTATCTTAAGTAACAAAGATAGAATTAAAAAATTGGATTCAATAATACTTTGTATTAAAAGTATGTTTATAAATTATTTTTTAACAAAAAAATAATATTTGTATATTGAAAAAATTATTAATCAACCTAAAAATATAAATTTATGAAAAAATTATTTTTACTATCATTTTTATCTTTTATGTTTTTTATTTCTTGTGAAACAGAAATGATAGATGAAACCAGTACTCTTGATCAATCAATAGACTTGAGTAAGAGTTCTTCAAACAATTCTTTTATGGTAATTTCAAAATCAGAAACTTTATCAAAGGATTTAGAAAAATCATTAAGTAAAATCGGAAAAGTAACCAATACAATTCCTGAAATTGGTATTGCAGTTGTGAAATCAGATGATCCAAATTTTGAAAAAAATGTTGCAAAATTAGCAGGTGTAAGATCAGTAGTGCCTGATTTAACAGTAAATTGGTTAGAACCTCTTGATGTAGATCCTTTTGCAAACCCTGTTAGTATTGGTAGTGATGAGCCTTTTTTCCCATATTTATGGGGGATGGATGCCATTGATGCCCCTGAAGCATGGAATGAAGGGCAAACAGGAGAAGGTGTTAAAGTAGCTGTTTTAGATAGTGGTATTGACCCAACTCACCCAGATTTAGCCCCTAATATAAATGCTGATTTGTCAGCTTCATTTGTGCCAGGAGAAGATTGGGCTGTGCAACCAGGTTTTTATTTTAACCATGGAACACATGTAGCAGGAACTATTGCTGCTGCCGACAATGAATTTGGTGTAATTGGAGTAGCTCCAGAAGCAGAAATAGTTGCTGTTAAGGTTTTATCTGAATTTACAGGTTCAGGTTCTTTTAGTGGTATAAATGAAGGTATCGTATATGCAGCAAATATTAATGCTGATGTAATTAATATGAGTTTGGGAGCTGCCTTTTACAAAAATGGACAATATGCTCAAGAATTTATTCACGCACAGCAAAGAGCTATAGATTATGCTTATAAAAAAGGTGTTGCAATAATCACATCTGCTGGTAATCATAATATGAATGCAGATGGAAACAGATCTATCATAGTTGTTCCCGCTGATTTAAACAATGTTATTTCAGTATCTGCAACAGCTCCTTTTGCATGGGCATTTGATCAAACAACTAATCTGGATGAACCTGCATCATATACTAATACTGGAAGATCACTGGTTGATGTAGCAGCACCAGGTGGAGATTTTGATTCACCTTATAATTTTTGGTGGTATGATATGGTTTTGAGTACCATTCCTGGTGGTTGGTCATGGTCTGCAGGAACAAGTATGGCATCGCCACATGTTGCAGGTGTAGCTGCTTTAATTATTGGTAAAAATGGTGCAGAAATGGATCCGCATGAAGTAGAAAAACAACTATTAAAATCTGCTGATAAAATTGATACCAATGGCAATAGCTTATTCTACGGAAAAGGTCGTGTGAATGCTTTTAGAGCTGTAACTGAATAAATTAAATTTCAAACAATCAAAAAATCCCGCTTTTAGCGGGATTTTTTATTAAATATTGTTAGTCAGATATTAAAAACAATATTTATTTTCTTCAATTACTTTTTCTGCAATTGCTTTACGTAATGCAATGGCATTAGGCATGTTGGTGTATTTTGTAAAACGTTTTAAGCCCATTAACATCATACGTTGTTCATCTCCATCGGCAAAATAAGTAATGGCTTCTTTTCCTTTTTCACTAATGGTATTAACAGCATTATACAAACTTAATTTTGCCAGTTGAATTTGTGTTTCAGCTTCTTTTTCAGAAGTCATTTTGGCAACTTTTTCTGCTTTTAAAATTGCACTTTCGGCCATATAGATCTCTATCATTACTTCTGCAGCAGCTAAGATCAATTGTTGGTGTTTGTCTAACTCCATACCAAAGGTTTGAACAGCTTTACCTGAGATCATTAAAAATGCTTTTTTCAATTTAGCGATCATTTCTTTTTCTTCTGAAAACAATTCAGAATAATCAGGTGTGTCAAAAGAAGGTATTCCCATTAAGCTTTTACCTACTTCTGTTGCAGGGGTAATCAAATCGATACTACCTTTAAAAGCTTTTTTAAGTAGCATACCCACTGTGAGTAATCTGTTAATTTCATTGGTACCTTCATAAATTCTGGTAATTCTGGCATCTCTCCAGGCAGATTCCATAGGTGTATCTTTAGAGAATCCCATACCACCAAAAATTTGTATGCCTTCATCAGAAACAATTTGAGAAGTTTCAGAAGCATAAACCTTTAAAATAGCAGCTTCAATAGCATATTCGCTAAATGCTTCTAATTCAGCTTCTTGGTGAGATTTTCCATCAGCTAAAAGCGCATCAATATAATTTTGAATGTCTTTAGCAGCTCTATAAGTACCGGCATCACTGGCGAAAGTACGTACACTCATCTCAGCAAGTTTTGCCTGGATAGCACCAAATTGAGCTATTGGTGTTTTAAATTGAATTCGTTCATTGGCATAATTAACAGATGCAGTGATAATTCTTCTACTGGCATCTAAACAGGCAACAGCTAATTTAATTCTACCAACATTTAACGAGTTTAATGCTATTTTAAATCCTTTTCCTCTTTTAGAGAGCATATTTTCAATAGGAATCTTAGTATCACTAAAAAACATTTGTCTTGTTGATGAAGATTTGATGCCCAATTTATCTTCTTCTTCTCCAAAAGTTACTCCATTCGGGTTTTCTTTATCGTATTCTAAAATAAATGCAGTAATATTTTTATCGTCTTCTATTCTGGCAAAAACAATAAATATTTCTGCAAATCCGGCATTAGAGATCCACATTTTTTGACCATTGATCAAATAATGTTTACCATCTTTGGTTAAAGTAGCTGTAGTTTTACCAGAATTGGCATCACTACCTGCTTCTGGTTCTGTTAAACAATAAGCTCCAAATTTTTCACCAGCTGTAAGTGCCGGTAAATATTTTTGTTTTTGTTCTTCCGTTCCGTATAAAAAAATTGGCATAGTACCTATACCTGTATGCGCACCAAATGCAGTTGCAATTGACCCAGTTGCAGCCGACATATAATCGGTTACCAACATTGTTGATACAAATCCCATACCCATTCCGCCATATTGCTCAGGTATTGATATTCCTAAAAAGCCCATTTCGCCAACTTGCTTCATTATACTTTCGGTTAATGCATAATCTTTATTTTCAAATTGTTCTTTTTTTGGCCAAACTTCTCGGTCAATAAATTCTTTAACCGATTCTTTCATCATTATATGTTCTTCTGTAAATTCTTCAGTGATGAAAATATCTTCACTTTTTACTTCTTTTATTAAATATTCGCCTCCTTTTATTGTTTTCATTTTTATAATGTTTAATTTACTTTTATTTGATTAAGTATAGTTTTATTTAAGAAGTTCAAAAACACCTGCAGCACCTTGTCCGGTTCCAACACACATGGTTACTACGCCGTATTTATTATTTCTTCTACGCATTTCGTTAAATAATTGTACAGATAATTTCGCTCCTGTACAACCTAAAGGGTGACCCAAAGAAATTGCACCACCATTTACATTTACGATATCTTGATTTAGATCGAGTTCTTTGAGTACAGCCAATGATTGAGAGGCAAAGGCTTCATTTAGTTCAAATAATTCAATATCGTTTTGTTTTAATCCTGCTTTTTCTAATGCTTTTGGGATTGCTTTAACAGGTCCAATGCCCATAATGCGAGGTTCAACGCCTACAGCAGCATAAGATACCATTCTGGCAATTGGTTCTAGATTTAATTCTTTTACCATATCCTCGCTCATAACCAACACAAATGCTGCTCCATCACTCATTTGAGAGGAATTTCCCGCAGTTACACTTCCGCCTTGAGCGAAAACAGGGCGTAATTTAGCTAAAGCCTCTTTTGAAGTTCCTCTTCTCGGGCCTTCATCTGTATCTATAACATATTCCTTGCTTTGTTTTTTACCATTGTTATCCATATATATTTGTTCAACTGTAATTGGAACAATGTCATCTTTAAAAGTGCCATTATCAATAGCTTTTAATGATTTCATATGCGAATTATAAGAAAATTCATCCTGATCTTCTCGAGAAATTTTAAATTGATGTGCTACAGCTTCGGCAGTTAATCCCATACCCCAATAATAGTCTTCATGACCTTCTTTAGCGGTTTTGTAATTGGGTACAGGTCGATAACCTCCCATAGGAATATAACTCATGCTTTCAACTCCACCTGCTATTATGCAATCGGCCATACCCGATTGAATTTTAGCAGCGGCAATACTAATTGTTTCTAAACCTGATGCACAGTAACGATTTACAGTTACCCCTGCAACACTAGTGGTTTTTAATCCCATTAATGATATTAATCTACCTATGTTTAAACCTTGTTCGGCTTCCGGCATTGCATTACCAACAATTACATCATCAATTCGTTCTTTGTCTAGTTGGGGTACTGTTTTTAATAAATGCTCTATGGTTTCTGCAGCAAGCTCATCAGGTCGCTTGAAACGAAAAACACCTCTGGGTGCTTTACCTACTGCTGTTCTAAATCCTTGTACTATATATGCTGTTTTCATTTTTATTTAATAGGTGTTAGATGTTAGTATTGAGTATTGAGATTTCTTCAAGTTTTTTTTGAAATGAATAATTCATTTTTTGAATTTCAATTATTAATGAAATTATAGGATCAATTTTATTTTTAGGAATTAAATTAAATTCTGTAGTTAAGATCAATTGATTTTGAAGTTCATAAGACGAACCGTTTTCAATACTCAAGAAATATTTAAATTCTTTATTTGAGCTTCGTCCGGCACCTTCTGCAATATTTGAAGGTATTGAGACTACACTTCTTTTAATTTGAGAAAATAATCCATATTTTTCATCAGATGGAAGAAATACAATTAATCTGTAAACTAATTTTGTTAGTTCAATAGACTTTTTCCATATTTTAAGATCTTCAACTTTATGCATAATTTATCTGATTACTCAATACTAATATCTCAAATTTAGTTTCTTAAAGGTTTTCCTGTTTTTAAAGTATGTTCAATGCGTTCTAAAGTTTTACGTTCGGCTAATAGCGATAAGAATACCTCACGTTCCAGATCTAATAAATATTGTTCACTTACTTCAGTAGGTTCTGAAAGATCTCCACCTGCCATTACATATCCTAATTTATTTGCTATTTTTTGGTCGTGTTCTGAAGCGTATCTTCCACTTACTAAGCTATCGGTTCCAACCATAAACATTCCTAAAGCTTGTTGTCCTAACACTTTGACTTTTTGAGGTGCCGGTTGCGTATAACCATCTTCTAACATTTGTATCGCATATTTTTTAGCTGTAGCAATTTGGCGATCGGCATTAACAACAACAATATCTTTACTGTGTTGGAAATAACCTAAATCATACGCTTCATATGCTGATGTGGCAACTTTTGCCATTGCAATATTGATAAAAACATCACGTAATCGATTTAACTTTACATCATCTTTTACCCAAAGATCAGCAACTCTTTTTGCCATCTCTTTACTTCCTCCACCACCGGGTATTAATCCTACACCAAATTCAACCAAACCAATATAGGTTTCTGCAGCTGCCACTACTTTGTCGGCATGTAAGCTCAATTCACAACCTCCACCAAATGTCATTCCTCTTGGTGTTATAAAAGTTGGAACAGAAGAATAACGCATTCTCATTACAGTATCTTGAAAGTATTTGATTGCCATGTTTAATTCGTCATATTCCTGTTCAATGGCAAGCATGAATACCATTGCTAAATTGGCTCCTACAGAATAATTTGCTGCCTGATTACCTAAAATTACAGCTTCGTATTCTTGTTCGGCTAAATCGATTCCTTTGTTGATTGCTTGTAGAACTCCACCTCCAAGGGTATTCATTTTCGACTGAAATTCAACGTTTAAAACACCATCACCTAAATGTTGAATAGAAGCGTCACTATTACTCCAAATTGTTTTAGCTTCACGAATATTATCTAAGATAATAAAGGCATCCTGTCCCGGAATTTTAACTTGGGTTTTGCTTGGAATATCATAATAATATTTAGCACCCTCTTTTACAGTGTAAAATGATTTATTATTTTTTTTGAGCATTTCAGTAATCCATTTGGCTACTTCATATCCTTCATCTTCCATTATTTTGATTCCATCTTCAATACCAATAGCATCCCAAATTTGAAAAGGACCGTGTTCCCAACCAAATCCGGCTTTCATTGCATCATCAATTCTGTATAATTCATCTGAAATTTCAGGAATCCTGTTTTGTACATAGCCAAACATTGCTGCAAAATTTTTGCGATAAAATTCTCCTGCTTTATCTTTTCCTTTTGCCAATACTTTAAAACGATCGATAACTTTATCAATATTTTTTGTTGTTTCAAGTGTTGGAAACTTAACTTTTTTAGAAGGGCGATATTCAAGTGAATTGAGATCTAATCCTAAAATTTGTTTTTTTCCTTTATCATCAACCGTTTTTTTATAAAAACCTTGTTTGGTTTTACTACCCAACCATTTATTATCCATCATAGTTTGAATAAATTCAGGTAGTTTGAAAAGGTCATGTGCTTCATCTTTAGGAACATTATCATATAAACCTTTTGCAACATGTACCAAAGTATCTAAACCAACTACATCAACTGTACGGAAAGTTGCAGATTTTGGCCGACCGATAACCGGACCGGTAAGTTTATCAACTTCTTCAACAGTTAATCCCATTTCTTTTACTGCATGAAATAAACTCATAATACCAAAAATCCCTATTCTATTTCCAATAAAAGCAGGTGTATCTTTTGCAAGAACTGAAGTTTTTCCTAAGAATTTTTCACCGTACATCATTAAAAAGTCAGTTACATCAGGATCACAATTAGGGCCAGGAATAACTTCAAATAATTTTAAATAACGAGGAGGATTAAAAAAGTGAGTTACTGCAAAATGTTTTTGAAAATCTTCACTTCTGTCTTCATTCATGAATTTTATCGGAATTCCAGAAGTATTTGAAGTAATTAAAGTACCTTTTGTTCGGTATTTTTCAATATTTTCGAAAACTTGTTTTTTAATATCAAGTCTTTCGATCACAACTTCAATTACCCAATCAACATCTTTTATTTTATGAAGATCATCATCAAGATTACCTGTAGTAATTCTTGAAGCGAATTTTTGATTGTAGATAGGAGAGGGTTTTGATTTTAATGATGCTTTTAAACTATCATTAACTATACGATTCCTAACAATGGGACTTTCCAGAGTTAGCCCTTTTGTTTCTTCTTGTTTGTTCAACTCTCGTGGAACAATATCTAATAATAACACTTCAACGCCAATATTGGCAAAGTGACATGCAATTCCCGATCCCATTATTCCGGAACCTATAACTGCTACTTTTTTAATTGATCTTTTTTTCACACGGATAAAATTTAGTTTTATTTATAAATTGACTTATTTTTTTAGACGAACATCAGCTTTAAAAATTTCTTTTTGACTTAGTAATTTATTGATCAAATCAGTTACTTCAAAAAAATGTTCTAATTTTTCTTCAGAAATATTTTCTTTTATTTTATTGTTAAATTGTAATACAGAATTCTTAGAAATTTCGCGCTTTTCTTTACCAAAATCTGTTAATTTAACAAATACACTACGACCATCTTCAGGATTTTTTTCTCTATAGATAAGACCCTTTTCTTCCATATTGTTCAATATTCTGGATAAGCTTGTAGCTTCCATTCCCATTAATGGTCCTAAAGAAGTTGATGGTGTACCTTTTTCATAATCAATATATAGTAAAGCCATTGCTGTAGCCATTGTAGTATCATGTTTTAATGCCTGTTCATTATAGGATTTTGCAACAGCTTGCCAGGTTGCTCTCAATGCATGATCAATGGTTTTAACTTTCTCCATCTTTCAAAGATATAAAAAAATACTATGCATGCATAGTAAAATTAAAAAAAATATTTTTTATCCAATAAGTTATTTGTATTTTTAAATCGAAAATAAATTTAAAGCTAGATAATATGAAAGAAAATGAAATTATAGGAAAATTAACCAGGCAAGAAAAAGTTAATCCTGTAGTAAGAAATAAATTACCAAATACATTTGTTATTAATCTTCCCAGTCCTTTAGCTTCTTATTTCACGAGATTTACTCAAATAAATAAGCCCAATAGCATTTTGATTATCACTAAGGATTCTGTTTCATTTGAGCGTATTTTAAGAGCTACAAAAAATATTAATGAAGCGAATGCAATGAATATTGAAGGCGCAAAATGTGAAATAACAATAGGGAAAAAGAAATTTAGCGGAATAAGGTTGAAAGGAATAGAAGAGTATTCTGATATACCAAAAATACAAGAATTATATAAAAAAGAGGGATTTGAATTGGCAAGGAATGTGAAAATTAGTAATGATACCGATTCAATGATCAGGGTAAACAAATTTTTTCATTTAAAAAAGGTTTCTGAGGGTATTTATCAATCTTTAAATGTTCAGGATCGTTATTATTTCATTATTCCAAAAAACTTAAATTGGGATCAGTTTAGAGAAGTTACTTTTGATATTAAGAATAATATAAATGTTACAGGTTATGATGTTGCCAAAGGTATTTTCTATAATAATGATGGTATCATTGAAATGGTTAGAATTATTAAACCAAATATTACCTTAGATATGGTAAAAGAGGTATACCAAAAATATCTTGACAGACTTAAATAATTTTTTACTAAATCTTTATTTCTTTCTATTCCCATATTAGTTCCATTTCCTTATATTTGGGAAAATTTATAATTATTTATGAATAATATTTTAGTAACTGAAAATATTGTTAAAAATTTTGGCGATTTCAGGGCTTTAAACAATATTTCTATTGAGGTGCCAGAGCAAAGTATTTTTGGTTTACTCGGTCCAAATGGTGCAGGAAAGACCACTCTTATTAGAATCATCAATCAAATAACCATGCCTGATGAAGGTGAGGTTTTTTTTAACGGAAATTTATTACAACCCAACGATGTTCATTATATAGGTTATTTACCCGAAGAAAGGGGATTATACAAACGTATGAAAGTAGGTGAACAATCAATTTACTTAGCACAATTAAAAGGCTTGTCAAAAAATGATGCCAAGAATAAATTAAAATATTGGTTTGATAAATTTGAAATTGGTGATTGGTGGAATAAAAAAGTTGAAGAACTTTCAAAAGGAATGGCTCAAAAAGTCCAATTTATAGTCACAGTTTTACATGAACCAAAACTTTTAATCTTTGATGAACCCTTTAGTGGTTTTGACCCAATAAATGCTAATATAATTAAAGATGAAATATTAAAATTAAGGGATAAAGGTGCAACGATAATATTTTCTACACATAGGATGGAATCTGTTGAAGAACTTTGTGAACATATTGTTTTGATTGATAAATCAAATAAAATTCTAGGTGGCAAATTGGTAGATATTAAAAAACAATTTAAAACGAATTCTTTTGAAGTAGGATTGATCACAGATCAAAAAGATTCTCTTCTTGAAGATCTTTCCCAAAAATTTGATGTGAGTAAAGCAAGTTTTAAATCGTTAGAAGATGATTTAAAGCTTAGAATAAAACTGGCTGATAATGAAACTTCTACTGATCTGATAAAATATTTAAATAGTAAAGCTTTGATAAATCATTATGTAGAGGTCATACCATCTGCTAGTGATATTTTTATACAAGCTGTCAATCAAAACTCATTGGTATGAACAAACTTAAACTGATCATTAAACGTGAATTTCTTGCAAAAGTAAGAAACAGGACTTTTATCATTATGACCTTTGTAAGCCCGTTGTTGATGATAGGCATGATGGCATTGATAATATTTTTATCAAAAAGCAGTATGGAAAAAACCAATGTTGTTGCTTACGTTAATAACTCCAGTTTTTTTTCAAAAAATGATTTTAAAGATAGAAATAACATAAATTATATTGATTTATCAGATGTTGACCTAGTTGAAGCAAAAAAAATAGTACAAGAATCAAATCATGATGGATTATTATTTATACCTAAAATAGATAGTATTGATCAAATAGCGGAAAGCATTCAGTTTTTTTCTGAGGAAACACCAAGCATGGTTTTGATTTCTTCCTTAGAAAATGATATAGAGAAAACATTAGAAAAAGAAAAGATGTTGCAATTTAACATTGATCTAAAAATGCTTGAGCAATCAGATCTTAATGTTGATATAAAACTTTCAAATTATATTGGTGAAAAGTCTTCAAAATTAGTCAATGGTATTAAAATTGGATTAGGAATGGGTGCTGGTTATGTAGTCATGATGTTTATAATTGTTTATGGTGCCATGGTTATGCGTAGTGTTATTGAAGAAAAAACGAGTAGAATAATTGAAGTGATCATTTCTTCGGTTAAACCTTTTCAATTAATGATGGGAAAAGTTATTGGTACTGCTGGCGCTGGTTTATTACAATTTTTTATATGGTCAGTTTTAATGTTTTTGATATTAATTATCAGTTCCTATTTTTTTGGAATGGATGGCATGGCAAGTATGCAAACCTCACAAATACCTTCTGAGCAAATGGAATCAGTAGCTACAAATGATGCTCAATTTGCAATAAGTGAAATATTAAGATTACCTTTATTTAGTATGTTTATTTGGTTTATTTTATTCTTTTTAGGAGGTTATTTATTATACAGTTCCATTTATGCAGCTATTGGTTCTGCTGTTGACAATGAAACTGATACTCAGCAATTTATGATGCCGGTATTAATGCCTTTAATGATAGGTGTTTATGTAGGTTTTGCAACAGTAATCAATGATCCGCATGGTACAGTTGCCACTGTTTTTTCTTTGATTCCCTTTACTTCACCAATAGTGATGCTTATGCGAATTCCTTTTGGAGTTCCATGGTGGCAAATATCACTTTCATTATTTTTATTAATCATTACTTTTTTAGCAGTTATTTGGTTGGCTGCAAAAATTTATCGTGTTGGAATTTTGATGTATGGTAAGAAGGTAAATTATAAGGAATTGTATAAGTGGTTGAAGTATTAAAGTAAAAAGTAAAAGTTTAAAATAAGATTTAGTATATGTCTAGAATTTTAATTATTGAAGACGAGTCAGCAATTAGAAGAGTATTGAATAAAATAATTTCTGAAGATAATAGTAAATATCAGGTTGAAGAGGCTGAAGATGGTTTGTTAGGGTATAAAATGATTGAGAAAGTAGATTATGATCTGGTTTTATGTGATATTAAAATGCCTAAGATGGATGGTGTAGAGGTATTGGAAAAGTCATTAAAGATCAAACCTGAAATACCTTTTATTATGATCTCTGGTCATGGCGAATTAGAAACAGCAGTGCATACAATGCGAATAGGTGCTTATGATTATATTTCAAAACCACCCGATCTAAATCGCTTGTTAAATGCTGTAAGAAATGCATTGGACAAAAAACAATTGGTAATTGAAAATAAGAGGTTAAAGAAGAAAATTAGTAAAAACTATGAAATGATCGGTAATAGTAAGTCGATCTTAAAAATTAAAACAATTATTGATAAAGTTGCGCCTACCGAAGCACGTGTTTTGATCATTGGTGAAAACGGAACAGGAAAAGAGTTGGTTGCCCATTGGTTACATGAAAAAAGTAATAGATCTGAAGGGCCAATGATTGAAGTTAATTGTGCTGCGATACCTTCCGAACTGATTGAAAGTGAGTTGTTTGGGCATGTAAAAGGCTCATTTACAGGGGCAAATAAAGATAGGGCTGGAAAATTTGAGGCAGCAAATAGTGGTACAATTTTTCTTGATGAAGTAGGAGATATGAGTCTTTCTGCACAAGCCAAAGTTTTGCGAGTTTTACAAGAAAATAAAATTAGCAGGGTAGGTAGTGATAAAGATATTAAAGTTGATGTAAGAGTTATTGCTGCTACCAATAAAGATTTAAAAAAAGAAATTGAACAGGGTAATTTTAGAGAAGATCTTTACCACAGGTTAGCAGTTATCATAATTCAAGTACCCTCTTTAAATAGTAGGGTAGAAGATATACCACTTTTAATTGATTTTTTTGCAGAAAAAATTGCAATTGAGCAAGGAATAGCAACAAAACAATTTGATGAAAAGGCTATTGCTTTATTGAAAAATTTTAATTGGACAGGTAATATTCGTGAGTTGAGAAATGTAGT
>JBDLJB010000003.1:0-147238 GCA_039714555.1 Bacteroidota bacterium
GGTAATGGAATGTTAGGAGATATTCCAGTAATTGTAGATTTAGTAACTGGACGGGTTACAAGTGGTTTAGATGGATACACTTTACCGGTTGCTGATTTAAATGCAAATGGCACACCTGATTTCCAGGAAGCCGGAGTAGCAGCAAACATAACTACAGAACCTGTTGATCAGATATTTGTTTTAGCCGGATCTTCTACATTTTCTGTTATTACAGATCTCGCAGCAGGGGATGAATCATTCCAGTGGGAAGAAAGTATTGATAATGGAATAACATGGAATACTTTGGCTGAAGGTGGTGATTATACCGGTGTAACTACAGCAGATCTTACAGTTTCAACTCCTGATTTCACAAAGGTTAATTACAGGTACAGAGTATTGGTAAGTAATATTGCATATGCTTGTGACCCTGTTACTGAATCAACAGATGTTACATTTATTACTCCCGGTGATTTTGATAATGATACCATATTTGATGTAGTTGATGAAGATGATGACAATGATGGAATATTAGATGTAGATGAGGATAATGGCGTAGTTGATAGAGATACGGATGGAGATGGAAACCCTGACAGAATAGATCTTGATGCAGATGGAGATGGATGTTTTGATGTAACAGAAGCAGGTTTTACAGACGGAGACGGAGATGGCGAGTTAGGAGATTTCCCTGTTTTAGTAGATGCCAACGGACTTATAACAGATGATGCTTTAGGACCTATTGGAGATGGTTATACAACTCCTAACGATTTAGATATTAACGGAACTTATGACTTCCAGGAAGCGGGAGCAGCAGCAACAATAACTACAGAACCAACAGATCAGCCTTTGATCATTGGAGTTTCTACATTTAGTGTTGTAGCAACAGCAGACACTTACCAATGGGAAGAGAGCCAAGATGGCGGTACAACCTGGGTTGCTTTAGTTGATGGTGGCGATTATGCCGGAGCAACTTTAGCAGATCTATTGGTTACCAATAGCGATCTAACCAAATTAACTTATAGATACAGAGTAATAGTAAGTAATATAGCTTATGCCTGTGATCCAACAACAACATCAGTTGAAGCAGGATATTTTGCTCCTGACGATTTTGATCTGGATGGGGTTTATGATATTGTTGATGTAGATGATGATAACGATGGTATATTAGATACAGATGAAGGAGATGGCTTAATTGATACAGATGGAGACGGTTCTCCTGATAATCTAGATCTGGATGCTGATGGGGATGGATGTTTTGATGTAACTGAAGCAGGCTTCACTGATGTAAATGGTAATGGTATGTTAGGAGATGGTTCTCCAACAGTTGACCTCAATGGGCAAGTAACTAGTGGAACGGATGGTTATACTACACCTGCAGATGCAGATGGAAATGGTACTCCAGACTTCCAGGAAGCAGGAGCTGCAGCTACAATAACTACAGAACCAACAGATCAAGATTTATTTCCAACACTTAGTGCTACATTTAGTGTAACTGCCACAGCAGATACTTACCAATGGGAAGAAAGTATAGATGCTGGTGCAACATGGACACCAATAACTGATGGAGGAAATTACAGCGGAGCAACAACTGCAGATTTAACAATTTCTAATTTAGATGTTGCTATGCGTGATAATCTATACAGGGTAAATGTTAATAATATTGCTTATGCTTGTGATCCTGTAACAACTTCAGCTACAGCTGGATTTATATCATTATTAGATACTGACGGTGATAATGTTCCGGATCTTGCTGATCTAGACGATGATAACGATGGTATTTTAGATACAGATGAAGGAGACGGAGCAGTTGATACAGATGGAGATGGTATCCCAGATTCCTTATCGTTAGACTCAGATGGAGATGGATGTTCAGACGTAACTGAAGCCGGATTTGAAAATAACGGAGCTGATATGTTGGGTAATCAAAATCCTCCAACTGTTGATGCCAACGGACAGGTAACAAGCGCAACAGATGGTTATACAACTCCAAACGATCTGGATAACAATGGAACACCAGACTTCCAGGAAGCAGGAGTAGCAGCAACAATTACTACTCAGCCTGTAGATCAGGATTTCGATTATGGAAATACAGCAACATTTAGTGTTGTTACTACGGGAGATACTTATCAATGGGAAGAAAGTACTGATAATGGTGCTACCTGGACTTCTTTAATTGAAGGAGGAGATTATACAGGTGTAAATACAGATCAGTTAACGGTTTCAAATGCAGATATAAATATGTATTTCAATGATTACAGAGTAGTAGTTAATAATATAGCTTTTGCCTGTGACCCTGGTACGCCTTCTGATGTAGTAACTTATAATGAATTACCTGATTCTGATAACGATACTATTTTTGATATTATTGATACTGATGACGATAATGATGGTATTTTAGATACTGTTGAAGGTGATGGTGATACAGACGGTGATGGTTTACCTGATAGAATTGATCTAGATTCTGATAATGATGGTTGTCCGGATGTAACTGAAGCAGGATTTACAAATAACGGTGCAGATATGTTAGGTACTTCAAATCCACCTACAATTGATGCTAATGGTCAGGTTACAAGCAGTGATGATGGTTATACAACACCAAATGATTTAAACACTAATGGTGTATTTGATTTCCAAGAAGCGGGATCTGCATCTGATATTACATCACAACCTGTAGATACTGAAATTACTTTAGGAGATGATGCTACTTTTACTGTTTCCGGGAATGCTACATATTATCAATGGCAAGTTAGTACTGATAGAGGGTCAACTTGGGTTGATGTTGAAGAAAGCGATAAATATTCAGGTACTAGTACAAGTACACTTACAATTTATGATGCAAGAAGTAGAGAAGAAAGTAACCTGTATAGAGTATTATTAACTTCACCTGATTATGCTTGTGATCCAAATCCTGAATTATATTCAGCTGCAGCAATGCTATCATTTAATTCATTATTGTTACCAAACGGATTCTCACCAAATGGTGATGGGAAAAATGATACTTTTATAGTTACTGGATTGGCTCAATACCCTAATTTTACAATGGAAGTATTTGATAGATGGGGTAATAGTGTTTACAGATATGAAAATAATGGAAGTTTAGATCCTCAATGGTGGGATGGATATGCTAAAGGAAGTATGATATTGAATGACGGAGAAAGAGTACCGGCAGCTACATATTTTTATATGATTAACTATAATGATGATAATGAATCACCAAGAAAAGGATGGGTTTATGTAAATTATTAATATTGTTAGGTAGCTTGTTAATTAACAAGCTACCTAATAATTTAACATTTAATGAATTGTTCTATAATAAATAAAATAAATATAATTTTTTGAACATTTAAATTATTTTCGATTCTAAGTAATTATAAATAAATGTTTTAAAAAAATAAGATCGACAGATGAAAAAAATTACTCTACTTTTAGTTTTAGGATTAATATTAAGCTTTTCAGATATTTCTGCACAACAGGATCCGCAATACACACAATATATGTACAATATGAACGTTGTAAATCCTGCGTATGCAGGTTCGCGAGGTACATTGAGTTTAGGATTGTTGGGAAGATCACAATGGACTAGTGTAGAAGGTGCTCCAAAAACAGGAACATTTTCAATACACGCTCCATTAGGCAAAAAAGTAGGTATGGGATTCTCAGTAATTGCCGATCAAATTGGTCCGGTAAAAGAGCAAAACATATATGCTGACCTTTCTTATACTATAAATACCTCAGATGTTGGTAGATTGGCATTTGGTTTAAAAGGAGGTGTAACATTACAAAACATTGATTTGTTATCTGTAATTTTACCAGAAGATTCAGACGATCCGTTGTTTGAAGATAATGTAAATGAAACTTATCCCAATTTTGGAGCGGGTATATTTTATTATACTGAAAAATTTTATGTAGGTTTTTCGGTACCTAATATACTTAAATCAACGCACTTTGAAAAATCTGGTGGTATTATAACTGAAGCTTCTGAAGAGATGCATTATTTTTTAACTAGTGGTTATGTATTTGATTTATCGAATACATTGAAATTTAAACCTTCTGTTATGTTAAAAGGAGTATCAGGGGCACCTGTTTCAATAGATATGAATGCAAATTTTTTAATGTATGATCGAATTGAAATTGGAGCGAGTTATAGATGGGATGATTCAGTAAGTGGATTAATCAATTTTGCAGTAACCCCTGACTTCAGAATTGGATATGCTTATGATCATACCATTTCAAACTTTTCAAATATAAGTCCTGGAGGTTCACATGAAATAATATTACTTTATGATATTGACTTATCTAAGGGTAATTTAAAATCACCTAGATTTTTCTAGGAAATATTTATCCGATTGTTATAGGATAAGTTATAGTTAAAATAAAAAAAGGGGAAATATGAAAAATTTATTTTTTTATGCACTTGTTTTGTGTATAGGATTTTTATCTGCACAAGAAGGATCGGGAAAATATTTAGTCAAAAACATTGATGAAAATACTGAAAATTCTGAATTTGGAACTTCATTTTTTGGTGAAAACAATTTGGTTTTCGCTACACCTAAGAAAGGAATTACTATAGTTAATGAAGTATGGACTGAAAATAATCAGCGTTTTTTAGAGCTATACATCTCAAATATTGCAGAAGACAGTGAACTTTACAATACACAAGCATTAAAAGGAGATGTAAATACCCGTTATCACGAAGCCGATGTAGTTTTTACAAAAGATAAAAAAACAGTTTATTTTACAAGAAATAATTATTACAAGAAAAAACTTGCAAAAGACTCTAAGGAAATGACCAATTTGGCTATGTTTAAGGCATCAGTTAATGAAAAAGGAGAATGGGTTAATGTAATTCCAATGCCTTTTAACAATGTACAATATTCAGTTGGCCATCCTGCATTAAGTACTGATGAAAGAACACTATATTTTGTTTCTGATATGCCAGGGTCTATAGGTCAAACAGATATTTATAAATCAGAGATTAATGAAACCGGTTTTGGTGAGCCTAAAAATTTAGGATCAGATATTAATTCAACTTCAAAAGAGTTATTCCCATTTATTGATAATAACATTTTGTATTTTTCTTCTAATAGATCTGGAGGTTTTGGAGCTTTAGACGTATATGCTGTTGAAGTTACAGGTATTGTTAATGACCCTATTCTGTTAAATGAACCAATAAACTCAAATGCAGATGATTTTGCCTTTATAATAAATTCAAATACACGTAAAGGTTATGTTTCTTCAAACAGAGCCGGGGGTAAAGGAGATGACGATATTTTTTCGTTTATTGAAGAAGAACCTGTTAGTTTTAAGTGTAAACAATTAATTACAGGAGAAGTGAAAGACAAAAATACAATGGAACTTATTAAAGGTGCCAATATTGTATTAAAAGATTCTATAAATAATGAAATTAATAATATTGTTGTTAATGACGATGGTACTTTTTCTCTCAAAGTTGAATGTGAAACAACATACAATTTAGAAGGACAAAAAGAAGGATATACATCACAAACAAAATTGTTTACAACTAATAATGAAGCTAATAAAAATACTAAATTATTAATTTTATTAGGTACTGGAGATATTATTATTGCTTCAGAAATTGTACCTGAAGGTTTACCTGAAGAACTTCCTGATGAAATTGTAAAAGTTAGACCAAGTACTTATGTTGTAAATATTGAACCAATTTATTTTGAATTAAATTCATCATACCTTACTAAAGAAGCCAAGTATGAGCTAGATAAAGTAGTTGATTTAATGAACAGATATCCTGATATGATTATTGAATCTGGTTCACATACTGATTCACGTGGTATTGTAGGGTATAATATTTGGTTATCTGACCGAAGAGCTAAGTCAACAGTAAGTTATATTATTAGTAACGGAATTGATGCAACTAGAATTACAGGAAAAGGTTATGGTGAAACGCAATTAATAAACCAATGTTCAGACGGTGTTAAATGTACTGAAGCTGAACATGCAAAAAACCGACGTACAGAGTTTGTGATTTTAAAAATGTAAATTATTAATAACATTTTAAAATAAAAGCCTTCGAAAATTCGTTGGCTTTTTTATAATATTATTTTTATAAAAAAATTGTTAATTAATGAATAACATCAATAATGAAAAACTTATTTATAATTTTATTAATAATAAATTTAATTCCTGTTTCTGCACAATTAACAGCGCCTAGTTATAGTGTTAAAAACTTAAAAGCAAATACAGAGAACAGTGATTTTGGAACTACTTTCTTTGGTAAAAATAAAATTGTTTTTTCTTCTTCTAGAGGTAATAGTATCTCAAATAAAAAATGGGATGGAAATGACCAACCGTTTTTAGATTTATATATTGGAGATGTAAAACCAGATGGTGAAATTGAACATGTAAAACCATTTTCACGGGCTGTAAATTCAAAATATCATGATGCCTTAGTTACGTTTTCACCTGATTTAACTGAAGTTTATTTTACATCTAACAATTATTTGCATGGAGAATTAAAATCAAATAGCATTAAAATATTTAGAGCCACTATTGGTAAAAATGGTCAGTGGACAAATTTTAAAACATTGCCTTTTAATAGTGATGATTATGATACAGGGCATCCGGTATTAAATAAAGAAGGAACAAAGCTATATTTTACTTCAAACATGCCTGGAGGTTTTGGAGATACAGATCTATATGTTGTAGTAGTTAATCAAGATCATTACGGCACACCAATAAATTTAGGAAATACTGTTAATTCAAAATATAAAGAATATACACCATATATTGATGGGAATATATTATACTACTCTTCAAACAGACCCGGTGGTTCAGGTGGTTTTGATATTTATATGACAAAACTTGATCAATCTATAACGAAACCAATAAATTTAAAAAAACCCATGAATAGTCGTAATGATGATATTTCTTTTATTATCAACAACGAAACTCAAAAAGGTTATTTTTCTTCAAATAGAAGTGGAGGTAAAGGTGATGATGATATTTATTCATTTAAACAAGAAACAATTAATCCAATTTGTGATCAAATTGCTACAGGTGTAATTGTAGATAAAATTACAGGTTCACCTATTCAAAATGCTTTTGCAACTCTTTATGATAGTAATGGAGAAAAAATCAGAAGGATTGAAACCCTGAAAGATGGTAGATTTAAGTTTGAACTTGATTGTGGAAAAAGTTATAAGATTACAGGAGGTAAATTTGGTTATTTTGATTTTGAAAAAACTATTGAAACAAGTCAAGAAAATGGTTATAATAATGAATTAAAAATTGCTCTAGAAGAAAAAGAATTTGTAGTTGTTGACAATAAAGAGATGTTGAATATTGTTCCAATTGAGTTTGAATTGAATCAAGCAGAAATACGGGATGAATCTAAAGATGAATTGGCAAAAGTGGTTAGGTTAATGAAGAAATATCCAAATATGGTAATAGAATTTGGAGCACATACAGATGCAAGAGCCCCAGATGCTTATAATTTAAGATTAACCCAAAGGAGAGCAGCAGAAACTGTAAGCTATTTGATAGCTTTAGGAGCTGATCAAAAGAAGATTACCGGAAAAGGATATGGAGAAACGAAATTGATCAATCATTGTAAGAATAATGTGAAGTGTACAGAAATTGAGCATTTACAAAACCGTAGAACAGAATTTATAGTAATAGCAAAATAGTTTTTATATTTTTTACTTAACACAAAATAGCATCCTTAAAATATAGGGATGCTTTTTTTAATGATTTTACTGTAAAAAGAGAGAAAATATGTATTTTTGCAAATTTATTAGAATTTGCAGAATAATGAGTAATAATTTTAGAGAATACAAAGGGCTTGATCTTACAAAAGTAGCAGATGAAATCTTAAACTATTGGGATGATAATGATATTTTTGAAAAAAGTATCAGCTCACGTGAAGGTAAAAAATCTTTTGTTTTTTATGAAGGGCCCCCTTCAGCAAATGGTTTACCAGGTATTCACCACGTAATGGGAAGAACCATTAAAGATATTTTTTGTCGATATAAAACGTCACAAGGATTTCAAGTTAAAAGAAAAGCTGGTTGGGATACCCATGGTTTACCAATTGAATTAGGTGTTGAAAAAGAATTGGGTATAACCAAAGAAGATATTGGAAAAACTATTAGTATTGAAGAGTATAATAGCGCTTGTAAAAAAGCAGTATTGCAATATAGTGATGTTTGGGAGGATTTAACTCGTAAAATGGGTTATTGGGTAGATATGGAAGATCCGTATATTACCTACAAACCAAAGTATATGGAAACACTTTGGTGGCTTTTAAAGCAGATGTATAACAAAGGATTGTTATATAAAGGTTATTCAATTCAACCATATTCGCCAAAGGCCGGTACTGGTTTAAGTTCTCATGAGTTAAATCAACCAGGAACTTATCAAGATATTACTGATACAACAATTGTTGCCCAGTTTAAAGCATTAAAGGATACATTACCCGTTACTTTAAAAGATATTGAAGGAGATATTTATTTATTAGCATGGACAACAACACCATGGACATTGCCTTCAAATACAGCTTTGACAGTAGGAAAAAAGATTGATTATATTGCTGTTAAAACATTCAATCAATACACTTTTGAACCTATTACCGTAGTTTTAGCTAAAGTCTTATTAAAAACCCAATTTGATAAGAAATTTTATGAGGTTGAAAATGAATCTGAATTAACATCTTTTAAAAGTGAAGATAAAAAAATACCATATTTTATTGTAAACACTCTTAAAGGTAAAGATTTGTTAGAAATAAAATATGAACAACTGTTACCTTATGCTTTACCCTATCAAAATGCCGAAAATGCATTTAGAGTTATAGCCGGAGATTTTGTAACAACTGAAGATGGTACAGGAATTGTTCATACAGCACCTACTTTTGGTGCAGATGATGCTTTGGTGGCAAAACAAGCAAAACCAGAGGTTCCCCCTATGCTTGTTCTAGATGATAACAATAACCCCGTGCCTTTGGTTGATCTACAAGGTAGATTTACGAAGCACATGGGAGAACATGCCGGTAAATATGTTAAAAATGAATATTATGAAAATGGTGAATTTCCTGAAAGATCGGTTGATATTGAATTAGCAATTAGGTTAAAAGTAGAAAACAAAGCTTTTAAAGTAGAAAAATATAAGCATAGTTACCCTAATTGTTGGAGAACTGATAAGCCAATTTTATATTATCCCTTAGATTCATGGTTTATAAAAGTTACTGATGTAAGAGATAGAATGTACCAATTAAACCAAACGATTAATTGGAAACCGGCATCAACAGGAGTAGGTAGATTTGGTAATTGGCTACAAAATGCTAATGATTGGAATTTATCACGATCTCGTTTTTGGGGAACACCATTACCAATTTGGCGTACAGAAGACGGTACAGAAGAGATAATTATCGGATCTGTTGAAGAATTAAAGAATGAAATGCAAAAATCTGTTGAAAAAGGATTTATGCAAGAGAATGTTTTTGCCGATTTTGAAATTGGTAATATGAGTGAAGAGAATTATGAAAAAGTTGATCTTCATAAAAATGTTGTTGATGATATTGTTTTGGTCTCTCCTTCAGGGAAACCTATGCAAAGAGAATCTGATTTGATTGATGTTTGGTTTGACTCAGGGGCAATGCCTTACGCTCAATGGCATTATCCATTTGAAAATAAGGAAAAAATCGATGGAAATTCTTTCTTTCCAGCCGATTTTATTGCAGAAGGAGTTGATCAAACCAGAGGCTGGTTTTATACCTTACATGCTATTAGTACTACAATTTTTGACTCAGTTTCATATAAAAATGTTGTTTCTAACGGTTTAGTTTTAGATAAAAGTGGTAAGAAAATGTCGAAAAGATTTGGAAATGCTATTGACCCTTTTGAAACTATGAAAAATTATGGTCCAGATGCAACGCGATGGTATATGATCTCTAATGCAAACCCATGGGATAATTTAAAGTTTGATTTAGCAGGTGTAGATGAAATTAAAAGAAAGTTCTTTGGTACATTGTACAATACATATTCTTTCTTTTCACTTTATGCCAATATTGATAATTTTACTTATGCTGAAGAAGATATTGCTATAGAAAAAAGACCAGAAATTGATAGATGGATCTTATCTGAATTGAATACGCTTATTAAAAATACCGAAAAATATTTTGAAGATTACGAACCAACTAAAGCCGCAAGAGGAATTCAGTATTTTGTTACTGAAAATTTAAGCAATTGGTTTGTGAGATTAAGTAGAAGGCGTTTTTGGAAAGGTGAGTATCAGGAAGATAAGATTTCTGCATATCAAACACTCTTTACATGCTTGTTAAATGTTGCAAAATTGGCTTCTCCAATAGCTCCATTTTTTATGGAAAATTTGTATAGAGATTTAACAAAAAATACTTCAAAAAATAAATTTAGTTCTGTACATTTGGCAAAATTCCCTAAAGCAGATAGTTCTTTGATAAATTCATCTTTAGAAAGAAAAATGCAAAAGGCTCAAACCATTTCATCTATGGTTTTGTCATTGCGTAAAAAGGAAATGATTAAAGTGCGTCAGCCATTGCAAAGGATTATGATACCTGTTTTAGATAAAACAGATAGAAATGATATTGAAGCCGTTCGTAATTTGATCAGTACTGAAGTGAATGTAAAAGAAGTAGAAATTATTGATGATACAAAGGGTATTATAGTAAAGAGTATTAAACCAAATTTTAAAATTTTAGGGCCGAAATTTGGAAAAGATATGCGTTTTGTAATTACAGCATTACAAACGCTTTCAAATGAAGATATTGCTAAGATTGAAATAGAAGGTAACATTCAAATAAATATAAATGGTAAAAATGAAACCATTAGTATTGATGAAGTTGAAATTTCTACTCAAGATATTGAAGGATGGTTAGTTGCTAATCAAGGCAATTTAACAGTAGCTTTAGACGTTACTATATCAAATGATCTAAAAAATGAGGGAATTGCTCGTGAATTGGTCAATAGAGTTCAAAATCTGAGAAAGGATTCGGGATTAGAAGTTACAGATAAAATTAAATTATATCTTAAGAAAGATGGAATTATTGATAAAGCTGTTCAAGATAATGCCGATTATATCAAAAATGAAACATTAACGAAAGAGTTAATCTTAAAAGAAGAAATTATTAATGGAAATAACATTGAATTTGACGATGTAAAGACAATGTTATTTATTGAAAAAGTTTAATATCATGACAGAAAATAAAGTAAGATATTCAGACCAAGAATTAGAAGTATTTAAAGCAATAATTGAAGAAAAAATTAGACAAGCCAATGAAGATTTAGTGTTGATTAATAGTTCGTATAAAAACGACACTAATAATGGTACAGATGATACTTCACCAACATTCAAAGCTTTTGAAGAAGGTTCAGAAACCATGTCTAAAGAAGCCAATGTTCAATTAGCAATACGTCAGGAAAAGTTTTTACGTGATTTAAATAATGCTCTTTTGCGTATTGAAAATAAAACCTATGGCATATGTCGTGTAACAGGTAAATTAATACAAAAAGAAAGGTTAAAATTAGTTCCACATGCAACTTTGAGTATTGAAGCAAAAAGAAATCAATAAAATTGTTAAAAAAAGCACTTTTATTAAATCTGTTACTTTTTGTTTTAAACTTATCTGCTCAAAATGAAGTTAATAAAACTTTATTAACCAATTCAAAACAAGTTTATATTGAACTTGATTTTATTGCAATTTGCAGAATATAATAGTTAATGTTAATAAAGATTTAGAGTTTATAAAAAAGACGATCCTTTTAATAATGTTTTAAATAATGATAAAAAATAAAAGGGGTAATTAATAAACCTAAAAATGAGCTATATATTATTGCCATTAAGTCAAATATTTTTATTGAAAAGATAGTATCAAAAGTTAAATAATAGTCCCGTTGAAAAAATCAATCATTTTAATTATTATAATTTTATTATTAGATCAGATTAGTAAGATTTATATTAAAACACATTTTGTTCTAAGTGAAGAGATCAAAGTTTTTGGATTAGATTGGTTTAGAATACACTTTTTGGAGAATAATGGGATGGCATGGGGAAAAGAATTTGGTGGAAAATCAGGAAAATTATTCCTAACTTTATTTAGATTGGTAGCAATAACCGGAATAGGTTATTGGTTGTACGACGCAATAAAGAATAAATCTTCAAAAATTTTATTGACTGCGATATCTTTAATTTTTGCAGGGGCATTAGGTAATATTATAGATTCAGTTTTTTATGGAGAGATCTTTAGTGATAGCTACCGTAAACTTGCTACGTTTTTACCTTCTGAAGGAGGTTATAGTTCGTTATTTCATGGTAAAGTGGTTGATATGTTATACTTTCCATTAATTGATATGATGCTACCGGAATGGATACCTAATATACAATTTACATTACCGGATTGGTTACCATTTTTTGGAGGAAAATATTTTTCTTTTTTTGAAAACAGACATTTTACCTTTTTTGATCCTGTTTTTAATATTGCCGATTCAGCAATTAGTATAGGAGTTGCTTTATTGATTGTGTTCAACAAGAAAGCATTTCCAAAGAAAAATGACTAATGAATTTCTTTAAGAGCATTTATTAACTGTAGTAAATTGTCAATTTCTACATGATCCATAATTACAACCTTATACCACTTATTTGCTTCATTATGTTTTTGAGGTACTAAATGATATTTTTCGGCCATTTCTTCCGGAATATATTTGGCGTGTATGGTTACGATATTCATTTTTTCTTCACGAAAATATTTGACACCCAATTCGTTTAATTGTTTACAAAACCAATCTGTTCGCATTTGCAGTACACTAATTTTTTCATACCATCCAAAAGGGCCATAAGTAAACAATATCATCCAAAAAGCAACAGCATTTGCTCCCGATCTACTTCCACAAAGTGTTAGATCCATTCCCTCAACATATTCAGCTTCTTTGGTTAAAACATTTTCAATTAATCCTTTTCTACTTAAATAAACGCCGGTGCCATAAGGTGCTTGAAGCATTTTATGAGCATCAATAGTTATTGAGCATATTTTTGGATTGGCAAAATTTATTGTAGATTTTTTATTGCTAAAAGGATAAACAAAACCACCATAAGCACCATCAATATGAAGTTTATAATGAAGATTTAATTCTTCTAATAAATTAGTATAAGTATCTGGATTATCTACTGACCCAAACATAGTAGTAGCCATATTAGAAATGATGATAAAATATTTTTTCCCTTCTTGAACAGCATTGCTAACAATTTTTTTGAGTGCAATTTCATCAATAACTCTGTTTTCAAATTTAACAGGGATAGAATATAATTTAATGTTCAACACATTTGATCCTTTTGGGATAGAATAATGAGTATCTTCGGAAGCTAAAATTGCAATTTCATTATTTTTTGCATTGTGTTTGTTGATAAAATAATTTCTAAATACCCACATGGCTTGAATATTTGCTTCGGTGCCTCCCGGAGCTATATATCCGTCAAATTCATCTTCTTTACTTTTAAAAACATCTACAGCCAATACTTTTAAAACCTCACGCTCAATTTCTTGCGTACCTTTAAAAGCAACTTCAGAAGTTCCAAAAGTATGACAGCCAATATGGTTTGGATTGGCAACATATGTTTTTAATGAAGGAGCATCTTTTAAAAAAGGAGCATCACTATAAAAAACTCTTTCATCTAATTTTGATGCAGGATATCCTAATGAAGTATCTTGAGAAAAATCTACATTTTCTGATAGTGCTTTTTCAATTCTGTCTTGACGTTCTTTATGCGTAAGTTTTTTCCAATATTTCATTTATAGATATTAATAATTATTATATGTGTAATTATATATAAAAAATAGATGGTAAATTTACGAATTATAAATTTGTTTTTTACTTATTTTTACAAGAGTAAATTCAATTAATTTTATAAGAATGAAAAGAATTAGTTTATTTATTTTAGTTGGTTTGATAGGGTTTTTAATAGCCAGACAATTTTATAAAAATGAAAAGACACAAGAAACACACGAAGATATTCAAGTTATAATACAAAGTGTTAAAAATATGAATAAGTTGATTGTATCAGAAGGAATTTTTAGTGAAGTATACAATTTTCAGGATGCAAAAAAATATTTTTATGACACTTTTGAATTTAAGAAAAGTGTGATTGTAACTGTTAATGCAAGAGTACAAGTTCTTTTTGATTTAAATTTAATGGATTTAGAAATTGATTCAATCCATAAAAAAATTATTATCAAATCAATTCCAAAAGAAGAGATTACTATTATTCCCCAGGTTAAATATTTTGACCTTCAGCAAAGTACTTTTAATACTTTTGATAAAGAAGAATTAAACAAGATCAACAAAAAAAGTATTGATAAAATTAAACAAACTGCTGAAGTAAGTGATTTAGTAGAAAATGCCAAGGAAAGATTAGTAATTGAATTGAAAAAAATGTACCAATTATCAAATATTTTAGGTTGGGAAGTTGTTGATGAAACAGATACCCAGTTAATGGATAATTTCGTATTTGAAATACCTAAATTTTGAATTTAAAAGTTATCATAAAAACATTACCAGAAACCCCCGGAGTTTATCAATACTTTGATAAGGATGGAAAGATAATATACATAGGTAAAGCAAAAAATTTAAAAAAAAGAGTTGCTTCTTATTTTACAAAGAATCATGAATATGGTAAAACAAGAGTCTTAGTAAATAAGATATCTGATATTAAACATATTGTTGTTGAGACAGAAACAGATGCTTTACTTTTAGAGAACAATCTAATAAAAAAATATCAACCTCGTTATAACATATTATTAAAAGATGATAAAACATATCCATGGATCTGTATTAAAAAAGAAGCTTTTCCAAGAGTTTTTTTAACAAGAAATATTATTAAAGATGGTTCAGAGTATTTTGGGCCCTATACATCAGTAAGAACAGTTAGAGCTCTTTTATCATTGATCAAAGAATTGTACCCTTTGCGAACATGCAATTATAATTTATCACCTCAAAATATTAAAAATAAAAAATATAAGATATGTCTAGAATACCATATTAAAAATTGTAAGGGTGCTTGTGAGGGATTGCAAAATGAATCTGATTACCAAAATGATATAAACGAAATTAGAAATATTATAAAAGGTAGTTTTAAATCTTCTATAAAAAGATTTAAATTATTGATGTATGATCTTGCTGATCAATCCGAATATGAAGAAGCTCATAAAATTAAAAGTAAAATTGATCTATTAGACAATTATCAGTCAAAATCAACAATTGTAAATCCATCAATTACAAATGTTGATATTTTTTCTATAATTTCTGATGAAACTTATGCATATGTCAATTTTTTAAAAATTTCTAATGGAGCCATTATCCAATCTCATACAGCCGAATTTAAAAAGAAATTGAATGAAAGTGATAAGCAATTATTAGAATTGGCTATTGTTGAGATAATGCAAAGATTTAATTCTTTTTCAAAAGAAATTTATGTCCCTTTCAAAGTTGATGTTGGTGAAAATATTAAAGTGACTGTGCCTAAGTTAGGAGATAAAAAAAGAATTGTTGATCTATCCCTAAGAAATGCAAAATATTACCGACAAGAACAATTTAAACAAATTCAAATTATAGACCCTGAGAGACATATTAAAAGAATAATGAAACAAATGCAGGGGGATTTGCGTCTAACTAATGAACCAAGGCATATTGAATGTTTTGATAATTCAAATATTCAGGGAACAAACCCTGTTGCTGCTTGTGTTGTTTTTAAAAATGGGAAACCCAGTAAAAAAGAATATCGGCATTTCAATATTAAATCGGTTGTAGGTGCAGATGATTTTGCGTCTATGGAAGAAGTTGTTCATAGGAGGTATAAAAGGCTTTTAGATGAAGATCAGGATTTACCACAATTAATTGTAATTGATGGAGGTAAAGGTCAGCTGAATTCGGCATTAAAAAGCCTAGAAGTTTTAGGATTAAGAGGAAAGATTGCCATTATTGGAATTGCAAAAAGATTAGAAGAAATTTATTATCCGGATGACCCAATACCTTTATATTTGGATAAGAAATCAGAAACATTAAAAATTATTCAGCAATTGCGAAATGAAGCACATAGATTTGGAATTACACATCATAGAAATAGAAGAAGTAAAGGCGCAATTCAATCGGAACTGTCAAATATTAATGGAATAGGTGAAAAAACTATTTTGAGTTTATTAAAAAAGTATAAATCTGTTAAAAGAATTCAGGAGACTTCTTTAGAGGATTTAGTAAAAATTATAGGAAAAGATAAGGCATCCAAAATATTTAATCATTATCATCAATAAAAAAGAGCCTTTAGCGTTTTAAAGATTATGAAGAAAAACCTTTTAATATTTTTATTACTCTTTACATCTTATGTTTTTGCTCAACAAGATCTTAAACCTAATGATGATGTAAAAGTTGGTTTGGTATTAAGTGGAGGAGGTGCTAAAGGGTTTGCACATGTTGGAGTTTTAAAAATACTAGAGGAAGCAGGAATTAGAGTTGATTATATTGCTGGTACAAGTATGGGAGCAATAATTGGAGGTTTATATGCTTCAGGTTATAATGCTCATGAATTAGATTCAATTTTACATGTTCACGATTTTGATGTTATAATAAGAGATGACAAATCAAGAAAAGCAAATTCTTTTTATCAAAAGGAAAACGCAAACAAATATGCATTAACATTACCTATATACAATAAAAAAATTGGATTACCAACTGCAATATCCAGAGGTCAAAATGTTTTTAATCTTTTTTCACAATTAACAAAACATGTTCATGATATTGAAGATTTCAGTAAACTTCCAATTCCGTTTTTATGTATTGCAACCGATTTAGAAACGGGTAAAGAAGTTGTACTTGATCAAGGGTTTTTACCAGAAGCAATTAGAGCTAGTGGCTCTTTTCCGGGTTTATTAACTCCTGCAGAAATTGATGGTAAAATGTTGGTTGATGGTGGTATTGTTGATAATTTTCCGGTTAATAAATTAAAAGCTAAAGGGGTTGATTATATTATAGGGGTTGATGTTCAAGGAAATTTACATAGGATGGATGATTTAAATTCAGTTCCAATGATCTTAATGCAAATTGTAGGTTTTCAGATGTTTAATAATTTTGAAGAAAAAAAGGAATTAACCGATGTTTACTTAAAACCTGATATGTCAGAGTTTAATGATTTCTCATTTAATGAAAAGGATAAGATTGTTAGTGAAGGAGAAAAGGTAGCTAGAGAACAATTTGAAGAATTAAAAAAAATTGCAGGTAAACAAACTAAAGACAAACACCATAATAAGATTAATACTTTTGTGTTAAATGAATACATAACAATTAAAGAGGTCGAAATTAATGGTAATAAAAATTATACTGAAAACTATTGTATTGATAAACTTAAATTCATCGAAGGCGAAACTATTAGCCAGCAGAAATTTGTTGATGGTATTAATGCTTTATCTGCAACTGGAAATTTTGAAAGTATTCAATATAGGTTTTTTCCTGTTCAGGGAGGAACAAAGGTTTTACTTAAATTAATTGAGAATGAAGTATCTACTTATTTACAATTTGGTATACATTATGATGATCTATATAAAACAGGAATCTTATTAAATATTACAAAAAAACATGCTTTATTTAAAAATGATTTTTTATCAGCTGATTTTGTAATTGGTGATAAATTTAGATACAATATTGATTATTTTTTAGACAACGGTTTTAATTGGAGTTTTGGATTAAATACAAGGTATAATTCCTTTAGTCAGAATATTGCAACAGTATTTGTACCTGTAGGAATAGAACAACAGGGCTTAGGTGTTAAGATTCCTATTAAATATATTGATTTTACTACTCAATTATTTATTCAAAAAACTTTCACAAATAAAATTGCTTTAAGAGTTGGAGCAGAAGATAAATATTTAAATGTTTTTTATGAAGAGATAATTGATAATGAAACGGAAAAAAATCATATTGATAAAAGTAATTATTTTGATGTTTTTGCAAAAGCCACTTTTGATTCATATAACAAAAATTACGCTCCAAAAAAAGGGTTTTACTTAGATGCCAATTATAAAGTATATTTATTATCTTCAGATTACAATAATAATTTTAAATCATTTTCACAATTATATGGAAAAATTGGTTATGCCTATACATTTTTTGATAAATTAACATTACATTTAAAATCTGATGCAGGAATTACTATTGGGTCTAATGGTAATACAATACACGATTATCATTTAGGGGGAAATAATGAAAATTTCATTAATACTTTTGTACCTTTTTATGGCTATAATACTGCTGATTTAAATAGTAGTTCTTTTTTATTTTCAGCTTTATCCATTCGATATGAAGTTTATAAGAAAAATTATATTTCTTTTACAGGAAATTTTGCCAGAGTTGAAGATGATCTATGGAATGGAGGATCAATTTTTGCAGATACTAAAACAGGTTATGCTTTTGGTTATGGTATTGATACCTTTATTGGTCCCATAGAAATAAAATATACATGGTCTCCCGAAACAAATAAAAAGTATTGGTTTTTTAACCTAGGTTTTTGGTTTTAGTTAATCGCTTTTATTTTCTTTACTTTAAATCTATAATTAATTCTATGTTGAATAAAATACATCACCGGTACAACAATTAAAGTTAAAAAAGTTGCAAAAGTTAACCCAAAAATGATTGTCCATGACATTGGCCCCCAAAAAGCTACATTTTCACCACCGATATAAAATTGAGGATCAAACTCAGTAAATAAAGTCATGAAATTAATATTAATACCAAGTGCTAAAGGTAATAATCCTAAAATGGTTGTAATTGCTGTTAATAAAACTGGTCTTAATCTTGTTTTGCCACCTTCAATAATACTTTCGTAAACCAGATCCATAGTTGCTTCTTTTTCATCTACTCCTTGTTCAATACTTTTTCTTTGTAATACTAGGTTTGTATAATCAATTAAAACGATGGCGTTATTTACAACAATACCTGCAAGAGAAATAATTCCGATCATGGTCATCATTACAACAAAATCCATTCTAAAAATAATCAAACCAAATAAAACACCAATTAAACTTAATAATACTGATAGTGAAATGATAATTGGTGTAGAAGCCGAATTAAATTGCGCAACTAATATTAAAAATATTAAAAATACAGCTATTAAAAGTGCAGTACTCAAAAACTCCATTTGTTTTGCCTGTTCTTCTTGTTGACCTGTAAAGGTTACATTAATATCTTTTGGGAGATTGAAATTTTCTAAAGAAGCTCTAATTTGATTATTAACTTCGGTGGCATTATAGTTTTCAAGTACATTAGAATAAACAGTGATTACTCTATCTAAATCTTTTCTTTTAACCGCACTGAACGTAGAAGATTTTTCCATTCTAGCAATTGCGTTAACAGGTACCTGAACAATTTTACCTGTATTTTGATTTCTAAAAGTAATTTTTTGGTTGATAAGAGCGTTTTTATCATAACGGTACTGATCCATTAACCTTAAATTAATCGGATAATCATCTTCATCATCTTTATAGGTTGATATTTCTTTACCATAAAGCGAAGTTCTAATAGCCATACCTATTTGTCCGGTAGAAACACCTAAACGTCTTGCTTTTTGTCGGTCAACAATTATTGGTAATTCAGGTTTATCCTGATCGATATCTAATTTCAATTCTTCAATTCCTTGAATATTAGAATTGTTTATAAATTTTCTAATATTTTCTGAAGTGTTTATTAACTCTTCATAATTATCACCACTTACTTCAATATTAACAGGAGCGCCTGTTGGTGGTTCATTTTTTGGATGATCAACAGTAATTTTAACACCAGGATAACCATGAAGTATATCTCTAATTTCTGTTAAAACTGCCTTGGTATGTATACCATTTCTTTCTATAAATTTTACAAAATCTACAGTGATTCTTGCTTTGTTAGGAGTAGTTCCTCCCTGAGGGCCTTGATTAGGGTCACTAGTTCCCTCTCCAACCTGGCCAATTACAGAAGTCACTAAGAAATTTTCACCGTTAACTTCATATTTTTTAATATAATCTTGAACCTTGTTTTCAATTTCATTTGATAATTCATTAGTTACTTCAATATCAGTTCCTATAGGATATTCAATATAAACATATACTTGTTTTGGAGGAGTTTCAGGAAAAAACAAAACCTTTGGAGGGAAAATGCCAAATAATATTATGGCCAGTATTAGTAAACCAAATGTTCCGAAGAAAAATTTATAAACATTTTTTCCTTTTAAGGCGAATCTTAAATTTTTTTCATAGATATTTTCTAAATAAGGTAAAAGCATTTTTTGAAACCAAATGGTAGCTGGTGTAAGGAATTTAGTAATTACAATAGGTAATATTCCTCCAATAACCATAAGTAAACCAATTACATTTAAATATTTTAATTTTGTAGAAATGCCCGTAACAATGAATACAATACCAATGCCTATAAATATTAAACTGTATTTAAACATTTTTTTAAAGTTGACATCATCCTCTTTAATTTTCATATAAACAGAGGTCAACATTGGATTTATTACCAATGCTACAAATAATGATGAACCAAGAACAATTATTAATGTAATGGGTAAAAACTTCATAAACTCACCCATCATACCAGTCCAAAATGCCAAAGGTAAAAAGGCTGCTAAGGTAGTAGCGGTTGATGCAATAATAGGCATGGCAACTTCACCAACACCATATTTTGCTGCATCAATTTTTGAATAACCTTCATCGAGTAATCTATATACATTTTCAACCACAACAATTCCATTGTCAACCAACATTCCTAAAGCCAATACTAATGAAAATAATACCATCATATTTAAGGTAACACCCATCATATTTAATATAATAAATGAGATAAACATAGATAGTGGTATTGCAATTCCTACAAAAAGAGCATTTCTAATTCCCAAAAAGAAAAGTAAAACCAAAACAACCAAAATTACACCTAAAATTATACTATTTTCAAGATCAGATACCATGGTTTTGGTGTCATTGGTTTGATCGTTTGTTTTTGTAATATTAAGATTTGATGGAAAAATATTTTTTTGTGCATCTGCTAAAATAACATCGATTTGCTCAGATGCATTGATTAAATTTTCTCCGCCCCTTTTAGTCACATCCAACATTACTACAGTTTGCGAAAATTCTCGGGCATAACTTGTTTTTTCTTGTTCTTTAAATTTTATATTGGCAATATCTCTTAAATAAACAATATTTCCTTTTTCTTGTTTTACAATAATATCTTCAATTTCTCTTACCGATTCAAACTCACCTATTATTCTGACGTTTCTTCTAATGCCACTTTCTAGAAGATCCCCTCCAGAAACGGTAACATTTTCACTTTGGATAGCTTGTTCTATATCACCAAAACTAATTTTAGAAATTTCCATCTTGTAAAGATCGATGCTAATTTCTACTTCTTTATCTTGAATACCTCTGATATCAACTTTCGAAATTTCAGGCACTTTTTCAATTTCATCTTCTAAATATTCTCCATATCTTTTGAGTTGATCTAAAGAAAAATCACCTGAAAGGTTAATATTCATGATAGGCATTAGTTCAGCAAAATTCATTTCCTGAACATTCGGGTCTGCCGGTAGATCTTTAGGAAAATCTTTATCAGATAAAGCAGCATCTACTTTATCTTTTACTTTGCGTAAAGCTTCAGTTGGAGTTACATTAAAATTAAATTTAACCTGGATCATAGAAAATCCTTCAGAAGAAGTTGAAATAATTTCATCAACGCCTGATATACCGTTAATTTCTTTTTCTATGGGTTTTGTTATTAATTTTTCAATATCTAAAGCTGAGTTTCCCGGATAGGGAGTTGAAATAAATATTTGTGGGACAACTATTTCAGGAAAAGCTTCTCTTGGCATATTTTGATAAGAAAAAATTCCTGCAAAAATTATCATGAAAGTAATAACAAAAACAGTCATCCTGTTATTTATAGCCCATGTAGATAATTTAAACTCTTTAAGTATTTTATTCATTTTGATCTTTTTCAGAAATTAAGCAATAATTTAATTTATTATTTTAACCAATTCGCCTTCTTTTACTATTCTTGAACCTTTATTTACAATTGTATCATTCACTTTTAATCCTTCAATAATGAGTGATTTTTGATCGTACTCTTTTGAAACTATAATTATTTTTTTTGAAACTTTATGATCAGTATTATTTTTATGAACAATAAAAACAAAATTATTTTGATCTTTATCTTTTTGAATAAGTGAAGAAGGTATTACAATGCCATTTTCTTCAAAATCTTTAATTTTTATATCTGCTAATAGATTTGGTTTAATTAAATTATTTTTATTTTCAATATTTATTTTGGCTTTAAAACTTCTATTATTCGGATTGATAATATTACCCACTTGTGAAATTTCTGATTTCATTTCAGTATGAATTGAAGGGAAACTAATCAAAGCCTCATTGCCTTTTTTGATATATGGCAAAAAAGTTTCGGTAACATCAGCTTCTAAATAGACTTTATCTAGATTTACCAGTCTAACTACTGCTAGTTGAGAGCTGACCAATTCACCATTTTTTGGAAAGATCTCATCAATTATACCTGAAAAAGGAGCTTTGATCTTCATTTTAGCAGCTTGATTTACGAGAGCAGTTTTATTATTTTCTAAACTTTCATATTGAGTTTTGGCTTGAAGGTATTGCATTTCTGAACCAATTTTTTGATCCCATAATCTTTGTTGTCTTTCAAATGTAGTTTTTGCTAACTTCAATTGTGTATTTAATTCTGCAATATTATCTTGTATTGATGAATCATCCAATTGAATTAACACCTTACCTTTTCCTACTTTTTGACCTTCTTTTACATGAATATTTTTAATGGTTCCTCCAATTTCGGGTCTTATTTCAATATTTTTATCTGCTTTTACAACACCTTGAATTTCTATATAGTGATTGAAAACATCTTTTTTAGGATTTATTACAGATATAACCTGATAGTTGTTTTTCGAATCGGTTTTTGAGATATGTAATTCAATATTCCTTAAAATGTTATTTAAACTATCTATTTGATTGATGACTGATGTTTTTTGATCTTTAAGTTCTTCTAAAGAACCTGATATTTGATTTTCTTCATTTTTGCAAGAAATGAATACAAGAAATAAAAAGATATATGTAATTATTTTTTTCATTTTAAAATATATTAAGTGCGTTTTCTAATTCTACTTTTGATTGAATGATCTCTAAAATTGATTGAATGTATTGCTGTTGCTGTTGATACAATTGGTTTTGAGCATTAGTTAGGTTAAAGCTTGAACTTAAACCTTCAAAAAACTTAATTTGTTCTTTTTTTGCGATACTTTCAGCTAAAACTAAATTTTGTTTGGATGTTTGGTAATGATCTAAAGCAAATTGATATTTATTTTTGGCTGTATCAACTTGTAATTTTAATCTCTGTGAAGTTTCATCTAATTCAATTTCCGATTGCTCTAAATTTATTTTTGCTTGTTGTGTTCTTGCACTTCTTTGTAAACTACTAAAGATAGGTACATTTAAACTAACTCCAAATAAAGAGGAGTCAAACCAATTTCCATTATTTTTAAAGAAGATATTATTGTCATTGTTTGCATAAGTTGAATAATTAATAAAAGCGCCCAATGATGGTAGTGCTTTACTTTTTTCAAATTTTACCAACAATTCATTTGACATAACAGTATTATCTGCAATACGATAGTCTATATGGTTATCTAAATCAAAATTTGAGTTTATTAAATTCATATTTGTTGAACTCAATGCAAGGTTATCTAGATTTTCTTTTAAAACTACCTGTGTATCTATTGGAATGCCTAAAGTGAGATTGAACATTTTTTTTAAAATAATTTCTAATCTTTTGGATTTATTTAGTTCATTTTCAATAGTTGATAAAGTAATTTGTTGTTGTTGAAGATCTTGTTCTTCTGCAAGACCATTTGACAGAATCGCTTTTGTTTCATTTAGGTTTTTTTGTAAAACTTCACGGTTTTTTTGTAATATTAATATTGATTCTTGGACTAAAAGAACACTACCATAAGCATTGATAACAGCTTCTCTAATTTTCTGATCAGTTTTTTCTTTGGCCAGTTCTGAAATTTTTAAATAGGTTTTTGCCGATTGTAATCCAATCAAATATGATCCGTCAAAAAGAAGTTGTGATATGGTTACAGTTGCATTTAAATTTTGTTTAGCACCAAAAGTAACTTCTTCAAATTCTCCGGGAGGTCCTCCAAAAATTTCACTTGGTATTAATGTAATCCCCTGTTTGATCCAATTTTGATAATCAACTTTACCATTGATTTGTGGTAATCCTATAGTTGTAGTTTCCCATTTCTTTTTTTCTGCTGCATCGATATCTAATTTTGCAGTGCGAACCGTATAATTATTTGCTAAAGCATAATTAACCGCTTCATCAATATTAAAAGCATAACTATTTTCTTGCGCTAATATTGAAGAATATATTGAAGAAATTGAAAATATTAGTAAGATGATCTTCTTCATTTTTTAAATAATGTTTTGTAAAGTTTTTAATCCTTTTTCTGTAGCGATAGCTCTTATGTGGTATTCTAAATAGTAATTCATTACATACGGAGCAGAAAAATCTTTTATTGGGAATAATTCAACATTTTTTATTCCCATCATTCCGTTGAAATAAAGCCTGGTTATCAAGTTAATATCAATTTCTTTTCTGTAATAACCACTTTCTATTCCTTTTTTTAAATTTTCAGAAATACAGGAATTTACAGAATCAAATTGTTTTTGTTTTAATGTTTCAAATATTTTCGGATAGAATTTTTGTAATTGATATTGTGGAGAAGATTCTTCATTTTTTAGTTGATCTAAAATCAATGATTTTACTTTGTATAATTCTTCAATAGGATTATAATTAGAGGCACAAATTGAAAAGATACCTTTGTTAATTTTTTCGAATGTGTAGATTGAAGCAGCTTCTACTAATTTAGCTTTGGTTGAAAAATAGGTATAAATAGTCTTTTTTGATATTGCCAATTCTTTAGCAATATCATCCATCGTAATACTTTTAACACCAAAGCTTAAAAATAAATCTATAGTTTTATTTAAAATTTTTTCTTTCATAAGTTGGCAAAGATAGTTAAAAGGAAACTAAAAAAACTAAAAAAGTTTCCAAAGTTTCATTCTTTTTGATATAACTGTAGTTTTCTTTTTAGAAAAGGTTATTTTTACAAAAAATTAAAATTGGATATACAAGATTATAAAAGGGCATTTTTACTTTATTTAGATGATAAAACTAGTGCTGAAGGGGTGTTAAAAGAACCGGTTAATTTATATGAACCTATTCATTATATATTAAATCTTGGTGGAAAAAGATTGCGACCTATTTTAACTTTATTGAGTTGTGATATTTTTAGTGGTGATTATAGAAATGCTTTAGATGCTGCATTAGCCATTGAAATGTTTCATAACTTTACCTTGATGCATGATGATATTATGGATGAAGCACCTATAAGAAGAGGTAAAACAACAGTTCACAAAAAATGGGATATCAATACCGGAATTTTATCCGGTGATGCATTGATGATTTTAGCATATCAATTATTTGAAAATTATGAAGGAGAAATATTTAAACAAATTGTTTCTCTTTTTAATAAAACAGCGATTGAAGTTTGTGAAGGACAACAATATGATATTGATTTTGAAATAAAAAGAGATGTTTCGTTATTAGAATATAAAAATATGATTGGCTTTAAAACTGCTGTTTTGGTAGCTGCTGCATTAAAAATGGGTGCTATTATTGCAAATGCTGAAAAAAAAGAAGCCAGTTTAATTTATGATTTTGGTTTTAATTTAGGCATGGCTTTTCAGTTGCAAGATGATTATTTAGATACTTTTGGGACTAAAGAATTTGGGAAGAAAATAGGCGGTGATATTTTAGAGGATAAAAAAACATTTTTAGTATTAAAAACTTTAGAATTAGCTTCAGAAGAAGATAAAAAAAATCTTGAAATACTTTTTTCAATAAATGATAAAAGTGATGAGAAAATTAAAAAAGTTACTAATTATTTCAAAAAATATAAAGTTGACAAAAGTATTCAATTTGAAATTGAAAAATATACTTTAAAAGCTTTTGCAGATATTGAAAAACTAAATGTTTCTCAAGAAAATAAAAATATTTTGATTGAATTTGGTAATAATTTAATGAATAGAAATTTGTAATGTTACCTCAAGAGTTTTCTATAGAATATTTACAAGAGATTGAAAATAAAGAATTAGTAAAAAAATTAATTCTTCAAATAAAAAAAGATACTCAAATGGTTGGTGTAGATTTTGAATTAAATGAAGAGAGTTCCCCACATGAATTAGTAAATTATCTGCAAATATTTTTAAGAAATTTAATACAAAATGATTTTACGACTTATGTAAATCTATTATACAGAGTTGATATACCTGAAATGAAATTGTTAAAATTGCAAAATTTGGAAATAAGTATTTTAGTAAAAAAGATTGCCATTCTGGTTTTAAAAAAAGAATGGCAAAAAGTATGGTTTAGAAGTAAAAACTTATAACAGGTGTCCAAGCAGAGCTGTATGGACTTTTACCTGAATCATATAAAACATCATATTGAAATCCGAAAGCAAAATGTCCAGATACAAAAGAAGCTCCAAGATATAACGAAGGATTCCAATAAGAATCACTTATATTATTGTAATCTCTGTTAGTATATAATTCTTGAAATTCAGCTGATAATTGTAAAAAAGGTATTGGTCTGTATAAACCTAAGACACTTCCGCCAAATGAGTTGTATTTGTAATTGGTGAATGTTCCGTTAAAGTCTGAATAATTATAAGTTAAACCTACACCCGTCATAAATTGAGGTGAAATATGATAATAGGCTTTAGGTGCAATTAAAATATCTGTACCACTGTTCCAAAAAGAGAATCCAACATTACCACCAAAACTCCATCTGGGTTGAAAAGATGGTTTGGTATATTGACTTGCAACAGTTTGTTGAGTTGTTTCATTACCGGATTGATATTGGTAATTAGGGTTGTTTGGTATCACCTTTTTTTGTGCATTTAATGAATAAACAAATAAAGCAAAAACAATAATTAAAGAAACTTTTTTAAGCATTTTTAATTTTTTTTGGTTAATTTTATTTCAAATGTAATAAATCATTAATAAATCAATAATAAATATTGTTCAAAATATAAAAAAATAGTAATATTGCATTCCAATTTAGGACCCATAGCTCAGTTGGTTAGAGCACCTGACTCATAATCAGGGGGTCGAAGGTTCGAGCCCTTCTGGGTCCACAAATAAAACCAAAATATCATTTAGATATTTTGGTTTTATTATAAAAATTTAATTACTTTTATAAATTGTAAATTACTTTAAAAAAAAAGAAAAGTTAATGATAGCATGTTAACTATTCATTTAAGAATTGATTAAAAGTAATTTTTTTAGAAGGAAGTTAATATTTTAATTAATCCTTTTTTATATATTTGCAACATAATTAAAGAATTGTCGTTATAAAGACAAAAGAAAAAAATATGGCTAAAAAATACTTAAAAGCAATTCTATTAATTTTTTTAATAGTTTTTGCCAATAGTGCTTTTGCACAAGGACCGCCACCGCCACCGCCTCCAATTGATACTCCAATTGATGGTGGGATAATTGCTTTGTTTTTTGCAGGTGTGGTTTATGCTATAAAAAAGATCAGAGATAAAAAATAAAAAGCTTTATTCTTTATTTTGCAGTCTGGCTACATATTTACCTATTACATCAAATTCTAAATTCACATAACTGTTTACCCTTATCATATGAAAATTTGTGTTTTCATAAGTGTAAGGAATTATGGCAACACTAAATTGATTCTTCAAAGAATTTATTACTGTTAAACTGACACCATTTACAGTTATTGAACCTTTTTCAATAGTAATATTATCCATTTTTGGTTCATATTCAAAAGTAAAAACCCAACTACCATCGGCTTCTTCAATATTTATACATTTTCCAATCTGATCAACATGCCCCTGAACAATATGGCCATCTAGTCTGTCATTGAGTTTCATTGCTCTTTCTAAATTGATCTTATCATTTACCTTAATAAGGCCTAAATTAGTTTTATCAATCGATTCTTTTATAGCAGTTACGGTATGTGTATTGTCTTTTTGTTCAATAACAGTTAGACAAATTCCGTTATGTGCTAAGCTTTGATCAATTTTCAGTTCCGAAGAAATATTACTTTTAACAGTAATATGTAAGTTTTCTTTATCCTTTATTAGATTTATTACTTCACCAAAGTCTTCTATTATTCCTGTAAACATCTTAATTATTTTAATTGATTAACTTTGTAAAAATTTATTTTTTACAGATACATATTATAAAATTCAAATTTAATAATAAATAAAATATTGAATGAAAAATTCAGGCAAAATTAAAGTGGGAATTTCAGTGGGTGATTTAAATGGAATAGGAATAGAAGTGATTTTAAAAACTTTTGAAGATAATAGAGTTTTAGATTTTTGCACTCCAATAATTTTTGGATCAAATAGAATTATTAGTTATCATAAAAAATATTTGAATATTAAAACCCCTATTAATGGAATAGAACAAATCCAAAAAGCTTTAAACAATAAATTAAATTTAGTTAATATTTGGAAACATAATATTGAAATTGAATTTGGAAAAGCAACAGAAACATCCGGTAAATATGCTTTTAAATCGCTTGAAAGTGCTACAAATGCTTTAAAAAAAGGGCATATTGATGTTTTAGTTACTGCACCAATTAACAAGCATAATATTCAATCAGATAGTTTTAATTTTAAGGGTCATACAGAATACCTAGAAGCAAATCTATCTGGTGATAGTTTAATGGTTTTACTTACAGATAAAATTAGATTAGGATTGATAACGGGTCATATTCCTATTAAGGATATATCAAATTCCATAACTCCTGAATTAATTCAAAAAAAAGTAGGAATTATGTACCAATCATTAATTCAGGATTTTAACATTGAAAAGCCAAAAATAGCGATACTAGGATTAAATCCTCATTGTGGAGATAAAGGAGTTATTGGTATTGAAGATGATGAAATAATTAAGCCAACTATTGAGAAAATACAAAGTTCAGGTAAATTAGTTTATGGTCCATTTGCTGCAGATAGTTTTTTTGGTTCAAAAACGTATAAAAATTTTGATGGAGTATTGGCCATGTATCATGATCAAGGTTTAGGACCCTTTAAAACTATGTCATTTGGTAAAGGTGTTAATTTTACAGCTGGTTTAGAATTTATAAGAACATCGCCTGACCATGGAACTGCCTTTGAAATTGCAGGAAAAAATATTGCAAATCAAAGCTCATTTAGTGAAGCTGTTTTTACTGCAATAGATATTTACAATAAAAGAGAACAGTACAAGGAGTTAATAGAAAATCAATTAAAAACAAATAACAATAGATAATTCCTAAAAAAGTAAATAAGTAATTTTTATAATAAAAGATATTTTTCTACCTTTGCGCGCTAAAATTATTTATGTGATGAGACCGTTAAAAGAATATAGTATTTCTTTTACTGGGTTAAAACCGGGAGAACATCAATTTAAATATTTTATTAGAAAAGAGTTCTTTGAAGATTTTAACTATGATGATATTTTAGATGCTGATGTTGAAGTTATATTAGAGGTTATTAAAAAAACCACTTTATTAGAATTACATTTTAAAGCAAAAGGTAATGTAAAAGTAGTTTGCGACATCTCTAATGAACCTTATGATCAAACAATTCAAGGTAACTTAGATACAGTAGTTAAATTTGGCAATGAGTATAATGATGACAATGAGGATATTATTATTATTCCTTTTGATGAACATCAAATAAATGTTGCTCAATTTATATATGAAATGATTGTCTTATCTGTACCAAGTAAAAGAATTCATCCTGGAATAGAAGATGGAACATTACAGTCTGATATTTTAGAAAAGTTAAATGATTTACAACCAGGGAAAAATAAAGAAAGTGATAAGATCGACCCAAGATGGGCTGATTTAAAAAAGTTAATAACTAATAAAAAAACATAGCGATGGCACATCCTAAAAGAAAAATCTCTAAACAAAGAAGAGATAAAAGAAGAACACATTATAAAGCAGTTGTTCCTCAAATTGCAACAGATGCTACTACAGGTGAAGCACATTTGTATCATAGAGCACATTGGCATGAAGGAAAATTATATTACAGAGGTCAAATATTGATCGATTCTGAAGAAAATTTGGCTTAATAAAAAGTTTGAAAAACACAAAAAAACCTTCATTTTTGAGGGTTTTTTTGTGTTTTTTCATTAAAAATTGACAAAACTTACTTTTTTTAGCTAAAATCAATAATAAATTGCTTTACTTTGAAAACTATTTTTTTTAAAGGTTTTAGTTAAAATCATTTTTTTAATTTTTTAAATTTATATAAAGAAATTTTAAGATTATGAATAAAATTACTGCAGCAATAACAGCCGTAGGAAAATATGTTCCTGAATATATTCTAACTAATAAAGAGTTAGAAAAAATGGTTGACACTAATGATGAATGGATAATTACAAGAACAGGAATAAAAGAAAGAAGAATTTTAAAAGGAGAAAATAAGGGCTCTTCATTTTTAGCAATTCAGGCTGCTAAAGACCTTCTATCTAAAAAAGATATCAATCCTAAAGAAATTGAATTGGTAATTGTTGCTACGGCAACTCCTGATATGCAAGCAGCATCAACAGCTGCTTTTGTTGCTTCAGAAATTGGAGCCACAGAAGCTTTTTCATTTGATCTTGAGTCGGCATGTTCTAGTTTTTTATTCGGAATGTCAGCTGCTTCTAGTTATATAGAATCAGGGAAATACAAAAAAGTATTATTGATAGGTGCTGATAAGAATTCATCAATGATCGATTATACTGACAGAACAACGTGTATCATATTTGGTGATGGAGCCGGAGCGGTTTTATTTGAACCCAATGAAGAAGGTTTAGGGCTATTGGATGAATTTTTGAAAAGTGATGGATCAGGAAGAGAATTTTTAAAAGTAGAAGCAGGAGGATCAGTTCTTCCGGCAAGTAAAGAAACAGTTGAAAATAAATTACATTTCGTAAAACAAGATGGTAAAACTGTTTTTAAAAATGCAGTTTTTAATATGGCAGATGTTTGTGATAGGATTATTCAAAGAAATAATTTAACCAATAAAGATGTAGCCTGGTTGGCAGCACATCAAGCAAATAAACGTATTATTGAAGCTACTGCAAGAAGAATGAAGTTGGATGATTCAAAAGTGATGATGAACATTCAAAAATATGGAAATACTACCTCGGCTACTTTACCTTTATTATTAGCCGATTATGAAGATCAACTTAAAAAAGGAGATATAATAATTTTTTCAGCCTTTGGAGGGGGATTTTCATGGGGAGCAATTTATTTTAAATGGGCATACAATTCTTAATAACAAAATAAATAATATATTATGGAATTAAAAGAGATTCAAAATCTGATTAAATTCGTTGCTAAATCAGGAGCAAATGAGGTAAAATTAGAAACTAAAGATTTTAAAATTACCATTAAAACAGGAGGTGAAAACAAGGTTACTTCTGTTATTCAACAAGTACCTGTCGCACCGGCTCAGGTACCCCCTCAAACTGAAATTCAAGGTGCCCCTGCAGCTGAACAACAATCAAAACCTGTTGAAGAAAAAACCGATGAAAAAACATCATATATTGAAATAAAATCACCAATTATTGGTACATTTTATAGAAAACCTTCACCTGATAAACCACCATTTATTAAGGTAGGGGATAATGTTGAAGTAGGAGACACGGTTTGCATCATAGAGGCTATGAAATTATTTAATGAAGTAGAATCAGAAATTTCAGGAAAGATCGTTAAGATTTTGGTTGATGATTCTTCACCTGTTGAATTTGATCAACCACTGTATTTGGTTGATCCTTCATAAAAAGTAGAATTCATTTACACGAATAAATTCTGGAATATGAGATTTTTTATCAATTTAATCATTGAAAAATTATGTTTAAAAAAATATTAATTGCCAATAGAGGAGAAATTGCACTTCGAATTATAAGAACCTGTAAAGAAATGGGTATTAGATCGGTTGCAGTATATTCAACTGTTGATAAAGAAAGCTTACATGTTAAATTTGCAGATGAAGCAGTTTGCATTGGCCCGGCTCCAAGTAGTGAATCATATTTAAAAATGTCAAATATTATTGCAGCAGCTGAAATAACAAATGCAGATGCTATACATCCGGGTTATGGTTTTTTGGCAGAAAATGCTCGGTTTTCTAAAATATGTGAAGAGCATGGTATAAAATTTATTGGAGCTTCAGCGGAAATGATCAATAAAATGGGAGATAAAGCTTCGGCAATAGAAACCATGAAAGAAGCTGGAGTACCTACAATACCTGGATCTGAAGGAATTTTATCATCATTTGAAGAAGCAAAAGAAATAGCAAGTGTTATTGAATACCCTGTGATGCTTAAAGCAACAGCAGGAGGTGGAGGTAAAGGTATGCGCGCAGTATGGAAAGCAGAAGATTTGCAAAATGCCTGGGATTCTGCTAGAGCAGAAGCAAAAGCAGCTTTTGGAAATGATGAAATGTATTTGGAAAAACTGATTGAAGAACCTCATCATATTGAGATTCAAATTATTGGTGATTCTTCAGGTAAAGCTTGTCATTTATCAGAGAGAGATTGTTCTATACAACGTCGTCATCAAAAGCTTGCTGAAGAAACTCCTTCCCCATTTATTACAAATGCACTTCGTAAAAAAATGGGAGAAGCAGCCATAAAAGCTTCTGAATATATAAAATATGAAGGTGCAGGAACTGTAGAATTTTTGGTTGATAAAAATAAAAATTTCTACTTTATGGAAATGAATACTCGTATTCAAGTTGAACACCCAATTACTGAACAAGTAATAGGAAATTTTGATTTGATTGGTGAGCAAATAAAAATTGCTGCGGGTATTCCTATTATTGGGAAGAATTATTTACCTAATCAACATTCAATTGAATGTAGAATAAATGCAGAAGATCCTTTTAATGATTTTAGGCCTTCTCCTGGTGTGATTACAACATTTCATGCTCCTGGAGGCCATGGGGTCAGGATAGACACACATGTTTATGATAGTTATGTAATTCCTCCTTATTATGATTCAATGATTGCAAAACTGATTGTAACTGCTCAAACTCGTGAAGAAGCTATAAATAAAATGAAAAGAGCCTTATCAGAATTTATAATTGAAGGGATAAAAACAACTATACCTTTTCATATGCAATTAATGGATGATCCCAATTATATTGCAGGGAATTATACTACAAAATTCATGGAAGATTTTGTCTTAAAACCTGAAGAATAGTTTTACTTAAAGAACATTTATTATAAAGGATATGATTTTTCATGTCCTTTATTTTTTTATTTTTACTTATAATTTTATACTTATGAAAAAAGATAATTTTAGTATTGATGGTATAGATAAGATTATTTTAAAAAGTTTAATGCAAGATGCCAGAACCCCTATTTTAAATATAGCTCGGGAAGTTGGAATTTCAGGAGCTGCAATTCATCAGCGATTACGTAAACTAGAAGCTTCCGGCTTGATCTCCGGCTCAAAATTTATCATCAATCCAAAAGTATTGGGTTATAAGACCTTAGCTTTTGTAGGTATATTTTTAGATAGTTCCAGTAAATATAAAGAGGCTGTTAAAAGGTTAAATGAAATTGATGAAGTTATTGAAAGTCATTATACTACAGGTAATTATGCGATTTTTGTAAAAATATTATGTAAAGATAATGAACATTTAATGCAAGTTTTAAATCATCATATACAAAATATAAAAGGTGTTTCAAGAACTGAAACCTTTATATCTTTAGAGCAACAAATTGATCGACAAATAAAAATTTGATATAATTAACTTCTACTATTATAAATATTAAGGTAATAAAATAATGTAACTAACGAACTTAAAGCTGCAACTAAGTACGTTCTGGCAGCCCATTTAAGAGCATCTTTTGCTGCGCCTTGTTCTCTATTGGTCAACATATTTTTATTTTCAAGCCAAGCCAAAGCTCTATTACTTGCATCATATTCTACAGGCAAAGTAACCAAACTAAAAACTACTGTAGCTGCAAAAAATATTATTCCGGCAAGCAAAAGCTGAGGAAAAGCATTTACAGTAAAAATACCTGCTATTAATAAAAAAGAAGCTAATTTTGATGAAATTCCAACAGCAGGTACTAATTTAGACCTCAATTGAAGCCAAGGATAAGCTGTAGCGTGTTGGACGGCATGACCACATTCGTGGGCAGCAACAGCTGCAGCTGAAGCATTTCGTTGGTTGTAAACCACCTCACTTAAATTAACAGTTTTTGTTTTAGGGTTGTAATGATCAGTTAACGAACCTTTTGTAGAAATAACATTTACATCATTAATATTATTATCTGCTAACATTTTTTCAGCGATTTCTTTTCCGCTCAAACCGTTTTGTAAATGTAAAAGAGAATAGCGTTTAAATTTACTTTTTAATTGAGATTGAACTAACATTCCAATTCCACCAATAACCAAGATCAATAAATAAGCGCCACTCATAATTTTAATTTATTTAAGTTTTAAAAATTGTTTTCAATTAATTGTAATAAATTTACAACATAAACTATTACAAAGCAAAATTTATGAAAAAGAACCCGAATATTCTTTTAATTTATACTGGGGGAACAATAGGTATGATAAAAGATTATCATACCAATGCTTTAAAAGCATTTAACTTTGAGCAAATTAAGGAAAAAATACCGGAATTAAATTTACTTGATTGTAAAATAAAAACAAAAGTTTTTGATAAGCCTATTGATTCATCAAATATGAGTCCAAAATATTGGGTTCAAATTGTTGAGATTATTGAAGATAATTATGATAAAGTTGATGGTTTTGTGATTTTAACCGGGACAGATACGATGTCATATACTGCATCAGCAATAAGCTTTATGTTGGAGAATTTAAGCAAACCGGTAATTTTTACAGGTTCACAATTACCTATTGGTGATTTACGGACTGATGCAAAAGAGAATTTGATTACAGCTATTCAAATTGCAGGCACTCAAGTTGATGATAAACCAAAAATTGTTGAAGTTTGTTTGTATTTTGAGTATAAATTATACAGAGCTAATCGTACAACAAAGATAAGTGCCAATCAATTTGAAGCTTTTCATTCACATAATTTTCCACTCTTAGGAGAAAGTGGTGTTCAATTAACTTTTAACGAAGCTTTGTTACATAAAGCCGACCCTGATAAAAAATTAATTGTAAGAAAAAGAATAGAAGATAATATTGTAATATTAAAATTATTTCCGGGAATTACCAAGCAAGTAGTACAAAGTATTTTAAATATAAAAGAATTAAAAGGTGTTATTTTAGAAACCTATGGCTCAGGAAATGCTCCAACAGATAAATGGTTTATCAATTTGTTAAAAAAAACCCTTAAAAATAATGTACCCATAGTAAATGTAACACAATGTATAAGTGGAAGTGTAATTTTAGGATATTATGAAACAAGTAGTATATTAAAAGAAATTGGTATAATTAGTGGTAAAGATATTACAACTGAATCGGCGATTGCCAAAATGAAATATTTATTAGGAGAAGGTATATTGTTTGAAGATTTTAAAGTTCTATTTGAAAAACCATTGAGAGGTGAAATGAGTTATTAACAAAAATGTTATTTTTTTTTGCTTAAATTTTTTAAAACTAATTTTTTTTTGTTACTTGCCAATCCTTATCATAAAAACATAAGGAGAGGTGGCCGAGTGGCTTAAGGCGCACGCTTGGAAAGCGTGTTTATAAGAGATTATAACAAGGGTTCGAATCCCTTTCTCTCCGCAGAACGTGATTTGTATGATAAAAATTTATATCTTTAACCCGTTAACTAAATTATAAAATAAAGATTTACAAAAATGAAAAAAGTATTTACAACCCTGGCGATTACAGGCTTAATGGTATTAAGTTCAGTACAAAGTATTTACGCACAAGCTGAACCTGTTGTTGAAGACAAAACTTTTCACCAAGTTCTAAAACAACGTTTTATTGAAGGTGGTCCATTTTTTATGGGAATTGTTTTGGTAACCTTAATCTTAGGGTTAGCTATAGCTATTGAAAGAATCATTTATCTGAATATGGCAACTACAAACACTGATAAATTGGTAGGTAATGTTGAAGAAGCATTAAATAGTGGTGGAGTTGAAGCTGCTAAAGAAGTTTGTAGAAACACAAAGGGGCCCGTTGCCTCAATTTTTTACCAAGGATTAGATAGAATGGATGAAGGTGTTGAAGCAGCTGAAAAAGCAGTTGTTGCCTATGGAGGGGTACAAATGGGATTGTTAGAGAAAAACACCTCTTGGTTAGCGCTATTTATTGCTCTAGCTCCTATGCTTGGTTTCATGGGTACAGTAATTGGTATGATTAGTGCATTTGACTCTATTGAAGCTGCCGGTGATATTTCGCCAACAGTTGTAGCAGGTGGTATTAAAGTAGCATTATTAACAACAGTATTTGGTTTGGTTGTTGCTATTATTCTTCAAATATTTTACAATTATATCATTTCAAAAATCGATGGTATTGTAAATAGTATGGAAGACGCATCAATTAAATTAGTTGATCTTTTGATCAGAAATAAATAATAAATATTATGAATAGTAAGTTATCAAAAATATTATCTTTAGTTGCAGGTGCAATTGGTATTATTGCGGTATTCTTTTTGGTAAGAATAATCATGGTAGGTGATGAGGCATTTGATGCAATTAATCCAGATGCTGCTAGTTTACAAGGCAGTATTATTTCACCATACATATCATTTGCATTAGCATTGTTATATATTACTGCAGGTTTTGCAGTTATATTTTCGATTTGGAACTTGATCAGACATCCAAAATTGTTGAAAAAAGCATTGCTTTCGGTTGGAGTTTTAGCTGTTTTATTATTAATAGCTTATTTTCTTGCACCAGGTAATGCAGTTACAGATGCTACAGGTACAAAAATCTTAGTAGAACAAGGTACTGTTTCAAAATGGTCAAGTACTGGAATATGGTATGCAGTAATCTTAGGAGGAATTGGACTCGCATTTTTCTTAGTAGATTTTGTTAGAGGAATTGTAAAAAATTAAAATTATGGCTAAAAGAGATATACCGGAAATTAATGCTGGTTCTATGGCAGATATTGCTTTCTTGTTACTCATATTCTTTTTAGTAACAACTACTATGGATGTGGATACAGGGATATCTAGAAAATTAACTGAAAAACAACCTCCAGATATCACACCTCCTAAACTTAAAGAAAAAAATGTCTTTGTTGTTACAGTAAATCGTAATAATGATATTATGATTGAAGGTGAAAGATTTATTCAAGTAGATCAATTACGTGAAGAAGTATTTAAGTTTATTGACAATGGTGGAGGTTTAGGAAATCCAATAGACGGAGCAGAACCCGCAGAATGTGATTGGTGTGAAGGAAAGAAAGATCCACTATCTTCTGATCATCCAAATAAAGCGGTTGTTTCTTTAGAGAGTAACAGAGGAACCTCATATGGTACTTATATATCAGTTAATAATGAATTGGTTGGGGCCTATACAGATTTGAGAAATCGTTTGTCAAAACAGTTATATGGTGTAACTTATACAGAACTTTTAAAGCAGTCTAAAAACGATATGCAGAATGAGTCTTTGAAAGAAAAGATTAAGAATATAAAGACAAAATATCCTCAAATTATTTCAGAACAAGAACCAGAAAAATAAAATTAATATGTCTAAGTTTAGAAAAAAGAAAAAAGGAATGCCCGGTATATCAACAGCATCTTTACCGGATATTGTATTTATGTTATTATTCTTTTTTATGGTTACAACAGTAATGCGTGAAACTGATCTAAAATTAAAACAAACACTACCTTATGCAACCGAAGTAAAAAAATTAGAACGTAAAAGTTTGGTAAGTTATATTTATGTTGGTAAGGTTGAAGGTCAGGGAGGTGATAAGATTCAGCTAAATGACCGTATTTCAGATGTAGAAAATGTAAAATATTTTATTTTTGCTGAAAGAGAAACACATCCAGAAGATGAAATACCACTTTTAACAACTTCTATTAAAGCTGATATAAATTCTAGTGTTGGTACAATAACTGATATAAAAGAAGAGCTTAGAAATATAAATGCACTTAAAATTAATTACTCTACTAGAAAAGGAGACATTAGTAGAAATAAGTAATAATAAAAAAATATTTTAAAGGCAATCAAACTGTTTTATTAGTTTGATTGCCTTTTTTTATTTTAAAAAAGTATCTTTAATGAAATATATTCTATAATGAAAAAGTTAACTATTTTTTTTCTGTTCTTTTTTTCAATTTTGCAAGCGCAAAATGAAAAGAATAATCTGGATCAAAAATATTTAGATGACCAAATATATATCACTGCTGTATATCAAAAGTTATTTAACCTTCCTAATGAGATTTCGGAAACCGGATTTTCATATGGTATTGGTTTTGGTGTAATTAAAGACATTCCAATGAATTCTAAAAGGAATGTTGGTTTTGGTATAGGTTTGGGGTATGCATTCAATGTTCATTATTTTAATGTAAAAGAGTTTGGTTTACCGATACAAGATAGTAATGAAACTAAAAGTAATAAAATTGCTTTGCATATGTTAGATCTTCCAATAGAGTTTCGTTTTCGCACTTCAACTCCCCAAAAGTATAAATTTTGGAGATTTTACCCGGGTTTTAAATTTTCTTATGCATTTGCACAAGATACAAAGTTAAAACAAAGTGAGAATTTTGAAGTTGATAAGGTAATAGAAATAAATGATTTTCAATATGGTATAACTTTATCAGCAGGTTATAACAAATGGAATTTACACGTTTATTATGGATTAAGCGAATTATTTAATGAAGCAAAGAATAATGACTTTCAAATTACACCTCATGAATTTAAGATTGGTTTAATTTTTTATATTTTATAGAAATTGGTAAATCATTAATTGTGTGATTATCCCTAAAAATACACCTAAATAAACTTCTTTAGCTTGATGCGCTTTTAGCGCTAATCTAGAAGTTGCCAGAAAACCAAATATTATTATTAAAAATGCTATCAATAAAGTTAGGTTAATTTGGTAATCTATACTCATTACCATAGTAAAACCAATTATTGACCCAATTCCTAAAGTATGTAAACTAGTTTTAAAATTAATTGAAAATAGGATAAATACTATTGTTAATGCAACACTACTTCCATAAAAAGATAAGCCAAGTAAACTTACAATATTTGTACTCAAAAGCATTTTACCCAGCATAAAAGTTAAAACGATTAAAAATATAATGGGAAACTTTCTTTCTTCTATTGTTTTTAACTGAAATGAATGGATTAATTTTAATTTTTTTAGAACTATTAATAAAAATAATGGTAAAATATAAGTACTAATAAAGATTACTGATATTATAATTTTTTTATAATTATCAGGAATGTATTGTGGAGATATTAAAAAATAAAGTAAAGACCCTACAGTTGAAAAAAAAATTGGATGAAAAACAAATGAAATAATTTTGTGGAATACTGTCATTTATAATATTTCTTTACGTAACCTCGCAACAGGGATATCTAATTGTTCTCTGTATTTTGCAACTGTTCTTCTTGCAATTAAATATCCTTTTTCTTTTAAGATAGATGATAGCTTCTCATCGGTTAAAGGGGTTTTTTTATTTTCATTTTCAACTACAGTTTGAAGTATTTTTTTTATTTCTTTCGTAGAGATATCTTCACCCTTTTTGTTTTTCATCGATTCAGAAAAAAACTCTTTTAAAAGCTTTGTTCCATAGGGTGTATCAACATATTTACTATTTGCAACTCTTGAAATAGTTGAAACATCCATACCAATTTTATCTGCAATATCTTTTAAGACCATAGGTTTTAGTTTGCGTTCATCACCTGTTAAAAAATACTCTTTTTGATATTGCATTATAGCATTCATTGTGAGTAATAGCGTTTGTTGACGTTGTTTTATTGCATCAATAAACCATTTTGCGGCATCTAATTTCTGTTTGATGAACAGAATTGCATCTTTACTAGATTTAGATTTGTCTTTTGATTTTGCATAACCTTGCAACATATCATTGTAATCCTTTGAAATATGTAATTCAGGTGCATTTCGGGCATTCAATGAAAGATCTAGATTTCCTTCATTAATTTTAATAGTAAAATCAGGTACTATTTGTTCAATATTACTACTACCGCTAGAATAAGAGCCTCCAGGTTTAGGATTAAGTTTCTCAATTTCATTAATAGCATCCTTTAAATATTCTTTAGAGATATTTAATTTTTGAAGTAATTTTTTATAATGCTTCTTTACAAAAAGATCAAATGAGTTTTCAATAATATCAATTGCAGTTTTTCTTTCGGGAGTTTCTTTTTTTTGATTTAACTGAATTAATAAACATTCTTTTAAATTTCTTGCTCCAACACCCGGAGGATCTAATTGTTGTACAATTTTTAATACTTTTTCAATTTCTTCTTCGGTAGTATAAATATTTTCAGAAAAGGCTAAATCATCAACAATATCTTCAAGAGACCTTCGAACATAACCATTTTGATCAATATTACCTACCAAAAAATCAGCAATTTGACTTTCATGATCAGATAGTTTAAATGTATTTAATTGGCTAGTTAAAAACTGGTTAAATGAAATACCTGCCGAATAAGGTATACGATTTTCCTCATCATCACTACTATAATTACTTGAGTGTAACCTATAACTAGGTGTTTCATCATCGCTTAAATAATCATCAATATTTATATCAGTTTCAATAGTCTCATTACCAGAATCATCATATTCTTCTGGCATATCATTTGAAAATTCATCATTATTTTCTTTTCCACTTTCTAAAGCGGGATTCTCTTCAATTTCATGTGCTATTTTCTGTTCAAAAGCTTGCGTAGGCAATTGAATTAATTTCATCAACTGAATTTGTTGAGGAGATAATTTTTGCTGTAATTTTTGTTGTAAGCTTTGTTTTAGCATATGAGAATTCTAATGGTATAAAAATACAAAAAACAATTATAAGATATTGCTAAAAAAAACGAAGTATCTTTTTTAAGTAGATACTTCGTTTTCAAAATATATAAAAATCTATTTTAAAATTCAGCATTTTGAGGTGATCTCGGATAAGGAATAACATCTCTAATATTACCCATACCCGTTGTAAATTGCACCAATCTTTCAAAACCAAGGCCAAAACCTGAATGAATGGCACTACCAAATTTTCGTGTATCTAAATACCACCACAATTCTTTTTCATCAATATCTAGGGCCTTGATCTTTTCCTTTAATACATCCAGTCGTTCTTCACGTTGACTACCACCTACTATTTCTCCAATTCCGGGGAATAAAACATCCATTGCTCTTACTGTTTTTTCATCCTCATTTAAACGCATGTAAAATGCTTTGATATTTGCCGGATAATCAAATAAAATAACAGGACATTTAAAATGCTTTTCAACTAAATATCGTTCGTGTTCACTTTGTAGATCAGCACCCCATTCATTGATTAAGTATTGGAATTTTTTCTTTTTATTTGGTTTGCTATTTCTCAAAATATCAATTGCTTCAGTATAACTTACACGTTTAAAATTATTATCAATAACAAATTGTAATTTTTCTAAAAGAGACATATCACTACGTTGAATAGCAGGTTTACTTTTCTCTTCTTGTAAAAAGCGTTGATTTAAAAATTGTAGATCATCTTCACAATTATCAAGAATATATTTTAAAACATATTTAATAAAATTTTCTGCCAAATCCATATTAGCATCAAGATCATTAAAAGCAACTTCTGGTTCAATCATCCAAAATTCAGATAAATGACGTGAGGTATTTGAATTTTCAGCTCTAAAAGTTGGGCCAAAAGTATAAACCTTACCTAATGCCATGGCATAGGTTTCAGCTTCTAATTGACCAGAAACGGTTAAGTTTGTTTCTTTACCAAAGAAGTCTTTTGAGTAGTCAATATTACCATCTTCAGTTTTTGGAATATTTTTTAAATCAAGTGAAGTTACCCTGAACATTTCGCCTGCTCCTTCTGCATCACTTCCTGTAATGATAGGTGTATGAATATAATAAAATCCATTTTGAACAAAATATTGATGGATAGCAAATGATAATGATGATCTGATTCTCATCACAGCACTAAATGTGTTTGTTCGCACTCTTAAATGAGCATTTTCACGTAAAAATTCAAGACTGTGTTTTTTGGGTTGAATAGGAAATTCATCAGGATTTGAATCACCTAAGACCTCAAAATTTGTTACTTGAATTTCAACACTTTGACCTTTTCCCTGGCTTTCAACCAAAGTTCCGGTTATTGATAATGCAGCACCTGTAGTTATACGTTTTAATAAAGCTTCATCAAAATTTTCAAAATCGATTACACATTGAATATTTTTAATGGTTGAGCCATCGTTTAAAGCAATAAAACGATTACTTCTAAATGTTCTTACCCAACCTTTTACAGTAACTTCTTGTAAAAATATTTCAGATTGTAATAATTCAATTATACTTTGTCCTTTCATTTGTTCATTATTTAATAAAAAACCTGATTCAAAAAAATATTTTTAAGTGCCGCAAATATACGTTTTGTAATTAATTTTTAGAATTAAGTTTAAGAGAAATTATTTAGTCATTGAGCAAATTCATTAAATATTCACCATAACCACTTTTTAGTAGTGGTTGAGCAACTTTTTTTAGTTGATTTGCATTAATAAAACCTTGGCGAAATGCAATTTCTTCGATACAGCCAATTTTTAAGCCTTGACGTTCTTCAATAACCTGAACAAATTGTTGTGCTTGGATCAATGAGTTGAAAGTTCCTGTATCTAGCCAGGCGGTACCTCTGCCAAAAACACCAACTCTTAATTTACCTTGTTTTAAATATTCGTTGTTAACATCGGTAATTTCATATTCACCGCGTGCAGAAGGTTTAATATTTTTAGCGATTTCAACAACATTATTATCATAAAAATATAAGCCTGGAACTGCAAAATTAGATTTTGGATTATCAGGTTTTTCTTCAATGGAAATTGCCTGATGGTTTTCATCAAATTCAACAACTCCATAGCGCTCCGGGTCGTTTACATGATATGCAAAAACAACACCTCCTTGTGGATCATAGGCTTTTGACAGTCTTTTTTCTAACTCAGCTCCGTAAAAAATATTATCTCCTAAAATTAAAGCAACACTGTCATCTCCAATAAAATCTTCACCTATGACAAAAGCTTGTGCTAATCCGTTAGGTATTTCTTGAACTGCGTATTGAAAATTACATCCCAAATTTTTCCCATCACCTAACAACCTTTCAAAGAGTGGTAAATCGTATGGTGTTGATATTATCAATATATCTTTAATTCCGGCAAGCATAAGAACAGATAAAGGATAATAGATCATCGGTTTATCATAGATAGGCATTAATTGTTTGCTTACTGCTAAAGTTAGGGGGTGTAACCTTGTTCCACTACCACCTGCAAGTATGATTCCTTTCATTGAAATAAATTTAAATACTTTCGTTTTTTTCTTCTTCTTTAGGTATAATTGTAATTGTAGGTTTTTTTAATGTTTTTTTGTTAGCTATAGTTGATTCTAAAGATAATAACAGTGATGGTAATAATAATAAATTAGATACCATCGCAAATAATAAGGTTATAGAAACCAATCCACCTAAAGCTTTTGTACCTCCAAAACTTGAAACTGTGAAAACTAAAAACCCAAAGAATAATACAACAGAAGTATAAAACATACTTATCCCTGTTTCACGCAATGCGGCATATACAGATTTTTTCACTTTCCATCTGTGGGCAATTAATTCTTGTCGATATTTAGCTAAAAAATGAATAGTATCGTCAACCGAAATACCAAAAGCAATGCTAAAAACTAATATAGTTGAAGGTTTTATGGGTACTCCTAAATAACCCATTAAGCCGGCAGTAATCAGAAGGGGTAAAATATTTGGAATAAGTGATATAATTATCATTTTATATGATCTAAACATCCAAGCCATAAATAAAGATATCAGAAAGATTGCCAGCGATAAAGAAATGACTAAATTCTTTACCAAATAATTAGTTCCTTTTAAAAATACCAGCGCTTTACCGGTTATTGAAACATTGTATTTTTTATTTGGGAATACTTTGTTGACCTTATCGATTAATCGTTCTTCAATCTGCTCCATTTTATCAGTACCAATATCTTTCATAAAAGTTGTTATACGAGCATATTGCCCTGTAGAATCTACTAAATTCTTTAGCATATCGCTATTGCTATCTGAGTTTTTTGTGTAGGATAATATAAAGTTCTTTTCTTGTTGAGTAGGTAGTTGATAGTATTTAGGATTTCCGTTATAAAACGCTTGTTTTGAATATTTAACTAGATCTAAAACCGATATTGATTTAGAAAGTTCAGGAATTTCATCAATCTCTTCATCTAGCTTATTCATTCGATTCAAGGTTGATAAATTCATGACACCTTTTTTTTGTTTTGTATCAATTAAGATCTCTAGAGGCATAATTCCGCCGAATTCATCTTCAAAAAATAAAATATCTTTATAAAAAGTTTTTCCTTTGGGCATATCTTCTATCAAGCTTCCTGAAACATGAATCATATTAACACCAATTAGGCTAACAATGATGATGATTACAGTGAGAATATATATGGCAATTCGGTGATGTCTAACCATTTTTTCCATCCAATTTACAATTGCATCCATCCATTTTCTTTCTAAATGCTCTAAGTGCCTCTCTTTTGGCTTATGCATAAAACTGTAAATAATTGGAATGATAAATAAAGAAAGAATAAATATGGCCATGATATTTATTGAAGCAATAATACCAAACTCTTTTAATAATTGACTATTGGTAAAAATAAAAGTAGCAAAACCAGAAGCTGTCGTAATGTTTGTCATTAAAGTAGCATTACCAATTTTAGAAATTACTCGTTGTAGAGATTTTGCTTGGTTACCATGCTTTTTAACTTCATTTTGGTATTTATTGATGAGAAAAATTGCATTAGGAACACCAATTACAATTATTAATGGTGGAATTAATGCCATTAATACAGAAATTTCATATTGAAATAATCCTATAAAACCAAGTGCCCAGATAACTCCTATACTTACTACTAATAAGGTTATAAATGTGGCACGATAAGAACGAAAAAATATAAAGAAAATAAGTGATGTTACCAATAGTGCCAATCCAACAAAAATGCCAATTTCATCTTTAATATTTTGGGCATTCATTGTTCGTATATAAGGCATTCCTGAAATACGAACGTCTAATCCGGTTTCTTCTTCAAAGTTTTTAATAGTTGGATTTAATATTTTAAATACAAATTGTTCTCGGATTTCTGTATTTACAATTTTTTGGTCTAAATAGATAGCAGTTCGTATAGTACCTGTTTTTTTATTGTATAAAAAATTGTCAAAAAAAGGTAATTTATCAAATAATTCTTTTCTAATTATTTCAACATCTTCATTTGACTCAGGTTTTTTATCATAAAGAGGTTCAACAATAAATCTTTGATTTTTTTTGTCTTTTTTTAGTTTTTTAATATCGCCTACAGATACTGAGAAATCAATTTCAGGAAAACTATCTAAATTATGAGAAAGTTCGATCCATTTATTAAAATTATTTGCAGAAAAAATAGCAGAATCTTTAACTGCTAAAATAATTAAGTTGCCTTCTTCACCAAAGATATTTAAAAACTTGTCATATTTAATATTTTCTTCATGGTCTTTAGGTAATAAATTTGCTTCGGTATGTGAAAATTGAATGGATTGAATCTTAGAAGCCATAAAAATTGTAATGACTGCTATGACCAACAAAATTAATATTCGTTGTTTTAATATAAATCTTGCTACTCGAGCCCAAAAATTCATTGGCATTAACGCATTTAGAGTCTTGTTTATAAACAAGAGTATTAATTATTTTTATATATTAGAAATATACTGTAAAAAGGATGTTTAACTAATAAAAGAATTAAAAAAAACTTAAAGTTAGACTTTCATTATTTCTTTTTCTTTTATGGCGTAATGTTCATCAATTACTTTTATGAAATTATCTGTTAGTTCCTGAATATCAATTTCAGAATTTTTCAATAAATCCTCAGAGATATCAATTTTTTTCAATTCGTTATTAGCTTCTTTTCGATCATTTCTGATGCTTACTTTGGCAAGTTCAGCTTGACTCCTTGCTTGTTTAGCTAAATCTTTACGACGTTCTTCTGTTAATATTGGTACGTTAATAATCACACTTTCACCATTATTCATAGGGTTGAAACCTAAATTGGCATTCATAATTCCTTTTTCAATTTCATTGATTAATGATTTTTCCCATGGTTGTACAGTTAATGTATGTGCATCAAGTGTATTTATATTAGCAACTTGGTTTATTGGTGTACTTGTACCATAATAATCAACCATAACACTTTTGAGCATTATAGGTGAGGCCTTTCCTGCTCTTATATTTGTAAATTCATGTTCAAGGTGGGCTATTGCACTTTGCATTTGTTCTTTTGTACTGTCTATAATAAATTGAAGCTCTTCATTCATGATTAACTATTTTTAAATAAATATAACTCAATAAATATAATAAATTATAAATCAACTTTTGTTCCTATATTTTCACCGGTAACAATTTTATATAAATTATCTTCTTTATTCATATCAAAAACAATAATAGGTAATTTATTTTCTTCACTTAGAGTAATGGCAGTCATATCCATTACTTTTAAACCTTTACTCAAAACTTCTTTAAAAGTTATTTCATCAAACTTTATAGCATTCAGATCTTTTTCAGGATCAGAAGTATAAACACCATCAACTCTTGTACCTTTTAAAATTACGTCTGCATTTATTTCAATAGCTCTTAAAACTGCAGCTGTATCTGTTGTAAAGTATGGGTTTCCGGTTCCTCCACCAAATATTACTACTCTACCTTTTTCTAAATGCCTTACTGCACGACGTTTGATATAGGGCTCAGCAATTTGTTTCATTTCAATTGAAGTGAGTAATCGAGTTTGCATGTCAGCTTCTTCTAGTGCACTTTGTAAAGCTAAACCATTGATTATTGTAGCTAGCATTCCCATATAATCTCCTTGAACTCTATCCATACCATTACTAACTCCGGATAATCCTCTAAAAATATTTCCACCACCTATTACGATAGCTACTTCAATATTTTTATCAATGATTTTTTTAATTTCTTCAGCGTATTCTGAAAGGCGTTTTGGATCTATACCGTATTGCTGGCCACCCATTAGTGCTTCACCACTTAATTTTAAAAGAACTCTTTTGTATTTCATCTGTTTTTAAATAGAATAATAAGTTTTACAAATATACTAAAAATTAACATTTAGGTTTTTAGAAATTGGTTATGTATAGAAAAAAAACCCGATATTATTAATATCGGGTTTTTTAGAAAAATATTTTGAATTTATGCTTATCCTAGAGCAACACGTTTAAAGTCAACTACTTTAACATCACCATAAGAATTTACATAATCTGCAACAGACATTTTAGAATCTTTAATAAATTCTTGATCTAGTAAACACTGCTCATTATCTAAAGTTGTATTATCAGAAATAAATCTCTCTAATTTACCAGGAAGAATCTTATCCCAAATTTTTTCAGGTTTCCCTTCAGCTCTTAATTCAGCTTTAGCATCCTCTTCTGCTTTAGCTAGTACTTCATCAGTTAATTGAGACATAGAAATATATTGAGGTACATTTTTAAGGGTTTTCCCTAATCTACCAAGTTCAATATTTTCTTTTTCTATTACCGCAATTCTAGCTTCAGTTTCAGAAGCAACAAAACTTGGATCAAAATCTTTATATGATAAAGTTGTAGCACCCATTGAGGCTGCTTGCATTGCTAAATCTTTAGCAAGTTCATCAGCGTTATCTACAGCAGCTGATAAGCCAACTATAGTGGCAATTTTATTACCATGGATATATGAACCTACAAAAGGAGCTTCAATTCTTTCAAATGAAGCTATTTCAAGTTTTTCACCAATAACTCCTGTTTGCTCAATAATTTTATCAGCAACAGACATTCCTTCGAAATCTGCATTTAAGAATGATTCTTTATCAGTAAAATTCAAAGCTGTTTCTGCAAGTTTATTTGCCAAGGCAACAAAATTATCATTTTTTCCAACAAAATCAGTTTCGCAACCTAGAACTATAAGAGCTCCAACAGTATTTGAATCATTTACTTTTGCTATTGCAGCACCTTCACTAGAAGATCTGTCTGCTCTTTTCGCTGCTACTTTTTGACCTTTTTTACGTAAAACGTCAATAGCTTTATCAAAATCACCATCTGCTTCAACCAATGCATTTTTACAATCCATCATACCTGCACCGGTCATTTTTCTAAGTTTATTTACTTCAGCGGCCGTTATTTTTGCCATAATTATATAAGTTAGTTATTGTTAAACGGTTATTTTTTTTCTTCTTTAGTTGCTACTTTTTCAGTTGCTACCACTTTAGTTTCTTCTGCTTTTTCAACTTTAGCAGCTTCTTTATTAGATTTTCTTTCTTCTAATCCTTGAGCAATTGCATTTGTTAAATAAGTTAAAACTTTTTCAATAGATTTTGATGCATCATCATTAGATGGAACCACAAAATCAACTAGTCTAGGATCAGAATTTGTATCAACCATTGCAAAAATTGGAATGTTCAATTTTTGAGCTTCTGCAATTGCAATATGTTCACGTTTGATATCAATTACCAATAAAGCACCTGGTAAGCGTGTCATATCATTAATTGAACCTAAATTCTTTTCTAATTTTTCTCTTTGACGATTAATTTGTAATTTTTCTCTTTTTGATAAAGCATCAAAAGAACCATCTTTTTTCATTCTATCAATTTGCCCCATTTTTTTAACAGCTTTACGTATAGTTGTAAAATTTGTTAACATTCCACCAGGCCATCTTTCAGTAATGAAAGGCATATTCACACTTTGTGCTTTGTTTGCAACAATATCTTTTGCTTGTTTTTTAGTAGCAACAAATAAGATCTTTCTTCCTGAAGCAGCAATTTTTGATAAAGCAGTTGAAGCTTCATCAATTTTAGCAGCTGTTTTGTAAAGGTCAATAATGTGGATTCCTTTGCGCTCTGTATAAATATACGGAGCCATGTTTGGGTCCCATTTTCTGGTCAAATGACCAAAATGAACACCAGATTCAATTAATTCTTTAATTTCTATGTTTGCCATAATGTTTTTAGTTTACGTTCCGGTTTTAGTAGCAATAAATAAGTAGCGATTTTTACGATCTTAATTATTTGGATGCTAGACTAAACAACGACAACAATTTATTTGATTTATAAAAATTAAACTCAATTCAGAATAATATAAAGTACTCTGAATTAAGTTTATGATATTAACGTTTAGAGAATTGGAATTTCTTACGAGCTTTTTTCTGACCGAATTTTTTACGTTCAACCATTCTTGGATCTCTAGTAAGTAACCCATGAGGTTTTAAAATACTTTTGTTTTCTTCATCTAAAGCTACCAAAGCTCTTGTAATTGCCAAGCGAATTGCTTCGGCTTGACCAGTTACACCACCCCCAAATACATTAACTTTAATATCAAAAGTATCTGAATTTTCAGTTAATGTTAAAGGTTGCATTACCTTGTACTTTAAAGTATCTGTAGTAAAGTAATTTTCAAAAGCTCTATCGTTTATGGTAATGTTACCTTTACCTTTGGTAACATATACACGTGCTACTGCAGTTTTTCTTCTACCTATTTTATGTATAGTTTCCATATTACTTGATATCGTTTAGATTAATAGCTTTTGGATTTTGTGCTTGTTGCATATGTTCACTTCCTGCGTAAACATGAAGATTTTTGAATATAGCATTTCCAAGTTTATTTTTTGGTAACATACCTTTTACAGCTTTTTCAACTAAGCGAGTTGGATCTTTTTGAAACATTTCGGTAGCAGTAAGTGTTCTTTGTCCTCCCGGATAACCTGTATGACGCATGTAAGTTTTGTCATCCCATTTTTTTCCGGATAATTTAATTTTTTCTGCGTTGATAACCACCACATTGTCTCCACAATCAACGTGAGGAGTGTAGTTAGTCTTGTACTTACCTCTTATAAGCATTGCAACCTTAGAGGCTAGACGACCCAACGTTTGGCCGTCTGCATCAACTAAAACCCATTCTTTCTTAACGGTATTTTTATTAGCTGATACTGTTTTGTAACTTAATGTATCCACAATTAAATTTTTTGTTATTAATTAAACTTATATTTTCTCTTATCTTTAAAGAGTTTGCAAAAGTACAACTATTTATTTATTTAGCAAATTGGATTTTAGTTATATTTTATGAAATAATTTTTAGTTTGAATGTTGCCATAACTAATTGATAATCTTTAAGATTTTTAACATTACTTTATGATTAAATTTTAAATAAAAAGTAGTGACTTCTTAACTTTGTGAAATATTGTAACATTTTAAATCGTTAATCGTCTTTTAAGCAAATTAATTCAACAAGGAAAAGTCTCGAATATAACTAATTTAAATCCGATTTTTTAGGTTTCAAGAGATGAATCAGTTAGATATTTAAAAAATTAAAAATTGAAAAATACATTTATAATCATTTTATGTATTCTTGTCTCTCCATTGATTAATGGTCAAGAAACAGATAATAAAATACCCAAAAGAATTTATACCACACAAAGTATTGGTACTGCCAAAGCACCTGTAATTAATGGTTTTATTGAGGAAGATATTTGGGACATAGTAGATTGGCAAGGTGATTTTATTGAATATAAACCTGATGAAAATACCCAGCCCTCTCAACAAACCAAATTTAAAATATTGTATGACGATAAGAATTTGTATATAGCTTTTAAAGTTCTTGATGATGAACCCGATAAAATTGTTAAGCGATTATCTAGAAGAGATGGTTTTGAAGGGGATTACATGGAAATCCATTTTGACAGTTATCACGATTTGAGAACAGCTTTTTCATTTACTGTAACTGCTGCAGGAGTAAAAGCTGATGAGGCAATTTCGGAAAATGGGGAAAATTTTGATGAAAGTTGGAATCCTATTTGGTATACAAAAACTAATATCGATACTAAAGGATGGACAGCAGAACTAAAAATCCCGTTAAGTCAATTAAGATTTGGAAAAGCTGAAGAACAAATATGGGGTTTGCAAGTAATGAGAAGATTGTTTAGAGAAGAGGAACGATCGTTATGGCAAAGAATACCGCAAGATGCACCGGGATGGGTTAGTGAGTTTGGTGAGTTACATGGGTTGAAGAATTTAAAACCTCAAAAGCAAATTGAAATTCAACCATTTTTATTGACACAGTATGATATCTATCCAAAAGAGGATAATAATCCTTTTAGAGATGGAGATGATTTTACCATAAATGGAGGTGTTGATGGTAAAATTGGAATAACAAATGATCTAACGCTGGATTTTACTGTTAATCCTGATTTTGGACAAATAGAAGCCGATCCGGCAGCTATTTCTTTAGATGGATTTCAAATATTTTTTCAAGAACAAAGACCATTTTTTGTTGAAAATAAAAATATTTTTAATTACGAGTTTGCTGATAATCAGGATAATGTTTTTTATTCAAGAAGAATAGGTAGGCAGCCTCAAGGATATCCTAGTTTATTAAATAATGAATTTTCCGATCAACCAATTAATACTACCATATTAGGAGCCGCAAAATTTAGTGGTAAAACTAAAAATGGTTGGTCAATAGGAATAATGGAAAGTGTTACAGCAAAAGAATATGCCGAAATTGACAATAATGGAGATAGAAGAAAGGAGGTAGTTGAGCCACTAACCAATTATTTTGTAGGAAGACTTCAAAAGGATTTTAACAAGAAAAATTCTTTTATAGGAGGAATTTTTACCGCTACAAATAGAAATATTGAAGGGGATTTAAATTTTTTAAGACAAAAAGCCTATACAGGAGGATTAGATTTTAAACACCAGTGGAAGGATAGAAAGTATTATGCTGAAGGTAATATTGTAGTTAGTAATGTTCAGGGAAGTAATGAAGCTATAACCTTAACACAAGAATCACTTACTCACTTATTTCAAAGAGTTGATGCCAAACATGTAAGTGTTGATGAAAGTAGAACTTCATTAACAGGAACAGGTGGAAAAATTGAAGCCGGTAAAGTTGGTAGTGGAAATTGGAGTTATAATGGTGGATTTATTTGGCGTTCACCCGAATTAGAATTAAATGATATAGGGTTTTTACGTCAAGCGGATGAAATGAAGCAATATGTTAATTTGAATTATAAAACTTTAAAACCATTTGGAATTTTCAGAGCGATTCGCACTAATTTTGAGCAATTTACAGCCTATGATTTTGATGGAAATTTCAATAGACTTCAATTTAGATTAAATCCTTTTGTTGAATTTAAGAATAATTGGTGGACAGTTATGGGATTGATGTACAAACCCAGAATCTATTCAAATACAACTTTACGTGGAGGCCCAAGGTTTCGATTTTCTGATGAATTAGCAAATTGGTGGTTTTTTGGAACAGATTCAAGAAAAAAATTGCGTTTCAGAGCTGGATATGTTATTTCTAAAGCCAAACAAAATCACTTTGGATTTTATAGAATAGAAACTGGTATAACCTATCAACCAACAAACGCACTAAATATTTCTATAAATCCCGAATATTCAAAAAATCCTAATAAAACACAATATGTAACCGAGCAAAACTTTAATAGTAGTGCCAGATATATTACTGCGGAGGTCGACCATCAAACTTTAAGCACATCAATAAGAATAAATTATACTATAAATCCCAATTTATCTATTCAGTATTATGCAGAACCTTTTGTATCAAGAGGTAACTATACAAATTTTAATTATATCACCAATCCGGTTGCAGATGATCTGAATGATAGATATCAATTGTATGATGAGAGCCAAATTTCATTTAAGGATGAAGTATACAGTATTGATGAAAACAGAAATGGTATATCTGATTATTCATTTGATAATCCTGATTTTGATTTTGTACAATTCAGATCTAATTTGGTTGTACGTTGGGAATATATACCCGGGTCTGAAATTTTCTTAGTTTGGTCGCAAGGTACCACTGGGTTTGGTGACCCTACTGATGAACTACTTGAAAGTATTAATAAAGAAATTATTCAAGGAAAACCTGAAAATAGCTTTTTGATCAAAGCTACTTTTAGATATGTATTTTAGTATTTGAATCTTGAATTAAAACTAATGCGCTTCTAACCAATTTTTACCTTCACCCAGATCAACTATTAAAGGAATAGATAATTTATATGCATTTTCCATTTCTTTTTTGATCATTTGTTTTAGTTTTTCGAGTTCATCTTTATAGGCATCAAAAACCAATTCATCATGAACCTGTAAAAGCATTTTAGATTTGTAATTTTCTTTTTGTAATAATTTATGGATATTGATCATGGCAATTTTAATAATATCTGCAGCACTTCCCTGTATTGGGGCATTAACAGCATTGCGTTCATCACCTGATCTAACAATGGCATTACGTGAATTAATATTATTTAAATATCGTCTTCTGCCTAAAATCGTTTCTACATAACCGTTATCTCTGGCAAAATCAATTTGTGTTGATATATATGCCTTAAGTGTAGGGTAGGTTTTGTAATATGTATCGATCAATTCTTTAGATTCTGATCTGTTTAAATTGGTTTGCTGACTTAATCCAAAAGCAGAAACTCCGTAAATAATTCCAAAATTTACTGTTTTTGCATGGCTTCTTTGTTCACGAGATACTTCCTCAAGTGGTACATCAAATACTTTAGCTGCTGTTGATCTATGAATATCTTCCCCTCTTAAAAAAGAAGCTTTCATTTCTTCATCACCACTCATTTCAGCTATTAAGCGCAATTCAATTTGTGAATAATCTGCGGCGAGTAAAGTATAATTATGATCTCTTGGAATAAATGCTTTTCTAATCAATTTCCCTCTTTCTGTGCGAATAGGAATGTTTTGTAAATTAGGGTTATTAGAACTCAATCTTCCTGTAGCTGCAACTGCTTGGCTGTAGGTTGTATGAATTCGTCCGGTTTTCTTATTCACTTCATTGGGTAATGCCTCAACATAAGTATTTTTTAATTTTACCAATCCGCGCCATTCTAAAATATCTGCAACAATTTGATGTTTAGGAGCCAATTTAGATAAAATTTCTTCACCAGTTGCGTATTGCCCGGTTTTAGTTTTTTTAGGTTTTTCAACTAGTTTCAATTGCTCAAATAATACAATACCTAATTGTTTTGGTGATGCTAAATTAAAATCAGTATCTGCTTCGTTATATATTTTTTGTTCTAACCCGGAAATATCATTATTCAATTCTTCAGATAAGGAATTTAAAAAATCTATATCCAAATTAATACCTTCTATTTCCATTTTTGCCAAAACATCAATTAAAGGGATTTCTATTTGATTAAAAAGTTTGGTTAAATTATTCTTTTCTAATTCTTTTTCAAAAATTTGTTTTAATTGCCAGGTAATATCTGCATCTTCAACGGCATATTCAGTTTGTTTTTCAATATCAACATCTCGCATTGATCCTTGATTTTTACCTTTTTTACCAATTAGTGATACAATAGAAATTGGTTGATAATTCAAATAGGTTTCGGCCAATATATCCATATTATGCCGCATATCAGGGTTGATCAAATAATGTGCGATCATGGTGTCAAAGATCTTACCTTTAACATTTATCCCGTAATTGTATAGAACTTTGATATCATATTTGATATTCTGTCCTATTTTTTCAATTTGATCATTTTCAAAGAAGGGCCTAAAAAACTCTAATAATTTTAATGTTTCTTCTCTGCTTTCAGGAAGTGGAACATAATAACCTTTTCCTTTTTCATAGGAAAAAGATATACCTACCAATTCGGCTGTTAGCGTATTTAAGCCTGTTGTTTCAGTATCAAAACAAACTGATTTTTGTTGTAATAAATTCTTTAAAAGAAATTCTTGAGCAATAGTTGAATTGACAGATTGATAAAAATGATCTGTATTTTTTGCTGTTTTAAAACCAGAGCTAATTTCATGCTGATCCCCTTCAACTGAAGTGGCAAAAATATCTAATTGCTGACTTTTTTCATTAGATTTTTTTGGTGGATGATCTATTTGTTCTTTTTGACTCTTTAAAGGTGATATGTTTTGTGTTGGTTCAGAAAAAATTTTATTCATAGTATCTTGCATACGACGAAATTCAAGCTTTTGAAAGATCTCACTTACTTTTTGAAAATCAGGTGTATTTAGTTCAAAATCTTCTTCATGAAACTCAACCGGGCAATCCAAAATAATAGTAGCAAGTTGTTTTGAGAGCATACCTTGTTCAGCATATTTTTCAACATTTTCTTTCATTTTTCCCTTTAGCTCCTGTGTATTTGCTAAAAGGTTTTCCATACTGCCATATTGTTTGAGAAATTTTTTAGCAGTTTTATCTCCAACTCCGGGTAAGCCTGGAATATTATCAACGGCATCTCCTTTCATGCCTAAAAAATCAATAACCTGTTTTGGATCATCTATTTCAAAAACTTCTTTTACTTTATCAACACCCCATATTTCAATTCCATTTCCCATTCGTGATGGTTTGTACATAAAAACGTTATCTGTTACCAATTGGGCAAAATCTTTATCAGGTGTAACCATATAAATTTTATAACCAGATTTTTCGGCCTGTGTTGATAGCGTTCCAATCAAGTCATCAGCTTCAATCCCTTCTTTTTCAATAATTGGAATATGCATTGCTTTTAAAATTTCATATATATATGGAATGGCAATTTTAATGGCTTCAGGAGTTTCCTGACGATTAGATTTGTATTCGGGAAAAGCTTCTGTTCTAACATGAGATCCACCTTTATCAAATGCGACTGCTAAATGATCAGGTTTTTCTCTTCGTATTACATCCAATAATGAATTCATGAATCCTAAAATTGCCGAAGTATCCATTCCTTTGGAATTAATTCTTGGATTTTTTATAAAAGCGTAATATCCTCTAAAGATTAATGCAAAAGCATCTAATAAAAAAAGTCGTTTTTGATGGGCCATATTATTTTTTCTAAATTTTTGTAAAAATAATCAATTGATTTGCTTTTGTAAGATAAAGTAAAAATTATTGTTTTGAAAATGTAATTTTATGGTTGATGAAATTGCTAATCGATTAAAAATGTTATATTTGTATATGTTGTATTAAAAAATTATTTATATGACGAAGTTTGGCGAACTCATCAAATCAAATGTCCCGACTTTAATTGATTTTTATTCGGGAAAAAATAAAGAATACAATAATCTTCATTCAGTATTACGTGATGTTGCAGAAGCTTTAGGTGACAATGCCAGAATTGTTAAAATTGACATATTAAAAAATGAGTCTTTAGCAAATGCATTACGTATAAAAGGAAATCCTACATTTATCATATATAAAGATGGCGAAATGAAATGGCGCCAAACTGGTATGCAAGATGCTAATACCTTGATTAGTTTGGTAAAACAGTATATATAAACTAATAAGAGACTGCTTTTTGTGACAGTCTCTTATTAAATCAAATCTTTTAAAGGAATTCTGTTAAACTTCTATTTTTTCTTTTTTCATATTTAGATCAAATTCTTGGAACAATTCTAATAAATGCATAATTGCTTGAATCAAATCTTTTGTTTCCAGTAAATTACCAAAATATAATGTGGTGTTTTTTGGACTAGATTCTTCGGTACGAATTCGCTTAATTTGCTTTTCAATAGATTCGGAAACATGTTTGAATAATTCTTGTTTGTCAGAAATTGTAGTGCTAATATTTTCAAATTGTCTACTTTCAAAAGTTTCTTCTATTTCAGATAACATTCCACTTAATTGATTGTCAATAATTTTTAAATCTTTAATTTGACTTTTTTTAAGATTTTTATGATTGTTATTTACGTGTTTGTAACTTGCTTTTGAAATATAACTTATTGATTGTGAGATATCTTGTAAATAACCTAAAATTAAAAGGTAGAATCTGCTCGCCTCAACAGATGAGTCATCTAAAGATTTTATAAAATAGAAAGCTTCTTCTTTTAAAACATCAACTTCATCATTTAATTTAGTCACATGTTTTTCAGTTTTTTTTAATTTATTTAAATCATGAGTTGATAAATCATTAACAACACTGGTGTATAATTTATTTACTCTTTTAACAACTTCTGAAATATGATCAGAAGTTTCTTCAATCACCTCACTAACTGTAATTAATTCAGCTCTTTTGATGACTTTTTTTTCAGCTTTTTCTTTTTCTTCTTTTTTGTGACTAATAAAGTTTCGTATAATTAAAAAGAATACCAAAGTTAAAATTAGTCCTATTGCAGTTATACCACCAACATGAATAAGATATGCAAAAACAGCAGAAGTTATAAAGGCAGCCAAAGCTGTAAAAAACCAACCTCCAATTACGTTTATTACACCTGCAACACGATAAACAGCACTTTCTCTATCCCATGCTCTATCAGCTAATGAAGTACCCATAGCTACCATAAATGTTACATAGGTAGTTGATAGTGGTAATTTATATGAAGTAGCTATTGAAATTAATATACCTGCAACCATTAAATTAGTTGAAGCTCTAATTGCATCAAAAGCAGGCATTTCATAGGTTTTGTTTTTTGGTAATGATACTACTGATTTTGTAAATCTTTTTTCAATTTTTTGTTTTATTAATTTTGGTACAATAAAACCTGTTATATCTGAAAAACCCATTGAACCTCTTACAATTAATCTTGATAAGGCATTGGGTTGAAATTTTTCATGCCCTTCATCCTGTCTGGCTAAATTAACTTCAGTTGCTGCAACTTTTCTTGCTTTTGATGAAAACCAAAGTGTTATTACCATGATTATTCCTGCAATTAATAAGAAAATTTGTGGTGTTGGTACTTTTCCCGCTAAAACTTCCATACTAAATTCATTGGGGGCTATACCTGAACCTTTCCAAGCCTCATAAGAATTCCATGCAGCCATAGGTACACCAATAAAATTAACTAAATCATTCCCTGCAAAGGCAAGTGCTAAAGCAAATGTACCCACTGCAATAATAATTTTAAACAAATTTATTTTAAAAACAGTATTGAGCAAATATGATAAACTTGTCCATAATACTAGAGCTACTATTATGATATATAATTCATATCCTTCAAGAAATCCTTTTAGACCTTTGTAATAATCGGTTCCTTTTAGCCCCTTCATAAATATAAAATAGGTTATTGCAGTTAAAGCAATTCCACTAAATAAAGCAATGTAGATCTTTGGTTTTTGTTCAAAATTGAATGTTAGAAATAAACGTGTTAGATATTGCACTAAAGCACCTATTGAAAATGCAAATACTACTGATAATAAAATGCCCAGTATGATTGTTATTGCTTTTTCAGAATTGATGTATTGAGATAAGTTATTAAAAGTCTCAGTATCTGATGAAGCAATCTTTATTAATGACATGGCAACAGCAGCGCCTAACAATTCAAAAACAATAGAAACGGTTGTAGAAGTAGGCATTCCTAAAGTATTAAAAAAATCGAGGAGTAAAATATCGGTTACCATAACTGCCATGAAGATGATCATGATCTCATTAAAGTAAAACTCTCCGGGATTGAAAATTCCTTTTCGGGCAACTTCCATCATACCACTTGAAAATACAGCCCCTAAAGCGATACCTAAACTAGCAACAATCATAATAGTTTTCATCGAAACTACCTTTGATCCAATAGCCGAATTTAAAAAATTTACCGCATCGTTACTAACACCAACAACTAAATCAATAATTGCCAATGCTACTAAAGCAATAAGCATTAATATGTAAATATTTTCCATTTTGTTAAAAATTTTATTAAATGCAAATCTAAAGTAGTTAATTTTTATATATATTAACATAATGTTATTAAATTATTTTATAAAAATTATTTTAGTAACATTAACTTAACATTATGTTTACTTATTAGTTACTTTTGTTTTTTTAAATTATTGACATGAAAATTAAATATTTTTTATTTTTTGCAGTTTTCTCAATATTTATTTTGAAAGTATCATCACAAGAAAAAAAATCAAACCCATTTCAGGTAAAGTGGGATAATGGATTTAAAATTGAAAGTCAGGATAAAAATTTTAAATTAAAATTTGGAGGAAGAATTCATCTTGACCATGCATATTTCTCTCAAGACAATGATCTAGATGCTGCTTTTGGTGAATTAGAAAGCAATGATGGTACAGAATTTAGAAGAGCCAGATTTTTTATATCAGGAGTTTTATACAAAAATGTTGAGTTTAAATTACAAATGGATTATGCTGGAGGTGCGGCTAAAATGAAGGACGTGTATATTGGTGTTAAAAATATACCAATTGTTGGAAGGATTCGTGTAGGTCATATGAAAGAGCCTCTACGTTTTGATGCATTAACCAGTAGCAAATACATCACTTTTATGGAAAGAGCCATACCGGGAGATATTGCAAATGAAAGAAATAATGGTATCTTATTGATGAATGATTTTTTTGATAAAAAACTTTCCATACAAACAGGTATTTTTAGAAATGCTGATGTTTTTGGAAATGACAAAGAAGCAGCAAGAGATATAGCTTGGACCTCTAGAATTACAACTTTAGTGATAAATAATATTGAAAAAGAACAATTATTACATTTTGGCTTTAGTTATAGTTATAGAAAACCAGATAGGGAAGATTATAAGATCTCGGTAAGACCTAAATCTCACTTAGCAAATAAGTATATTTCAACAGGAAATATTGAAGGTATTGAAACAGTTAATATAATAAATTTTGAAACTGCTTTTACTTCAGGTCCGTTAACATTTCAAGGTGAGTATTTAAGATCATTAGTCAAACAAGAATTAGCTGGCTTATCTGAAACATATAAATTTAATAACTATTACGGTCAGATAAGTTATTTTTTAACTGGCGAACACAAACCTTATAAAAATTCTTATGCAAATTTTTCAAGAGTTAAACCAACGCATAATTTCTTTGGTGTAGATAATAAAGGTATTGGTGCTTGGGAAGTTGCTTTACGATATACCCATACAGATTTAAATAGCGGTGACCTTTATGGAGGTGTACAATCAGATATTACTTTAGGAACAAATTGGTATTTGAATCCGGCTACAAGGGTAATGTTTAATTATGTTTGGACAGATATTGAACAAAATAATGTAGGTGGAGGTAACCTCAATATTTTTGAGATCCGATTTCAAATAGATTTTTAATCAATTTTTTTAAACAACTTTATCTACTAATAATAAGATCCTAAAAGGTGGATATAATATAAATCACATAAACTTTAACAGATATTTTAATAAGAAATTAAGAAAAATTTCGTAAATTTTAGGGTTAAATATTAACTAAAAACCCATAGAATTATGTCAGTATTAAAAGTAATTGAAATCTTAGGAAACTCAACGGAAAATTGGGAAGATGCTACTTTAACAGCTGTAAAGCACGCAAGTAAAAGTATTAAAAGTATTAAATCTGCATTTGTACAATCACAAAGTGTAGTAGTAGAAGGAAATGATATTATACAATATCGGGTAAATGTCAAAATAACGTTTGAAGTTAAAGATGATGATTAAATTAAAATTTTTAACCCGGAAAATTCCGGGTTTTTTTATGTTATATTTGAAATAAAATTTTGGTATGCCAAAAATATATTTCTTATTACTAATAATTTCAATAGCCTTTTATAGCTGTAAAAGTCAAAACAAAAAAGATATGCCCGAAAGACATAAATTTACAAATGACTTAATACATGAAACTAGTCCGTATTTATTGCAACATGCTCATAATCCTGTAAATTGGCATGCTTGGAATAAAGAAACCTTAGCATTGGCGAAAAAAGAAAATAAAATGTTGTTGATATCAATTGGTTATGCTGCTTGTCATTGGTGCCATGTAATGGAACATGAGAGTTTTGAAGATAGTACGGTTGCAGCAATTATGAATAAGAATTTTATCAATGTAAAGGTTGATCGTGAAGAACGTCCTGATGTTGATCAGATTTATATGAATGCCGTACAAATCTTAACAGGTAGAGGGGGTTGGCCTTTAAATTGTGTGGCACTACCTGATGGTCGTCCAGTATGGGGTGGAACTTATTTCCCAAAGGATAATTGGATAAATGCTTTAGATCAATTGGTAACATTATATGAAGAAGATCCTGCTAAAATTGAAGAATATGCAACAAACTTAACAAAAGGTATAGAACAAACAGGTATCATTACTTTAAATCAGAATGAAGCAGTTTTTACTAAAAATGAGTTAGATTCATCAGTTAATAAATGGCAAGGGAATATGGATTTAAAAAATGGAGGTCGTAAAGGGGCTCCAAAATTTCCATTACCCAATAATTACCAATTTTTGTTGCGTTATGCAAAGCAAACAAATAGTACAAAAATCTTAGATTATGTAAATACAAGCCTAACAAAAATGGCCTTTGGAGGGATATTTGATCAAATTGGCGGAGGTTTTGCCAGATATTCGGTTGATGATCATTGGCATATTCCTCATTTTGAAAAAATGCTATATGATAATGCTCAATTGGTAAGTTTGTATGCAAATGCGTATTTGGTTACAAAAAATCCACTATACAAACAAATTGTTTATGAAACCACACAATTTGTTGAACGTGAATTGTATAATGAAATTGGAGCATTTTATTCTTCGCTTGATGCGGATAGTAAAACGGAAGAAGGTAAATTAGAAGAAGGTGTATATTATATTTGGACTAAAGATGAATTAAAAAATATTTTAGGTGCTGATTTCGATTTGTTTTCTAAGTATTATAATGTGAATATTAGTGGTAAATGGGAAAAGAATACATATCATTTATTTCGTTCAAAAACAGATGAAGAATTTGCCGATGAATTTCAACTTTCTAGAAATGAACTGTCAAAAAAAGTAAGTAAGTGGAAAAATACTCTGTTAGAAAAGAGAGAAAAAAGAAATAAACCACGTCTTGATGATAAAACATTAACCTCATGGAATGCTTTAATGATAAAAGGTTATGTAAATGCTTATGCTGTTTTTAACGATGAACATTTTTTAAAAATGGCGCTTAAAAATGCGTATTTTATAACTAATAAACAAATAAAGGAAGATGGTGGATTGTATCGAAATTATAAAAATGGTAAGAGTAATATTGAAGCATATTTAGAAGATTATGCTACGGTTATTGATGCTTATATTGCTTTGTACGAAGTTACATTTGATGAGAATTGGTTACTTACTGCTAAACAATTAACCGACTATTGTTTTGATCATTTTTTTGATGATCAAAGTAAGATGTTTTATTTTACTTCAGATAAAAATTCTGATTTGATAACACGTAAAATTGAAATTGATGACAATGTAATTCCATCATCAAATTCAATTATGGCAAATAATTTGTTTAAATTGGGTCATTTCTATGCCCATAAGAATTACAGCAAAACAGCAAAAATTATGCTGAATAATGTTGAAGAAAATGTTTTAGAGTACGGTGAAGGAAATTCAAATTGGCTATCACTATACAGCAATTTTTTAGGTGAATATTATGAAATTGCTATTGTTGGTGCTAATGCGAAAGAAAAATTACTAGAATTGAACCAACATTATATACCTAATAAATTGATGGTTGGAAGTACAAAAGAGAGTGATCTGCCATTGTTGCAATACAAATACTCAGCAGGTGTAACTACTTATTATGTGTGTATTGACGGCGCTTGTAAATTACCTGTGACCGAAACAAATGGAGCTTTAAAACAAATTAATATTAATTATTAAAAGTATTTATGAAATTTATTCAAATCTTTCTTATTGCTTTGGTAGCTTTTGAACATATATATTTTATGATCTTGGAAATGTTCTTTTGGACTAAACCGAAAGGCTTAAAGACCTTTGGGCTTAATAAGGAGGTAGCTGAAAATTCAAAAGTATTAGCAGCCAATCAAGGTTTGTATAATGGATTTTTAGCAGCAGGATTAATTTGGTCAATTTTTGATAAAGACAATTCAATTCAAATTGCGGTTTTCTTTCTTGTTTGTGTAATTATAGCAGGTGCATATGGTGCCTATACTACAAAAAAGTTGAAATTATTTTATATCCAGTCACTGCCTGCAATACTGGCATTAATTTTGATCCATATATAAAAAATAGTCATATAAAATTATTAACTTTAGCAGAACATTTAGAATATAAACTATTATCCAAAATTAATTATATTTATGAAAACCAAATACTTACTTATCCAGCTCTTATTTCTTTGTGTTTACACTCTTAGTTTTGCACAGCAAACAAGTAGTAGCGTTTATTACAATCCTATTGTTCATAATGGATTGACTAGAATTGAGCATAATAATTCAGGAAGTAACAATATCGATCTATCAGAAGTAAAAGGTAGTCCTTATGAAATGGATAATTTTCAGAGTGGGAAAGTGATAAACCAAAACACTGGGAAACCAGAAATATTCTACCTGCGGTATAATGTTTATAACGATGTAATAGAATTAAAAACGGAACCCAACGGAAAAATAAGTAATGAATTAATCAAATCAGAAAAGATCTACGCAATCATTAACAATAAAGAATATCGTTATAAAAAGTATCCAGATAGAAATTCAAATCCCAAAGAAGGTTATTTTATTTTATTAAAAAAAGGAAATTACAACAGTTTATATCTTAAAAAGTTAAAAAAATTCAAAGACAAGATTTTACCAAAAGATAATTTTGAAAAAGAAAAACCAGCTACATTTACTGATGATAAGGCCTTTTACATACAAAAAGGAGATGCTTTTGTTGAAATACCTAGCAGGAAAAAGAAATTTCTTGAACAATATCCAAAGATTTCAAAAGAGTTGAATAAATATTTGAAATCTGAAAAAATTAATTTAAAATCTGAAAAAGATTTAATCCAACTTTTTAATTATATGGATACTTTATTAGAATAATTTTTTTGGTATTCCTGCAATAAAATCTTTTAAATAAAAGGGTTCAAAATAAGCAAGATCTTCAATTTCTTTTTTATTATATTTTTCAGATGATAGTTCTGACATATATTTAGCAGAAGGAAAATAATCATCTAAAAAAACAGCATTTTTGTGTAGGATAACATTTTTGCATTTTTCTGAACCATCACCCAAAAAATATACTTTGCCTTTGTTTAAATATTCTAAAAATGAACTTTCATCAATTATTTCAGCTGAGGTTTCTTTAATTAGTTGATGATTATGATCAAAAACAGCACTATAAACTTCCATTCTTCTAGCATCTATCAAAGGAATTATAAATTCATTTTCGGCAACATCAATGGCATTGGCAAGTAAAGTTAATGTCTCAACCGAAAGTAAAGGTTTATCTAATGAAAAGCACAGTCCTTTTGCGGTAGAAACACCAATCCGTAAACCGGTATAAGACCCCGGTCCTTTACTAACTGATACAGCATCAATATCTTGAAAAGTTATTCCTGCCTCACCAATTACATTTTCAATAAAAGTATGCAGTTTTTCGGCATGAGAAAACTGACCTTCATTTAATTCTTTTAAAGCAATAACTTTACCGTTTTTTGACAGACTTACCGAGCAATTTTTAGTAGCTGTTTCAATGTTTAATATGGTTGCCATATCATTTTATTTTTTGCAAAGATATTGAATCGAATGTTAAGTGGAAAGAACGAGAAAAAAGTATTTTTCTTAAAAGTTTCTTGTTGAACAAACAAATAAATTTTTATACCTTTCGGATGGTTTCAAATTAAAGACAATAAACAAATTAATATTGAGATTACAGTCATAACAATTTGAATGATTTAACAATTTTCAATTATTCATATATGAATTACAATCAGAGTTCTTCAGTATTAAAAGAAGCATTTTTATCAATCAAATCTGAAAATAAAAAAAAGATAGAATTAGATAATATTGAGATCTATAAGTATGATTTTCACTCCTCTTTTCATAATTTATTACCCGGAAATATACAATATCGTTGTGATAAACATGATTTAAATTTTGAAGATACAATTTCATATAATAATCATATTGAAGGTATAGATAAGAGCGTTAATAAAAAAGATGTTTTTGTTGAAGAAAATATTGATTTTAATTACTTTTTGTTAAAACCTAAGAACAATAAACCTGTTAAAAAAGTAATTTTTCTTTTTCACGGATTAAATGAAAAAAGTTGGGATAAGTATTTACCTTGGGGTGAAGCAATTAGTGAAAGAACTCAAAGTGCAATTGTATTTTTTCCAATAGCATTTCATATGCAAAGGGCTCCGGTTGAATGGAGTGAAAAGAGAAAAATGTATAATTTAAGTAAAAAGAGAAAAGAAAAATATCCAAATATTATAAATTCTACTCTTTCAAATGTTGCAATAAGTATGCGTCTTCATTCAATGCCTCAAAGGATGATTTGGTCGGGTTTACAAACCTATTATGATGTAATACAGTTTATTGAAGATTGTAAAAATGATCTGCATGAGATCATTGATAAAGATTTTACCTTTGATATTTTTTCTTATTCAATTGGAGGATTTCTTGCGGAAATTTTAAAATTGTCAAATTTTAATAATTATTTTAGTGAAACAAAACTCTGTTTATTTTGTGGTGGAGCTGTAATAAATCGTATTTCACCCGTTTCAAAATTTATTTTAGATAGTGAAGCAAATATTGCACTTTATGCTTATCTCGCTGAACATTTTGATAGCTTTTTAAAAAAAGATGCATTTTTAAATCATTTTATTAAAGATGATCATTTTGAAGGTAAGGTATTTCATGCAATGCTTGAATATCAAAATATGCGTGAATTTAGAGAGGATTTATTTAAAAACATTGAGCAAGATATTTATGCAATAACACTATCAAAAGATACTGTAATTCCGTCGTTTGAAGTTTTTAATACACTACAAGGAGCTTATAGAAATATTGATATTAAGGTTGATGAGTATGATTTTAATTATAGATATACACATGAAAATCCTTTCCCTTTAAATTCAAGTAGTCCAGAACTTGTTGATGAGAACTTTAATATGATCTTTGATAAGGTTGGTGACTTTTATAAAAAATAACAGCTTAAAATTCAATTAAAAAACACAAAAGTTACATAAATATTTTATATTTTTGATTTTTTAATTTTTTAATCATTTGATCATGAAAAAATTCCTAATTGTTTTTAGCATAATAGCTTTAAGTATATCTTGTGCAGAGAGTACAAAAAAAGAAAATAAATCAGAAGCAGATAAGATTGAAGTAGCTGAAAAGGTTGCTGAAAAACCTGTCTTGGCTTTAGCTGAATTTGATACAAATGCCGGAAATTATGTAAATGAAGAGGTTAAGGTAAGCGGTATTGTAGATCATGTATGTAAGCATGGAGGTAAAAAATTATTGTTGGTAAATGATGCTGGAGATGTTCATGTTGAAAGTGAAACACGTTTTGATGATGCTATGGTTGGTGATGAAATTTCTTTAACAGGTATTGTAAAAGAATTTAAAGTAGATGAAGCTTACTGTTTACAAAAAGAAGATGATCATTTACAAAATCATAAAGAAGGAACAGATAGTGATGAGGTTTATGCAAAAAAAATGGAGCAAATAAAAATCTATAGAGATTCTATGAAAACAGCCGGTGTAGATCATTTATCTTTTTATTCATTAGATTATGTTTCTCACGAGGTGAATGAATAACATTTCTTAGTATTTATGAAAAAACTTCGCAAGTGGAGTAGGATTCTTCATCGGGATATCGGTTATTTCTTCATAGGAACAACAATCATATATGGTTTATCAGGTATTGCACTTAATCATATTAATGATTGGAATCCAAATTATACTGTTGAAGTAGAACGTTTCCAAACAGAAATTCCTTTAACTAAAAATGCTAATTTAGAAGATAATATTGTTCAGCTTTTAGCTGAAATTGCTCCTAAAGAAATTTACAAAAAGTATTATTATCCTCAAGAAGACGTTATAAAGATTTTTTTAAAAGGAGGCTCTTCAATTGTAGTTAATAATAATTCCGGTATAGGTCGAGCAGAATATTTAAGAAAGCGAATCGTGTTTTATGAGGTTAATTATTTGCACTACAATCCAAATAAATGGTGGATGTGGTTTTCCGATATTTTTGCAGGTGCATTGATTCTTTTTGCGATTACTTCATTATTTATGGTCAAAGGGAAAAAGGGTTTAAGTGGCAGAGGCGGTATTTATACAGCATTAGGTATTTTAATACCATTATTATTTCTGTTCTTTTTATTGAGATAATAATACTTAAATTATTTAAAGATCAAATTAATATTAAGAAAAATGATTGGTAGAATAAACATTTCTGTAATATTTTTTTTGATATTTATAGGATTCCTAAATTCTTGTTCCCAAGAAAAATCTACTGAAAGTCAAATATTAAATAATGATATTAGTTCAAAAAGGACTGCTGAAGAACTTGTAGCTTCTAAAAAAACTTCAGAGATGAGTTATAAACAGTTGATGAATATTTTCAACAGCGGTTCAGTAATGGTTCATCAAGGAATACTTTTAGAAAACAAACAATTGGTTATAGAAGGTGCCAAAATCATTCTCAACCACGCGGCTCCTAAAGAAAAACCATGGTTTATCATGAATGAACCTGATCAGAAAAATTTTAAAAGTAGTTTACTAACTTATGATATTATTTTAGATAATTATGCAAAGAAATTAATGGAAGAGGCTAAAAATGAAGATTGGCTAAAAGCTAGTAAAACGGCTCATGAATTAATGAATTCATGTATTGTTTGTCATTCAATGTGGAAGTATAAAGTAAAATAGTAGCACATCTATATAGAATAAATAACAAGTACCTTTTATAATATTTAGAAGAAATAAAACTTGTATTCAATCGCCAAAATTTTAATTAAATGATCATTGAAAGGTGTTTTATCCAAAAACATAAATGCCAAATAAATTAAGGATTTTACATCAAAATTTTGTATTTTTATACTATGAGTCTGTGATTTAATTCATTGTAAATCACAACAATCAATTTTAACTTTACGTAGTTTATATGACAAATTTAGTTAAAATACCATCCAATATAAATAACTTTTTTATTGAAATAGGTGAATTGTCATATTTCGCTAGTCGGTTTTTTAAAGAGGTTTTTACAAGACCTTTTGAGTTTAAAGAACTTTTACGACAGTGTTATAATATGGGCAATCGTTCATTATTATTGGTAGGAGTAACCGGATTTATTTTAGGACTTGTATTTACACTTCAATCAAGACCAACTTTATTAGATTTAGGTGTAGAATCATGGATACCCTCAATGGTAAGTATTTCAATTGTTAGAGAGATCGGTCCGGTAATTATAGCACTTATTTGTGCAGGAAGAATAAGTTCAGGTATTGGAGCAGAGTTAGGTTCAATGCGGGTTACTGAACAAATTGATGCCATGGAAGTTTCGGGTACCAATCCATTTAAATATTTGGTTGTAACAAGAATAATGGCAACAACCTTAATGGTGCCTTTACTTATTATTTTTGGTGATGCAATCGCCTTATTTGGTTCAGCGTTAATTGAATTTTTAAAAAGTGATGTGTCATTTCTTCTTTATTTTAACAAAGTTTTTAATGCCTTAAAATTTACTGATATTTTTCCAGCCACTATAAAGTCATTTTTCTTTGGTTTTGCAATTGGATTGGTAGGTAGTTTTAAAGGGTACAATTGTAAAAAAGGAACTGTTGGAGTTGGAGAAGCCTCAAATACAGCAGTAGTATATACATCAATGCTCATTTTTATAATAGATTTTATAGCTGTTTTTGTATTTGACATTTTTTTTGAAATTAAATGATAAACGAAAATAAAAACATAGAACCCATTTTAATGATCAAAGATTTGAAAAAAAGTTTTGGTACAAATCATGTTTTAAATGGGTTTAATATGGAGTTATTTGATGGAGAAAATTTGGTGGTAATGGGTAAATCCGGCTCCGGTAAATCAGTAATGATAAAATGTATTGTAGGTTTGATTCAACCTGATAGCGGAAGTATTGAAATTATGGGTAAGGATATTATGAAATTAGATCATAATGAACTCGACTTTTTACGAACAGATATTGGTTTTCTATTTCAGGGAAGTGCTTTATACGATTCAATGACCGTTAGAGAAAATTTAGAATTCCCTTTGCGTATACATAAAGAAAAACTTAAAAAAAAGGATGAATTGGTTATGGAAGCATTAGAAAGTGTAGGATTAATACACGCAATTGATCTAATGCCAAGTGAATTATCAGGTGGAATGAAAAGAAGAGTTGCATTGGCCAGGGCCATAATTCTTCAACCAGATATAATTATCTATGATGAACCAACAACAGGCCTTGACCCAATTACAGCAAAAGAAATTATTGAGTTAATGAGAGAAATTCAACTTAAACATGGTTCATCATCATTAATTATAACACATGATGTAGATTGTGCAAGAGTTATTTCAAATAGAATGATATTATTGATTGACGGTATTAATTATGCCGAAGGTACATTTAAAGAATTGTTATCTTTAAAAGATAAAAAAGTACGGGCATTTTTTAAATAAGTAATGATATGAAAAAATCAAATAAACAAAAATTCAATCTCGGCTTATTTGTTGTTTTAAGTTCGTTAGCTTTAGTTGTTGCACTTTATTTTATTGGTAAAAAACAAAATATTTTTGGCAATACTTTTACAATAAATGCAGTTTTCAGCAATGTAAATGGTTTGCAATTAGGGAATAATGTAAGATATTCTGGAATAAATGTGGGTACAGTTAAAGGAATTGAAATGCTTAATGATACAACAATATATGTTGAATTGGTAATTCAAACCAAAATGTTGGAACATATGAAGAAAAATTCTATTGCAGCAATTGGGTCTGATGGTTTGGTAGGGAGTATGGTAATAAATATTGGTTCAAGTAAAGAAAGATCGGAACCATTAATGCCCGGTGATACAATAACATCCTATAGCAAAATAACAACCAATGATATGTTATCAACTTTAAATACAACCAATCAAAATGCAGCTTTACTAACAGCCGATCTATTAAAAATTACTACGGATATTAAAAAAGGAAAAGGTGTTTTAGGTAAATTGATCAATGATTCTATTATGGCTACCAGTTTACAATATACTATTGAAAATTTAAAAATATCAAGTGCAAAAACTTCAAAAACAATAGATGGATTAAATGAAATTATTAGCTCGGTTAATTACAATGAAAGTTTGGCTGCGGTGCTTTTAAGCGACTCTATTTCAGCAGTTAAATTAAAATCAATTATTTCTAATTTAGATAGATCCAGTGAAGGAATTGATTCTGTAATAGCTAACTTAAATGATGTTATATTAGAATTTAAAAATGGTAAGGGTACTTTGAATTATGTTGTTAATGATACAGTATTGGTCAAAGATATTGATGAAACAATGAAAAATATTAAAGAAGGAAGTATTCTTTTAAATGAAGATCTTGAAGCTTTAAAACATAGTTTTTTACTTAAAGGATATTTTAAAAAATTGGAAAAAGAACAACGAAAAAAAGAAAAAAAGAAGGCAAATTAATCATACTTACAATATTAAATCAGTATCTTTTTTAGGTTTAAAATCAGTATCTATAATTCATTGTTATTGGTTTTAGATCTTTAATATTTTCATTCATATTTTTAGGTTATATTGATGAGAATCAATGTTTTTGTTGATGCTAGTCATTGTTTATTGTTAATATGAGTAATAGTTTTGATTATTTAATAATCAAAACTATATATTATGAAAAACTCTGCAAAAGTATTGGTTGTAATTTTGATGGTCTTTTCTAGCCTCACCTATTCTCAAACATTCGGTATTCGGGGAGGTTTAAACATTTCAAACATGGTTATAGAAGGAGAAAATCTGGATCTCAAAGATCTTTACGGATTTCATATTGGTGGAACTTTTGACTATCCATTTTCAGAATTTTTATCTTTAGAAACAGGTTTGTTTTTAGATACAAAAGGATTTACGTTGGAAGAAAGTATATATGATAATTCCAAAGTCCGTATGAGTGCTGTCTTATTTTATTTGGATCTACCAGTCACAATAAAAGGGACTTATGACTTAAATTCTAACGGTTTTAAGATTTACGGTTTAGCGGGTCCATATATTGGCTATGGCTTAACCGGAAAATTAGTATATGAATATGGTGATGAAGAAGAAGTTGAAGATGTTGTATGGGGAGATGGAGAAGATGCAATGTTTAAGAGATTTGATTACGGTTTAACGTTTGGAGGTGGAGTTGAGATAAAATCAATAGAAATTGGAGTTTCATATGATTTGGGGTTGGCAAATGTTGCATCAAACACGGATGATGAGGTTTCAGGCAAACATAGAGTTCTTAAATTTTCATTGGGTTATAGATTTGGAAATTAATAATAAAAAGAGAGAATAACTTTTGTTTAATTTAGAATAATTCCTCAACGCATTGCGTTGGGGTTTTCCTGCAAAGGATGTAGGTAACAAGTAAAGGATATATATATTTAGTGAGATAATGTAAAGATTATGAGCAAGTTTTTAAAAGAACTCAATCGTAGAAACGTGATTAAAGCAACTTTAGCCTATATAGTTGTGGTGTGGGTTTTATTACAATTTGTTTCCATAGTTTTACCAATAATTGAAGCTCCAGAGTGGGTATTAAAAACTTTAACTTTTTTAATGTTAATCGGGCTTCCTATTTGGATATTTTTTTCATGGGTTTATGAAATTACACCAAGTGGATTAAAAAAAACATCTGAAGTAAAAGCTCATGAATCAATAACAGCAAGTACAAATAAACGATTAAATATAATAATTTTGTTTGTTTTGATCATTGCAATTATATTATCTTTTTTCAGAGATATTTCTCCCAAAAACAATAAAGATGTTACCATAGAAAACTCTATAGCAGTGTTGCTCTTTAGCGATATGTGTGAAGATGATGCTCAATGGTTTTGTGATGGAATTACTGAAGATATACGAAACAATCTATCAAATATAAAAAGTATAAAAAGAGTTATTTCACGTAAATCTGTAACACAATATAAAGATTCAGATAAGACAATTCCTGAAATAGCAAAAGAATTGGGAGTATCTTATATCATTGAAGGAAGTGTTAGAAAACAAGATGATAATGTGCTAATTACAGCACAATTATTTAATTCTAATGATGAACAACTTTGGTCAGGTAACTACAATGAAAAAATTAATGATGTTTTAAAAATTCAAAGTGATATTTCAAAAAGGATAGTAGAACAACTTAAAATCGTAATAACTCCAGATGAAAAAAATGTAATGACATCTTTACCAACAGAAAATATTGAAGCTTATCAATTGTTTCTAAAAGGGCGTTCATTTGCTGGTAACAGGTCAGAAGATGGTATTAAAACAAGTATTGAACTCTATCAAAAAGCTATTGATCTAGATCCAAATTATGCTGAGGCTTATGCCGAAATGGCTAATTCATATGCACTTTTAGGGCATTATAATTATTTAAAGAATGAAAAAAGTATTAAAATTGCTAAAGGTTTAATTAAAAAATCATTAAAAATTGAGCCTAATACAGCTCGTGCATATACCGCCTTAGCAAATATATATGTAAGCGAAAATAATTGGGAAATGGCTAAAGAAAATTTTGAAAAAGCAATTTCTTTAAACCCTAATGATGCCACCGCTCATCATCATTTTGCACTTTATTATGAGATAAAACCAATTCCTGATAAGCAAAATTTTTTAAAACATATTAGTATTGCACAACAATTAGATCCTTTTTCAATTCCTATAAATGAAGCAAGAATTCTTGCTTTATTAGCTAATGATAAACCTCAGGAAGCTGAAGAATTATACCTTAAAAACAGTACATTAATATCAAAATGGCAGAAAATAGTTTTAAAAGGAAAAATCAAAAGTTATTTAAAAAAAGATTGGAAGGAAGCCATTTTTGTTTTGCAAAATGCAATAGAAAATGATCCAAATAATCCATACTTGCATTTGATTTTGGGGCATTATTATAATGGTATTTTAAATGATGATATCACTTGTTTAAAACATAGTGAAATTGCTTTTCAATTAGATTCATCTTCTTATGCGGGTTGGTATGTAATCTCATTATTGGATAATAATAAATATAATGAAGCAATTGAATTTGTAAATGATAAAAAAAACGTTAATCTATTTAATAATGATAATAAAAACAGGTTTTTATATAAATATTATTTAGCAATAAATAATTATGAAAAAGCAATGGAATATTTTTTTAAATATTTCAATAAAAATAATGAGAATGATTTTTATTATTATGCTGAATTATTTGCCTATAAGAACGATAAAAATAGTGTTAACGAAATACTAGAAAAACATCAAATGAGTAATGCAAGTAAAGCCAAGATCTTTGCCATTCTCAATGAAAAAGATTCCATGTATCTATATTTAAACAAGATCACCAATATTGATCGAGTTATAAATTTAAATGGGATGGATGAAATATTTGGTAGATATACTAATGAACCTGAATATAAAAGTTATTTAGAGAAAAATTATTTACCAATTACTACTAAATAAATACTTTTTAAAATTTTTGTTTTCTGATTTAATTTTAAAAAACTTCGTAAATTTAAAAGATCAAATTTAAAAATCATGAAAAAAACGTTTTTAATTATAGCAGTTATTGGATTAGTAATTATGGCTTTTAATGAAACCGAGAATTTAGAAAATCCAGAGATTCAAAATTTTAAAACCGTACAATTTCCTTCTTTAGATGGCATAATGATCAGTGCAAATATTTATGAAGTAAGTGTAAATGAACCTGTTATACTTTTATGTCATCAGGCTAGATACAATAAATATGAATACGAAGATATTGCGCCAAAATTAAATGCAAAAGGTTTTAACTGTATTGCTATTGACCAACGCTCGGGAGGTGAATTAAGAAATCATCAAAATATCACGCATCAAAATGCTATTAAGAAAAACAAACCAACTGAATATTTAGATGCTGAACAAGATATTATTGCTGCTATAGATTATGTGTATAAAAAATATAAAATACCAATCATTCTTTGGGGAAGTTCATACTCATCTACTTTGGCATTATACATTGCAAATAATAATGAAAAAATAGCTGCAGTTGTTTCTTTTAGTCCGGGGAATTATTTTGCCGATCAAAAAGGTTCTTTGATTGATAAAATGGAAAATTTCAAAAAACCAATGTTTGTTACATCTTCAAAAAAAGAAGTTCAAGGCGTTAACAAACTTTTACAAAAGATGAAATTGAATGAAAAACAGGTTCAATTTATCCCTACTGGAAGTGGTTTTCATGGTTCAAAAGCACTTTGGGATGGTCAAAAAGGTGGTGAAGAATATTGGAATGCAATGGATGATTTTCTTAATAAAATTAAGTAGTTTTAATTATCAATTCGATATATTTTCTGCTACCCATTTTGCTAAAAGCATAACAGTTTCGTAAGGGTTTACTTTAACAGATGTTGGAAATAATGAGGCATCACAAACATAAATAGATTTGGTGCCATAAACTTTACCAAATAAATCGCAAACGGATTTATTTTTATCCTTTCCCATTCTGGCTCCACCTTGTGGATGCGCACTTGATAACGGAGTCTTGTAAAAGTTTAGATATTTTTTGGAAATTATTTTTTCAATATCCTTTTGATCTTCCCTAACTAAAGGGAATTTATTACTTGCCGGTACCATAACTTTTTCACATTTGGCAGCAAAAAATATTTTTGTTGCTTGTTGTAAAGCTTTAATTAATGTCTTTTTTGATTGATCACTAATAGTATAATCAACTATAGTATTTCCATTTTTATCAATAGCAATTCTATTATGAAACTCAGCTTTATCATGTGCTAAGATTAAAATCGACATCATTTTATGGTAATCTTTCATGATATCCTGATGCTTTTTTCCAAAGCCGGGATTGTTTTTAGCAGTGACACCAGGAAAATAAAAAGAAGTTTCCAAATAAAAATTATCATTTTCCGAAAAATGATCAGAATAGACCGTTTTAGGAAATCCTTTAAAATTAGATATGCTTTTTGGGTGGATTCCATTAATATTAAAGGCAGGATGTAAAGTTAAATACCTTCCTATATTTTTATTATTTAAGCCTAATTTTTTTGCAGATCGCAATAATATTGCCGGAGTATTTAAAACTCCTGCAGCCAAAACTATTTTTTTAGTAATAAATTGATAAGTGCCATTTTCTAAAATATTGGGTTTTGTTCCTTTTGGAGCATCAGTTACAATGGTATTTATGGTATTTTCTGATACCGAAATAACTTTTGTATTGCAAAATATAGTAACTCCTCGAGTTAAGATTTTAGGAATTTGTACTTCTAAGGCACTTTGTTTGGCACCGGTTGTACAACCCAAATTACAAAAACCTTGTTGTTGACAATTTTTAGTGTTTATTTTTAATCTTTTTACTGGAATTCCTAGTTTTTTAGCACCTTTTTGAAATAGAACATTATTATCGTTATCCAAATTTTTGGGTAATTCATGTACCGAAATTTCCCTTTCAATCTCATCCAGTGATCTATTGACATAATCATTGGTAAGAAAATCTAAGCCAAAATTGTTTTGCCAATTTTTGAGAACACTCTTTGGAGGTCTAAATGAAACACCGGTGTAAACTGCAGAACTCCCACCCAAAGTATTGGCTGCAGAAACGCCTATCTGTAAATTTTTTGATAAAACAGCTCCTCTGTTAAAATATAAAGCGGTCATATCAATTTCGCGTTGGTTGAAATTATCTTTGGTCATGTGTGGTCCAGATTCTATAACGGCTATTTTTAAATCAGGGTTTTTACGCGTTAGATAATCCGTAAAGGTAGTACCGCCAACACCTGAACCAACAACGATAATATCAAAATTTAAATTTTTCATTTTACGCTTGAATTTATAGGTCCGTCGTAATTAATATTTGGCCAAATATCAGCAATACTGTAATATGAAATGAAAATCAATGAACGCAACCCAGTTAATCCACCTACAATTTTACCAACAGGAAACTGAAAAAGTTTGTTAATATATTTTTCTCTCTCAATATTGCTTAGATTTTCAAATGATTTAAAATTGTAGATATAACTTAAGTTTTCAATGAGTTTTATCAATAGTTTAATTTTGGCAGCTGATTCTTTTTCTAATCCTTGAAATACCTGTTTAAAGTTCTTAATAAAAGCATACTTTAATGAATCATTCACATGTATTTCAGGAACAATTACTTCGGCAAATAGAATTATATTTTGTTTAAAGTGTGGATCCATCTATATACTATTTTTCTAACAAATGTCTTTTTAATGCCCTAACTATAAATCTTGTTTTTTCTTTAAAACTAAAACGACTTAAATTTGTTTTTACAACACCTTTGGTCATCATGGTCTTTTTAGAATAATCAATATTTACATCAACAATTACCGGAACATCTTTTTCAACTTCTTTAAAAGCTTTTTTCATCACCGAGTTTATTTCAGTATCGTTTGCCATGTGAAAATAGGCAGCACCTGTAGCATCAGCAATACCTTTTATATTGATATTACCAATAATTGTGGCAACTTTTCGCTTGAGCGGAATTTTTTGAAATTGAGAGATCTGACCAAGTTCACCATCGTGAAAAACAAAGTAAACAACACCTTTTTTATAGGTAGTGGCTGTTAAAGTTTCCATGCCGGTCATTAAAAAACCACCATCACCAACAATGCCAACTACTTTACTTTTTGCGTTCATAAATTTTGTACCAATAGCTGCTGGCACACAAAACCCCATACAATTAAAATCGGTTGGAGAAACAAAATGACGAGAACGATTTACCGGTAATAATTCAGCTGCCAAATAAGTGTGTTTTCCATCATCAACAACAAAGTAGGTATCATCATCAGTGAATTTTGTCAATGCTTCAAAAAAGAAACCCGGAGAAACCTTATCATTTAATGGTTTTTCTTTCCATTTGGCATTATATTTTTCTTTCTCCTCTTTAATTAATTTTACTAAATCGGAATGATCTTTTCTAATTTTTCCTTTTTGATTTTCCAATTCTACAACCAACAATTTTAAGGCTTCTTCTGCATCGGCTTCAATATTTATTTTAGAAGAGTAATTTTTGTCAAAAACCTCATTGTTGATATCAATATGGATTAAATTTTCAGGAACGGTTACCCCATAACTTCCTGTTGCAATTTCCGAGAATCGTACACCAACTGCCAACATTGCATCACAATTTTTAAAAGCTTTTTGGGCTGCAGGTATTGAATTTGGTCCAAAACCAAAACCTGTATGTAATGAGTGATTAGCAGGAAAAGAAGCTTTTCCTTGTAAAGTAGTTGCAACAGGAGCACCCAGAATATCAGCAATTTTCTTAGTATATTCAACAGCATTTGCAGCGCCCCATCCTACATAAATTCCGGGATTTCTTGCTTTTAAAAGTAATTCAGCTATGGCTTTAATTTTTGAATTATCAATATTCGGGTTCTGAAAACTTTTAGTGTAGGGTAAAAGTTTAGATACCTCACCTTTAAACATTTGATACTCCATAGGAATTTCAATAAAAACAGGTCCGGGTTCACCTGAAGTGGCAATATCATATGCCTTATAAATAGTAGGTATTATCTCTTCATGAGATTCAATTTTAAAAAATGCTTTGGTTATTTCACTAACTAAATTACCTTGATCTAATTGATGTAATTGATAATGTTTACCACTATCCTGACGTGTACCTCCAGAAAAGATAAGCATGGGTATGCCATCTAAAAAAGCTTCACCAATTCCACTCATAGCGTTGGTGGTACCGGCTGCAGGTACAATCATTAAAGTGCCAATACTATTTGAAGTACAAGAAACACCCAATGCCATAAATGAAGCTCCTCCTTCATGAGTAACTAAAACTGGTTCAATTTGATTAGAATTGTTTAATTCATCGTACAGTTCTATATTGTGAACCCCGGGAATTCCAAAAGTATATTTAACTCCAATTTGTTCTAAAGCATAAACTGCTAAATTTGCGCCTGTTTTATTCATAAGCCAATTCTATATCTTTCCCACCGGAAGGACTTTTTAATATTAAATATCTTTTATTATTCACACTGATTTTTTCAGATTTCTATCAAATTACTAAATTTAATTTTTCAAATTGATAAAAATAAGCTTATTTATTAATTATATGCTTTGCAGCTTTTTGTGCTGTAAAAATACATGTTGCCAAAAAAGTTCCTTCTAAAGCACGTTTACCATGTGAGCCACCACCTCCAAAACCCGCTGCTTCTCCAACGGCATACAAATTATTAAAAGCTTCTTGTTTTCCATTTGATTTTGGAATTTTTAAAACCTGTGATTGTAAGTTAGTTTGTATTCCACCCAAACTTTTTCGAGATAAAATAAATTCTCTAATTGCAATTAATGGGTAATTTTTCTTTTGATCTAATTTTTGTGGTTTTAACGTTCGTTTTTTATCACCTGAGTATTCACGGGTTTGCATGATTCGTTTGATCTGCTGATCTTCTTTTAAATCATTGCCCGGTTCAAAATTAGTGTCATAACTTTCAATAGATTTTTTTAGAGCATCAATTTTTACATCATTTGTCCCGGTTAATTCATTCATTTTTTTAACCAATTCTTCAACACTATTGGCAGTGATATAATTTGGCGAATCTTTTTCTAAAGTTTTGATCAATTTTTTATTTCCTTTAATTACAGAATATAAAAACTTAAGCAACTTTTTTTCTTTGATGCCATCATTAAATTCTGAACCTGAAACAGCCAATTCTTTATAAGCTATTTTTTCATTGAGAATTTGCCACGAATATTGTTTTTCTTGTTCACAAATCTTTGTGACTAAATAACGTGTGTCAAAAGAAGTTACTAAAGGAGTAGGTCCCATACGTTCGCCTTTGTAATTTAACCATAAAGCTGATTTAGGGGGTACTAAACTAAGTCCGTGATTTTCTCTTTTCGGAAAAGGGTGAGGTATGCCGGCAGCGTAATTCCACATTAAATCTAAATTGGTAATATTTCCGCCAATTTCTTTTACTTTATCGTGAATTAGTCCATCTGAAAAATGATGTGAGCCATTTAATATTACATGGGGAGGAGTATGCCATTCTTGGTGCCAATGTCCTCTAATTTTATTCATACTTCCATTAATTCCACCAGTGGCAATAACAAAATCATTTGCTTTTGCTATAAAAGGAATTTGGTCTTTTTCATCAATACCATTTATAGCAACAATTTTATTGTTTTCAATTTTAAAATTCTCTGCCTTATGCTGAAAATATACTTGTAGATTTTTATAATTTGGATGTGATTTTAAATAAATGAGTAAGGCTTCAATTAAACCATGACCGGTTCCCCAAACCATATGAAAACGTGGAACGGAATTTCCGGGTACATCCAATCCTCTTTCTACCCAGTGTACAACAGGGAAAAATTTTACTTTTTTAGATCTTACCCAATCATATACTTTTTGGGTGGATTCAATAAAATCATTTGCCCACTTTTTACCCCAAACTTCATTTTTTTCAAATTCTGCAAAAGAAAACCAGTCTTTTTTAGCTTGGGTCACATTATCGTATATTTTGGAAAATCGTTGAAAAGGTGAATTGACAAAAAACATACCACCAAATGATTCTTTTGCCAAACCGCCAAAGTTTTTTTTAAAATCTCTTTCAATGATAATGACCTTTTTATCAGAATTGAGTAGATCGATGGCAGTTGTAATTCCAGCAATACCTCCACCAATGATAACTACATCAGATTGGTAATTATATTTTTTCAATTACTTTTAGTTTAAATTTCTTTAAATATAAAAAAAGAATCTTAAACTATCTGATTCTTTAAATGTCAATTGACTTTTAAATGAAAAAGGGTTTGATGTTCTTAAAAACACCAAACCCTTTAAGAAGTTTTTAGATTTGAAATCTAATTCAAACCTCTTTTTTTGATCAAAGCATCAATATTTGGTTCTTTTCCTCTAAACTCTTTATATAAATCCATTCCTTTTTTTGTACCTCCCTGGCTTAACAATTTTCTATATTTTTTTGCCAATTCAGGATCAAAAATATTACCTGTTTCTTTAAATGCTTCAAAGGCATCTGCATCTAGAACTTCCGACCATAAATAGCTATAGTATCCTGATGAATATCCTCCGCTAAAAATATGTGAAAAATAAGTACTTCTATATCGTGGAATAATTTCGGAAATTAGACCTAATCGATCCATTTCTTTTTTCTCAAAATCATTTGTATTTTGAAGCGTGGTATCTTGTAAAGTGTGCCAGGCCATATCTAAATAAGCTGCTGCCATATATTCAACAGTTCTAAATCCTTCGTTAAAATCATTAGCATCATTCATTTTTTTAATTAGAGACTCTGGAATTACTTCACCTGTTTTGTAATGTTTTGCATATAATTTTAATACTTCGGGTTCACTCATCCAGTTTTCCATTACTTGAGAAGGAAATTCAACAAAATCTCTTGGTACTGAAGTCCCGGAAAGTGATTCGTATTTTACATTTGATAATAATCCGTGTAAACCATGACCAAATTCATGAAAAAATGTTTGCGCTTCTGTAAAAGATAATAATGATGGCGTTTCTTTAGTCGCAGGTGGAAAATTAAAATTATTGGTAACGATTGGTGTCACCATTTTATCAATATTTGATTGACTTCTTAATGCGTTCATCCAGGCACCGCCTCTTTTGCTTTCGCGAGCAAAGAAATCCATATAAATTACACCTAAATGACTTCCATCTGACTCTAATACTTCAAAAACCTGTTGATCTTCATGCCATTTTGGTACATCATTCAATTCCTTAAAAGTCAATCCAAATAATTTATTGGCTAACATAAAAACACCTTCTCTCACTGAATTAAATTCAAAATAAGGTCGTGTTTCATCTTCATTAAAGCTAAATTTATCTTTTCTCACTTTTTCAACATAATAGCGCCAATCACTATCTTTAAAAGTTCCTTCAATACCTTCCTTTTTCATCATTTTTGCTAAATCATCACGTTCACTTTTAGCTCTTTTTAATGCCGGTGCCCATAATTTATCCATAAATGCGTAAACCGCTTCAGGAGTTTCAGCCATATTATCTGATAAAACATAATCAGCATGAGTTTTATACCCTTTTAATTTTGCTTTTTCAACACGTATAACAGCCATTTCTTCTAAAATAGCTTTGTTATCATTTTTGTTACTATTGTTTCCACGCATTGCATAACCTTCATATATTTTCTTACGCAATTCTCTGTTTGGCGAAGCTTGTAAAAAAGGGTTTATACTTGGGCGATGTAAAGTAAAAGACCAACCTTTATCATGACCTCTTTTTTTACTTTCATTTGCAGCAACAGCCAATAATCCTTCAGATGCATTCCCTAGATCTTTAGTATCATTTACATAAAGTTCAAATTCATTGGTTTCATTTAAAAGATTGTCACCAAATTTTTGTGATAAAATGGCTAAGCGACTATTTAATTCACGTAATCTGGCTTGTTTTTCTTCACTTAAATTAACTCCTGATCTAACAAAACCTTTATGAGTTTCGTCTAAAAGTTTTAAATCCTCTGCACTGAGCTCTAATTTATCTTTTTGATTGTAAACGGCATCAACTCTTTTAAAAAGTTCGGAATTTAAATTGATATTATCCCGGTGTTTTGATAGTTCAGGAGCCAAAGTTTTTCCGGTTTCATTTAAAACATCATTTGTATTTGCACCCTTCACAGCAAAAAATGCACGTGAAACTTTGCTTAAAGTAGCACCACTTAGTTCAAGTGCTACAATGGTATTTTTAAATGTAGATGCTTCATTATTTTTTATAATTGCATCAATTTCCGCATCGTGTTCTGCAATTCCTTGACGGATAGCAGGTAAATAATCTTCGCTTTTAATTTTATCAAAAGGAGGGACACCAAAAGGAGTATCCCATTCCATTAATAAAGGATTTTTGTTTTTTAGTTCGGCATTAATCATTGATTTATCGTTTTCTGTTTTTTCTTTGGTTCCACAAGATATGATCAAGGAAAATCCAAATATGATTAAAAATATCTTAGTTTTCATAAAATTTTATTTGATTGATATATTTATATTAATTAATGTTTGTGTGGTATTCCTTGAATATGTAATGCAAGATGATCCTCGTTATCATGTATATTAACCCACCCATAATTGGCATCTGATTTTGCATCTAATTTATCTATATATGGTTTAATATCTAATACCGGAGTTTCATCAAAAGCATCAATACCAGAGATATAGATTTTATTTTCAATTATTTTTAAAATTTTTACAATGCTTATTCCTATTGGGTTTGGTCTGTTTGGACTTCTACTGGCAAAAACACCAACTTCTTGTTGATTTGCCCATGGAGGAGAGATAATCATTTCATTATTTCTTATCACTTTATCGAGATAATAAATAACATAGATATATGTAAAAGTATCCAATAATTTTAAGCCCTTTGTAAATTTTTCATTTAAAACTATTTTAAAATCACCTTGATCATTTATTAAAGGTTGATTAGGGGCTTTATTCTTATATGGGGAATGAATAACACCTATACTGTTGAATACAAAATAATTATTAGGTAAATTATTCATTAAAAGTGTTTAATTATTATTCAGTACCATTTTCTAACTCATCCAGATCTTCCATTTGCATTAAGATATCCATAGTAGTTTTTGCCTCTTCTTCATCTACAATACTTATGGCACTACCCACATGTACCAAAACATAGTCATTAATTTTTGCTTCAGGAACCATAGCTAAATTAACTTCTTTAACAATGCCATTGAACGATACTTTGGCTATTCTAAAAATATCGTCAATCTGATTTTCAATTTTGATAATTTTTCCCGGAATTGCTAGGCACATATTATAATATATTTAGTTTAAGAAATCTTAGATTTTAACCAGTTATACCACTGATCTATACCTTCTCCTGTTGTGGCCGAAACTTCAAAAAATTCCAAATCAGGATTAACTTGTTTGGCGTATGCTTTGGCTTTTTCTACATCAAAATTTACATAAGGTAACAAATCAATTTTATTAATGATACAAACATTAGAACCCGCAAACATATCAGGATATTTTATAGGCTTATCATCGCCTTCAGTAGTACTTATAATTACTACTCTCGAATTCTCACCAAGATCAAACATTGATGGGCATACTAAATTTCCAACATTTTCAATCATAACGATTGAATTGGCTGCTGGTTTGAGTTTTAACACTGCATTGTTAACCATATCACTATCTAAATGACAGGCTTTTCCGGTATTTACTTGAACTACAGGTATTTTTAATAAATCTATTCTGTCAGCATCATTCATAGTTTGTTGATCACCTTCAATAACATAAAAATCAATTTCCGATTTAAGATCAGAAAGGGTTTTCTCTAATAAACTGGTTTTACCAGAGCCCGGAGAACTTACTAAATTGATAGCAAAAATATTTTTTCCTAAAAAATAACCACGATTTCTTTCAGCGAGCAATTGATTGGATTGTAGAATATCTTGTTCTATTTCAATGATTGTCTTTTCGTGATGATGATGGTCATGTTGATGGTGAGAATGATCGTGATCGTGTGAGTGGTCATGATGACCTAAATGATTTTCAATTTCAATTTTTTTAACAATTGAGTCTGTTTCACCAGGTTTTTTTATGGTAATTTCATCTGTAGCACTACATCCGCAAGTTGTACACATAACTTATTATTTATACTCATCAAATATATTAATATTTTATGATTAAATTTTCAAGATTACATGTAAATTTTAGTGTAAATTAAACAAAAATACTAGTCATGTAATAAAAATGTGATAATGGCAAAAAGGACGATGGCTAAAAATATTGCAACGCCAACTACCCATACATTTTTATAATAATATTGATGAAGTCTTATGTCTTTTCGGTAACTCCATATCATTATTACAATAAAAGCAAATGAGAAAACAGCAGCAAAAATTATTTGTCCTTTGCTAAACATAATGGTTATATTTATAGCTGTAAATTTAGATTAAATTTTATAAAATGGGAAAAAATGCAGTAGTTTTTGGAGCAACATCTGGAATAGGTAGAGAATTGGCAAAACTATTGGTAAAAGATGGATATAAAGTTGCCATTACCGGGCGAAGGGAAGAAAAGTTAAAGGTAATCCTAGAAAACAATCCAAATAATTTCGTGATAAAAAAACATGATGTTACAGAATTAACTTCATCCGAAAAGATTTTTAAAGAATTAATTGATGAATTAAAAACTATTGATCTTGTTGTTTACAGTTCAGGGATTGGGGAACCAAATTATAATTTACAATGGGAAAAGGAAGAACCAACACTACAAACAAATGTAATTGGTGCGGTTAAGATCTACGGTTTGGCCTATAATTTTTTTAAACAACAAGGATATGGTCATTTGGTTGGAATTTCATCGGTTGCAGGCATTAGAGGTAACCGTCATGTTCCTGCCTATTTTGCTTCAAAAGCATTTCAAAATAATTATTTGGAGTCACTCTGGATGAAAGCAAAACGAAGTAAAGCAGATATTTATATTACAGATATTGCTCCCGGTTTTGTCAATACTAAAATGGCATTGGGAGATACATTTGGAATGGCATCTTTAGAAAAAGCAACAAAACAAATTCACACTGCTATAAAGCGCAAAAAGAAAAAAGCATATATTACAAAAAGGTGGAGTGCAATTGCATTTGTTTTGCGAATATTACCTGCAAGTTTGATCATGAAGACATAATCTATCAATCATTTTTTACCATTTTATTATGAAGAACAAAATAGAAGCAGTACAAAAATTTCATAAAACTTTTGGTTTGGGAGTTCGAAATAAACCTACTTCAAAACTTTCAGATGATTTGATAACCTTACGTTATAATTTGATGGTTGAAGAGAATAAAGAATATCTTGAAGCAGCTAAAAATAACGATTTGATTGAGGTTGCTGATGCTTTGGGGGATATGTTATATATCATTTTCGGAACTATTTTAGAGCATGGACTTCAAGATAAAATGGAAGCTGTTTTTGATGAAATTCAACGAAGTAATATGAGTAAAATGGGTAAAGACGGTAAACCGGTTTATCGAGAAGATGGTAAAATAATGAAAGGTTCCAATTATTTTGAGCCTGATATCAAAGGTATTTTAAAAGATTAGGTCAAAATGAAATGAGCACCTGCCTGCCGATATGCAGGAAATACCTCTATGGATCAGCCTCAAGGATAGTTAGTTTCAAGGTTTTTTATTTAGAAGTTAAATAAAAATGGGGGTCACTTTAAGTGACCCCCATTAATTATCAATAGTATTTCAAATTATTTATTTTACTTCATAACGCCAGCCAAATTTATCTTCGGCACGATTATATTGAATATCTGTCATTCGTTTTTTAAATTTTCTGGCGTAATTATTTTCAATTATGGGTAATTCATAATCAATACCTTCAAATCCGAATCCTGAAATAGGCGAAATTACTGCTGCAGTTCCAGCACCAAACATTTCTTTAAGATCACCTTTTTTCTGAGCATCGAGCAATTCTTTAACAGTAATTTTTCTCACCTCTACAGTAATCCCTTCATCTTTGGCAATATCAATGATGCTTTTTCTAGTTACACCATCTAAAATTCTATCACTGGTTGGAGCTGTTAATAAAGTATCTCCAACTCTGATAAAAATATTCATAGCACCGGCTTCTTCAATATATTCGTGTGAGGTAGCATCAGTCCAAATTATTTGTTGGTAACCTTTTTCAATAGCCAATTGTGTAGGATAAAATTGTCCGCCATAGTTTCCTCCAGCTTTAGCGTAACCTACGCCACCATCTGCAGAACGAGAATAATATTGTTCTATTAAAACTTTAACTTTCCCTGAAAAATAAGGACCTGAAGGAGCACAAACTATCATAAATTTATATTTGTCAGAAGGAGAAGCGTGAACACCCTCACCAGTTGCAAAAACAAATGGACGAATATATAATGAACTTCCGTCAGTTGTAGGAATCCAGGCGTTATCAATTTTTAAAAGTTCTTTTAAACCTTCCATAAATAATTCTTCAGGAAACTCAGGTATAGCCATCCTTTTGGATGAGATATTCATTCTTTTTTGATTCTCCAAAGGGCGGAATAACCATACTTTATCATTATCATCTTTATAAGCTTTCATACCCTCAAAAACCGATTGACCGTAATGAAAAATTTTAGCAGAAGGATCTAAGCTAACATTTTGGTAAGGCATAATTTGTGGTTGTTGCCATTTGCCATCTTTATAATCACAAACAAACATATGATCAGTAAAAACCTGTCCAAAAGGTAAATGATCAAAATCAACATTTTGAATCTTAGATTCTTTAGCTTTTTCTATTTTAATCTTTGTAGTTAAATCTATACTCATGATACATAATTTTGTACAAATTTACTTAATAAAGCTTAATTTTTACGCTTATTTATTGGCAAAATCACAAAGAATTAACTTTTGTATCTTTGATATTATTTATTTTATAATGTGAAAAGAATAATTATTAAAACTAAAGATGGCTCTTCGAGTATTTATTTACCCGATTTGGATGAATATTACCATTCTAAACATGGAGCAATAAATGAAGCTTATCATGTTTTTATAAAAAACGGATTGGATCTTTTTGATAAAGGATCTAATATTGATATCATGGAAATTGGTTTTGGTACTGGTTTAAATTGTTTTATCACTTTTTTAGAATCTCAAAAACGAAAATTACAGATTAATTACAATGGTATAGATGCATTTCCACTTAAAGCAGAAGAAATTTCGCAACTGAATTATGTTGAGGAATTGAAAGCGGTTGATCATAAAAATATATTTAATAAAATTCATCAGACAGATTGGAATGAGCAAATTAAAATTAATTCAAATTTTGTTTTGAAGAAAAGAAAACAATTTTTCAAAGAAATAAATGATAAAAATCAATTTGATTTAATTTATTTTGATGCTTTTGGGGCAAGAGTTCAACCTGAATTATGGACTGAAGAAATATTTAATAGAATGTATATTGCATTAAAAAATAATGGAATTTTAGTAACTTACTCAGCTAAAGGTAGTGTACGCAGAGCTATGCAAAGTGTAGGTTTTGTAGTTGAAAGATTACCCGGTCCACCCGGTAAACGCGAAATGCTGAGAGGGAAAAAAATTATAGTAATTTAAGATTTAAAAAATTATGACAGATCCAAAATTCATCAAGCGAAAAAAACCAAACTATAAAAGAGCAATTATTTTATTTATCGTATTGATCATTATACTTTTTATTTTTTTTAATATTGATAGATTGATTGAAGGGTTATTTGTGGTTCAGTAAATATCTAAAAAGAGAAAATGTTCTTAAAAAAAAGTAAATCTTCTAAAGATAAAAAACAAGTCGTTGAATTGTTTAGAGAGCATGTATCTTCTGGCAAAGTTGATTTTTATAAAAAATATAATATGGACTTTGTTATGGGGCATAGAGATGGCCCATGGCTTTATGATATTGATGGAAAGAAGAAATTATTTAATCTTCATTCTAATGGAGGTGTATTTAATTTAGGTCATCGAAACAATGAAATTATTAACTATTTAAAAGAACAACTCAATTTTTATGATATTGGTAATCACCATCTAATAAGTAAACCCAGAGCAAAATTAGCTACAAAGATTGCCAAATTAATGCCAGGCGATTTAGAGTATACCATTTTTGGCGTTAGTGGAGGTGAAGCTATAGATGTTGCATTGAAAATTGCCAGGAGTTATACAAAAAGAAAAAAAATAATATCAGCAAAAGGCGGTTACCATGGTCATACAGGACTATCAGTTCAAACCGGAGATGACAAATATAAAGCACCTTTTTTATTAGATTCTGAAGATTATTTACAAGTACCATTTAACAATATAGAAGCATTGCAAGATGTATTAGATCATGATGTTGCTGCAATTATTTTAGAAACTATTCCTGCTACTTTAGGAATGCCACTCCCAAAAGAAGGATATCTAAAAAAGGTTAAAGAATTATGTGAAAGTAATGGCAGTTTATTGATCTTAGATGAAGTACAAGCAGGTTTGGGAAGAACAGGGAAAATATGGGCATTTGAACATTTTAATGTAATACCTGATATAGTCGTTTTGGCAAAAGGCTTATCAGGTGGGATTTACCCTATTAGTGCAACAGTAGTCAATAAGAAATTAGAATCCGTTTTTCATGATGATCCGTTCATTCATATTTCGACTTCTGGAGGAGCTGAACTTGGCAGTATGGTAGCACTTAAAGTATTAGAGATAACATCGGATAAAAATTTTCTTGATAAGGTTATTATTCTTTCAGATTTATTTCAAAAAGGACTTGAAAAATTACAAAAAAAACATAATAACTTTTTTATAGGAATAAGGCGATTGGGTTTGATGATGGGTTTGGAATTAAAAGATAACATGGCAGGACCGGTATTGACAAAAGCAGCTTATGACAATGATCTATTAATAATATATGCCAATAATGACACATCGGTCGTACAATTTCTACCCCCTTTGATCATGGATGAAAAAGATATAAATTACATTATCAAGCAATTGGATAAAGCTTTAAATGAAGCCAGAGTTTTACATACTGCATTAAAGTTAAAAGAAAATATAACTTCCTTTTTTAAATAAATAATTATGCCAATTACCGAAGAATTTCTTCAATCATTTGAACAAGGATTAAACCCACAATTTCCTGAAAAATCTAAAATTCCGGCAAAAATTGTTGGGTATGGTGAGATATCTTCCATCTTTAAAATTGATCCATACAACAAATGGGTCTTTAAAAGATTACCATTATTTACAAATGTTGTGGAAGCTGCAAATTATTCTAAAAATTACAATACTTATACAAATAAGTTAAAACAGGCTGGTTTAGCTCTACCTGAAGATAATATTTTTATTATTTCTGATAAAAAAGTAGTATTGTATTTGGCTCAGGAGGCTTTGAAAAAGGAAGATTTGTGTCAAAATAAATTACATTCACTTTCCAAGGAAAAGGCAATTGAAATGTTGGATAATATTTTTTTAAATATTAAAAAAGTAGCAGATTTCAATAAGAATAACAAACCGGAAATATCATTATCAATTGACGGGCAGGTTTCTAATTGGGCATTGGTAAATAATCAACTTTTGTATTTTGATACCAGTACGCCTTTGTTTAAGATTAATGGAGAAGAACAATTAGATCCGGAGCTATTATTGAATAGCACTCCTAAAGCTTTGCGTTGGATCATAAGAAAGTTCTTTTTACAAGAAGTGATGGATAGATATTATGATTTACGTTTGGTCTTTATTGATATAATTGCAAATTTGCATAAAGAAAAAATGCAGGACCTGATTGATGAATCTATAATAAATGCAAATAATTTATTATCAGAAAATGAAGAAATCATTACACGAAAAGAAGTAGATAAATATTATGCAAATGATAAATTTATTTGGCAATTATTTTTGGCTTTACGCCGAATGGACAGGTGGTTAACAACAAATATATTTAATAAGCAATATGAGTTTATTTTACCTGGAAAAATCGAAAGGTAAGTAATGAATTTTGAGAAACGAATAGATTAATTATTCAATTAAATTATGTGTGATACTTTTATAGCCTTACCAAAAGTAACAGAAGATAGGACTATCATTTTTGCTAAAAACAGTGATCGAGAAGCAAATGAAGCACAAAGTTTGGAGTATCATTCACCAAAAAGATACACTGATCAATCAAAAGTAAAATGTACTTATATTGAAATTCCACAAATAGAAAAAACTAATGGTATTATTATTAGTCGCCCTTTTTGGATGTGGGGTGCAGAAATGGGTGTAAATGAACATGGAGTTGTAATTGGAAATGAAGCGGTTTTTACCAAAATAAAAGTAAAAAAGAAAGGCGTTTTAACAGGTATGGATCTGTTACGACTGGCTTTAGAACGAGCTGATACAGCAAGAAAAGCCAAACAAGTAATTATTGATCTTTTAAATGAATATGGGCAGGGGGGAGTTTGTGGATATGAAGATAAAGGAATGTTCTATCACAACAGTTTTATAATAGCTGACAAAGAAGAAGCCTGGGTTTTAGAAACTGCAGGTGAATTTTGGGTTACCAAAAAGGTTAAAGAATTTTATGCAATTAGCAATGGTTTAACAATAGGTTCTGATTACGATGAAATTCATCCAAATGCTATTAAGTATGCACAAAAAAGAAAGTGGATCAAAGGAGAATTTAACTTTGCATTGGCATTTTCCGATTTTTTATATACTACATTTTCTGCTTGTAAGAAAAGAAAGAGTAGGGCAGATGAAATTTTAGAGAACAGTTTAAAAAAAATTAATATACAATCTGCATTTGCACATTTAAGAGACCATAATTCAGATAAATATAACCCATCCAAAGCTGTCTTAGGCAATACTATTTGTGCCCATGCCGGAAATTCAATTACGCGAAATGCTTCGCAAACTACAGCTTCTTTGATAGTTCATTTAACAAAAGAAAAACCTATAATTTGGGTTACAGCTACTTCTACACCTTGTATTTCAATATTTAAACCAATTTGGTTTGATGCTAAAGTTGTGCCAAATTTAGGGGAAGAATTGGGCGCTTTGTATAATGCGAAGTCTTTTTGGTGGAAACATGAAATGTTGCATAGAGAAATATTAAAAGATTATAAAAATAGAATTAAGATTATTGAAAAGGAACGAAATGAAGTTGAAGATATGTTTATGAACTTAGTTTATACGCAAAATAATAAAGGGATTGAAATTTCTAAAATTACTTTTGAAAAACATTTACAATTGATTGAAAAATGGATAGAAAATGTGAGGAAATCAGGAAATAAAAACAGTTCAAATATTATCTATAAGAACTATTGGAAGAAGTTGAATAATAAAGTAAAATTGACACTATGAAAAAATCATTTATAATTATTGTTTTAGTTGTTATAGTCTATATAATTTGGTCAAAAACTGGTAGAAAAGAAGTTGAGGTTGGAAAATATAACTCCATAGCACATTATACTGAATTTAAAAAAGATTCTTCTACTTCTAATATTGTTGGTATTCAACCCTTTATGACAAATTTTGATTATCAGAGTGAAGATATATTTTACAAAAAAATGAATTTTTATATGAAGGAAGCTCAAAAGAAAGGTTGGTTTCATAAAAATACCACGGTTGTTTTTCCGGAGCATATTGCTTCATGGTTAGTTGCTGCTAATGAAAAGAGTTCGGTTTATACATCAACCAAAATTGATGATGCTTTGATATATGTAGTTCTTGCAAATTTACCTGAATATTTAAAGAATTATTTTATGTCAGGTGCTTCTGATAAAGCGACAGCTGCAGCTTTTCAGATGAAAGGAAAGGAAATGGCAGAGATTTACCATTCTGTTTATTCAAAACTCGCAAAAAATTACAAAGTTAATATTGTTGCGGGTTCTATCTTTTTGCCAAACCCTTCCGTTAAGTATGGACAATTAATTGTAGAAAAAGGTCCAATTTATAATATTACCGCTTTATTTAAATCTAACGGAGAAATTGAACCTAACTTGATAAAAAAGAAATATCCTATTAATACTGAATTACCTTTTTGTGTAAAAAATGAGGAATCTTTACCTACATTTAATACTACTTCGGGGAATTTGGGTGTGGTTATTTGTGCTGATGCATGGCATGGTGATATTTACGAAGAAATGGATCAGAATAAAGTAAGTACATTTATTGCTCCGTCCTATTCAACCGGTGAAAATATATGGTCAACCAAATGGGAAGGTTATAATGGTTCTGAAAATCCGGTAGAGGTCGATTTAACGGATATTAATAATATAACTTTAGAAGAAGCCTGGCATAAATACACCTTAAAAAGAATTAAAGATATGGATATTCAAACGGGAATCACCGTATTTTTAAGAGGTGAGATTTGGGATCTAGGTACTGATGGCAATTCTTTTATTTTTCGAAATGATTCTATTCAATCTGTTCCCAAAACTAATATGCCGGTGATTTTTAATGTGGAGATATAGAAGATCGAAAATTGGAAGATCGGGGTTGGGTAAAAGGTTCAGTTTAGTAAACCTTTGCCAGTTAGTGTTTTTATGATCTTATGACGTATTGTAAAAATCCTGCCAAGCATTACTCCTGCGTTAAGTGATAATACAATCGCGCTAATATGGTTTAGGTGTGTTATTTCATAAACGATCTTCTTTTTAAAAATCGTAAAAAGTATAAATAATATTAGAAGTATACCGCCAACAATATCAAACTCCTTCACAATTTTATGTCCTTTGCTATCCCAGGTTACGTTTTGAATCCTGCTTAAAATTGCGCCTAGAAAAATACCTGAAATAAAGGCTGTAAAAGGATATTTAACAGGTACATCATCTTGTATAAAATGTATGATTGCAAGGCTAATGAATATAAAAAACATAAGAATAAAAAACCATAAGTGTTTTTTTAATCCTTTATCTAAAAATGTACTGTTTTGTTCATTCATTTCTTATGAATTTTTTAGTTGCAACTAAAGAATATACCATTGGAATTTTATTTTCCAGGTGTTTAATTCTGAATTTATTAGCTGGAATTTCTATGGTTTTATTAAAACAATTATAAGGTGAATAATCATATTCATCAAATTTATTAATTTCAAGTCCATTTTTAATTAAACTATTAATCACTTCACTTAGACTATGATTCCAGGTAATACTTTCGGTTTTAATTGGAGCTTCCTTATCGGCATAAGTACCTATTTCACTTTCTACAATTGCATCTGATTTAAAATAACGATATTTTATTTTTTCAAAATCGTTATCAAACATCCAAACTATTGGATGAAATTCAGCAAAAATAAATTTTCCATTTGGTTTTAAAAAGCGTGCGATAATATTTGCCCATTTATTCAAATCAGGTAACCAACCAATAGTTCCATAACTTGTAAAAACGATATCAAATTTTTTATCTAAATAATTTGGCAGATCGTAAATGTTACAACAAATAAAATGGGCATCAATATTTGTTTTTTTTGATAATAATTTGGCTTGGTCTATAGCTTTATCAGATAGATCAACTCCCGTTACGTTTGCTCCCAATCTCCCTAACGAAATAGTATCTTGACCGAAATGACATTGTAGATGTAAAATACTTTTACCAGATATATCACCTAATAAATTCATTTCAATTTCATTAAGTGAATTATTGCCTTTCAAAAACCCTTCTAGGTTATAAAAATCAGATTTAATATGATAATTAACTTTTTGATTCCAAAGCTCTTGGTTTACTTTTAGGTAATCTTTTTCTGGATACATTATATCTAATAAGTAATAATTATAAACGAATCAAATATACCTAAAATAATATGACCAATAATATTTTCAAATAATTATCTTAATAATTCAGAGCTGTTTGTTGTTGTAATTGGTTGTTTTTTTCAATTCTGTATTTTAGTATTTTGAGGTATCTTAAAGCTGTTTTATTCTTATAATCTGTATAAGATTTTGAAGCCCATTCTACTGCAGTATCAAGATCACCATTTATTTCATTGATGATAGCCATATTATAACAAGCTCTACCCGCTATTTCTTTTTTAGGATTTGAAACTTCTTTGCTCCAAAGTTCAGCGGCTCCATCCCAGTTGCCTGTTTGAGCTCTTCTTTTAGCGATAACAAAATTATCAGATCCTCGTACAAAGTAGTCTCTGGAAACTCTCATTTTAAATGGAAATATTCTCAATGCATAGTTTTGCCCTATAGTTTTGCTGACCTGTAGTACAGATTCTTTTCTTCCAATAATGGCTTTAGCAGCATTTACCGGATTTATACCAACACCTTTTGAGGTTACATTTTCATTAAAAATAAATTCATCAAGAACATTTTTATTATTGATATCATAAATTCTCCATCCGGTTTTTATTAATGTATTTATAGTTGTATGATGCTCAATCGCAGGTATTTTCACCCCTAATGGCCCAGTAATTTCAACAGGAACAGTATTATAATTAACAATGGCATCTGTATCATAAAATGATAATGAATATATGGCATCGACGTTATATTTTATTGAAATTTGCTCTAAAGTTTCCCATGAAATAGTTGTTGGAAAAATTCCGATTCCGGGATTTTTTATTTGAATTCCATCAATTATTTTTACTTCTGAAAATTTTTCACTTTTTACAAGTTCATCAAAAAGTCCATTAACAGATATATTAGCTCCCTCTTCGTCTAAATTTTTTCCTTCTATTGAAAGAACTTTATCAATATCATCTATTTTTTTTATCTCTTTTGAAGGTAAACTTCTATCGATAATACCAATAGATTTTATATTTGAAGGAATATAAACTAATGAAGGTTCATTAACACTCAGTGTTAATTTATTTGTTGAGCTACAAGAACTTAGTAAAATACTTATTACTAATATCAATATAGTATTAGAGTTTTTAAATTTTCTCATAAAATATCTAATTTACTTATAGATAAACGCAAATATTAGTAAAAATAGTATTGTATGTATCCTAAATATTAAATATACAGTATGTTTAAAGAGCTTTAAACTACAGATATATGCTTATTCCAATTATTAGATTATGAATTTAATATTTCCCAAAGTTTATCTTTCAACTCAGTAAGACCAGTTTGTGCAACAGAAGAGATAAAAAGGTGTGGAAGGTCTTTAGGTAATTCTTTTTCAATTTCTGATTTCAATTCATCGTCCAGCATATCAGATTTTGAAATGGCCAGTAAACGATCTTTATCTAATAATTCAGGATTGTGTTTTTTAAGCTCATTGAGTAAAATGGTATATTCTTTTTGAATATCATCACTATCTGCAGGAATTAAGAATAGTAATATAGAATTTCTTTCAATATGACGTAAAAAATGATGACCTAAACCTTTACCTTCAGCAGCACCTTCAATTATTCCAGGAATATCAGCAATAACAAAACTTTGGTAGTTACGATATTTAACAATTCCTAAATTGGGTTTTAAAGTAGTAAAAGCATAATCAGCAATTTTAGGTTTTGCAGCAGTTAAAACTGATAATAAAGTTGATTTACCTGCATTTGGAAAACCAACCAAACCTACATCGGCAAGTAATTTTAATTCTAATTGAAACCAAGCCTCTTTTCCTTCAATACCAGGTTGTGCATAACGTGGAGTTTGATTGGTTGATGACTTAAAATGCCAATTGCCTCTACCACCCATTCCACCTTCAACCAATATTATTTCTTCACCATTTTGAGTGATTTCAAATAAAGTTTCTTTAGTTTCATTATCTTTTACAATAGTTCCAAGAGGAACATCAACGTAGACATCTTCGCCATCTTTCCCGGTACTTCTATTCTTGCTACCGGCACTTCCGTGTTCTGCTTTATAATGTTGTTTATGTTTAAGGTGAAAAAGGGTCCACATGTTTTTATTTCCACGAATAATAACGTGTCCTCCCCGGCCGCCATCTCCACCATCAGGTCCACCTTTAGTAATATATTTTTCTCGGTGTAGGTGTACAGATCCTTTGCCTCCATTACCAGAAGCGGCCCAAACATTTATATAGTCAACAAAATTACCTTCTGTCATGGTCAATTAAATTTGTTAAAGATTATCTATAACTTTACATAATCTTTCTGTAATTTCTTCAATAGAACCAACGCCATTTATACCGTAGTATTTATTTTGTTTTTGAAAAAATTCTTGTAGAATTGCAGTTTTTGTTTGATATTCATTAAAGCGATTCTTTATTTTATCTACATCTTGATCATCTGGTCTACCACTTGTTAATCCTCTATTTAATATTCGTTTAATGAGTAGATCTTCAGGAACTACTAATGAAACCATTCCATTAATAGATTCACCTTTTTCATGTAAGAATTCATCTAAAGCTATAGCTTGAGACTTGGTACGTGGAAAACCATCAAAAATAAAACCATTTGCATTTGGGTTTTTATTTACTTCTGCCTTGAGCATATCGATAGTAACTTTATCAGGCACCAAATCTCCAATATCCATATATGATTTAGCTAATTTACCTAATTCAGTTTCGTTTTTAATATTGTAACGAAAAACGTCACCTGTTGATATATGAACTAAATTATACTTGTCTTTTATAATAGTTGCTTGTGTTCCTTTTCCTGCTCCAGGAGGTCCAAAAAAAACTAAATTTTTCATAAGGTTTTAATTAATTGGGGTAATAATAATTGATTTATAAGAATAATTTGATGTTAAAATTATACATTTTTTAGTTGGTAAACATCTGGAAGGTTTCTGCCTAACCCATCATAATCCAACCCATAACCTACAATAAATTTATCTTCAATTGAAATTCCTTTATAATCAATTTGGAGATCTTTTTTATAAACATCAGGTTTGAAAAATAGTGTTGCAATTTTTAATTGTTTAAGATTTTCATTTTTAAAGATATTGTAAATTTCTTCCAAAGTATTTCCGGTATCGATAATATCTTCTAAGATTACAACAGTTTTTCCTTTTAGATCTTCATTAATTCCAACCAATTTTTTTACTTTTCCGGTACTATTAGTCCCTTGATAGGAGGTTAATTTAACAAAAGACAAATGGCAATCAAATGAATATTCTCTAACAAAATCAGCAACAAACATAAAGGAACCATTTAAAACGCCCATAAATATTGGCACTTCATCTTTATCTAAATCATTTTCAATTTGCTTAGCAAGTTTTTTAACTGCTTTTTTAATTTTTTTCTTTGAAATAAAAAGATCAAAATATTTATCGTTAAGTTTAACTGTATTCATTTTCTAGTGATTAATACCTCTATAATAACCAATTTTAGAGGTTTATAAATTAGTATTTATTTTATAATTAAAAATATAATTATATTTTTAATTATAAAAAATGTAAAATTACAGTATTTTATAAAACAAAACCCTCCAAGTTAAAAAAACTTAAAGGGTTTAATTTTATATATTTAAAAAATTATTGCTTTAGCTTCTCATCATCTGATTTGACAGTTGTATTATACATAATTGGAGATGCAACGAACAATGAAGAATAAGTACCAACAATTACCCCAATGATCAAGGCGAACATAAATCCTTTTATTGAGTCACCTCCAAATAAAAAGATGGCAAGTAAAACAATCAAAGTAGTTAGCGATGTATTTACTGTTCTACCCAATGTGCTGCTCAAAGCACTATTTACAACTCTATAAAATGGCCATGAAGCATGTTTACTACTAAACTCTCTAATTCTATCAAAAATTACCACGGTATCATTCAATGAGTAACCTACTACTGTAAGAATAGCAGCGATAAATGATTGGTCGATTTCCATGTCAAATGGTAATATTTTATAGAAAAGTGAGAAAATTGATAATACAATCAATACATCGTGGAATACGGCAGCTACTGCACCCAAACTATATTGCCATTTTCTAAATCGCATTAAGATATATAAGAACACAACAATCAATGATCCCAAAATTGCCCAAACAGCGGCTTGTTTTATATCATCTGCAATAGTTGGACCAACTTTTATATACTGCATAATACCAACATTTAAGTTGTTATCTGCTCCTTTAAATTGATCGTATGTAATTGATTCGGGTATGTAAGATTGTAAACCACTATACAATAAATTTTGAATTTCATCATCAACGTTAAGTCCATTATCATCAATTTTGTACTTGGTTGTAATTTTTAATTGATTTGAATTACCAAATGTTTTAACAATAGGTAAACTTCCAAATTGATCTTTCAATTTATTTGCAATTTCGGGAGGATTGATTTCTTTATCAAATCTTACAGTATAAGTTCTTCCTCCTTTAAAATCAACACCATAATTTAAACCATTGGTTAAAAGGGAACCAATACCAATAACAATAATAATTCCTGAAATGATTAATGCTATTTTTCTCTTTTTCAAGAAATCAATATTGATATCTTTAAACCAGTTTTTGGTAATATTGGTATTAAAAGTTAATTTTTTGCCATTATTTATATACCATTCTATTAATAAACGTGTAATGAATATTGCTGAAAACAAAGAAGTAACAATACCAATCATTAATGTAGTAGCAAAACCTTTAACGGGTCCTGTACCAAAAATATAAAGAATAATACCGGTTAACAAAGTGGTAATATTTGCATCTAAAATTGATGATAAAGCACCGCTAAAACCATCATTTACAGATTCTTTTAAACCTTTACCTTTATGAAGCTCTTCTTTTATTCTTTCATAGATCAGCACATTGGCATCAACCGACATACCGATTGTTAGAACGATACCTGCAATACCGGGTAATGTTAATACAGCACCAAATGCTGCTAATGTACCAAAGATAAATACAATATTTAAAGTTAAAGCAACATCAGAAAAAATACCGGCTTTTCCATAATAGAAGATCATCCAAGTAAATATCAATAATAAAGCAATGATAAATGAAATTGAACCACTGTCAATTGCTTCCTGACCTAAAGAAGGTCCAACAACATCTGACTGAATAATTCTGGCTGCAGCAGGTAATTTACCCGATTTTAAAGCATTGGCTAAATCTTGTGCTTCTTCAATTGTAAATTGACCAGAAATAGAAGTTCTACCATGGGTAATTGCATCATTAACTCTAGGTGCAGAATATACATAATCATCTAAAACAACTGCTACAAATTTCCCAACATTGGCAGTAGTCATCTTAGCCCATTGTTTTGTTCCTTTGGTATTCATTGACATACTTACTTCAGGATTTGCACCTAATTGGTCAAATACCTGAGCAGCATCAGAGATCACATCACCTTGAATAGGTGCAATATCATCACGATTGGATTTGATAGCGTAAAGATTAATTCTGTCAGTACCTGTAATTTGTTTAGCATCCCATAAGAATTTTGTATATTTCATATCAGCAGGCAATAAATTTCTTACCTCTTTCATGGCAAGGTATTTATTAACTGTTGCTGTATCAGATACGGTTGCTGAAGCGATTAACGAACTAATTTGATTTTGTGATTGCGGTATATTAGGAATTAATACCGAAAATAATGGATTAGCTGAATTAGGATCTATTGAGTCTTTTACTTCACCTAATAGGTCGTCAATTTCTTTTTCAGCAGAGATTGAATCTTTGTCAGTTCCATCTTCATCAACCTTTAAAATTTGTGCTAAAGTTGCATCAGAATTGTAAAAAAATTGGGCCATTTCCTGATTAGAATAAACTTCCCAAAATTGTAATTCAGCGGTGCTTTGTAATAATTTTCTAACACGATCAATATCTTTAGCACCTGGTAATTCAATTAAAATTCTACCAGATTCACCAGTACCTGCACGTTGAATATTAGGTTGAGTAACACCAAAACGGTCAATACGACTACGTAAAACTTCAAATGCAGTATTGATAGATCCATTAACTTCTTCTTGTAAAATTGGCTTAACTTCATCATCAACCATTTTGAAGTTGATCTTATCTTTTAAAGATTTGTTACCAAAAATACTTGGATCACTTAGTTTAACAGTGCCCTTACTTACTTGTTCAAAAGCATCAAAAAACAATTGTAAATAGTTTTTATCACTCTCTTTTTCAGCTTTTGTTGCAAGGTTTAAAGCCTCGTTAAAAACGGTATTTTTTGATTTATTCGATAGTCCTACTAAAATGTCTCTTACAGAAACTTCTAAAATAGCATTAATACCACCTTTTAAATCTAATCCAAGATTTATTTCTTTTTCTTTTAATTCATTGTATGTGAATTCTGTAAAACCTAAATCTAAAACCTGTGTATTTGCAACTGAATCTAAGAAATGTTTTTCAATTTCAGCCACTTCATCAACATCGTTTAATGTAGCTTTAGACTCAGCATAAATTTCGGCATCTTTCTCTACATTTTTTGCAAACCATGTAAACGATAGTTGGTATAAACTAACTAAAGCAAACAAAATTGCAAATGTTCTAATAAGTCCTTTGTTTTGCATTCTATTTCAATTTTTTATGAATCATTATTTTAATATAAACGCGGCAAATATACTGAATTAATTTAGCTTTGAAAGAAAATTGTTGCGAATATTTAGTAAGCGAATCTATAATAAAAATTGAGGTTTTTTTAGTAAATTAGCAAGAATTAAAAATTATATAAAATGAAATATTTAAGTGATATAGAAATTGCTCAAAACACCAAGTTGCTTCACATAAAAAAAATTGCAAAAAAAATAAATGTACATGAAGATGATCTAGATCGTTATGGAAAATATAAAGCAAAATTACCATTGCATCTTATTGATGAAGAAAAAATTACAAAAAACAATTTGATTTTAGTGACTGCTTTAACACCAACACCCGCAGGTGAGGGAAAAACCACTGTATCCATTGGTTTGACAGAGGGTTTAAATAAAATTGGAAAAGAAGCAACTGTTGTTTTGCGAGAACCTTCTTTAGGTCCTGTTTTTGGTATTAAAGGTGGTGCAGCCGGAGGTGGATATTCACAAGTTATACCCATGGAAGATATCAATTTACATTTTACGGGTGATTTTAATGCGGTAGAAAAAGCCAATAATTTACTTTCAGCATTGATTGATAATAATTTACAAAGTCCTTTTTCATTAAATATTGATCCTCGTACAATTTTATGGAAAAGAGTAATTGACATGAATGATAGGGCTTTACGAAATATTACAATTGGATTGGGAGGTACTGCCAATGGAATTCCACGTGAAGATGGTTTTAATATTACACCGGCTTCTGAAGTTATGGCAATTTTGTGTATGGCTACCGGTTTTGATGATTTGAAAAAACGATTGGGAGATATTTTTATTGGATTCACATTTGATAAGAAGCCAATTTTTGCACGTGATTTAAAAGCTGAAAATGCAATGGCAATACTGTTGAAAGATGCTATAAAACCTAATTTAGTTCAAACCTTAGAAGGAAACCCTGCTATTATTCATGGTGGACCATTTGCAAATATTGCTCAAGGTACCAACACTATTTTAGCAACTCAAATGGGTCTTTCATTATCAAATTATGTTGTAACAGAGGCAGGTTTTGGAGCTGATCTTGGGGCAGAAAAATTTTTAAATATCAAATGTGTTGCTGCGGGATTAAATCCGAAAGCGGTTGTTTTAGTTGCAACTATAAGAGCATTGAGACATCATGGGGGAGCAACAAAAGAAGAATTGAATACACCAAATGCATCTTCTGTTGAAAAAGGATTTCCTAACTTAGAAAAGCACATTGAAAATATTAGAAAATTTAATATTGAACCTGTTGTTGCAATTAATGCTTTTACTAATGATACTGAAGAAGAAATTCAAGTTGTAAAAGATAAATGTGCAGCCTTAGGAGTGCATGCTGTTTTATCTGAAGGATGGGCAAAAGGTGGTGATGGTACAAAAGATCTTGCCAAAGCAGTAGTAGATATCGTTGAAAATAAAGCAAAACAATTTAAACCAATTTATGATTGGAAATCATCAGTGGTAGAAAAAATTGAAACTATTGCAAAAGAAATTTACGGTGCTGATGGTGTTGATTTTGATAAAAAAGCTAAACTTAATTTAAAAAGAATAGAAAGATTAGGATATAATGATTTTGCTATATGTATGGCAAAAACGCAAAAATCATTTTCTGATAATGAAGCTTTAAGAGGTCGTCCTGAAGGGTTTATAGTTCATGTAAGAGAAATTGAGATTGCGGCAGGAGCAGGGTTTATTATACCAATTTTAGGAAAAATGATGCGTATGCCTGGATTGCCAAGAGTACCAGCAAGTGAGCATATGTTTATTGATAAAGAAGGTAAGATTTCAGGATTGTCATAAAAAGCAATTAGGTATTAGTAAGAGATTTTCTTAAATCAATGAATTATAAATCATTAATTTATAAAACTTGAACTATATAGGTTTTTAGTTTTTAACTTATAACTCAAACTAAAAAATCCGCCAATTGGCGGATTTTTTAATATTGTAATTATTAAAAAATTGTGCTAACTAAACATCAAGTAAGCCATTTGTTTTTTTAACGGCAGCAGCACTTTCTTGTAATTTATTTTTTTCAGCATCTGTTAAGTCTAACTCAACTATCTTTTCGATACCATCTTTACCTATGATACAAGGTACACCTATAGAAATATCATCCAAATCATATTCTCCTTCTAATAAAGCAGAACAAGGGAACATTTTCTTTTGGTCACAAGCAATTGCTTGTACCATTGAAGAAACAGCAGCGCCGGGTGCATACCAGGCACTTGTACCCAATAACTTGGTTAATGTAGCACCACCAACTTTAGTAGCTTCAACAACCTCATTTATTCTTTCATCTGATAAAAATTTATTTACAGGAATACTATTTCTAACAGCAAGTCTTGATAAAGGAATCATACCAGTGTCGCTATGACCACCAATTACTATTCCGTTTACATCAGATGACGGGCATCCTAATGCTTCTGCCAAACGATATTTAAAACGTGCGCTATCTAGAGCTCCTCCCATACCAATGATACGATTTTTTGGCAAACCTAAAGCTTTGTGAGTTAAATAGGCCATCGTGTCCATTGGGTTACTTACTACGATAAAAATTGCATTTGGTGAATGTTCTAAGACACTTTGTGTTACAGTTTTAACAATACCTGCATTGATACCAATTAATTCTTCTCTGGTCATACCAGGTTTACGTGGAATACCACTTGTAATTACAGCAATATCACTACCTGCTGTTTTTGAATAATCGTTTGTACATCCTGAGATTTTGGTGTCAAATCCGTTTAAAGATGCAGTTTGCATTAGATCCATTGCTTTACCTTCTGCATATCCTTCTTTGATATCGATCAAAACAACTTCAGAAGCAAAGTCTTTAATAGCAATGTACTCGGCACAACTAGCTCCAACAGCTCCTGCACCTACTATGGTTACTTTCATGAGTTTAAAAATTTATAATTATATAACAAAAATAGTTTAAAAAATGGAGAAATTAAGTAACTATGGCTACTTGATTTTTAATAAATAAAAATAGTCCTTCATTATTTTTTTGATAGATTTAAATATCAATATTTGCGTAAATAGCATGTTTTTCAATAAATTCTCTACGAGGTGGGACATCATCTCCCATTAACATTGAAAATACCCTATCAGCTTCAGTTGCGTTATCAATTGTTACCTGACGCATTTTTCTGTGTTCAGGATTCATTGTGGTTTCCCAAAGTTGTTCTGCATTCATTTCACCAAGACCTTTATACCTCTGTATTGTACCTCCTCCATAACTTTCAATTAATTCATCACGTTCCTTATCTTCCCATGCATAATCTTTTTTCGCGCCTTTTTTAACTAAATATAATGGTGGAGCAGCAATATAAATATTACCATTTTCAACCAATTCTCGCATATATCTAAAGAAGAAAGTTAAAATTAATGTTTCAATATGACTACCATCAACATCCGCGTCACACATAATGACAATTTTATGATACCTTAATTTACTCATATTTAAGGCTCTAGGATCTTCTTCAGTACCAACTGTAACACCTAAGGCAGTGTACATGCTTTTGATTTCTTCATTTTCAAAGACCTTATGTTGCATGGCTTTTTCAACGTTTAAAATTTTACCTCGAAGCGGTAAAATTGCCTGATAATTTCGATCTCTACCTTGTTTTGCAGTACCTCCTGCCGAATCACCCTCAACTAGGAATATTTCACAAAGTTCGGGGTCACTCCAAGCACAATCAGATAATTTTCCTGGTAAACCACCTCCAGACATCACTGTTTTACGTTGTACCATTTCACGTGCTTTTGAAGCAGCATGACGTGCTTGTGCGGCAAGGATAACCTTTTGAACAATGATTTTTGCGTCGTCTGGGTTCTCTTCTAAAAAATTGGTAAGCATTTCAGATACAGACTGACTTACAGCTGCACTTACTTCACGATTACCTAATTTAGTTTTGGTTTGACCTTCAAATTGTGGTTCTGCAACTTTAACAGAAATGATTGCTGTTAATCCTTCACGAAAATCATCACCCGAAATATCAAATTTCAGTTTGCTTAACATTCCTGAATTTTCAGCATATTTTTTTAGAGTTTGGGTTAATCCTCTTCTAAATCCGGAAAGGTGAGTCCCGCCTTCATGCGTATTGATATTATTTACATAAGAATGTAAATTTTCGGTAAAAGATGTGTTATAAACCATAGCAACCTCAACAGGAATTCCATTTTTTTCTCCTTCCATGCTGATAACATCTGAAGTTAATTGATCACGAGTTGCATCGAGATATCTAACAAATTCTTTTAAACCTTCATCACTGTAAAATTCTTCATGAATATAATTACCCTCATCGTCTTTCTCACGTTTATCAGTTACTGTAATTGTAACACCTTGATTAAGATAAGATAATTCGCGTAAGCGAGCTGCAAGTGTTTCGTAACTATAAACTATTTCAGCTTGAAAAATTTCATCATCTGCCCAAAAAGTAACTTCGGTACCTGATTCATTTGAATCACCAACTACTTTTACAGGATAAAGTGCTTTACCTCTTTCATATTCTTGTTGCCAAACTTTGCCTTCTCGATAAACAGTTGCCTTTAAAAGCTTTGATAAAGCATTTACAACAGAAACACCAACACCGTGTAAACCACCGGATACTTTATATGAATCTTTATCAAACTTCCCACCAGCCCCAATTTTGGTCATTACAACTTCTAAAGCTGATACACCCTCCTTTTTATGAGTGCCAACAGGTATTCCTCTACCATTATCCTTTACTGTAATTGAATTATCTTCATTAATAGTCACATCAATTCTGTCACAATAATTGGCCATAGCCTCATCAATTGAATTGTCAACTACTTCGTATACCAAATGATGTAATCCTCTTGCGCTAATATCACCTATATACATCGATGGACGCATGCGTACATGTTCCATACCTTCCAACGCCTGAATACTATCAGCTGAATATTCATTTTTTTTTGTTTCTTCACTCATGTTTTAACAATAATATTTTTCGAATTTTATAAACGTACAAATATAATAAAATCACTAATTTTAAGCGATTTTTTTAATAAAATAAAAGGTTAAGTTATCAACATTTTGCCCTATAAATTTATAGCTGTTTTGATGATGGAATATTTTGATTTTTTGTGTAAGATTAAAATAAAAAAAAGCTCAATATTTGAGCTTTTTTTTATTTGCATGCAAACTCACTTTTTAATGCTTTTGCTTTAATGTAAAATCTGAAATAATATTTGTCCCCTCATTAAACAGATTTTATTTTGGTTTTAAATATTTTGTAGAAAAAAAACCAATTAAAATATTAATGTAAATATAAATTTGAATTCTAAAGAAATTCTGAAGTTTTATAAAAAAATAGAAAAACCCGACTCATTTAAGAATCGGGTATTTTCTGTGCAAATTAAAATAGCTTAATATTTCAATGTATTTGCTTATAAGATAATTTGTAATAATATTAATCCCCTCAGTCAATATTATTAAAAACTATACTTAGTAGTTACTTTTGTAACTAATTATTTCAGGATTCATATTAAATATGAATTTTGAACTTTCTGAAATAAGTAAAAAAATGAATTATATTTCACTTGATTACGGGACAAATGTATTTGTAGATTCTAAAGAGTTTCTGAAGTTTTAAACAATTTCTTTATTTTTTCAATTTATTTTTAAAAATAAATTGAAAAATGATGTTGATTATCTGAATATGAATGACTTATTTTCCAGTCGTAAATATCACATATTTTTTTGACAATGGCGAGTCCAAGCCCAAAAGACTCAGAAGATTTACTTTCTTTCTTAAACCTTTCAAATAATGAATCTGAAGGTATATTTAAAGGCTTACCTGAGTTTGAGATAGTTATAAAAATATCACAAGTTGTAATATGAATATTTCCTTTGTTTTGATTGTGTTTTATAGCATTACCCAGTAAATTTGAAATTACCATGTCAAACAACATAGGATTTGCTTCAACTTTAACATCTAATGTTAAGTTTTTACTTATGTTGATCTCTTTATTTTCAATAAAATCTTCAAAAATATTTAGTTGATTGTTGATTACTTTATTAATTACTATTGATTCTTTTTGACTGTATTGTTGGTTTTCAATTTTTGAAAGCATCAATAATGTTTTATTAAGTTTTGAAAGTCTTTTTGATGCGGAATATACTGCGCTAATAAGCTTTTGATCTTCTATTATTAAATTTTCCGATTGCATTAAAAATTCTAATTTTGATTGCATTATTGCCAAAGGTGTTTGCATTTCATGAGAAGCATTCTCTGTAAATTCTTTTAAATTATTGAAATCAGAACTTAATTTTTCTGTTAATTTAGTTAATGAATTATTGAGTTCTTTGAATTCATCAATTTTTGAATCTTCAAGTTCAATGGGTTTATTTTCTTCAACGGAAAAGTTTTTAAGCGAATTTAAATTTTGATAAAAAGGATGCCAAATTCTTTTTGTAAAAATTGTATTGATAAAATATACAGTAATAATCAGTAATAGAATTACAACACCAACCGATAAACTAATCGCTAATACGAATTCATGATTTTTTACCTGAGAACTTCGTGTAATAATTCTATAGGTTTTACCCTGAAGCGTTTCAATTGATGTTAATTGACGGTATAATTCATAATTCTCCATACCATTAATTATTTGATACATTAAAGTATCTTTAAAATACATGGTATCCTTTACATTGTTTTTTGCTATATAATCCTCAACATCAAAAATTGGTAATGGGTAATCATATTTAATTTTTTGAGCAATAATTTCTTTATCGTGTAATAATTTTTCGTCCTGACGTTTGGTAATAATATTTTTTAAGATATTGTATATAATTGTACTCGATATTATAAAAATAATAATGGAGTATAAAATATATATTCTTCTTGTTTTTTGCAGTAATTTCATTTATTCCCCAAATTTGTAGCCAAGCCCGTAAATGGTTTGCATATAATCTGTTGCGCCTTCGTTTTTTAATTTTTTTCTCAAGTTTCGCATATGTGTGTAAATAAAATCAAAATTATCTACTAAATCAATGCTGTCTCCCCATAAATGTTCAGCTATTGATTCTTTGGTAAGCACTCTATTTTTATTGGTAATAAAATAAAGTAATAAATGGAATTCTTTTTTTGTGAGCACAACGGGTGAATTATTTACTTTAACAGTTCTTGCTTTTGGGTCAATTTCGATTTCATTGAAAGTTATGTTATCGTTGCCTTCAAATTTTTGTCTTCTAATCAAAGAATTGATTCTGGAATTTAACTCTGCTAAATGAAATGGTTTGGTAATATAGTCATCAGCACCTAGATCCAGGCCTATTAATTTATCATCTAATGAATTTTTAGCCGAAACTATTAAAACACCTGTATCTGGGGTGTTTTTCTTTATAATTTTTAATAACTCCAAACCATTTCCATCAGGTAAGTTAATATCTAAGATAACGATATCATAATTATAAGAAATCAATTTATCTTCTGCCTCAAAAAAACTGAAAGCATATTCACAAACAAAATCTTCTTTTTGGAGGTATTTACATGTTACACTTACCAGTTCTTTTTCATCTTCGATGATTAATATTTTCATAAAAAAGGAAATTAAATAAAATAATAGTTAATTTGTTCATTTAGCAGTGATTGTTGGTTCTTACTAAATATTAAAAACATTGCAAAGTTAATATTTTAATTAATAAGAATTAAAATTATGATATTACATATATTAATAAATCAAAAAATTTAATAAATAGCTTTTTCTTGTGATATAATAAAATTCTAAAATGAACGTTTAGATATTCGTACGCATTCAAAAAAATCTATTGCTATGAAAAAGAGATATTTTTATGCGGCCTTAATAATAACTTTGTTTTTTAGTGGGCAGAATTTTGCTCAATCATTACAGGGTCTAGATAAAAGTCCGCTTGATATTACATATTTACGTCCAAATAAATTATCAGCTCCTTTAATAAAAGTCATTTATGGAAGGCCAATAAAACAAAATGATATTGTTTTTGGTGAACAAGTTCCTTTTGGTAAAATATGGCGTACCGGCGATAACGAAGCAACAGAGGTAAAATTTTATTCTCATGTTAAAGTTGGTGATAAAATTATAAAACCGGGTACTTATATATTGCATACCATTCCGGGTGAAAAAGAATGGACAATTATATTAAACAGTAATACCGATACTTGGGGTGCATTTTTTTATGATGAATCAAAAGATGTTGCTAGAATAAAGGTTCCTACTAAACAAGCTGAATCATTAGATATTTTTTCTATAGCTTTTAAGCAAAGTTATAACAATACTTATATGGTATTGGCCTGGGATACTACCCGAGTAAATATTCCAATTGAAACAAAATCTCAAATTTTAGCAGAATTATAAACATAAAATTTTCGGTTTATAATTATCATAGCATTTAAGTTAAAAAACAGATTATTAAATCTTTAAAGATGAAAAGAAATATTTTTATTATAACTTTATTCATTTTATTCTTCGTTAATTCAACAATATCTGCTCAAGAATTTAAAGGTATTGATAAAAACCCGCATGATATAGCATATTATCGTGCTAATAAGATCTCACCACCAATCATAAAAGTGCTTTATGGCCGTCCACAAAATAGTGGAGATGAAGTATTTGGCTCTACTATTCCTTTTGATAAAGTTTGGGGTGTTGGTGCAAATGAAGCTACTGAAATTAGATTCTTTCAAGATGTAGTTTTTGGTGATATTAAAGTTAAGAAGGGTACATATGTTATGTATGCGATTCCTCAAGAAAAAGAATGGACAATTATTTTAAGTTCAAATCTTGATGTTTGGGGCTCATACGAATATAATGAAAAGTATGATGTAGCACGTGTACAAGCAAAAGTTAGCAGAGCAGAACAAATAGATGTTTTCTCAATTGGTTTTAAAGAAAAAGGAAAAAAAGTTAATATGGCCTTAGGTTGGGATACTACAAGAGTTACAGTTCCAATTATTTTATAAAAATTTAAAAATAATAACGCCTAAATGCTTCTAATGCCGCATAGTCGGCTAAGCCTAAAGTGTTATATTTTTCTGCGGTCTCTTTGTTTTTATCTTCTGCACGCATCCAGAATTCTCTTGAGTCATCTCCTTGGAATAAAGCGCCGTCTTTTTGCGATTGATGGTAAAAAATAGCTTGTCGTTTCTTTAATACCTGATCGGGACTCATTGGAACTGTCATTTCAATTTCATGTATATCCCATTCGTGCCATGCACCTCTGTATAACCAAACTCTGCAATCATTCATGTATTTTTCACCTTTCAGTTGTTTTATAGTGAGAAATAATGAGTCTAGACAAACTTTATGTGTACTATGCGGACCGGCAAGATCTTCGGATGCATAAATTTGATGAGGTTTAATTTTTGAAATCAAATCACTCATTATTTGAGTATCGGAATCACTTAATTTATTTTTAGTTGGTTTTCCAGTTTCGTAAAATGGTAATTCTAAAAAGTGAACATTTTCATCCAATATATTTAGATATCTGGTTGTGGCTATAGATTCTTTTCGGCGAATCAAACTTTTTAATTTTCTTACTTCTAGCGTATCAATATCGTATTCTTTTTTATTATTAATATCTTCAATAATATTATTTGCATATAAGTTTCCTCCATTCAAGTCTTGCGCTACTTCGGCAAATTTCATAGCTTCCTCATCAGCAACTGCAATATTTCCTGAAGTTTGATATGCTATATGTACTTCATGATCTTGTTCTATAAGTCGGTCAATTGTGCCACCCATAGAGATTACATCGTCACCGGGATGTGGACTAAATATAATAATACGTTTTTTTGCTGGATCTTTGCGCTCTGGTCGATTGGTATCATCGGCATTTGGTTTTCCTCCGGGCCAACCGGTAATTGTATGTTGTAATTTATTGAACAAAATGATATTTAAGTTATATGCAGAACCATGTTCAACCAATAAATTTGACATACCATTGTTGTTGTAATCAGTGTCGGTTAGTTTTAGAATGGATTTTTGTTTTAGATCACTCAACCAAACTGCAGCTTTTAGGCTCAAATTTTCATTCCAATCGCATGATTTTACAAGCCAAGGAGTTTTTACCCTTGTTAATTCTTGTGAGGCATCTTCATCTAAAATAAAAGTACAATTATTGTGATTTTGTAAGTAAGAAGATGGTATTTCAGAAGTAATTTCATTTTCTACAGCTTTTTTAATTACTACTGCTTTATTGATACCCCAAGCTAGTAAAACAATTCGTTTTGCTTTACGGATGGTACTAATTCCCATAGTAATGGCTACTCTAGGAACATTGTCAATTCCTAAAAAAGCAGGTGCTGCATCTACACGTGTAATATGATCTAAAGTGATATTTCTAGTACCAGAATTGTAATGCGAACCCGGTTCATTAAAACCAATATGGCCGGTTCTACCAATACCTAGTAATTGAAAATCCAAACCTCCTTTACTTTTGATTTTCATTTCGTAATCAATACAGAATTGTTGAATCTTATCAGGAGCAATTGTACCGCTTGGGATATTGATATTTTCAGGAAGAATATCGATATGATCGAACAAGTGTTCGTGCATAAAATACCAATAACTTTGGATATTCTCTTTTTCCATTGGATAATATTCATCCAAATTAAAAGAAATAACATTTTTAAAGCTCAATCCTTCTTCTTTATGCATTCTTACCAACTCTTCATAAACATCAATTGGTGAAGAACCTGTTGCTAAACCAAGAACGCAATTTTTATTTTGTGCAGCTTTATCTTTAATAAGCTCTGCAATTTCTTGAGCTACTATTTTGGAAGCTTTCAAAGAATCTTTAAAAACAACATTGTGGATCTTTTCAAATCGTGTATTTTCAAATTTACCTGCTTCTGCGTGTTTAATAATGTCAATTTTCATAAGTTGTTGATAATTATGTTCGAATAATGTTGAATCTATTTTCTAAGATAATACTTTGAATACCTCAATAGATGCTCTGATTTCAAAGATAGTAATATCTTATTTTTGTCAGAGTATAATTATAAGTTTTTTTTAAGCCGTTATAGAGAAATGTATATTTAATAAAATTGCAATTCTATTATGAATTTGTTCTGTCAAAAAAAATTGATGCAGCACCTAAGATAGCAATATTTTGTGTGTTCGTAAATTTGACTTCTAAATTTTTGAAAGATTCAGCAGATGGAAATTTTTTAATAGAATTTGTCATAGAATTTATAAAAAATTCTTTAGATTTTGAAACAGAGCCTCCAATTATTATCATTTTTGGATCAACAGAAAACATAATTGTCTTAATAGCATTTCCAAGGTGATTCCCAAAATTGTTAAATGCATCAATAGCTTTATGATCTCCGTTTTTTGCTTTTTTCAATAGATTTTCTCCTGTTGTATTATAAAAGGTCTTAAAATATTTTCCGCTACAATAATCTTCGTACGTTTTGTCTAAATAAGGAATTGATCCAAATTCTCCCGAACCGCAGTTGGCATCTTTTAAAAGGTGACCGTTCGTTATTATTCCAGACCCCATACCTGTACCAATAGTAACACCAACAAAATTGTCACATTGTTTTCCTTGTCCGAATTTATATTCACCATAGGCAAAACAATTTGCATCATTATCCAGGTATACAGGTACATTGAATTCTTTTTGAAGTATATCCGAAAGATGAATTTCTTTCCAGGAAGGAATGTTTTGAACATGGTAAACAATGCCTTTTTGTCTATCTACAAAACTTGGAACACCAATGCCTATTCCTTCAACAGTTTCGTCAAAAAGATCTGAAATCACATCAATTATCTGCTTGACAACAACCAAAGGGTCTTCTGATTTATTGTCAATTAAAGAATACTTCTTTTTAATAATATCAGTTCCATCAATAAGGCCTGCCTCAACTTTTGTACCTCCCAGGTCAACTCCAATGATTCTTTTACTTTTAATTAGATCCATCTAATTTATTTTTTCTTTTTTATATCAATTGTTTTATTACTGATAAGTGGTTTTGCCCAAAAACCAATACTTAAAATATATGCAAGTAATACAAAGTTGAAAAACATACCTACTTTTAAAGAAGTAAAATCACTAATAAATCCAATTATTAATTGTACAATGGCACCACCCATGATTCCGCTTACAAGAATTCCAGCAAAGGCGCCATGATGTTTGTCAAGAGAATTTAAAGCTAGTGAAAAGATTATAGGATACATAACAGCAAGAAAAAAACCACTTGTTTGAAATGCATAAAGCGATGTATTTGCATTACCAAAAAGTGCAACGCCTAAACTAGTAATTGCCAGACTTGTAAATAATTTCAATACTACTTTGCTATCCATAATTTTTAGTAATAATAACCCAATTATACCTCCAATTGTCATTAATCCCCAGAAATTTCCAACAGTATTAGCGCCAATGGTTTCCGGATCGATACCGTGATAAGTTTGTAGGAATTTAGACATCCAATAAGAAATACCTTGTTCTACACCTACATAGGCGAATATTCCAAAAAAGAAAAGAACAACTGTTCTGTTTTTAAAAAGGGTTAAATAACTATCTTTTGAACCAACTTTCTCGTCTTCTTGAAGTTCAACTTTTGGGAATTTTGTTAACAGAACCAGTAAGATCATTAAGAAGCTTAAAATTGCAAAAACCCAATAGATAGAAACCCATGTTTTATCAGAAGGAACTATTCCAGACATGAAACTGATAAAGCTACTTTGTTTATTGGCAGTTTTATCAATGCTTGTAACAAGCCATGAATAAACCTGTGGACTTACAAATGAGGCAGCACCAAATATTAATTGTGCTACTACTGAAGTAAAAGCATAATTTTCTTCACCTCCTGCAACGCGTAAAAGCGGATTTATAACAACTTGTAGAATTGCCATTCCAGTACCAATAGTAAAAAGAGAAAACATAAAGACTCCAAAACTTGGAATGCCTGCAAAAAGCAATGAAGCTAATAATGCTAAGGCAAATCCTAGAATAATCATTCTCTTTTCACCATACTTTTCCATCATAAAACCAGCAGGAATTGACATAATTCCATAGGCTATAAAAAATGAAAAGGGTAAAAAACCTGCCATGGTTTCATTCAAGTCATAACTTGAAGAAACACTTGGGTTAAGTGCTCCAAGTATGTTTGTTAAAAATGATATAACAAAGAATGCTAAAAAAATTAATAATACAATGATATAATTACGTTTCATTTTTTGATTTTTGATTACTTTTTATCTTCACTAATTTAAATTTCTATTTTACTTTCTCTCCACCAAGCCATGTTTCCAAAACTTTTAATTCAGGAACCTTTTCAATATCTAATTCCATGATATTTTCATCTAAAATGACAAAATCAGCAAATTTCCCAACCTCAATACTGCCTTTTTCATTTTCTTCAAAATTGGCATAAGCTGCCCATATGGTCATACCTTTTAATGTTTCTTCCTTTGTTAATGCATCATCAGCTTGAAATCCTTTTTCAGGATATCCTTTTACATCTTTTCGTGCTACAGCGGCATAAAAAGTTAACATAGGATTTACTTTTTCAACAGGAAAATCAGTTCCTAAAGCAACTTTACCATATTTATTTAACAATTGCTTATAGGCATAAGCTCCTTTGATTCTTTCATTTCCTAATCTATCTTCGGCCCAATACATATCACTTGTAGCATGAGTTGGTTGAATTGAAGGAATTATATTATTAAAATATTTAAAATCTTCAGGAGAGATCACCTGTGCATGTTCAATTCTCCATCGTCTGTCAGGTTTTCCTTTCAAAACTTCAGCATAAGTTTTAAGCAAGAATGAATTTGCAGAATCACCAATGGCATGGGTATTCATTTGAAAATCAGAATTGGCAATTTTCTTTGCAGTTTCCCTAGTAGTTTGTAGATCATTAACCAAAGCCCCAAAGTGATTTTCTCTATCACTGTAAGGTTTTTTTAAAGCGGCACCTCGAGAACCCAATGCACCATCTGCATAAAATTTAAAAGAACGAACATTTAATCTGTCAGTTTTTATTATTCCATTCTTTAAGTAATGATCAAGATTATTTTTATTTGCCGAAACCATGGCATAAATCCTCATTTTTAGATCACCTTTTTGTTGTAAACTATCAATAAGGTCAATGGTTTTTTTATCTAAACCGGCATCATCAACTGTAGTTAATCCTAAGTTAAAGCAATATTTTTCAGCATCTTTTAAGGCTTGAATAGCTTCTTTTTTTGATACAGAAGGAATAATTTTATTTACAAAATCCATGGCATTATCGATTAAAACACCAGTTATTTTTCCATTTTTTTTAATAATTTCTCCTCCGGTTACTTTTGTGTTTTCATTTATCCCTGCTAAATCTAAAGCAACTTGATTTACAAGCATTGCGTGTCCGTCGATTCTTCTTACGGCAATAGGTATTTTAGGAAATAATTTATCTAATCTTTCTTTAGTAGGATATTCTTTAATATCCCAATCATTTTGATCCCATCCTCTACCAAAAATAAACGCACTGTTTTTTTCTTTTTGGAAGGTTTTAATTCTTTCAATTACTTCATTATAACTTTTAGTACCGGAAAGATCTACTTTTTGCATATATAATCCTAAACCATAAAAATGACAATGTGCATCAATCAAACCAGGAACAATCGTTTTATTATTAGCATCTATAATATTTGTGCTTTTAAATTTTTTTAAAATATCAGCATTACTGCCAACGGCAATAAATTTTCCATTATTAATTGCAAAAGCTTCTGCTTTTTGAAAATGATCATCAACTGTATAAATATTTCCGTTTTTTATAATTAATTCAACTTGCTGTTTTGAAGTGCAAGAAGTTATTAATATTAAAATCAAGATGAGTGTTAAGGTTTTCTTCATTATACGATATTTAGATGCGTAAATATATAAATATTTTAGGTGATTTTTCTCTTTTGTGCTTTCCTACATTAAATGTAACTTTGCACTTTTTGAAAGTCAAAATTGCAAGGTTTTTATTAAATAAACCGCAAATAATTTAAATATCAGTAGAGTGAATTATTATTTTAACGAAATTGAAGCGAAATGGCAAAAGTATTGGTTTGATAATCAAATATTTAAAGCTGATAATCAAAATGGGAAACCAAAGTTTTATGTGTTGGATATGTTTCCTTATCCAAGCGGTGCCGGCTTACATGTAGGACACCCATTAGGATATATTGCAAGTGATATTTATGCGAGATATATGCGTCATAAAGGTTATAACGTTTTACATCCAATGGGATATGATTCTTTTGGTTTGCCTGCAGAACAATATGCAATTCAAACCGGTCAACATCCGGCAAAAACTACTGAGGAAAATATAAAAACCTATCGCCGACAATTAGATCAAATTGGGTTTTCATTTGATTGGAGTAGAGAAGTAAGAACTTCAAATCCGGATTATTATAAATGGACCCAATGGATTTTCATACAATTATTTGAATCTTATTATTGTAATGATGCTCAACAAGCCAGGCCAATTTCTGAATTGGAAGAAGTTTTTAGAGCAGAAGGGAATTATAGAATTAATGCTGCTGCAGATGAAAATATAGAAATTTTTACGGCAGAAGAATGGAAGAATTATTCTGAAAAAGAAAAACAAGAAATATTAGCAAAATACAGATTAACTTATTTATCGGAGACAGAGGTGAATTGGTGCCCTGCTTTAGGTACAGTTTTGGCTAATGATGAGATCGTTAATGGTGTTTCAGAAAGAGGAGGTCATCCCGTTGTTCGCAAAAAAATGAAACAGTGGTCAATGCGAATTACTGCTTATGCACAACGTTTGTTAGACGGATTGGATAAAATTGATTGGCCACAACCTTTAAAAGATTCTCAAATTAATTGGATAGGAAGATCAGAAGGAGCTATGGTATCCTTCAAAATTATTGATCATAATGAAAAAATTGAAGTTTTCACAACTCGACCTGATACGATTTTTGGCGTATCATTTATGACTTTAGCACCAGAGCATGATTTGGTTTCAAGAATTACTACAGACAAATATAAAGATGCTGTAGAAAAATATAAAGATGCAACTTCAAAAAGAAGTGAAAGAGATAGAATGGCAGATGTGAAAACAATTTCCGGTCAATTTACAGGTGCCTATGTTGAACATCCTTTTACAGGTAAAAAAGTACCAATTTGGATTGGTGATTACGTGCTTGCAAGTTATGGTACGGGGGCTGTAATGGCTGTGCCTTGTGGTGATCAACGTGATTATGACTTTGCCAAACATTTTAATATTGAAATCCCAAATATTTTCCAAGACATTGATATTTCTGAACATGCTTGTGAAGATAAAACTGCTGTAATTGCAAATTCAGATTTTATTAGTGGTATGCCGGCAAAAAAAGCTATTAAAAGAATTATTTATGAATTAGAACAAAAAGGAATAGGTAAAGGTAAAGTGAATTACCGCTTACGCGATGCTGTTTTTTCTCGTCAAAGATATTGGGGAGAACCCTTCCCGGTTTATTACAAAGATGGAATGCCTCAGATGATTGATGTTCAATTTTTACCTTTAAGATTGCCTGAAGTAGAAAAATATTTACCAACAGAAGACGGTAAGCCACCCTTAGGGAATGCACATGACTGGGCTTGGGATAGTATTGAGAATAAAGTAGTGAGTAATGAGAAAATTGATAATAAAACTACATTTCAATTAGAGTTAAATACAATGCCGGGTTGGGCAGGTAGTTCATGGTATTTTAATCGATATATGGATGCAGAAAATTCAAATGAATTTGCTGGCAAAAAAGCATTAAATTATTGGAAAGATGTTGATCTTTATATTGGCGGTAGTGAACATGCTACCGGACATTTATTATACTCTCGTTTTTGGCAAAAGTTTTTATTTGACAGAGGGTTATTACCAGTAGACGAATATGCAAAAAAGTTGATCAATCAAGGAATGATACTGGGTACAAGTGCATTTGTTTACAGATGGGAATATGAAAACGGAGAAGAATCTGATAAAGCCAAAAAAACAATCTTTGTTAGTAAGACGAAGATGGAAAAAATTATCAAAGAAAGAGAAACTATAGAAAATTCAAAAAGAGGTGTAATTGGCGAACATGTTGATTTGGTAAATGTTTCAAAAAATACATCGGGTAATAAATGGTCACATTTTACACCAATTCACGCAGATGTTTCATTTGTAAATGCTTCCAATGAGTTGGATATAGAAGCTTTTAAAAATTGGCGTCCTGAATATAAAGATGCTGAATTTGTATTGGAAGATGGTAAATATATTGTTGGACGGGAGGTAGAAAAAATGTCCAAATCAAAATATAATGTTGTTAATCCCGATGATATTTGTGAAGATTATGGAGCAGATACTTTGCGAATGTATGAGATGTTCTTAGGTCCGCTTGAGCAAGCAAAACCATGGAATACAGCAGGAATATCAGGAGTACATGGTTTTCTAAAAAAAATGTGGAAATTATATCACAGTGGTGAAAATGGTATTTTTTATGTTTCTGAAGAAGAGTCTACAAAAGAAGAATTAAAAACTTTGCATAAAACAATTAAAAAAGTTGATGAAGATATTGCTGATTTCTCATTTAATACTTCAGTGAGTTCTTTTATGATCGCTGTAAATGAATTAACATCTCTAAAATGTAATAAGAGAAAAATATTAGAGCCCTTAGCTATTTTAATATCACCGTATGCACCTCATATAGCTGAAGAACTATGGAATAAAATGGGTAATGATGGTTCTATTTCAAAAGTTGAATTCCCGGTTTTAGATCTTAAACATTTGGTAGAAAGTACTAAAACCTACCCAATTTCTTTTAATGGAAAATTGAGATTTACAATGGAATTGTCCTTAGATCTTAGTAAAGATGAAATTGAAGCAGCAGTCTTGGCCCATGAAAAAACAAAACAACATCTTGCAGGTAGAACCCCTAAAAAAATAATTGTTGTACCCGGTAAAATTGTAAATATTGTAGGTTAGTGAACTGGAGCATAGAGATCATAGGTATAATTGCAGCCGTTTTAACTACTTTTGGATTTGCACCCCAAGTAATTAAGTCATATAAAACAAAAAATGTAGAAGGTGTATCATTGACTATGTATTTGGTGATGTTCTTTGGACTTATTTTCTGGTTAATTTACGGTTTTCTTATTGATAGTTTTGCTATTAAATTGGCAAATATTGTTTCAGGAATATTGGTTTTTACATTAATTTTATTACGAATTACATATAAAAATAAATAAAGTTTTAAAAATACTTTATTTATTTATTGCAGATTGAAAAAAGTTTATAAATTTGCAAACATATATTTATGAAATCACAAAAATTACATACTTGGTGGTGGTCTTTACGGAAACAAAATTCGTGAAGTGCACTTTGTATATGAAAATATCAAAAAAGGCTTGTCTTCACGACAAGCTTTTTTTTTAATAAAATTTTAAGTTTCATAATTATCATAGTAGAAATTTAAAAGATATAGAAACAAATAATAAAATGAAATTTAAATTAAAAACACATTATAAAAAAATATTGGCTGATACCATTACACCGGTTAGTATTTATTTAAAGATAAGAGACAGGTTTCCTAATAGTATATTGTTAGAAAGCTCTGATTATCACGGTAATGAAAACAGTTTTTCTTATATTTGTTGTAATCCTATTGCAAGTATCAGTATTAAAAATGAGTTAATTACCGAAATTTTCCCCGACGGCAGTATTCAGAAAACTTCAATTGATAAAAAAACTGATGTCCCTTTAACAATTCATCAATTCAGTAAAAGATTTGATACTCAAAATCAAGACTTTAAATTTATTAATAAAGGATTATTTGGCTATATAAGTTATGATGCTGTTAAATATTTTGAAGATATTTCAATAGAAAAAAAGGATGATGATTTAGATATACCTGATGCTTATTACGCTGTTTATCAAAATATTATTGCCATAAATCATTTTAAAAATGAAGCCTATATTTTTGCGCATTGTTTTGAAAATGAGAGTAATATTGAAGAGATCAATCAATTGATAGCCAATAAGAACTTCGCATCTTATGCATATAAGAATTCATCGGATGAAACTTCTAATCTAACGGATGATGAATATATGCAGCATGTAGAATTGGCAAAAAAACATTGTTATAGAGGTGATGTTTTTCAGTTGGTTCTATCAAGAAGATTTTCTCAAGGTTTTAAAGGAGATGAGTTTAATGTTTATCGCGCATTACGATCTATAAATCCATCACCATATTTATTTTATTTTGATTATGGTAATTTTAAGATATTTGGCTCATCGCCAGAAGCTCAGTTGATAGTTAACAATGATAAAGCCGAAATTCATCCTATTGCCGGAACTTTTAAGAGAACCGGTAATGATGAAAAGGATCTAGAGGTTGCCAAGTCACTTGTAAATGATGAAAAAGAAAATGCCGAACATGTAATGTTAGTTGATTTAGCAAGAAATGACCTGAGCAGAAATGGTGAAAATGTTAAAGTAGAAACATATAAAGAAATTCAGTTCTTTTCACATGTAATTCATTTGGTTTCTAAAGTAACAGGTAAAAAATTTGATGATGCGATCACATTTCAAGTCGTAGCTGATACTTTTCCGGCAGGTACATTATCGGGAGCACCCAAACATAAAGCAATGCAATTGATTGAAAAGTATGAAAAAACAAATCGTAGTTCTTATGGTGGTGCAATTGGTTTTATGGATTTTGATGGTAATTTTAACCATGCTATTATCATTAGGTCTTTTTTGAGTAAAAACCATCGTTTATTTTACCAGGCCGGAGCAGGTATAGTTGCCAAATCAAGTGCAAAAAATGAATTACAAGAAGTTTATAATAAATTAAAAGCTTTACATAAAGCTTTAGAATTAGCAGAAAATATTTAAACAATGAAAAAGATTTTGGTTATTGATAATTATGATTCATTTACATACAATCTTGTACACTATTTACAAGACCTAAATTGTGAGGTTACTGTAAAACGGAATGATAAATTACATATTGATGAAGTAGAAGAATTTGATAAAATTTTGCTTTCTCCCGGACCCGGAATTCCTGATGAAGCGGGACTTCTGAAGCCAATTATTAAAAAATATGCACCAACAAAAAGTATTCTGGGTATTTGTTTAGGTCAGCAAGCTATTGCTGAAGTTTTTGGAGGTAAAATTGAAAATTTAGACAAGGTTTATCACGGAGTTTCAACAAATATAGAATTGATAAATAGCGATGAAATATTATATAAAGATATATCCAATAAACTGGAAGTAGGGCGTTACCATTCATGGGTAGTTTCTGATGATCTGCCGGAAGTTTTGATTACAACTTCAGTTGATAAAAATGGTGAAATTATGTCTTTAAAACATAAGGATTTTGATGTTAGAGCAGTACAATACCATCCCGAATCTATTTTAACACCAGAAGGAAAAAAAATATTAAAGAATTGGGTCGAGGCATAAAACTCCCTTCTTGAGAGGGGTGACCATTCAGAAGAATGAAGAATGGTCGGTGTGTAATGAATTTAAATAATTTATAAAATATACTGAAACAAGTTCAGCATGAAACAAATATTAAACAGATTAATAAACCAAGAAAAAATTACCAAAGAAGAAGCTAAAAATGTTTTGGTGAATATTTCAAATGGTAAATATAATAATAGTCAAATAGCTTCTTTTTTAACAGTTTACATGATGCGAAGTATTTCTGTTGAAGAGCTTGATGGTTTTAGAGAAGCACTTCTTGAATTGTGCTTGCCAATAGATCTTTCAGCTTTTAATACGATAGATCTTTGCGGAACAGGAGGAGATGGTAAAGATACTTTTAATATATCAACTTTAGCATCTTTTGTAACAGCAGGTGCAGGAGTAAAAGTTGCAAAACACGGAAATTACGGTGTTTCATCATCTTGTGGTTCATCTAATGTTTTGGAATTTTTAGGAGTTAAATTCACCAATAAAGAGAGTAGTTTACAAAAGACAATCGATGAAGCAGGAATATGTGTATTACATGCACCATTATTTCATCCGGCAATGAAAAATGTAGCACCAATTAGAAAAGAATTAGGTGTAAAAACTTTTTTTAATATGTTGGGTCCTATGGTAAATCCGTCGTTTCCACAGAATCAAATGGTAGGTGTTTTTAATTTAGAATTGGCAAGAATGTATGGCTATCTGTACCAAAACACCGATAAAAATTACGCAATTTTACATGATTTGGCTGGATATGATGAAATTTCACTAACTGATAAAACCAAAATGATTACCAATACTGAGGATAAGATTATGTATCCGGCTGATTTAAATTTAAAAAAGCTTTCTGCCAAAGAAATAAAAGGTGGATTAACAGTGAAGGATAGTGCTAAAATTTTTAATGATATCCTTAGGGGAGAGGGAACAGAAGCTCAAAATAATGTGGTATGTGCCAATGCGGGATTGGCAATTGCTACAGTTAATAATTTGTCGCATCAGGAAGGGTTCACTTTAGCAGAAAGATCGTTAAAAGATAAAGGTGCTTTAAAGACTTTTAATAAATTAATTGAATTGAGTTTATAAGAAAATATGTATGAACTTTAAGGTCATTTATTAAGTAATAAAATGAATATTCTAGATAAAATAGTAGCAGATAAACGTTTAGAAGTTGCAATGAAAAAAGTAACTTTACCTGTAGATTTTCTAATGAATTCACCTTTATTTATCAGAAAAACATTTTCACTTGCAGAAAGTGTAAGAAGAGGTAGTGGCATTATAGCCGAATTCAAACGGCGATCACCTTCTAAACAAGTAATAAATCAAAAAAGTAATGTTATTGATGTAGTGAAAGGTTATGAAAAGGCCGGAGTTTCGGGAATTTCTGTTTTAGGAGACACCAAATATTTTGGAGGCGCTTTAGATGATCTGATTCAAGTTAGAAATTCGGTAAATATTCCAATTTTGAGAAAAGAATTTATCATTGATATCTACCAAATATATGAAGCAAAAGCATTTGGTGCTGATGCAATTTTATTGATTGCGGCAATTTTAAATGAAGACGAGATCATAGCATTTTCAAAACAAGCAAAAGAACTTGGAATGGATGTTTTATTAGAAATTCACAACAAAGCGGAGCTTAAAAAATCAGATCTTACTTATGTAGATTTGGTTGGTGTAAACAATAGAAATCTTAAAACTTTTGAAGTTTCGTTAGAAACGAGTAAGAGTTTATCAGAATTAATTTCGAATGATAAAGTTAAGATCTCAGAAAGTGGTATAAGTTCAATTGAAGCAATAAATGAATTAAAAAAGTACGGATTTCAAGGTTTTTTAATTGGTGAAAATTTTATGAAGACAGATAATCCCGGAGCAGCAGCAATAGATTTTTTAAATAAATTATAAGACAAATGGATATTCAAAGTGAAAATAGATCCAATTTTACGTTTGCCAGGAGAGATGCCGATAGACAGAATGGGTTGAAACTCAAAATCTGTGGGATGAAATATCCTGAGAATATTAAATCTGTTGCAGTATTGCAGCCCGATTATCTTGGATTTATATTTTACGAAAGATCAAAAAGAAATTTTGAAGGAGAAATTCCTCATATTTCTGATAAAATCAAAAAAACCGGTGTATTTGTTGATACATCAATAGAAATTATTATTAAAAAAGTAAATAAATATAGACTTAAAGCTATACAATTACACGGAGAAGAAAGTGTTGAATTTTGTAGAAAATTAAGAGAAGAACTGAAAGATGTAACTATTGAGATCATTAAAGTTTTCTCTATTGGAGATACTTTTGATTTTTCTGTTTTAAAAATATATGAAGATGTATGTGATTACTTTTTATTTGATACTAAAGGAAAGGAAAAAGGAGGAAATGGAATTACTTTCAACTGGGAGTTATTAAAAAATTACCCAAATCAAAAACCTTATTTTTTAAGTGGTGGTATTGGTTTGGAAGAGGTAAAAGATATCAAAGAATTTTTTAAGACTGAAGCTTCAAAGTATTGTTATGCATTGGATATCAATAGTAAATTTGAAGATGAACCGGGATTGAAAAATATAAAAGATTTAAAATTATTCATTAAAGATTTAAAACTAAAAATTTAATTCTTACACGAAGAAGTTACTTAGATTATAAAGATTTATTTCTTTGTGCTCTTTGCGGTATCTTTGTGTTCATAGCGGTTAAAAAATACATAATATGAAAAATTCATATCACGCAGATAAAAATGGGTATTATGGTGAATTTGGTGGCGCTTTTATTCCCGAAATGTTATATCCGAATGTAGAAAAGTTAAAGCAAGTATATATTGATACAATGCAGGAAGTATCTTTTCAGAAAGAATTTCAGCAATTGCTAAAAGATTATGTTGGCAGACCTTCTCCGTTGTATTTCGCAAAACGGTTATCTGAGAAATACCAAACAAAGATCTATTTAAAACGAGAAGATCTAAATCATACAGGAGCACATAAGATAAATAATACTATCGGTCAGATATTATTGGCAAAGCGATTGGGTAAAAAACGAATTATTGCAGAAACCGGTGCTGGTCAGCATGGGGTTGCCACAGCTACAGTATGTGCTTTGGCAGGAGTTGAGTGTATAGTTTATATGGGTGAAATTGATATTGCTCGTCAGGCACCAAATGTTGCCCGAATGAAAATGTTGGGAGCAAAGGTAATTCCTGCAACTTCGGGAAGTAAGACTTTAAAAGATGCTACAAATGAAGCGATTAGAGATTGGATCAATAACCCTGAAGATACTTTTTATATCATAGGTTCTGTAGTCGGACCACATCCTTATCCGGATATGGTTACCAGATTTCAATCGGTAATTTCCGAAGAGATGAAAAGGCAATTAAAAGAGAAGGAAGATACAGAAAACCCAGATTATATTATTGCATGTGTTGGTGGAGGAAGTAATGCTGCAGGTGCATTTTTTCATTATTTAGATAATGAAAAAGTAAAATTAATTGCTGTTGAAGCTGCCGGAAAGGGAATTAATTCAGGTGAATCAGCTGCTACTAGTTTGTTAGGAAATGATGGTATCATCCACGGAAGTAGGACTTTGTTAATGCAAACAAAAGATGGGCAAATTACCGAGCCTTACTCAATTTCGGCAGGATTGGATTATCCGGGTGTTGGACCGCAACATGCGTATTTATATAAATCGGGTAGGGCAAAATTTTTAAATGCAACTGATGATGAAGCCATGCAGGCGGGATTAGAATTATGTAAGCTGGAGGGAATAATTCCCGCTATAGAATCAGCACATGCATTGGCAGCCTTAGATAAAATTGAGTTTAAAAAGGATGATATTGTAGTAGTGAATTTATCAGGTAGAGGAGATAAAGATTTAAATACTTACATTGATTATTTTGATTTTTAATTAACCTCACTTTTAATTTAAAACATATTAAAATGAAGAGAAAAGCTTTATTATTTTCATTGTTGACATTCTATTTAGGAAGCAACTTTATATTCTCTCAAAAGAGAAAAGACAAATTTGTTATAGCTTCCTGGATAAGTCCTAAAGAAGGAGAATTTAAACAGGAGGAATGGAAAAAGAAGATCAGTTATTACGATTCGTTGGGTATTAGTGAGATATTGGTTGAGGTAAAGCATTTAGATAATGATAAGCTCAAAGATATAGTTGCAATTGCTAAGCAGAAAAAGATAAAAGTTCATGCCTGGATGTGGACATTTAACCGTCCCGGAGATACCATTGCAAACAAACATCCGGAATGGTATTCTGTTAATAGAAATGGTCAAAATTCTCTAGAATACCGACCCTATGTTGATCATTATCAGTGGTTGAGTCCGTTTCACCCCAAAGCACGTGAACATATCAAAAATAATGTTCGAGATTTAATGAAAGTCAAAGGTTTAGCATCTGTTCATTTAGATTTTGTTCGTTATGTTGATGTTATTTTACCAATAGAATTACAGCCAAAATATAATTTGGTTCAAGATCATGAAATGCCCGAATATGATTTTGGTTACCATCCTTTGGCAATTGAAAAATTTAAAGAGATGTTTGGAAAAGATCCAACAAAAATGGAGCATCCTGAGATTAGTGATGAATGGCGTCAGTTTAGGTATAATGCAATTTCAAGTTTGGTAAATGAAATTGTTGAGATGGCACACAAAGATAAGGTGAAAATCACTGCTGCCGTTTTTCCCTTTCCTGAGCTTGCAAAACATCTGGTGAGGCAACCCTGGGATGATTTCAATATTGATGCTGCTTATCCGATGTTATATAATAATTTTTATAATCAAGGAGTGGATTGGGTTGGTTTTGCCACAAAACAAGGAGTAAATGTTGGGAAATTTCCAATTTATTCAGGGTTATTTACACCTGCTTTTGAAAATAATCCACAAGACCTTAAAAATGCAATTGTTATTGCCAAAGAAAATGGTGCAAAAGGTATTTCATTATTTACAGCCGATCTGCTAACAGAAGAGCAAAAAGCTGTAATGGTTGATTTGAAAAAGCAGTTAAAATAAATTTAAGAAGTAATATTGTGATTCTCAATATTAACTATTTATTATTAAAATGATTCTGATTTAAATTCAGAATGGAAATATTAAATTTTCATGAACAGAATAAACAAAAAATTACAAGAAGATAATTTATCTACAGGTAAGATATTATCAATTTATTTTACAGCTGGATATCCAAAATTAGATGATACGGTTTCGATAATTGAAAACCTCGAAAGTGCAGGTGTAGATATGATTGAAATTGGTTTACCTTTTTCTGATCCTTTGGCCGATGGACCAACTATTCAGCAAAGTAGTACTGAAGCCTTAAAAAACGGTATGACTTCTGAAATTTTGTTTTCGCAACTAGAAAATATCCGTAAAAAAGTAAATATTCCTTTATTAATTATGGGATATTTTAATCCGATAATGCAGTATGGTGTTGAAAAATTTTGTAAAAAATGTGCTGAAATAGGTATTGATGGCCTGATTATTCCCGATTTACCGGTGGATGTTTACTATGAAAAATATCAGACATTTTTTGAGAAATATAATCTGGTAAATGTATTTTTGATTACTCCGCAAACTTCAAAAGAAAGAATAAAATTTATTGACTCGATCTCTCAGGGTTTTATTTATATGGTAAGCTCAGCAAGTACTACAGGAACACAGAATTCTTTCGGCGAAAGCCAAAAAAATTATTTTAAAAAAATTGCTGAGATGAATTTAAGATCACCTCAAATTATTGGTTTTGGAATTTCTAATAAAGAAACCTTTGAATTGGCAACTCAATATGCAAAAGGTGCTATTATCGGTTCAGCATTTGTAAACTTCATAATTAAAAATCCTATCAATAATATTATAAATTTCATCAAAACAATTCGATAATTATTGATAAAATTTTTATTAGCTTAAAATTGTTGGATTCTTTATGTCAAAGTGTCACTTTATTGATTTTGGCATAATATTGTATATACAGTAAAAATAAATTGTATATAAATGAAAATAAAACACATCAATTCACTTTCAGAGTTAGAAAAAAATTTGGATAAACAAAATAATCAATTCATATTGCTTTATAAAAAAGGTAGTGATCAGTCAGATTGCGCTTTAGAAAACCTAAAGAATATCAATATTGAATCTGAGGTTTTAGTTGCAGATGTTTCTGAAGTAAGAGATATTCATCCAAAATATGGTATTAAATCTGCACCCAGTTTTTTAGAATTTAAAAACAAAAATTTGGTAAATGTTTACAAAGGCTGTCATGAAAAGGAGTTTTTTAACAATTTGCTATTAGGTTCGGTGTATAAGGCTGGAAATGATGGTGAAGAAAAACCTCAAAAACGTGTAACGGTTTACTCAACTCCAACTTGTTCATGGTGCACTCGATTGAAAACTTATTTAGACTCTAAAGGGGTTAGGTATAGAGATGTAGATGTATCAAAAGATCAAAAAGTAGCTGAAGAGTTGGTAAGAAAGAGCGGACAAAAAGGTGTGCCACAAACTGATATCAACGGACAGATTATTGTAGGTTTTGATCAAAAAAGAATAGATAGTTTATTAGGGATATAAATAAAAACAATTATATTTTTGCAAAAAATTAAATTAATAAATTTTAAAACATATAAGAATGAAAGAATTTGTACCGGTTAATCAAAATGTACTTTTAGATATTACGGAAGATAAAAAAGAACAAAAAACTGCATCAGGAATTATTATTCCAGATTCGGCAGTCATAAAACAAAACATTGCTAAAGTTATAGCAATTGCAAAGATTGATAACGCTGAGGTTCAATCAGGTGATAAAGTATTGTATAAAGAATTCTCAGGTTCAGAAGTGAAATTTGAAGGGAAGAAATATTTACTTATTAAATATGACGAAATACTTGCTAAAATAGTAGAGACTGAAGAAATTTAAAAAATTATTATAAAACTGTTTTAAGAGACTTTCTTTTTAAGAAAGTCTTTTTTTTTAATATATAAGTTTAAAGCTGGATTTTTATAGTTTTTATGATTTTGATATTTGTTATATTTACACAAAATAGTATATGCATTTAAAAAATTTTTCATTACGTACTCGTATTTTTATTGCCATGATACTTTTGGTTATTATAGCCTCTGTTTTAATTGCGGCTATAACAATTTATCAATATAATGAACAAGCTGAAGACTATCATATAAAACGGTTAGAACGCAAAGAAGAAGCTATTAAATCTGCAATTTCTTATGAGCTTAACAGAGAAACTAAATACCCATTAAAAACAGAATTCTTATCGGAGATATTAGATAAAAAAATAAACGAAATATCCGACATTCACAATTTAGATATTAACATTTACGATCTACATGGAAAATTACTTCGTTCAACTCATGGAAGTTTTGCAAATGAAACAGTTAACGTAAATTTACCACAAAATATTTTAGATGATTTGTTAGAAGATCCTAATCATCATATGATAATTCAAAAATCATCTTATAATAGTAACCATTTTAAATCATCATATTCATATATTAATGATTCAAAATTTAAACCCATAGGTATTTTGGGAGTTCCTTATTTACAGGATAATACTTTTCAAGATAAAGAATTAAAGGAATTTTTGGTTCGTTTGTCATTTGTTTATATTATTATTTTATTGATAGCTGTTGCATTGGCTTATTTTTTATCAAAATACATTACAAAATCAATCGAGTTTGTAACGGATAGTATGCGACAAGCTACCTTAGATAAAACAAATCAAAAGATATTTTTAAAAGAAGCCAGTGGAGAGATTTTAGATTTGGTCAATTCATATAATAATATGATTGATCAATTGGAGGATAGCGCTGTTAAATTAGCTCAAATTGAACGTCAACAAGCTTGGCGTGAAATGGCAAAACAAGTGGCGCATGAAATTAAAAATCCTTTAACACCAATGCGATTAACAGTTCAGAGCTTTGAACAAAAATTCGATCCAAAAGACCCTAATATCAAACAAAAACTTCATGATTATAGTCAGTCATTAATTCAACAAATTGATATGATGAGTCATATAGCTTCTGCTTTTTCAAATTTTGCAAAAATGCCAACTCAAAAAAAGGAAGAATTAAATGTTGTTGAAGAGGTTAAATTAGCTTTGGATATCTTTCATGAAGATTTTATTCAATATCATCCTGAAAAGGAAAAAATTATAGCTCAACTTGATAAGATTCAGTTAACAAGAGTTATTACTAATATGGTAACAAATGCTATACACTCTATAAAAGATCAAGATAATCCTATGATTGATGTAAGAGTTCTTGAAAATAATAACCTTGTAGTTATTGAAGTTGAAGATAACGGTATAGGAATTTCAGAAGAAGATGCGCCCAAAATTTTTGAACCAAAATTCACAACCAAATCAAGTGGAATGGGTTTAGGTTTGCCTATGGTAAAAAATATTATTGAAGCATATAATGGCAATATTTCATTTCAATCAAATTTAGATGAAGGAACCATTTTTACAGTAACTTTACCTAAAAAATAATTTAAAACTATCTCGATGAATTATAAAAATATATTGGTAGAATCAGATGCTTATTTGGCAACAATTTTCATTAACCGTCCTAAAAAATTAAATGCATTAAATAAGGAAACTATAGCCGAGTTACATGAGGCTTTCGCAGAATTAGATTCGGATGAAGATACCAGAGTTATTATTTTAACAGGGAGTGGCGACAAAGCATTCGTTGCCGGTGCTGATATTTTAGAATTTGCTGATTTTGATGTTGATCAGGGTGCTGCTTTAGCAAGAAAGGGACAGGAATTACTTTTTGATTTTGTTGAAAAGATGAACATTCCTGTTATAGCTGCAATTAATGGATTTGCTCTTGGAGGTGGTTTAGAATTGGCAATGGCAAGTCATTTTAGGGTGGCTAGTGATAATGCAAAAATGGGTTTACCAGAAGTATCATTAGGCGTAATACCTGGTTATGGTGGAACACAACGTTTACCTCAATTGGTAGGTAAGGGAAAAGCGATGGAAATGATAATGACAGCGGGAATGATCACAGCCGAAGAAGCTAAAAACTACGGATTGGTGAATTATGTGATCGCTCAGGATGAACTATTAGAGTTTTGTGAAAAATTAGCCAAAAAGATTTCAAAAAATTCTTCTACTGCAATCGCTGCTGCAATAAAATCAGTTAATGCAAATTTTAAAGATGGTGTTAACGGATTTGAAGTTGAGATAAATGAATTTGGAAATTGTTTTGGTACCGAAGATTTTGAAGAAGGTACAACTGCTTTTTTAGAAAAAAGAAAACCAGATTTTTAAATAATAATTGTTTAAGATCAATCATTTTTTAAAAGTTCTCTCTTTCCATTCAAAATTTTTAAAAAAGGATAAAAATGCTATAAAAACATTAAAAATAGGGTATAATAAACTGCTTGTCAAATATTTTTTTAGAGCTTCCTGCTGATTAAAGAATTTTGATGTTTTATAGATTAATAAAAAATCAATATTGAATTTTACCAAAAATACTATTCCAAAATGTTGCCAAGAAATATAGTTAAGCGTTGCAAATACAAAAAGAAAAATCAAATAAAAATTTGTGATTAAAACAATAAAACCAACAAGTTTAGCAAAACTGTTTTTATAAGAACTTGTTTTAGCTGCCCAACGTACTCTTTGATCAATAAGCTGATTTAAAGTAGATTGTGCTTTTGTTTTCACAATAGATGTTTCTGATTTTAGGTAATGAACAGTATTAGGAAAAATGGATATAAATTTTTCTAATAAAAATATATCATCGCCTCCGGCAATATGGTCATTGCCATCAAAACCATTAACTTTTAAAAATGCTTGTTTGTTATAGCAAAGATTTGCACCATTACACAAAAAGGGTTTGTCAATACCAAATCCGCCTAAAGTACTTCCTTGTAAACTTAAAAAATCAAGTATTTGAAAATTATTTATAAAATTATCTTCAAAAATGAATGCGACAGGTGCAACAATCATTTTTGTATTATTTTTTTGAATAAAACCATCAAAATTATATAACCAATTTTCTGGAACAATACAATCTGCATCGGTAGTAATTATCCAGTCAAAATTTGCTTTGTTTATGGCGGTTTTAATGGCATCTTTTTTTGGTGAATTACTTTTTCTTTTTGAATCTATTAAATGAATTTGTAATTCTTTATTTTGATTTTGAAAATTATCAATAAGATTTTTAAAGTTATCTGAAGAGTTGTCATTGATCAAGATTATTTCAAACAGTTCAAAAGGGTAATTTAATTTTGTAAAACTTTCGAGTAGTGTAGGTATGGTTTTAACTTCATTTCGAAAAGGGATAAGGATTGAAAATTTATTTTGAGATTCATATTTGGTAAATTCAAAATTTTGTACACGATTAAATCCAACTATAAAAGCAATGATAAGTACTGCATAAATTACGGTTATGATGATTGAAGATAAGATCACTTTTTATGAATAGGTATTTTAATAGGATGAAGTTTTTTAAAGATCAAAACAAAATAACTTCCAAATATTGAGGGTAAAGCAAAATTTAACAGCCACATAATAGTTGTAATGGTTAAAATTACAATTTCATTAACTTGTAATAATCCAAAAAGAGAAACTGCAACAGAGCCTTTTATTATAAAATCAAACACAACAAATCCGGGAATAAATGAAGCAATAAAATAGGTGCTTGTTATTAGGCTTAAAGCTGTATAATAATCTAAATCAACATTAAAAATTATTAATAAAAAGTAAAATTGATGAGAAAAAATAAGATATCTAATAAAAGAAAACCCTAAATTACTTAATTGGATTTTTGCAGGAATACTTAATATATTATTTATGAATTTTTTGATCCACTTTTTTAAGAACTTAAGTTTAAAAAACAATAGAACAAGGAGTATTACTGAGCTAATGATGATGACAATTGTAAGCTTTGATATATTGATCTTAAAATTGAAAAATCCGGTAAGGTATAATAAGCCAATAAGCCCAAAAACTATAGTCATTAGCATTTGAGATACATTTCCTAAAAAATTTAAGATCAATACTTTTTTACGATTCTCTTTAGGATAATAAATTGCTTTTACGCCATATTCTCCAATTCTGTTTGGTGTTAATAATGAAGCTGTTAAAGAAGCCAGGCTTTGTTTGGAGGCATCGTTGAAAGTTATTTTTTTAAAAGAAGAAACAAGAGTTTTCCATTTTATAATCTCAAAAAACCAATTGGCTACTGTAAATAAAATTAGTAGAAATAAATTTAAATAATTGTATAAAATATTTGATTTAATAAAAGAATAGAAATCAGAAGTATACAGGATTTTGTTTTCAATTATTTTAAGAGATATAATATAAAAAGCTCCTGTAATTATTATGAGCTTAGTAATAAAAAATAATTGCGATTTGTGTTTTTGTAAGTTGTTGTACATTTACGCAAAGAAACAAAATTTATTTTTGCCATTCTAAAACACAAGTAAAATAAAAAATTTTGCAAAACGATAAAATTATTTTAGGTATTGACCCTGGAACTACCATTATGGGATTTGGACTGATCAAAGTTGTTCAAAATAAAATGGAGTTGATCCAAATGGATGAATTGTTATTAAAAAAATATGACAATCATTACGTAAAATTAAAAGTGATCTTTGACAGAACCTTGCAAATAATTGAGACCTATCATCCGGATGAAATTGCGATTGAAGCGCCGTTTTTTGGTAAAAATGTTCAGTCAATGTTAAAATTGGGTCGAGCACAAGGTGTTGCTATGGCTGCAGGATTAATTCGTGAAGTGCCAATTACCGAATATTCTCCTAAAAAGATTAAAATGGCCATAACTGGAAATGGCAATGCAAGTAAAGAGCAAGTAGCCAAAATGTTGCAAAACATACTTGCCATTAAGACAATGCCAAATAATTTAGATGCTACTGATGGTTTAGCTGCTGCCGTTTGCCATTTTTATAATTATGGAAAAACAGCTTCAGATAATAATTATTCAGGTTGGAATGCTTTTGTAAAACAGAATGAAAAACGGATAACGTCCCCTAATCCCAGAAGAGGGAAGAAGTGAGAGGAGTTTAGTTGGTGGATAATTCTAAATAATAAGAAATAACCACTTCTTCAATTCCAATAGAGTTAAATAAGCAAGAAGTCAATATTGAAGGGAAATCAAATGAATGGTATCCATCCTCACAGATTATTGTTTAAAAAAAATGAAGTATAATTAAACTATTAGATCACATTCGTGAGTTCCATATTTCTTTTCAATTGCCAGATTGCGTAGTTCATGAAAATGTTTATGATCATCAGATTCTTCTAATTTATCTTTATCTTTTTTTGTTTTCCAATATTCAATTAAGTGGTATCTACCCACTTCGTTACGATCTTTAAAAATATGAAAATGATCTAAACCTGCTGGTTTGGCTTCCATATTTTCTTCAAATTTTTGCAATTCCACAAAAGTGATTTCTTCTCCTTCTTTTATTTTAAATGATACTATATGAACATACATAATGATATTTTTTAGCGTTATTGGTAATTAGTCAAAATTACTATCTATAAATAAATAAATATATGACAAATGTTACATAAATAAAAATGAAAAAAATCACTTCAAATAAAACTTACAAGAATGGGGGGCATACACAAAACAAAATTCCTGTAAATAGTATTCAAAGTGATCTTTAATAAAAATAATACACATTTATTTATATTACAATATCACATTCAATTTTTTTAAATCTTAATTCTTTAGAAATTTCGTGAATTTTATTAAAAATTGGATATCTTTTTGATACTTCCATATTAACTTGAAAATCTTTAGATCTCCAGTACTCGATCAAGTAAAATAAATTTTCTACCTTATTATCTTTGAAAACATGAAACCTATCCATTCCTTTTGGTTTGGTAGTTAAATTGTCTTCAAGCATACTTAGTTCATTACTAGAGAGGCCTTCTTTTTCATTAATTATAAAGGTTAAAATATTAACATACATGATTAATTCAATTAGATAAGATTATGAAGCAAAATAGCTAACTTACAAAGTTACAGAAAATTAGCTTACGAAACTTAAAAAACATATAATTTTTTTAATTAGCTTTTATAAAAAAAAAATGATAAATTTGGTTGTGATAAAATCAGAAAATACAATTATTGAACCCTCAATTTTAATTATAAACTTTAATAAAATAATTCGTTTTATTAAAGTTGGTAAGTATTTACATTTATCAGCTTTTATTGGAATATTTCTTTTTTTCTTTTCAATTTCAAAAATAACCAATATGATTAGGTTACAAGAAGGAATACTAGGTATCATACCCTGGGTTTTGTTTCTTTTTATGGGACTTAGTTTATTTATAATTGCTGAGTTAGATGTAAGAGGAAGGTATCAAAACTATAAACAAGTAAAAGAAAAATTGTATAAATATGGATATGATGAAAGAATTATAAGACTTTATATGCATTCAAATTGTCAACGTGATGCAGCGAGAGTTGCAGGTAAAGATCTAAACCATAAGAGAAAAATAAATAAATATTTTTATAAGATTGGATATAGGTGGTACCATATTTTACCAGATGCCTTTGTAAATAATCCCTTCATTATTTTTAGAAAACAATTCTGGACTAAGATTTTATTTACAGAATATTATCAACTCCAAAATTTTTATTGGTGATGCAAATTTTAAAAGTCGAAAATTTATCATTGCAATATGGAGATCAAAGTATTTTAAATAATATTTCTTTTTCAATTGAAAAAGGACAAATAATTGGTTTGTTAGGCCCAAATGGTGCAGGGAAAAGTTCGATAATTAAAATTTTAGCTGGTTTGGTATTCTCTAAAACTGGTAAAATATATTTTAAAGGCAGCTTGCAAAATAAATTTTCTGATCTCAGAAAATATTGTGGTTATCTAATTGATTCACCTTCCCTTTATCCCTATTTAACGGCCAAACAAAACTTAAACCTTATAAAGAATATTAATAAAGTTGATTTAAATATTGATGACCTTTTAATAAAAGTAGGTTTACCAGATGTAAGCAAAAAAAAAGTTAAGCATTTTTCAACCGGAATGAAGCAACGTTTGGCAATAGCGCAAGCCCTGTTACGTTCGCCTGAAATTTTAATTCTTGATGAACCTTTTAACGGATTAGACCCCAATGGTTTTCAGGATGTATTAAACTTATTGGAAACGCTTAACAATAATGGAATTACAATAATAATATCCTCACATTTGTTAAATGAACTTGAACAATTTGCCCATTCTTTTATATTGCTACACAACGGAAATATAGAACTTGAGATTTGTAAAAAAACACTGATTAATTCTAAAAAAAGAGTTGCATTTACTTTTGAAAATGAACCTTCAAATGTAGTAAAAGAATATATTACCAAAATTAGTGGAAGTTTTACAAGTGATTCTAAAGCAATTATCAGATTAAAACCAAATGAAATTGCTGAGGTTGTTAATACACTGGTAAACTTAAAAAGTACACCAATTAATGTCGAGACACTTACAATTTTACAAGAACAATATTTAGAAATTACAGCTTGATCAATATACTACAAATAGAATTATATAAGCTTTTTAGTTCATACAGAACTTATATTACTTTTGCTATTACAATACTTTTAATGTTAATAGTTGATCTTGGTTTATATAGTGATGGAGAAGAGATCTTTAGTTATTTAATACAGCCTTTAAATGATAATTTTTATGTTGAAGGAAATATTATTAATGGTTATTTAATTGCTTACTTAGCTTTAAATACGCTATGGGTACATATACCGGTTCTAATAATTATTGTAACAACGCATATTTTTTCGGGAGAATTTGAATTAGGTACTATTCGCATTCTTTTAACTCAGCCTATATCACGCAGCAACTTGCTAACAGCAAAAATTATTAGTATGATAATTTATACGATTTGTTTTATGTTGATTGTAGCTTTTTTTGCATTGGTACCTTCAATGATATTTTTTGGCACTGGAGATGTACTTGTATTTATTGATGGGGTTCAATTTATTCAAGAGGCAACTTTTTTGCTTCGGTTTTTTTATGCCGCTGTTTTTGCAGTTCTTGCAATGATAGCTTTTTCAAGTATGGCAATGTTTTTTGCACTTTGGTTTAAAAACACATTGACAGCAATTTTATTATCTTTAGGTTTATTAATTTTATTTACCTTAATTCAAACTTTTGTTTTGGGAATTTTTAGCTCATGGCAACCTTTTTTGTTTACGTATCACATTGCTAAATGGCAATTATTTTTTGTTGATGAAATTCCTTTTAGCACAATATTGAACTCTGCATTTTTTTTATTTGCTATGAGCGTTTTTTTTATTGGTGTATCATTTTTAAAATTTAATAAAATGAATATTTCTGAATGAAACTATGGTTATACATATTAGTTGTTTTGAATTTTTTTAGTGTGTTTGCACAGAATAAACACGATGAAAAGATCAATGCACTAATTGATCAATATACTGCTGACCATGAACTGAAATGTGAAATTATTGTAAAGATTGAAATTGAAGGGATGCATATTCCTGATAAAAAGATTTATACCGAATTTAAGAAGGATGAAAAACCTATCATTAAGGGTGAGGGATTGACATTATTTCCAAAAAAAGGTACAATGAATCAGTTTAATGAATTATTATCTTCACCATTACAAGCAATTTTTCTATCAAAGATCAAAGATAATTTGGTGTATAAACTTGTTTCATTAGATCAAAATAGTGATTGGATAACTGCAGATATTATTTTTAATGAGCAAACCAATTTAATATATGAATCAACGGTAAATACCCGTAAATTTGGAACTTTTCACACAGTTAATTCATATAACGATCAAATATATCCGTCAAAATCAACAATAACTTTTGATATAAAAAAAATCAAAATACCTTTGAAATTTGTTGGTAGAGAACAAAGTGTTTCAAATTATTCTGATCAAAATGAGGATGAAGAAGTTAAAGGTAAGATTATCTTATTATATCAATACTTTTAGTTATTATGTCGGGCATTTATATTCATATTCCATTTTGTAAACAGGCTTGTTATTATTGTGATTTCCATTTTTCAGTTTCCCTTAAGCGCAAAGATGAAATAATAAATGCCATTGGTTTAGAAATACAGTTGCGAAAGAACGAATTACAAAATAATATAGAAACCATCTATTTTGGCGGAGGAACACCTTCTTTACTGTCGATTAATGAGATTCGGTCTTTGATTGATTTGATATATCAAAATTATAATGTAATTGAAAATCCCGAAATTACACTTGAAGCCAATCCTGATGATCTTACCAAACAAAAAATTAAAGAATTAGCAGCTACAAGAATTAACAGACTAAGCGTAGGTGTACAATCTTTTTTTGATGATGATCTGCATTTTATGAACCGTGCACATAATGCAAATGAAGCAAAGGAGTCTTTGTTAAATGCTATTCACCATTTTGAAAATATTACAATTGATTTGATATATGGCGTGCCAAATATGACAAATGAAAAGTGGAGAGAAAATTTGAATATTGCTTTTGAAATGAACATCCCTCATATTTCCAGTTATGCTTTAACCGTTGAAAAAAGAACAGCTTTAGCAAATTTTATTAAAAAAGGCAAATATCCGGCATTAGATGAGAATTTAGCACAACAACATTTCCAAATATTAGTTGAAGAAACAAAAAAGCATCATCTTATACAATATGAAATTTCCAATTTTGGTAAGTTAGATTATTTCTCAAAGCACAATATGTCTTATTGGCAGGGAAAACATTATTTGGGAATTGGACCTTCAGCACATTCTTTTGATGGTAGATCGCGTAGTTGGAATGTTTCAAATAATGCAAAATATATCAAATCAATACAGCAAAAAATACTTCCTCAAGAAATTGAGAATCTAACTATTAATGACAAATTTAATGAGATCATCATGACCGGTTTAAGAACTATTTGGGGGGTTTCATTACAACAAGTTGAAAGAAATTTTGGACTTGACATTAAAAATGAATTGATATTTACAGCTCAAAGGTTTTTAAAGAACAATACTTTAAAAATTGAAAATGACAAATTATTAATTACAGAAAAAGGTAAATTTTTGGCGGATGGTATTGCTGCTGAATTGTTTATTGTAAACAAATAAGAAATTTTTTAGATCTTAGGCCGAACTCTGGTTTATGGTATAATCAAAATTACTATGTATGTTTACCCAACGAATTCTTTTTTATTTACAAACCGATAAATTTTATTACTTTTAACCTGAGTTCAATAAATATTTTTATGGAAGCACTTTTAGGACTTTTTCTTGGCGCTATAATAACTTATGGGGTTTTAAATTATATAAAATTTCAAAAGAATAAAGAAACCACCAACCAGCAATCTGCTATTTTATTGGAAAAGATCAGGAAAGTTTGGAAACTCATAACAGTTGAAGGAGAATTTGCAGAGATCTATCACTATGAAAATGTAAAAGAACGTTTTTTAAGTATGGTAACCAGCAAAAAAAAGGCAATTATTTTAATAAATGCAAAAGCACATATAGGGTTTGATCTGTCAAAAATAAAAATGGAAGCGATCAATGAAAAAAAAGTGATAAGATTGACAGCGTTTCCTCAACCTGAAGTTTTAAGTGTTGAAACCGATTTTAAATATTACGATAAAAAGGATGGTCTTTTTAATAAATTTGATTCTACAGATCTAACAGAATTAAATATCAAAGCCAAAAAACATATTCTGGATAAAATTCCAGATAGCGGTCTGTTAGAATCTGCAAGAACAGAAGCAATAGAAGCCGTTTTAATGATGCAAAACATTGTTGAAACTATAGGTTGGACTCTAGATTATCAGGATTTATTACTTTCTCAAAACGAAAAATTGCAGTTGGAAAAAATGAATACAAAGAAACTTATCAATTAAATGTAATACTAGTTACATATACATCTTAAATGTAGTAGTATTTTTGCACCGGATTTAATAAAAATAAAAAAATATTACTATAATGAATATAGATATTAGATTTGATAATAGCGGAAAAATAATTCCTTCTTACGGAGGTAAAGAGATCACGATGGATGATTCTCCTTATATGATATTTTTGGCAACTGCCGGTATGTGTTCAGCAGTTTATGTAAGAGCATTTATGACACAAAGAGGAATGTCATTAGAAGGCGTTACACTTATTCAAAAAATGAATTATAATCGTATGACAAATATGATCGAAGAAATGGAAATATTAGTTGACTTACCTGAAGCTTTCCCAACAAAATACAATAAAGCGATAAAGGCAGTTGTTGATCAATGTCCTGTTAAACAGCACTTTGTAAAACCACCTTTAGTAAAGGTTACAACTAATTTAGATGTTGCTGTTCAAGCATAATGAAGTAGGTTAAGCATTTTGATTAAAAAAAACTCCCTTTTTAGGGAGTTTTTTTTTGCCCATATTTTAACATTTTTTTTTAATGTTAACTTTTTAAAAGCTATTTCATTAAAATTTATAAAGTATAAGCTATACAGTTTATATTTGTATTTTTACTAATCAAAATCTTTAAATTTGAATCAGGAAAAAGCTTTATCTATTTTAAGATCCGGAAAGAATATTTTTTTAACGGGTTCTGCCGGAACAGGTAAAACATATGTATTAAATAAATATATTCAGTACCTTAAAGAAAGAAGAATTCCAGTTTCTATAACAGCTTCAACAGGAATTGCAGCAACCCATCTTGAAGGAACTACAATTCATGCATGGTCAGGTATTGGTATAAAAAATACACTTTCATTAGCCAATTTAAGAGAATTAAAAGAGAAAAAATATCTAAAAAAAAATATCGATAATAGTAAAGTACTTATCATTGATGAAATTTCTATGTTGCATAGAAAACAATTTGATATGGTAAATGAAGTTCTAAAATTTTTTAAAGAAACCGATGAACCTTTTGGGGGAATTCAATTGATAATTTCAGGAGATTTTTTTCAGCTTCCACCAATTGGTGAACAAAATGAAATAAATCGTGATAAATTTGCTTTTATGTCACAGGCATGGTTAGATGCAAATTTTACAATATGTTATTTAACTGAACAATTCCGGCAGACCGACAACCAACTCAATGATATTCTCAATGAAATTCGTTCAGGAAATGTTTCGCAAAGAGCTAAAACAATTTTAAGTTCAAATACCAATGAAATAACATCAATTGAACCTACAAAGCTTTACACACATAATATTGATGTTGATAGAATTAATACCGAACAATTACAATTAATAAAAGGGAAGAATAAGATTTTTAAGGCTAAGATAAAAGGGAATTTAAAATTAGCAGAAACCGTTAAAAAATCAATTTTGGCTCCAGAAAATCTGATTTTAAAAATTGGTGCAAAAGTAATGTTTGTAAAAAATAATTATGAAAAAGGATATTTAAATGGTAGCCTTGGTAAAGTGATAAAATTTAATAAGGAAAATATACCAATTGTAAGACTCCTTAACGGATATGAAATTAATGCTGAGTATGAAGAATGGAGAATTGAAGATGAAAAAGGGAAATTATTAGTGAGTTATACTCAAATTCCTATTCGTTTAGCTTGGGCAATTACAGTTCATAAGAGTCAGGGAATGACCTTAGATAGTGCAACAATGGACTTGAGTAAAACTTTTGAAAAAGGACAAGGATATGTAGCATTGTCTAGAGTAAAAAGTTTATCGGGATTAAATTTAACCGGATACAATAAGATGACACTTGTTGTGGATAGTTTGGCTTATAAAGCAGATAAGAGGTTTCAAGAATTATCATTAGAAGCCGAAAGAGATTTTAGAATAAATGATTTAGAAGAACAAGCAATAAATTTCATTAAAAAAAGTGGAGGTATAACAAATCTTGATGAAATTAATGAAAATAAAAAAAGCCTTAAGAAAGATAAAAAAACTAAGAAAAAATCTACTTATTTAGTAACCAAACAATTGATAGATAAAGGATATTCGTTAAAAGAGATTTCAAATGAAAGAGAACTTACAATAGGTACAATATCTACTCATTTGATTAGAGTTTCAGATTTGTATCCCGATACAGATCTATCAAGATTTAAACCAGATAGAAAAATTATTTCTAAAGTTAAAAAAGCTCGCAATGCAATTTTAAAAGCCAATCCAGAAGAAAATAGGATAAGTTTAAAACCAATTTTTGATGCACTTAACGGTGAAGTAAGTTATGGAGATATTAAATTAGCATTGGTGTTTTTGTAATAAATTATCAGTAATTTTACTTTATGAATATTGAAGAATTCAGAAATTATTGTTTAAAAAAACCTTGTGTTACCGAAGGATTTCCTTTTGATGAAACGACTTTAGTTTTTAAAGTCTGTAACAAAATGTTTGCTTTAACTGGATTGGAAAGTCCTGAATTAAGAGTAAATTTAAAATGTGATCCTGAACGTGCCATTTTATTAAGAGAAGAATATTCGAGTATTATCCCAGGATATCATATGAATAAACAACATTGGAATACAGTTATTGTTGACGGTTCATTTTCAGACGATTTTTTTAAAGAATTAGTTGATGACTCTTATAACTTGATCGTTAAGGGATTACCTAAAAAAGTTAGAGAAGAACTTTTATAATTTACATTACAAAATGATTTCAGGTAAAAATTATATAGGAAACAAATTATCCTCACTGGGAAATATAACTTTTAGAACTTTTAACCCGATCAGTAATACTGAAAATGAAACTCTTTTTACTGAAGCTTCAAAAGAAGAAATTGAAAATGCAGTTGAATTGGCCAAAAAAGCTTTTAAAGCATATAAAAATATATCTGGTAAAAAAAAGAGTGATTTTTTAAATGCTATAGCTGATGAAATTTTAGATTTAGATCATAGTTTATTACAAATCTTCACACAAGAATCGGGTTTAAATATTGAAAGAGCTATTTCTGAAAGACAAAGAACGATCTGGCAATTACATATGTTTGCAGAATTGGTAAAAGAAGGTTCTTGGGTTGAAGCTACTATTGATACCTCAATTATTGATAGAAAACCAATTTCAAAACCTGATTTACGAAAAATGCTTAAACCTTTAGGTCCGGTTGTAGTTTTTGGTGCCAGTAATTTTCCGTTGGCATATTCAACTGCCGGTGGTGATACCGCTGCTGCTTTGGCTGCCGGTTGCCCTGTTATTGTAAAATCACATCCAATGCATGCCGGTACAGGTGAGATGGTCTCTTCTGCAATTATAAAAGCTGCTGAAAAGACAGGAATGCCCAATGGAGTTTTTTCAAATTTAAATAGTAGTGGGATAAAAGTAGGACAAGATTTGGTGAAACATCCTTATGTTAAAGCTGTTGGTTTTACAGGAAGTGTAGGAGGAGGAAGAGCGTTATTTGATCTGGCCAACCAACGTGCAGAACCTATTCCGGTTTTTGCCGAAATGGGTAGTGTAAATCCGGTGATTTTGATGCCAAATGCTGCTAAACAAAATGGTGAAACATGGGCACAGAAGTATGCTGGTTCCATTACTTTGGGTAGCGGTCAATTTTGTACCAACCCGGGATTGATCATTGGGATAAAAGAGGATACGTTACAAGATTTCATTAAAAATTTAGCTAAAGAGATTGTAAAGGTAGAGCCCTCTTGTATGTTACACCCTAATATTATTGGAAATTTTGAAAGAAATAAAGCAAAGGTTTCTTCACAAAAAGGAGTTAGTGTAAAAGCAGGCTATACCAATGATGTACCGGAAAATTATGGGAGACAAGTTATTATAACGGTAGAAGGAGAAACATTTTTAAAGAATACCACTTTGCATCAGGAAGTTTTTGGTCCGTTTTCTATGGTAGTTCAATGTAAAGATAAGTCACAGCTCCTTGAGATCATCAATAATTTGGAAGGACAATTAACGGGAACAATTTTAGCAGAAAAAGATGAATTAGAACAAAATAAAGATATTTTTGAAGCTCTACAAAATAGGGTTGGTAGAATTATTTACAATGGTGTTCCAACCGGAGTAGAGGTATGTCCATCTATGCAACACGGCGGCCCTTATCCGGCTTCAACCGATTCTAGATATACTGCTGTTGGAATTCATTCAATAAAGAGATGGGTACGCCCTATAAGTTTTCAAAATTTACCAAATGAATTATTACCTGATGAATTAAAAAATGAAAATTCATTGGGAATTTCTCGATTGGTTAATAATGAGCTAAAGATAAATTCTATTTGACTTCATTAGTATAGTATTTTTATTGTAACACCTCTTTTTGTTTTTTGTAAAATGCATCTGATTGGTGTTGCATTAATTCTTCTGCTTTTTGTTTTTTATAGGCATAAATATTTTCTTCTTCACCAATATCATAATAGACTTTATTATTTAATATGACATCAGTTTTTAATAATTCTTCACGTTGATTTTTTTGTTGTTCAACCCATACTTTGATCTGATCTTCTTGATCGTCAAACTTTAAATCATATTCGCCTTTTTGAGATATTAGTTTTGCAAGAATTGGTGAAGTTTCAATAGCTAAGAATAATAAAAATATAAAAAAAGATGGTAGCCAGGGTAGTTTGTCTAAAGCATTTATTCTAGCCATCAACCCATCAAAACCATCAATTATTGGTTGACTGTTAGCTGTTTGTAATTTTTGTTTCTCTCTTAAGTCGTTTAAAATAATTTCTTTATTAGCAATTAGTTTTTTGTTTTCTTCTCTAAGTTGTTGTAATTCTTGAATTGCCAGATCATGTTTTTCTCTTTTTTCTTTGTAAACAGGACCTTTTCCAATTAGAAGAGTTCCTTTTCTTCCTTCTGCTTCTGCTATATAAGTACTGTACAGATCATTAACTTCCATCTCTTTGTTTGATACAGCATCTTTTAATTTTTGTATTTCAGTTGATACACGATTAATTTCAGGAGTATATTGTAAAGCAATTTGGTCTTTGTTTTGAAGAGTTAAATCATTCTTTTGCTCTAATAATACTTGATTGATCTCTTTTTCGAATATTTTTAATTCTAATGGTTTTGCTATGACAACTGCAATTATAATTGCTAATATTATTCTCGGTATTGCTTGGCCGAATTCAATCCAGGGTTTTCCTTGTTTTTTGATAGTAGATACAATAAATCTATCCAAATTAAAGATCAATAAGCCCCAGATAAATCCAAAACCAATAGCTAAATATACAGAATCAAAAACAGTAAAAAGTGCATATGCTGAAGCAATAAAGGCCATGACGGCTGTAAAAAATACTGTTCCGCCTATTCCGGCATATTTTACTTGTTCAGATTTTGAGCAATTTTGAAGTAGATCAATGTCTGCACCGGAGCACATCCAAAAGAATTCTTTTAGCATCTTATAAAGTCTTTAGAATTTATAAGACGCGTTGAATTGATTATTTGTTACATTGTTAAGTCATAAAAAAATGGTAAAAGTTTGTTAAATAAAAAAACGAACTGAATCATGTGTCAACAAACTATTAAGATTTCATACTTTTATTATCAATGAATTATTGATCTTTAAATAATTCGGTATAATATTTATAAAACAAAGGAATTGTTTCAATACCTTTTAAATAATTAAAAATACCAAAATGCTCATTAGGTGAATGAATGGCATCACTGTCTAATCCAAATCCCATTAAAATTGTTTTGCTTTTCAGTTCCTGTTCAAAAAGTGCAACTATAGGAATACTACCTCCGGATCTTTGTGGAATCGCTTCAACACCAAATGTTTCGGTATAAGCTTTATTGGCAGCCTTGTAACCTATATTGTCAATTGGAGTAACATAAGCATCACCACCGTGGTGGGCGTTAACTTTAACTTTTACAGATTTTGGAGCAATATTTTTAAAATGTTTACTAAACAATTCAGTGATCTCATCAGGAATCTGGTCAGGAACCAATCGCATTGATATTTTAGCAAATGCTTTTGAAGGAATAACAGTTTTAGCACCTTCACCCGTATATCCTCCCCAAATACCATTGACATCTAAAGTAGGTCTAATTGAATTCCTTTCGTTGGTTGAATATCCTTTTTCACCAAAAACATCATCAATATCCAATGCTTTTTTATAGGCATCTAAAGAAAATGGTGCTTTGGCCATTTCAGTGCGTTCTTCTGCTGTAGCTTCAATAACTTTATCGTAAAAACCGGGTATGGTAATATGATTATCCTTATCAAGTAAAGAAGCAATCATTTTAGTTAAAATATTGATTGGATTGGCAACAGCACCACCATATAAACCAGAATGTAGATCTCTGTTCGGACCTGTTACTTCAACTTCAACATAGCTCAAACCACGTAGTCCGGTTGTTATTGAAGGTTGTTCGTTACTGATCATTCCGGTATCAGAAATTAAAATTACATCATTACTTAATTTTTCTTGATTTCTTTTTACAAACCAACTCAAACTTGTGGATCCTACTTCTTCTTCACCTTCAATCATAAATTTTACATTACATGGTAAAATATTCTCTTTGATCATGTATTCAAAAGCTTTTACATGCATGTATAACTGACCTTTATCATCGCATGAACCTCGTGCAAAAATAGCGCCTTCAGGATGAATTTCTGTTTTTTTAATAATAGGTTCATAAGGAGGTGAATCCCAAAGATCAAGAGGTTCTGCAGGTTGTACATCATAATGACCATAAACTAAAACAGTGGGTAAATTTTTATCAATAATATGCTCCCCGTAAACTATTGGATTACCCGGAGTTTCACAAATTTCAACTTTATTACAACCGGTATTTTCAAGGGAATCTTTAATAGCGTCAGCAGTTTTTAATAGTTCATTTTTATATTTTGGATCAGCACTAACTGAAGGAATTCTTAATAGCTCGATCAATTCGTTAATAAATCGATCTTTATTTTCTTGTACGTAGGATTTTATTGTAGTCATTTTTAAAAAATTTAAGAATATCAAAGATATAAAAATTAAATACCTAAATTTAAACCATTAAAAGGAAATATATAACAAAAATAATATTGGTAATGAATTCAAGAAGAGACTTTATTAAAAAGACAGCTTTTGCAGGTATGGGAGTTGCATTAATACCTGGGTTGACTTATGGAAATCAAAAAAGTGAAACCAAATTAAAAGTTGGTTTGATCGGTGTTGGGTTGCGTGGTACAAATCATCTCAATAATTTATTGTTGAGAAATGATGTTTTGATTACTGCTATTTGTGATGTAGACCCTAACAGAATTAAATTAAATCTTGATCTGATCAGTAAAGCCGGACAAACAAAACCAAAAATTTTTGATAAGAATGATTATGATTATAAAAATTTATTGGCACAAAAAGATATTGATGCTGTAATAATTTCAACACCTTGGTTATGGCATACCAGAATGGCTAAAGATGCTATGTTAGCAGGGAAATATACCGGAGTAGAAGTATCTGCAGCCAATACCATGGAAGAATGTTGGGATTTGGTAAATACGCATGAGCAAACCGGTACACACATGATGATTCTCGAAAATGTAAATTACCGAAGAGATATTATGGCGGTATTAAATATGGTAAAACAAAATGTTTTCGGAGAATTGATTCATTTTAGATGTGGTTATCAGCATGACCTTAGATTTGTAAAATTTAATGATGGAAAAACTCCTTATGGGAAAGGTGTTGAATTTGGTGAAAAAGGTATTTCAGAATCCAAATGGAGAACACAACATTCTTTATTGAGGAATGCTGATGTATATCCCACCCATGGAGTGGGGCCTATAGCAGTTATGACAGACATTAATAGGGGCAATCGTTTTATGACGATTACTTCACATGCAACCAAGAGTAGAGGTCTCCATAATTACATTGTAGAAAATGGAGGTGAAGATCATCCAAATGCAAAACTTAATTTTAAGTTAGGAGATGTGGTAACCAGCACAATTGAAACAGCAAATGGTGAAACTATTATCGTTACCCACGATACAAATCTACCACGACCTTATTCTTTAGGATTTAGAGTGCAAGGAACAAAAGGACTATGGGAAGTTGATGGAAAACGTATATATATTGAAGGTAAATCAGATCCTCATCGTTGGGATGTTGCTGACGATTGGTTAAAAAAATATGATCATCCACTTTGGAAAAAATATGGAGAACATGCAATGGGAGCTGGTCATGGCGGAATGGATTTCTTTGTTATAAATGCTTTTGTAGAATCAGCGAAACAGAATATTGCGCCCCCTTTAGATGCCTATGATGCAGCTGCATGGAGTGCTATAACCCCCTTATCGGAATTGTCAATTGAAAATAATGGTGAACCTCAGGATTTTCCTGATTTTACAAGAGGATTATGGATAAAACGGAAACCTTATGATTGGATAAAAGATACTTATTAAAACAGGAGGATAAATATTTAAAGCATTGTTTTGTAATTAGTAAAAATGTGTATATTTGCACCCGCTTAACACAAGAAGCAAACCAATCTATCGCGGGCGTGGTGAAATTGGTAGACACGCTAGATTTAGGATCTAGTGCCGCAAGGTGTGAAGGTTCGAGTCCTTTCGCCCGCACATACAGCAAAAGCCGGAATTTTAAGTTCCGGCTTTTTATTTGAGGTACAACATAGTTACAACATTTTAATTTTTTACTTTTTGGCAAGACAATATGAAATACCTGCATTAATAAATTTAAATTCAAATCAGACGGTCACAGATTCAAACTCTATCTACTATTACCTTATAATCATAGAGATATAAAATATATATTTGGTAACTCTTTTAATTTGCACTCAATTTTTGGTGTATTTTGGGTTTATATGAAATGATTTGATTTATTAATTTGAATTTTCAATTTTATTTATT
>JBDLJB010000004.1:0-144587 GCA_039714555.1 Bacteroidota bacterium
GTACCCTCGCTAGGAATCGAACCTAGATCTAAAGTTTAGGAAACTTTTATTCTATCCGTTGAACTACGAGGGCATAATGATGTGCAAATGTAAATAAATTTAGTTGTTTGAATATTTTTTTGGAATATTTAATTTCAGTTATGTAGCTTTGTAGCAATACATTTCAAAATGGCTATAAAAGCGATATATAAAAAATACATTTTAAAATTTAAATTGCCTGCAGGAACTTCAAGAGGTGTGTTAAATACTAAAGAAACTTTCTTTTTAAAATTGATAAATAAAAATAGATCCGGTATTGGAGAATGCGCACTATTTAAAGGTTTAAGTATTGATGATACTGTTGATTATGAAGAAAAGTTACAATGGCTTTGTGATCATATTCATTTGGGTAAAGAGTTTCTTTTAAAAGAATTAGTTGAATACCCATCGATACAATTCGGTATAGAACAAGCTTTTTTATCACTGCAAAGTGAAGATCGTTTTGAATTATTTCCTTCGGAATTTAGTAGGGGTAAAGATGCCATTTCAATTAACGGCTTAATTTGGATGGGTGATAAAGCATTTATGTTAAAACAAATTCGCGAAAAATTAAACTCAGGATTCTCAGTAATAAAATTAAAAATTGGCGCTATTGATTTTAAAACAGAGTTGGAATTATTAAAGTATATCCGTAAAGAATTTACACCAAATGAAATTGAAATCAGAGTTGATGCAAACGGTGCATTTCATCCTGATCAGGCATTAGAAAAATTAAAAAGATTATCAGATTTTTATTTGCATTCTATCGAGCAACCAATCAGGCAGAGTCAATGGGAGGAAATGGCAAAATTATGTATGGTGACTCCTTTACCAATTGCTTTAGATGAAGAGTTGATAGGTGTTTTTGAAATAAAAGAAAAAATAAAAATGCTGCAAGTCATAAAACCACAATATATTATTCTAAAACCTGGATTAATTGGTGGTTTCGGCGGAAGCGAAGAATGGATAAAACTGGCAGAAGAAAATGGAGTAGGGTGGTGGATAACTTCGGCTTTAGAAAGTAATATCGGATTAAATGCCATAGCACAATTTACTTATACTTTACAAAATAAAATGCCACAAGGTTTGGGAACAGGGAGTCTTTTCACCAATAATATTGCTTCACCTTTGCTGGTAGAAAATGGGGCATTACATTATAAAAAATACTCAAAAGATCATTCTTGGGATATTAAAAAGATCGATTCAATATTTTGAAGAATCATCTATTTATAATTTATCTTGAACATTAGATGATCTATTCTGACCCAATAAATAAGCTAAGATAAATCCATAAATAAAATTTGATATTCCCACCTCAAACAAATGTCCCATTCGAATATTGTGAGGCATAAATTCATTGGGAATTATCAAAGGAGCTATTCCGCCAAGTATCGCAAACACTAAACCAATATAAATTGCCTTTTTATATTGAAAAGTTTTCAATGTGCGTAAAATTAAAATAGCAACCACTCCGAAAATAAAACCTCTTAAAAATTGTGTATAGATCATTAGATCAAATGGAGGGATCTTATCCTTATAAAACTCAAGTAATTCAGGGTAAACGGCTTGTAATATGAACCCGGCAGTTAAATAAAGGAACAAATAAAGAATAATTCCTACAACTATTCGCCAAAACCAACTAAAAACTGATCGACTCTTAAAAATTATTACATTTTGATCTCCTTTCCATTTATTAAAAATAAGTACAAAAATGGGTGAAGCGATCAAGGCAACCATAAAACCTTTAATTATTTGAATAAAAGTTTCTTTTCTTGTGGTTACATTAAAAATATATGCCTCAATAAGAATATTAAAACTACCTATTATAAAAAGAATTACAAATACTGTAAGCACCAATTTAAACCTTCTGAGAGAAGAATTTAATATATAATAAGTTAGTAGTGAAACTATGATAAGATCTGATAAAAATGACCAAAATATAGTGTTAAAATTTAAGGGTGTTTTAGAGTTAAATATTAAATTTAACAGAAATAAAACGAGTGTACTTATTGCTACTTTTAAATAAATATTTGATTTCATTATAAATCATTTTATTGTATTTCTTTGATTACTTTTTTGCACCATTTTAAAGTTGTTTTACCCGATACTATACCATATTCAAAAGCCAATCTACCATGCAATGGCATATCTTTGGCTGCCTCATCAAAATAGGTTTGCAGCTCATGAACATATTCAGTTTGAAGGGTTTCGAAAGATTTAAGAAAAACAATTTTTTGTTTCAATGAAACAAGAGAATCCATAAATGCAAACCTCAGTAGTACTTCATGGTTTTTTTTCTCAATATCTTCTTTTTCTAAGGGTTTTATGAGCCATTTCTTTAATATTTCTACACCACTATTCTTAATTTGAAATACTAATTTATCAGATCCTTTTTGTTGTATTTTTTCAATTAAGTCCATTTTTTGTAATCTATTTAGAGCAGGATAAATTGTACCGGGACTACTACTATAATTTCCCATGGCAGTATCTGCAAAAGTTTTTCTGATTTGATAACCGGTTTGTGCTTTTTGATGGATCAAGCCTAAAATTGCAAAATCTAATAATGTTGGTTTTTTTTGTGTCATAATAATACGAATCGTACTACAAATATAATACGAAACGTATTAAAAACAAAATATTTTAGATTTTTTTATAAAAGTTTAATTAGTTTATTAAAATAAGGTATGTATAAGTGTATTGTTTTAACTATTTTTGAGAATATTAATTAAGTATACATGAATTTTATACAAGAAGCATATAAAGGCAAAAATGATTGGTGGCGCTATGTTCTTACGATTATTTTAATGATTATTGGGTGGCAGATTATTGGGGTTATTCCATTAACATTGGTTGCAATTTCAAAAGTTGAAAATATTAGTGAATTGATAAGGGCATCGGAAAATGCATTTATGACCATTGGAATCAATTCAAATATGTACTTATTTTTAATGATCATCACATTTTTCTTTGGTTTGTTAGCATTATTCTTTGGTGTAAAATATATTCATTTACGCAAAGTTAAAACCTTGATAACAGCGCGTAATAATATAGATTGGAATAGGATCTTTTATGCTTTTGGTTTGTGGTTTTTGATCTCAATTATAGTCATTGCTTTAAGTTTTATGCTAACACCTGACAATTTTATATGGAATTTTAAACCGTTTCCATTTTTTGTCTTACTACTTATCTCATTTTTATTTTTACCTTTTCAAACCAGTTTTGAAGAATTATTGTTTAGAGGTTATTTTATGCAAGGGTTTGGTTTGTTATTTAAAAACACAATATATCCATTAATTCTTACAGCTGTTATTTTTGGATTATTACACGGGTTTAATCCTGAAGTTCAAAAGTTAGGTAATATTATTTTTATTTATTACATAGGTACAGGTTTGTTATTTGGTATTACTACTTTAATGGATGATGGAACAGAACTCGCTTTAGGCATGCATGCTGCCAATAATATTGTTGCAGCTATATTGGTTACTTCGGATTGGATGGTCTTTCAAACAGATGCCTTATGGATTGATATTTCAGAACCTTCAGTAAATGTTGAAACATTTATTCCGGTATTAATAATTTACCCAATAGTTTTGTTGATCTTTTCTAAGAAATACAGTTGGAAAAACTGGAAAGAAAAGCTTTTTGCTGTAATTGAAAACCCTAATACTCAGTAGATTAAAAATTTATTAAATTAATTGTTAACCTTTAATAAATCAAGTCATAAAAAGCAAAAATGATTTGATGTATATAAAAGAAGATTTTTTACAGTATTTGTGGATGCACAAGTTATTACCGCTTAATAATTTAAAAACCACAAATGGTGAAAGTGTTATAATTCTGAGTCCGGGTTCATTAAATGTTAATTCCGGATCAGATTTTTTTAATGCAAAACTCATTATTGATGATCAAACCTGGGCAGGAAATGTTGAAATTCATGTTAAGTCATCAGATTGGTATGTTCATCATCACGAAACTGATCCCTCTTATGATAATGTTATCTTACATGTAGTTTGGGAACATGATGTTGATATATTCAATAAGAGGAGCAAATCAATTCCAACGATAGCTTTAAAAAGTTTTGTTTCTAAAAATTTATTACAAAATTACCACAAACTTTTTTCAAAAAGATCAAATTTCATATCCTGTGAAGGTGATATAAAGTCTGTTTCAAATTTTATTTTTGAGAATTGGTTAGAAAGGCTTTATGTTGAAAGATTAGCCCAAAAATCAGAATTTGTTGTGAAATTAATTCAAGAACTAAATGGAGATTGGGAAGCAGTTCTTTTCAAATTGTTAGCTAAAAACTTTGGTTTAAAGGTAAATGGAGAAGTTTTTTATGAACTTAGTAATTCATTTGATTTTTCTATATTTAGAAAAAATCAATATAATCTGGAAAATTTAGAAGCCTTACTATATGGTCAGGCTGGATTTTTATCAGATAATATAGATGATAATTACTACCATAAACTTAAAACAAAATATAATTTTTTAAAGCATAAGTACAGTTTAGAAGCATTGGGAAATTCACAATTTCAATTCTTTAGATTAAGGCCTAATAATTTTCCAACCATTAGAATTGCACAATTGGCTAGCTTGTATTTTATACATAAAAGTATGTTTTCAAAAATTATTGAAATTGAAAATCTAGAAGAATTTTATGAATTATTTGATAAAGGAGTTTCTGAATTTTGGAAAACCCATTATAATTTTTCATCATTGTCTAAAAAATCAAACAAAAAATTGAGTAGATCTTTTATTGATCTCTTATTGATCAATTCTATTTTTCCACTATTATTTGAGTATTATAGACAGCAAGGAAAATTAAACAATGAAAAAATTCTATCGTTAATACAACAATTAAAACCAGAAAGTAATAGTGTTATTGAAAATTTTAGTACAATAGAATTAACTGCCAATAATGCGATGCAATCACAAGCATTTATTCAATTAAAAAATGAATATTGTAATAAATATCGTTGCTTACAATGTGCAATTGGTAATGCTTTGTTAAGAGAGAACTCTATGTAAAACTAATAAAAACTTAAAAAAATATATCTTAATAATCATCAAAAAAAAGCTTTATCATTATGAAGAAAGATAGTGTACAGAATTAACAAAGTAATATCAAAACTTATCTATAACAACCCTAACAGATTTTAACAAGTGTGAGACATACCCCTTGGAGATTGTTAACTTGATTTCATAGGGTTATTCTATCCTTGAGAACTCTTTGGATAAGTTCTTTTTATCGTATATTGGTTTAATTATTTAGACTACAATATTTCAACTCTTTTATTTAAATGCTATGACAATTTTATTAATAACAGACCGTTTAAGCTCTAGAACTAAAATGTGGATTATATATTGAAAAAAATCTACTATTGAGATCTTACTAGATGTTTTAATAAATTTTAAACAATTTGATTTGTTTAATTTTTTTATTTTTTTAAAAACATTTTTTTTCTCCCAAAGTTACATTACTTCCCATGAGCTAGAGTTAATCTTTAACATAGACTATTGTTATGAAATCGAAATCCTTAAAAATATTCCTTTTTGTCATATTACTTTTTAGCATCTTCCAGAAAAGTAACTCTCAAACCACTGAAGTTGGTTTAACTTCATATTATAATGATAAATTTGACGGAAGACCTACAGCAAGTGGAATGACATATGACAAAACAAAAATGACTGCAGCACACCGCACACTTCCTTTCAATACAAAAATTAAAGTGACAAATCTTATAAACAATAAATCAATTGTTGTAATAGTAAATGACCGTGGTCCTTTTATAAAGGGTAGAATTTTAGATCTTTCAAAAGCAGCTGCTATCAAGCTTGACTTTATAAATGAAGGTGTTGCAAAAGTTATGTTAGAAGTTTTAGAATATGATTAATTAACAAGACAATACTTTTTAAATTTCATTCACTATCAAAATACCTCTCTCGGGCAATTAAAGCAGCACCATACGATGTTGTGAATTGCGGAAAAGAATTAACATAGACGGGTCTCATTAGCTCATTTTCCAAAGCTTCAACCATCCCTTTGTTTAAAGCTGTACCTCCATCAAACAAGACGGCATCTTGTATCTTTCCTCTGCCTGCAAGTCTGGTAATACGTTTGGCAATTGAATAGTGAATACCGGATGCTATTTCAGATGTTTTATGCCCCGCCGCTAATAGTGATATGATCTCTGATTCTGCAAATACGGCACAAATACTGTTTATAGGTAATGGCGTATCTTTTGCTTGAAAGTGTAATACCTCTAACTCTTGTACTTCAACTTCAAGATTTCGGGCAGAGATATCCAAAAATTTTCCGGTACCTGCAGCACATTTATCATTCATAAAGAAATTTGTCATTTTACCAGCATCATCAAGTATGATTACTTTTGTGTCTTGACCACCAACATTAATAATCGTTTTAACTTTAAGATCATTTCCTAAACTACCTCTTGCTCCTTTAGCATTGGCTGTAAGCTCATTAACATTTTCATTGCTAATTTTAAATAATTTTCTTCCATAGCCTGTAGAAACAATATATTTTAGATCATCTCTTGTTAAATTGTTAAAATTTAGTAATCTATCAAGACTATCCAATGCATTTTGGTTAAACATACTCCCTGTAGGTGAACCGATTTTGTCAACCATTTCTCCTGATTCATCAATTAAAACAATTTTTATTGTTGTTGAGCCTATATCTACTCCTAAATAGTAATTCATATCTATCTCTTTCTTTTATTATCTTTAATTGATTCCATAAAGGCCTCCAAACGTGTGGTGAGTTGACCTGAATCCTTTGGATTGTAATCTAATTCAACGTTCAGCACAGGATATCCGGCTTTTTCTAATTCCTGACCAATTTTTCGTGATTCCATATCATAGAGTTGACATCCTGTAAATGTTTGATACACCACGCCATCTACTTTATAATCTTTCATAGCGAGTAGAATTTTTCTAATTCGGTCATCATTAGGTGTAAAATTAGGGCAGGTGCTTGGTTTTAGATATCTATCTGCTACAGCAGGGACCATATCATAGAGAAACCATTCATCAACTGCAACGGTATCACTTAACATTCTGCTACTTGAACAAAACTCTTCATAAACAACAATTCCTCCCAATTTTTCAACTAAAATAGGTGTTCGCATATTTGGAAAAATGGATGGCGAACCTGTCAATAAAATTCTTGGTGCTCGTGTTCCAACTACATTGACTTCTTGTTTAATCCTTTCCTCCAATTCATCATTAAGAATTGTTAGGTTTTTTGTCCAATTATAAATGTCATCAAAAAAGTAAGCATTTGTTATCAACAGCGCATCTTTACCATAAATAACCGGTGCATTTTTTCGGAGTCTCATAAACCGCCTGAATTCTGCCTGAGCCATGCTTACCATTTTAATGGAATTTTTTAATTTTCTTCTGGTAAGCCTGTTGCCTGTGACTTTTTCTAACTTTTTAACCATCTTTTTAACAGACCTATGCCAATATTGTCTGGCTTCTTCTGAATCTTTGCTTGGGGGTACTTCTAGAACATAAAATTCCTTTCCAATTTCATCTTCCATTTCACCAATTTTCTTTTTTTGATCACAAGTTGTAGGGTTAATAACCAGATCTGGATTGGCATTTCCCGGAAGCATATCTAAATAAATTGAACCTAAGGTTGATTTAACCATGGGACAAATTTTTGCAGGTAAAAAATCAGAACCTGCTGCATCAGCTGAATAAGCACCGGAACATATTCTTACTGCGGTTGCATCCAGTGCATGGATAATTTCAATAGGAACATGAATACACATTGATGCAATTAATTTTTTATCTTTTGGGTAAAGGGATTTGCCTTCTTCAAGTGGCCTGAATTTATTATAAAAATATTCCATTCCGGCAAGTTTATCCGGAAAATCATCTATAATTTCAGAGAGCACCTGATTTACTTCCATATTATAATGGATAGTTGAAGTTTTTTTCAACCTGTTATACCTGTCTATATCTGTAGCTTTAATCATCTTTCTTTTTATTTGAATTCAGCAAACCATGTTTTTCTAAATGTTCAGGATCATCTGTCTCACCATATCTTTTAAAAAATCCTTCTTCTGTAGCAGAAAATATATCAAAATTCACAACCTTTACTTTTAAAGCACCTTCTTCAGGACAGGCTTCCACACATTTAAAACACATCATACAATCATCTTTAACAATATTTTTACTGAGAACATCATCAGCTATCTCTGTTATACCTATATCACATACACGAGAGCAGTTACCACAACGAGTACATTTATCTCCATCTTTTACCAAACGTAAAATACCTATTTTAGAAAAGAAATACTGTAATGCACTCATAGGACAGAAAAAACAGAAGAATCGTTTCTTTACAAAAGACCCTACTAAAAATATTGCCGCTACCATCAAACCTAAAGATGACATGATGATTGTAGCAGGATCTGTAAAATCAACAAAGATCTGGGAAGTATCTCCTGTAAATAATGGTAATATTATACGAGCCGGACATATTTGGCAAAAAGGTGTATGCATACCTTCCGGAAGCAAAGGTAGACCGAAAAATGAATTTTTTATGGCCAGGGGAATTAAGATGAGTAAGAATAACAATATATATTTAATTGATTTCAGCCTCTTAAAACTCATCTCATCATAACGTACAAAGCTAAATCCAAGCGCTTTACGCAATCTTGTGATCCAATCTTGCAGGGTTCCTAAAGGACATACAAACCCACACCATGCTTTATTCAAAAAGATAAAGAATATCAAAAATATACCTAAACTTTTTAGAATACTAATGCCTCTCGGACTGAATATAGTGCTCCAGGTTGAATGTAATTCGTGCTGTACACCAATTAAATAACAACCTCCCGGACTTCCTTCCACATAAGGACATGAAAATATTGGTAATCGTGAACCAATTTCAATAAAAAAGTAGCCCCCGTAAACAAAAAGGAAGAATGATAGAAGTTGTATCCAGAACCTAAAACGAGACACATTTGAATTATCAATATATTTTTTAATTTTAAATTTTTGCATCTTAATTATTTATTTGATTCGTTAAATTTGATCTCTTTATAAGGTCTTTTTCTGCGTTCTTTATAAATGAATATTCCGGCTATGCTAACTACCATTACTGTAAGAAAAACAACCAATCCCCATACCATTGAAGAATACATTGTAGTTGAAGGGCGATATCCATCAGACATGGTTAATGTATAATGGATATAACCATAATCTTTACCTTTGTAGTGCGTATTTTTTTTTAGTGTATAATCAGCTTCGAGCATATAATAATATATTTCTCTTGTATTTAATTCCTGCCATTTTGAAAAATAATCCTGAATAAATTCTGTTTTCAATTCACCATTTTCATTAGTATACAGGGTCTTACTCCATCCTTTTTCAGTGTTTAACTTCACTTTTACTCCTGCCAGTGGTTTTCCTTCAAATATTGCTTTGTAAGTTTCTGTTTTGCCTGATGATGTGAAGTAATGATAATCTTCATGAGGATTACGTTGCCGGATCATTTCAAAATCCGTTATCTCAGGATAGTAATTAACCGGCCTAGCCTCTAGTTTTTTATGATGTCCGTTACGGCAACTATGACTAAGCAATTCAGCTTTTGCAATATTTATATGCAATGTATCACCCAGATCTTTCTTAAAAGTCAGGTAGGCATTATAGTAGCCTTCTTCATTTAGCTCAAACTTGGCATAACATACTTTGTTATGTATAATCTCAATATCTTCTTTTTTGCCCTTAGGTGACATCAAGGTCAATTCATAGTCTGCACTATCATTAAGACAAATGTACTCAGCATCCTTTATTGAGCTACCTTTTCTTAGCCACTGGATATATTTTTTAGGAGCTGGTCTATATGATCCCTTACTTTTTTTACCTGTGCTTTTGGCATCTCTTTTTTTAGTAGAATCTTTTGTAGCGTTATTATTTTCACTCTTCACTTTCCTACTTCCGCTTTTTGGTCTAGTACTACGTTTTTTTGTTTCTAAAGTAGATAGGCGATGCATTCCATTGGTTTTTACATCTTTTTCCATACTTAATGGAGGTGTATTAGAAAGCCAAACAGCTTCTTGAGCAACTAAAGATTGTGTAAAAATTAAATAAATCAGAAGCCAGCTAGCTAAAGCAAGTCCTGATTTATTAGTTTTATTAAATATTTTAAAAAATAACATAATCTTTTTTTAAATTAAAAACTATAAGAAATAGATGTGTTTAAATTAACTGGCCATCCCGGAATATATTTATCTACCCAATATGTTTGACGGCTAACACGATCATAGACTTCAGATGCATAAGCATAAGTTGCATAGTTTGTATCAAATAAATTGTTAACAGCAACAGATGCCATAAAACCATTTTGTTTATACATCAATTTCAGATTTACCAAAGAATATCCTTCATATTCCATAGCCTCTTCGTTATCCATATAATATTTATCAATGAATTTATAATCTAATGAAGCTGTAACACCAAATTTAAATCTGTAACTCAAACCAGAATTAAACATGTTATGGGGTGTTTTTCTTAAGGTGTTATCACCAAACTCAGGATTATCATTAAATCTTGCATTTAGATAAGAATAATTAGCATAAACATTAAATTGTTTTGTAAAATTATATTCTAGAGAAGCTTCCATTCCTGAGTGTTTAGTTTTACCAATATTTTGATAAACCGGAGTATCAGGATCGATCTCAGGTATTATTTCTGTAGAGATCTGATCGGTAAAATTCATCATATATAAAGAGGCTTGATAAACCAACTTATTATTGATATCACCTCTAACACCCAATTCATAATTATTTAAGTATTCAGGTTTTAGATTAGGATTAGCGATGCCTCCATAAGAACTACCAACAAACAATTGAGAAATTTGAGGAGGTCTAAATCCACGTGCAATATTTCCAAAAACAGTTAAACTTTCAGTTGGGTTATAAGCAAATCCAAATTTTGGACTAAAAGATGAGATACTGGTTGATGCCGATGTATTGTATTCTCCATCATTAAGATTGTCTGTCCAATCATAGTCAACAAGGTCATATCTTATTCCAAAGTTAATAGAAAGCTTATCAGTCAACATAAATTCATCTTCTATATAAGCACCAAACATATTATAGTTACTATTTCCGTTACTTGATAGCGCTCCTAGTTCACCTGTTTCAATATCTCTACGAAATGTTTGATCATCATTTTTCTCATTGAGCATACTAAATCCAACAATTATTGAATTTTCCTTTCCAAAGAGTTTATGTTTGAATTGGCTTCTAATTTCACCCCCAAGTGAGTTGATATCACCTTTTGATAGTGATCTGTCGGCATAAAACCCCTCATCATTACTATTGCGATAATAAAGATTGGTAAACAAATTTATTTGTTCTCCAAAGCTTTGTGTATAAACCAAATTGGTTCTTATAAATTCTTTTTCAAATCCTGCAAATATATTAGGGTTAGATGGAGTAGTTTCTCTATCATCAAAATCTTCTCTATTGAGAGTTCCGGGTAAATCCGATTCAGATTCAATATAATCGGCTGTGAACTGTAATTTTCCTGTATTATCAAATTGTTGAATAAGTTTTAGGCCAACTCTTGCTGAATTAGATCCACTTCTATCTAAATAACCATCTGTACTAAAGTACTTCCCTTTCACCAAATAACTAAATCCATTTTTTCCACCATTAATATTACCTGAAAAAGTCATTGAATTATGACTTCCATAGGAAACTTTTGCTTTTCCATGAAGTCCTTCATTAGGTATTTTCTCAACAATATTCATAACTCCTGTAATACCATTTGGCCCATATAATGCAGAAACAGGTCCTTTTAAAATTTCTATTTTTTTTGCATTTTCTAAGTCAACACCTTCAAAATCAGTCCGTCCCATGGCTTCGGTTAATGAAACTCCATCAACTAAAACTAGAATTCCACTAGTTACATGCGTATGCAATCCTACACCTCTAAAACTCACAATATTTGTTTCATTATGAAATCTATCTTCTGTAAAAACACCAGGAACTCTAATAAGTGCTTCTTCAATATTTCTACCTTCAGTACGTTCAATTTCTTTTAAACCCATGACATAAACGGGTGATCCAATTTTATCAATAGTTTTCTCGATTTTTGTAGCAGATACAGTTACTTCACCTAATCTAACATTTTCAGATTTCATTGAAAATTCAACTGTAGTTTTCTTTTTTGCTTCTACGCTGATATTTAAAAGCGTGTCGGTAGTATAACCCATTGCATGACAATAGAGTGTATAGACTCCCGGTTTAATACTTTTTATTTCAAAAGAACCCTTTTCAGATACCACCGTTCCTTTAGAAGTTTCTACTACTAAAATTTCAGCATTAGGAATTACTTTTCCTGTCTTTTCATCCAGGACTTTACCGTTTATGGTTCCTGTTTTTTGTGCAATTGCAATTGCATAAAACAATAACAAGTATATACCTAAAATATATTTTTTCATTTTTATAATTTTTAATAAATTCTATTTTTATATTAATTAACTTGATCCTATATTTGGAAGTATCTTAATTCTCAACATCTTTTTACGGTATTTACAAGTTAATGCAATACACAATAAACAAGTATTTTACTTAAATATTAAAGGAGTTTACAATTCTAAATATTAATCATCATTATTAATAAATGACATAATATTTTAAACTAAATTATTTATAAAGTTTATTGATATACTTAAAAAAAGGTGTTTGTAGTTGAGATTTATACTACAAATAGTATTAAGAAATATATTTAGGTGGAGGTGAAGGGATCTTTAAATAAATTGCAGATAAATCATTATTCTTTGAATACATTAATTTATTAATCGTTATGAATGGATTAAAAAAATCAATTTTAGATTGAGAAGTGAAAAAGAGTAAGTTTATAGTAATGTTCAATTCATGAGTTTTTGACTCTTCATTTTTATTATTTTCAAGTGCTCTGGCAAAGATGGCTTCAAGATAAGCTAGATCACCTTTTAATATATTAATATTTTTATCAACACCATTATCAACACAAAGTTTTAGTTTTGGGTTTGAAATTTGATTGTATAGGTTTAAATAGCTAGGTATAACAGGGAATATTACTAATATGAATAGTAGCGTGCTATTTATGAGTAACTTTTTCATTGAATGTAAAAATATACTTTTGGGTTTATATTTTGTATGATTAAAATCATGTTCCTGTAGTGTCTAAAATTAATGACAACCCATAAGTGTATAATACTGATAGATAAATACATACGTAAATTTTGTATAAAATATGTGATTAAAGTTACACAATAAAATGATATATATCATGTAAAATATTTTTAATGTAAAGTATCTTTAGATTAAATTCACTAAATCATTAATAAAAATGAAAAAATCCAATTGGTTTATTAGAGTTTTTGTTGGTATCATGTTAGTTACTTTTGGAATTACTGATGCTTATTCACAACAAACACTCAACGATGTTAAAACAGCACGGGGTCTAAATGATCATGATGTGCTGGCAGCAGTTAAAACGTTCATGCCACGAGGTGGTCGTGACGAATATTTTTCGATTGTAGGAACAGGAAATTCCGGAACTATGATCGTATATGGAATGCCTTCAATGAGAATTTACAAATACGTAGGTGTTTTCTCACCTGAACCATGGCAAGGTTATGGTTTTGATGATGAGAGTTCATTGGTATTAAAAAAATCATCGATGGATAATAGAATTAGTACATACGGAGATATGCGTTTTCCTGCATTTTCTGAAAAAGATGGGAATTATGATGGGCATTTTGCTTTTTTCTCTGATGGAGCTAATTCTCGAATTGCACTTATGGGATTGGATGATTTTGAAACCAAACAAGTATTATCAAATCAACTTTTTATAAGTACTTACCCTGGTGTAGCTGTAACACAAAATACAGAGTATATAATCCAATCAAGTCAATATCCCGCTCCTTGGGATTCTAAAACTGCAGCGTTAGGATCAGATAAATTTAAATCCGGAGTTACTTTCTGGAAATTTGTAGAAGGTGAAAATATTCATAAAAGTAGAATGATCAAAGAAAAATCTTTTACGCTTGAATTACCACCATATACATTAGATTATTTTGATACCGGTAAAAAAGGCAGTGATGGCCTTATGGTTGGTTTAGCAGAAAAAGATGGTAAAAATTATGTTTACGTAATCAACTATGATAAACTGTCAAATTCAACTACTAAAAAAATAAATGATTTTAATGTAGTTTCTTTTGATGAAGCTAAAAAAGATAATGTTGTTGGATTTATTGAGTTACCTGCAACTGCTAATACAGTAAAAGTAACACCTGATGGTAAGTATTTTATTGTAGGAGCTGATAATACACTGGTTTTTGATTTTGCTAAAGTAAAAGATGCTTTAGGAAAAGGTTCAACAATTGATGCTAAAAGTGTGCAAAATGCAAGTATAGCTATTGGGAAAAATGTAATTGATATTGCTTTTGATCAACGTAAAAATACTGCTTATGCTTCTGCTCATGGAGATAGTAAAATAGTTCGTTTTAACTATGAAACCGGTAAAACTGATAAAGAATTGAAATTGAGTTTTAAACCAAGTTTCTTAATGACTCCTCAGGGAATGTCTGCTACACCTCATTCAAATTACTTAACTGTAGTTGATAAAGAAGGTTTATATGATAATTATCCAAATGTTGGCCCTGTACGTCCAAGTTTCCAACATTTAATTGATATTTCTTCTGATGATATGGCTGATATTTATACCATGAGCTTACCTCAAGCTAATATGTATGGTTCAGTTGCAGTATTACGTACTACAATTAAACCTATTATACGTTATCCTTTAGGTACCAATACTCGTACAGGTGAAATTTCAAGATTTAAAACAGTAGCCGGACAAGAAAAAATTGAAAGAGAAGGCAATAGGGTTCATATATTCGGAACCTTGATTCGTTCTCACATTACTCCGGAAATTGTTACTGTTAATGAAGGTGATGTAGTTACTTTCCACTTAACAAATTTAGAACGTGCTGAAGATGAAACTCATGGATTTACTGTTGATACTTATGGTGTTCATGGTAGTTTTGAACCGGGTAAAACAGCATCTGTAACATTTACAGCTAACAGGCCAGGTGTTTTCCCATATTATTGTACTGAGTTTTGTTCAGCCTTACACTTAGAGATGGAAGGAATTTTGTTGGTACGTCCAAAAGGATATATAGATGTTGAACAAAAAGATGTTGTTCTTACAAAAGAAGAATTGGCTGAATACAAAAAACTTTATGAAGAAAAGTTAGTTGTAATTGATCAAACTCAAGATATTATTAATGGAGTTGTTACTTGGCTGAAAGAAAATAACTTTGGGGATTATCCTTACGTTGCAGCCTTGGTTGATGATGCATTTGACCAATTAGATCAGGCTAAAACATCTAAAGAAAATCACGAGAGATATGCTAAAGAGGGTAAATATAAAGATGCTTTCTTATGGGCAGAACAGTACTGGCAATATCAGGTTAAAACAGCTGATGTAGGTTTACGTGCTAAAAAACTCTTAAGTGAAAAAGTTAATGCAGAATAAGCTTAGGTTAATCAAAAAACTAATAGACAATGAAAAATATAATAAATAAAAAATACAGCTCTATATTAATATTGAGCTTGTTTGTTATCACTTTAGGCTTACTAACAGTAAGTTGTGGTGATAAAGACAAAAAAGGAGAAGAATATGCAGGTGGGACAAATATTTCCGGAAAACCTTACGGAAAAGAATCTTTCAAAGAAGTTGTAGATCGAAGAGGTCTTAATGCCGAAGATGTGTTATCTGCAGCAAAAACCTATACTCCAGATAATTTAAAAGATGAGTATGTTTCTTTAAATTCAGGTGGACAAGAAGGTAATTTACCAATGTACACTATTCCTTCTATGCGTATGTTAAAATATGTACCTACCAATACACGTCAACCATATTCTGGTTTTGGGTATAGTGAAGAAACCTATGGTTTAATGGAAGATGGATTTATTGAAGGACAAGAGATACTTTGGGGTGACACACATCATCCTGGTTTCTCTGAAACAGATGGTGTTTATAATGGTAAATGGGCTGCTATAAATGATAAAGCAAATCCAAGAGTTTATATTTATGATTTGAATGACTGGCATGTAAAACAAGTTATTAATAGTCCTATTTACAGGTCAAACCACGGTGGATGTTTCTTTACTCCTGATTCTAGATATTTCATGGAAGCAGCACAATATCCTGCTCCTTTAGATTGGAAATACCATGAATTAAGTGAAGCCAACTTTGAAAAATATTGGAGAGGTGGACTTACTTATTGGCGTTTTGATAATGAAAAAGGAAGAGTTGATGAAAAGGCATCTTTTACATTTGAATTTCCTCCTTATACTCAAGATCTATCAGATGCAGGTAAATTAGATAGTTATGGTTGGGGGTTCACGAATTCATTCTGTACTGAAATGTATTATGGTGGTATAGAAAGTGGCCGTCCTCCGTTTGAAGCAGGTTGTTCTTCAAGAGATGTAGACTACTTACATGTAACTAATTGGAAAAAAGCTGAGGAATTACTGAATAATGGTACGATCAAACCTAAAATGGTAAGAGGTCATAGAGTAATCACAATAAATGATGCTGTTAAACATAATTTATTTTTCTTGATTCCTGAACCAAAATCACCTCATGGTGTTGATGTTGATCCAACCGGTCAATATATTGTTGTAGCAGGTAAATTAGACTCTCATGCCTGGGTATACAAATTTGATAAAATAATGGCTGCTATTGATAGCAAGAATTTCGAAGGAACTGATAAATTTGGTATTCCTGTTATTAAATTAGAAGATGCTTTACACGGTAGTGTTGAGGTTGGATTAGGGCCATTACACAACCAATATGATAGTAAAGAAGGTGTAATTTATACTTCAATTTATGTTGACTCACGTATTACTAAATGGGATTATATCAACCTAAAAGTATTGGGTCATGTACCTTCTCATTATAATGTAGGTCATTTGGTTGCTGCTTCTGGAGATACACAAGATCCACATGGAAAATATTTGATCTCATTGAATAAATTATCCATTGACAGGTTTAATCCGGTAGGACCACTTCATCCTCAAAATCACCAGTTAATTGATATTAGTGGTGATGGAGATCCTAAAGTGATTTATGACCTTCCTTTACCCATGGGTGAACCACATTATACAGCTTTGATTCATGTAGATCAATATAAATCAAGTGCAACATATCCTTTAGGAACAAATATTGCAACAAATAAAAAGTCTGAGTATTATACTGATTTAGGTGCTGAAAAAGAGGTTGTGAAAGGTAAAACAGTGCGTATTTATGGTACTATTAAAGATGGAAAAGTTAGTCCGGAAAATATTAATGTTACTCAAGGTCAAAACGTTTATTTACACTTGACCAATCACGGGCAAACTAAATTAGACCATTATGTTTATCAAATTTCATCTTATGATAAAATGTATCATTATAGCCCTGGTGAAACAGCTACAATTAAATTTTTAGCCGAAAAAGCAGGTATGTATCCATTATTGTTAGATTCTCAAAACAGTCCTGATAAACGCCAACTTATTGGTTATTTAGCTGTTAATTTCAATCAAAAAGCTGAAACTGATCGCGTATTGGCTTATACTGATAGAATTAATGCCGATATGAAAATGCAATCATTTAAACCATCTGCCATCGAGTTAGAAAATTTACTACCTGGTGAGTTAGAATATTTAAATTACGGCTGTAGTGCTTGTCATAAATTTGGTGAAGAATTTAATGGGCCGGATTTATTGATGATTGACAAACGTAGAGATGATAAATGGTTGAAAGAATGGATTATGGATCCTGAATCTAAAATGAAAGATGCCGATATTGAAGCAATGCGTCAAAATTATAAACTGGCAATGCCAAATCAAAATGTTTCTGAAGAAGATGTCACTAAGATTATTGCTTTCATGAAAGCTAAAACTGAGCAAGTGATGAAAGAGAAATCAAGTGAAAGCACTCCTGTTGCTGCTGGTGGTGATTATGGTAATGGTAAAGAAATTTACGATGGTTTATGTATGGCTTGTCATGCTACTGGTGTTACCGGTGCGCCTAAATTAGACGAAAAAGAACGTTGGTCAACTATTGCTGGTCAAGGTATGAGTGTGTTACAAGACCATGCTGTTAAAGGATTCCAAGGTGAGCAAGGTGTTATGCCTCCTAAAGGTGGTAATCCTGCTTTATCTGACGAAGATATTAATAATGCGATTAAGTACATGTTACACCAAGCAGGTGCAACTGCAAAATAACCTCTTTAAGCAAAATGGTATTTATTTCAATACCATTTTGCTTTTTTTATACGATAAATAAACTAAAAACTTAATAAATCAATTCTAACAAATTTAATTTATAATCCAATGGATAATCATGCTAAAAAATTTGGTCTTCTCTACAGAATTTTTGCTGTAATAGGAGTGCTTTTAATTATTGTTTTACATTTTTTGCCTATTTGGTGGGTAGCATTACAAAGTCATCAATATCCAAAATCAATGTATCCTAAAGGGATTCGTATTGAATTCAAATATGATGGGGTTTATAATGGTTGTGAAGGAGTAAAAGAGCGAGAAGAAATAACAACCAATGAAGGAGCTGAATGTTTAGTTGAAATGAATGCAATTAATCATTATATTGGTATGTATCCTATTGTACAAGGTGTTAATACGCGTACGAATATGCATCCTGAAGAAGGCGAAAGAATTACTTATCCTGAATACTACGTGTTTAATACTCAAAAAGATGCCGATGGAGAAGATGTTATTGATCCAAAAACAGGAAGTCCTGTTGAAATAAATGTTACACCCGGTTATTTAAAAACTCTAGATAGTATTTTGAGAAACTCAAAATATATATTTTTATTTCTAATAATACTGTTGATTTATTTCATTATTACGCCAAAAAAGAACAACCCAATTTTTGCAATTCTACCAGCACTTTTACCTTTTTATTTTATTTTTCTATACATGTACTCTATGTATTGGTATGGTCACCATTTAGATTTACATGGAGGAGGTGCTTTTAGTGGAATTAAACCTTTTATGCCTACAATTTTTGGACATGGTAAAGTTGCTCAATTTGAAACAGTATCTTATCCTTATTATGGATTTTATATAGCACTTTTGGTATTTGTAATTTTGATTTTCGCAATTTTATTTAAAAGAAAATATATAGCATTACAAAAAAAATAATAGTTAAATGAGTAAATTAAAAAAACTGTCTCTTTAGTTAATTTCATAATAGTTAGTTAATTTATAGTACTTTTTTTTTAAGGATAATTATGTAATTTTAGAGACAGTTTTAATTCATCTTATATATTTTGATTTTGAGAAATTATTTCCTCATTATAGTAATGTTATTGCAATTGAGTGCTTTTTCACAAGAAAAAGACTCAGAGTATTCAGGTTTGTTAAAAAAGATTACACCTTTTGAATCTAAAGATAATCAGGTGTTTCTCAATACTTTACTCAAAAAATTAAAACCTGGAGATACGCTAAAATTAAAACCGGGTTTTTATACAGGCCCTGCAACTATCAAAGTTTCTAATGTTGTAATTGATGGAGGTGGTAAAGCTACCATTTCCGGAATGGATAATGAATCTGTAATTTATGTAAAAGCAGATAGTGTTAGTATTTTGAATTTGCATATCACACACTCTGGTGATTCACCTGATAGGTTAGATGCAGGAGTAAAAATTATAGAAGCCAATCATACAATTGTTAAAAATAACTTGATCGATGAATGTTTATTTGGTGTTGATATTTTTAAATCAGATGCTTGTATTGTAGAACATAATGATATTTCATCTATCAGTAGAAAACCATTGGCTTTAAAAGGAGATGCAATTCGTCTTTGGTATTCAACCAATAACAAAATCTTGTTTAATTATTGGCACGAAGTACGTGATATGGTGGTTTGGTATTCATCAGAAAATCATTTTGAAGGTAATAAAGGCGTAGGGAATAGGTATAGTATTCATTTCATGTATGCACATAACAATCGTATTCATAAGAACAAATTTTATGGTAATTCAGTGGGTGTTTTCTTAATGTATAGTGAGCAAACAATTCTATCAGAAAATTTAATTCAAGGATCAGTTGGTTCTACAGGAATGTGTTTAGGCTTAAAAGAAACTTCATCAAATCAAATATTAAATAATCGATTTTTGTATTCGGCCTATGGAATTCATTTTGATGTATCACCATTTGTACCAGAAAAAATTAATACTGTTGTTGGTAACGAAATTGCTTTTTGTAATGTAGGAATGCTTTTTCATTCAGATCTTGAGGGTAATTTAATTAAAGAAAATTATTTACACGATAATTTAACACAAGTATATACACGTGGTAATACAGCAAACAATAATAAGTTCGATGGTAATTATTGGAGTGATTATCAAGGCTTTGATAAAGATAAGGACAATATAGGAGATGTGCCTTATAAACTTTATAGTTACAGTGAACATTTATGGGCATTCAATAAAAATGTAAAATTCTTTTATGGAGCTCCGATATTAGAAGTTTTAGACTTCTTAGAACGATTAGCTCCATTTTCTAAACCAAAATTTGTTTTAAGAGATAATAATCCAATTTATAAATGGGAATATAATAGTGAACGTGAATATTAATAAATTAAAACTAAATATTTTTAAAAGGAGGTAAGAATAATAAAATAACTTAAAAAATAGAAAAGAGTGAGATAAAAGAAAACAAGCAATATTTATATCTCAATACTCAATAATAATATCTCAATAATATTAAGAAATGGGAAAATCAAATTCAGAGATTAATAGACGACAGTTTCTTAAAAACGGTGCCTTTGCAGTAGCTGCTTTAAGTGCTGTTGGAGTAGGAGTTAATTATTTTAAGAAACTTGATATAGAAAATGCTAAAACAATATTGCGACCACCGGGAGCAATTCATGAAGATGAATTTATTTATGCATGTATAAAATGTGGGCTTTGTGTTCAGATATGCCCTATAGAAGCGGTAAAACTTGCAGGTATTTCTGATGGTCTTTCTTATGGAACTCCTTATATTGATCCGCTAGAGCAAGCTTGTGATTTTTCTTGTGATGCCATGCAATGTGTTGAAACTTGCCCTACAGCTGCCTTAGATTTTCTTCCGTTTAAAAAAGCCGGTGAAAATGCTTTAATTGATTATCAAAAAGCTAATCCCACTCCAGGTCCAGATTACAATCCTTTTGTAGTTCAATCACAAGCTATGAAAGCGACTACTAAAATGGGTATTGCAGTAATAGATACTTCTACTTGTTTGGCTGTTAAAGGAAAAGGATTTAAAGGTGTTCCAAGAGAATCTGGCTTTAAAGGAGTATACCGTTCTCCAAACCCAAAACGTCAGGAACGAAAAGCCTCTCCTGTAAATGATCATCAATTTGACCGTGAAATTTGTGATTTATGTGTTACAGAATGTCCTATAGGTGATACAGCAATTATAATGGAAGAAAAAACTGGAATTAACGGTCAAAAACAATGGCAGCCAAAAGTACTGGATGCATGTACAGGATGTGGTGTTTGTGTTATGGTTTGCCCAACAACACCAAGTAGCATTGTTATTGAAAAATTAGAATTGGTTTAAAATATTTTCTCATGATAAATGTAAAAAAATTAGCGCCAATACCTGCAAAACGCAGAGAAGAAATGCCCAACTCTAAATTGGGAATAACATTTAAAGAATGGAAAGCAAGTAAACCTAACAAACACAAATGGCGTAACATTCGTTGGGGAGTTTTACTTTTTATGAATTTTTTATTTTGGGCTTCTTTTGCTTTTGATATAGGAGTTTTGGAAGGTTCACTTAGTGGTTCACGATTCTTTGGGATCTATTTAATGGACCCTTTTAATGCCTTACAAGAAATGTTTATTGGCAGTCGTACAGGATACTTTGTAATGTTAACCACAAATTTCTTTATCGGTTTTTTTATAATTTTAATATTTTATTTTTTACTAGGTGGTAGAACTTTTTGTTCATGGCTTTGTCCGTATCATTTTTTAGCTGAAAATGCCGAAAAATTACATAACTATTTAGTGAAAAAGAAAAAAATTAAAGAACATAATTATAATAAAGGTATAAAATATATTTTTTGGATAGGATTTCTTTTGTTAGCTGTTTTAACAAAAACATTGATCTTTGAAACAATTAATCCTGTAGGTATTATTTCAAGAGCAATTATTTATGGACCGGGTTTAATACTAATATGGATAATTGTTTTATTACTTTTTGAAATTGTATATTCCAAGCGTTTTTGGTGTAGATATGTTTGCCCTATAGGAGTTTCCTATAGTATAATTGGGAAATTAACACCAACAGCAATAAAATTTGATTTATCAAAATGTGGTCATTGTAGAGATTGTCAGGATGTTTGTTTGGTTCCACATGAATTATGGTTTGTAAAACGTGGTGAAGCTACCAAAGAAATACATTTTGCAGGGGCAGATTGCACCAGGTGTGGTTTATGTGTTGATGTTTGTTATGGAGATGCTCTAAAGTATTCAATAAGAGGATTTGATAAAATAACATAAAAAATATTTTCATTTATCGCCACAAATGAAAAAGAAAGAAAATAATTAAGAAAATAAAATATTAAAATTGGACGATTCAGAAATCATCATAAAAATTGACCGGCTTACAAAATCTTTTAAAAAGGTTACTGTTATTGAGAATTTAACTCATAATTTTAAAGCTGGTGAACGAATAGCTTTAGTAGGACAAAATGGTGCAGGTAAAACAACATTAATACGTTGTATTTTAGGGCTGTACAAATATAATGGGATTATTGATGTACTTGGAATGAATCCTCGAAAAGAACGTGAAACAATACTTCAAAATATTGGTTTTGTTCCGCAGATCCCACCACCAATAAAGATGACAGTTGAAGAAATGTTAGAATTCTTTGGTAAATTAACCAATACTGATAAACAAGAATTTATTGATATTAGTGAAAATTTAGGTTTAGATGTACAGTCTAATCTCAAAAAACCATTTATGAAATTATCAGGGGGGATGAAACAAAAACTTCTGGTATCATTCGCTTTAGGCAGAAAACCAAAAATTTTATTAATGGATGAACCGGCAGCTAATTTAGACCCTAAGGCTCGAACCATATTATTTGACTATTTAAATAAATTTGACAAAAATGCTTTGATGATCATTAGTAGTCATAGAATTGATGAAGTAGAAAATTTGGTTAACCGTTTAATTGAAATGGATATGGGTAAGATAGTGGTCAATAAAGAAGTGTAATACTAAGTAGTTTAGTTTAAGATAAATGATTAATAATTAAATTATAAACAATGAAAAAACTGACAATTTTATTTGCATTTATACTACTTTTCAGTTCATGTAAACAAAATGTGACTTTTGAAGCTCGTGATATTAATTTTGATCGTGATGTTTGTTATATATGCCTTATGGGATTGACAGATCAACGTTATAACGCTCAATCTATTAATGAATATGGAGAAGTTCACTGGTATGATGATATAGGATGTTTGGCTGAAGAAATGAGAGATACTTCAACTTGGAATCAATGGAAAGGTGATAAAGTAAAATTTTGGATTGGTGATGCCAGTAAAGGAAATGATCCATCTAACTGGATAGATGCAGAGACAGCTTTTTACGATTATGGTAAACATACGCCAATGGGATATGGTTATTCAGCCTTTGCTGAAAAACCAAATACAGATAGTATTTATACTTTTGAACAGGTTTTACAACGAATTAATGAAGGTAAAACAATGCGTGAAAAATTTATTCAGGAAAAGATGCTAATGATGAAAAACAATCCTGAAAATTTAAAAAAGTTAGAGGAAAAACTAAAAAAAGAACAAGATAAAAAATAACTAATCTTCAAATTAGTTGGACTATTTATTAAAATAATCATTCAATATCAGTTAATTCAATGAAAAATTTTGAAAGTTTAAAAGAGATCATACGTTCAGATATTCGCCAAAATTTACGCTCTCGCTGGTTTTGGGCGTATAGTATCTTATTTGGTGGTTTTGTAGCCATAATGTTTACATCGGGTATAACTGAATCACAAATTATTGGATTTGTAGGTCTAAGTCGCCTTATGGTAACTTTTATGCAAATTAGTATGGCAATTCTTCCAATTTATGTACTCATATCTACAGTACGATCTGTTGTGGGTGATAGAGAAAATAGTGTGATGGAGTATATATTATCTTTACCAATATCATTTAGCAGTTATTTTTGGGGAAAGCTTATCGGTCGGTTTTTAATTATTTATACACCGGTTTTTATTGCACTATTAGGTGCAGTTTTATGGGCATTGATCACCAATATTGAAGTGCCTTGGGATCTATTCTTTTTGTATAGTATTTTGTTGGCATCTTTAGTGTTCTTTTTTCTAGGGCTAAGTATGTATATATCAGCCAGAGCTTCATCACAAGACATTGCTGTGAGTACTGCATTTATCATTTGGTTATTTTTGGTTGCATTTATAGATTTAATTTTAATTGGAATTATGCTGAGAATGCGTGGAAATCCTGATTTGATAATTGGCTTAGGCATGTTGAATCCTTTGCAGGTATTCCGAACAGGAAGTTTGATTCTATTCGATCCAAAATTAACGGTTATGGGAACGGCTTCATACTATGTTTTAGATACTGTAAGTCGTAGTGCTTTTATTTTGTTTTCAATACTTTATCCTATTGTTTTAGGTTTTATTTTTGCCTTTTTAGGGAATAGATATTTTAATAGAAATGATGTAGTATAAATTGATCTGAGATTTTAGTAGTGAGTATTGAAATATAATTTTAAACAGATGAAAAAGATCTTTCAAATTGTAATTATTGTAATTACCATTATTGTTTTATTTTCCTGTTCCTTTCAAAGTGCATCTGGAACAAGTCAATTATTTCCACACAAACCGGATACAACTAATATTCCTGAGTTGGCAATATTTTTAGAACCAGATCAACTAGAAGCCATTATTAATGAAAAGACATTACATTCTAATGGCAATAAAAGGTATAAAGGTATTAAAGCTATTCCTCAAAATGGTGATGATTTTAGACTTGATTCTTTAGATGAAGTTTATTGGCCTAAAGTTAGTGTTATTGAAGGAGATTTTAGAGGGACATCCATACGCTCTGGTCGTTGTATGGGTGGTAATTATCGTAAATCTGATTTTAGAGCAGCTGATGTAAGATGGACTATTTTTGACGGTTCAATTATGGATAGTATTAATTTCCAACAAAGTAGGTTATTTCACGTAAAAGTAAACAATGTACCACTTTCAAATTCAAATTTTAGAGGGGCAAATATGTTTGGTATGGAAGGTCATTTTACTAAGATGCGTAATTGTGATTTTACAGGAGCTTTGATGAAAGATTCAGAATTTTTGGAAAGTGACCTAACAGGTTCAGTAGGGATAAAAGCAAAACTTTTTAGAGCAGTTCTTATAAAATCCAAATTGGATAGTTGTGATTTTTCATATGCTGATTTCACAGGTGCGGGATTGGAAGAATCAACATTTATAAATTCCAGACTTTGGTATGCAAATTTTCAAGGTGGACATTTGCAAGGCACAGATCTTAGAGGTGCTGATTTAAAAGGATGTAATTTTTTTGGAACAGAATTTGAAAATACCAATTTTAAAGATGCTATAAATATTCCAAAAGAAATTTTAGGGTTTATTGATGAAAATGGATTGGCTACAGGTATATGGCAAGACAAGAAGTAGTTCGTGATCAACAGTCTTTAGTCAACAATTTTCGAACTTTTAACATAAGAAATTATAAAATAGATACAGTTTAATACTAAAAACAATCAAAGTAATGCGATTAACTTTTTTAAATAAAATAATCATTTTAATTGCTGCTTTTTGGTTGTTTATTTTTGCTTCTAAACCAATTATTAAAACACAACAGATTGAATATGACACCTATATTTTGGATACAGCAAAAAGTAAAATACATTGGCATTGTGCTCATTATGGGTTTATGAAATTTAAAAAAGGAACATTACTTTTAGATAAAGAACTGCCCATTGAAGCCAATTTTACTATTGATATGACGAGTATTACCAATACTGATATTGACAATAAATTACTTCAAGGTACGCTTCAAAATGTATTGAAATCTATTGAATTTTTTAATACAGATGTTTATCCTGAGGCATATTTTGAATCACATTCTATTGTTAAAATCAATGAGAATAATTACAAGATTTCAGGTGATTTTATAATTTTTGATATTGGGCTTTGTCATGATTTTGAAGGATCAATAAAATTAAAAAATGATAGCTTATATTTCAATACTAAAGCTATTATTTTAGATCGTACAGATTGGAGAATTTATTATGGCTCGGACAAAAACCCGCTACCTAAAGAAGAAGAGGTAGGTTTTGTAGTAACAGATACTATAGTGTTGGATGCCCACATAAGAGCTTATATAAAGCCCTAATAATTTATTTTACCCCAAACATTCTGTTAAAAAGAGATTGTTTTTTTTCTTTAGACATTTTTTTAATATCCTCTTCAGGATGATCGCCTAAGCCTAGAATCTCAACTTTATCACAGTTTTTAACAATGATCTCTTCTACCATTTCATCATAGGTCATTCCAATTTTTTTAAAATAGTCACTTAGAAATTTCTCTGAAGCTTCTATTCCGGCAAAATCTTCTATAGCACAAAGAACTTTATATAAAGGAATAACAGCATTTTTCACTTTATCATGAACAGGCCGTCTGTAAGCAGTATAATTTACAATATTTCTATTTGCATCCACTCGAGTAACAAAATCGGTAACAACCCAATAATATTTTCCGTTTTTAGCCAAATTTTTTACTACAGCCATCACATTTTCTTTTTCCTTGATATGATCCCAAACTATTTTAAACATAATTTTTGGCATATCAGGGTGGCGAATAACATTATGTGATGACCCTATTAATTCATCTTCGCTATAACCAGATATTTGAGAAAAAATTTCATTGGCTTCAGTAATGATGCCTTTTGGATCAGTAACACTTATTAAAACCTCATCATCCTTAATGATTATTTCCTCATTTATTGGTGCTGGTCGATCTTTTTTTGTTAATCTTTTGTGTTCTGAAGAATTCATTTTCTAAAAATTTAATTATCAGATGTTTATTTATATGTTTTTACATTAATCATAAACAATTTATATTTTTAAATTATTCATAATTAATTCTTTATAATCAAAAATACTTTGTTTAACAATTTCTTTTGCTACTTCGGCATTTTGAAATTCTGTAACCTCTACAGTTTTATTTTCTAATTTTTTGTAATCTTCAAAAAAGCTTCTAAGTTCTTTGATAAAATGTTTTGGTAGTTCAGAAATATCATCGTAATGATTTACACTCATATCATTTTCTGCAACAGCAATAATTTTATCGTCATGTTCACCGCCATCTAACATTCGCATTGCACCAATTACCTTGGCAGAAACAATACACATGGGTACAATAGTAATTTGAGATAAAACTAATATGTCTAAAGGGTCTTTGTCGTCACAATAAGTTTTTGGAATGAATCCATAATTAGCAGGATAATACATTGAAGCGTATAAAACACGATCTAATTTTAATAATCCACTGTCTTTATCTAATTCATATTTTGCTCTTGTACCTCTTGGAATCTCTATGATACCATTTATAATTTCTGGGGCATTTTTTCCAATATTAACAGTATGCCAGGGATTGCTAGATTTTATTTCCATTATAGTTTGATTTATTGTTATTGCGAAGTTAAAAAAATTATACTTTATAAAATTTATTTAAGCAATTTTTATTACGAGGCATTCTTATTTTTTAATTGCATTTTACCAAAAATAATTAATAATACTCCGGTAATAGAAAGAATTCCACCAAAAATTTCATAAGTTTTTGGAAATTGTCCAAAATAAAGATAAGCACCTACTAAAATGAAAAGTGATTTTGTACTTGATATGATTGATTTTTTAGAAAGATCAATATATTGTAAAGCAAAGAGTCCGGTTACTGCAGTAAGAAATGGCCCTAAAATTGATCCGATAAATAGATTTTTTAAAGCATTAAGCGGAATATTAAAACTTTGATGTTCGTAGAACATTATGATTATTGAAAAAATAAATAAGAACAATGTACGATTAAGTGCAATAAGAACCGGAGAAAGTTCAGTTATAAATTTTTTTGAAATTACTGAAACTGTAGAAAAAAGAAAAGTTGAATAAACTATATATTGCGTTCCGTTAATAAACATATTTCTAATGTCAGTTCCTCCTTTATAACCAATAATGAATGCTCCGGAAAGCGCAATAATAACTCCTATGATCTCTAGTAAATTCAATCGTTCTTTTAAAAATATAAAACTTAAAGTAAGTACAAAAACCGGTGAAATATTGCCTAAAAAAGAGGTGATTGCAGGATTGGGAATTGTATGAATTGATTTAAAGAAGTAAGTTGTAGCAACCAGTTCAATTAATCCAAGTACAATGAGTAATAGATATTGTTTTCGTTTAAACAATTTTATTAATGAAAATGATTTTCTTTTTAATCCAAAAAGAGCTAACCATAACAAACCAAAACCAAACCAATATACACCAAATTGAGCTAAAGAAACTTCATTTAAAGCAGCTTTGCTGAAAATGTAGACATTTGAAACCGAAAGTACTGATGCGAAAGCTAAAAGATATCCTTTTACTTGATTGTTCACTATATAAAATTTAAAAAAAATTCTAATGCAAAATTACTCTGAAAAGAATAAAGGAAAGATACTTATGTAACAGATAATAATAAACAACTATGCTTAAAAGTACCCTGAGATTATTAATAAATGGAATTTGTTTTGATAGTCATCAGATTTGCCTTTAGCTTAAAGTAATTAGCTGAAATAATGACCTGAATAATATTTTGAGGTCATTTTAAATGCTCCTTAAAATCAAGTTTCACTAACAAAATCTAAATCAAGAACGTTAAAATTATTTGCAGCTTTAACCAATAGGGTAGAACCAATAACTTCAAATAAATGATTTGTTTTAACAATAAATTCGGCTTGCTTTTCAATTTTATAATTAGGTATTCCTACTAATGTTAGATCTGTAGTTGCAGATTGCTCCTCAATGATATCATAAAATGGTTTTTGTTCAACTGCATTATTGATGATTTTAATTTCTACATTTACTCTTAAATCTTCAACAAGTTTATAAATTTTTGAATGTATAAAATCTTTATTAACATTATTATTATTTACAAACAATACCCTAATATTTGTATTGTTCCATTTTGGAGATGCAATTATAAATCGCGCAATATTCAACATCATTTCTGCATTCTTACTATCTGTTTCTCGCCACCAAAAATCAACCGTTTGGTAGTTGCCAAATTTTGTTTTTCTATCAAAATCTAAATACAATAAATTATAATCTAAAATTAACAACGTTTCGGTCATTTTAGAATATTCCGCAGAATTCTCCAAGCCTTTAGGCCACCCCATCATTATGGTATTGGGTTCAACACCAGAAAATCCAAAAGTTGAGGCAATATTGGTAATGCCTTTATAAATATTATCAACTTTTATTTGTCTTGCAAATATACCGAGTTCTCTAAATGTATCATCTCTTACAATTTGCTCAGTTTTTCGTAAAGGTTTATCATCTTTTTTATCAAGAATCAACTTGAAATTAGTAACTATTCCTGTACGTCCTGATACGGTTTTACCTAATTCTAATAAATAATGTTGATGATCACTTGCTCCACTAAATAAAATAATATTTGGATTCCAATTAGTGTTCTCTTCAACTTCAGAATCAATTCTTTTTAAACCTGTATTAACAATATTTTCCCAAACACTTCGCCAAACATCATTAGATTGTAATTTTACTTCTTTTCGTTGTAACCAGAAGAACAAGCCACCAACAACTGCTAATGCGCCAAGCATGGCAAACATATCTAATTTGAACATGACTCCAAAACTGGCAATAAAACCAAGCAAACCTATCCAGCGTTTAATTTTAAAAGTTGGTTGAAAATCAGGATTTGCCCAACTTTCCAAGAAATAAGAAATATTAATAAAACCATAAGCTGTAAGGTAAAACATAGAAACCACACGAGCAATAACATCTAATTCTCCAATTAAAATACCTGCTTCTGCAATAATAAAAACCATCAATAATGCATTTACAGGCTCGTTATTTTTGCCTTTTCCCTTTCCAAATATTTTAGGTGTTACTTTATCCATAGACATGGCTTGTAAAATTCTCGGTCCACCAAGAATTCCTCCTAAAGCCGAAGATAATGTAGCTCCCCAAATACCGGCAACAACTGCCGGTGCAAAAAGAGCCATTTTCATTAAAATATTATAATCTGTTTTTAATACTCCGGAATTAATATTATACGCTATAAAAACAGCAAGACCTATATAAACTATAAGTCCAACACCAATAGCTGATAAAGTACCTACAGGAATAGATTTTTTAGGATCTTTTAAATCACCACTCATAGCGATACCAGCGGTAAAACCGGTAACGGCCGGGAAAAATATGGCAAACACAACTTCTAAAGGAACAGCACCTTCTGTGGTAAACATAGGTACGGTTTCGGGTGCAAATTCTGTTGTTCCAAAAAAGATAGAAACCAGTGAAATGATTATAGCTGCCAGAATAAAAAATTGAGCTTTTAGTGCAACAGATGTGCTAATTAAAGCTAAAGCAGTTAATAAGATTAAAGCAATGGTTCCAGTTAATCTAAAGTTATTAACAGACATGCCAAAGCCAAAATAACCATTAAAGCTTTCTGCAAAACCTATTAAATATAAGGCAATAGAAAAAGCTGTTCCAACGTAGATCGCTATACCAATTGAGCCACCTATGGGTATTCCCATACTTCGGGATAGTACGTAATAAATACCTCCGGCGCCAATTTTTTTATCTGTTGCAACGGAAGATACGCTTAAACCTGTTGTAACAGCAATAACATGAGCAACAACAATGATAACTATGGTACCAATAAGTCCTGCATTACCAACAACCCAACCCAACCGCATGTACATGATTACCCCTAAAATTGTTAATATTGAAGGTGTAAATACCCCTGCAAATGCTCCAAATTTCTTTTTTTCTGCCATTTTTAAAGATCTATTCTTTTAATAAATGTTCGTAAAATAAAAAGTGAATATAGTTAAACTTTTTTTAACTAAAAATTATTTTGATAAATCGTATGTAAAGTGTATATTTGTGTATGTTTAATAAGCTTTCAAAAAGAGAACTACAAGCCTTAAAAACCATTAGAAAACATTTATTTGATTTTGGTAAAATGCCTAGTGTTAGGAATTTAATGAGAGAGTTGGGATATAAATCTCCACGTTCTGCTTCTGTTATTATCAATGATCTGGAAGAAAAAGGTATTTTAAGAAAAAAAAATGATGGAAGCTTTCAATTAACAGAATTTGAATTACCCGAAGATTTAGGTACAAGAGAACAAACTATAAAAGTACCATTGTTAGGCTACGTTGCCTGTGGTTTGCCAATTTTTGCTGAAGAAAATATTGAAGCAAATATTCCAATTTCAATTAAATTAATAAAAAAAGGGCATAAATATTTTTTATTAAGAGCAAAAGGAGACTCAATGGATAACGCAGGAATTAGTGATGGTGATCTGGTTTTAATAAGGCAACAGCAACATGCAGAAAATGGTGATAAAGTTGTGGCATTAATTGATGATGAAGCTACAATTAAAGAATACCATCATACAGGTAGCCTGGTTGTATTAAAACCCAAGTCAAATAATAAAAAATACCAACCCATTATTTTATCTGATGAATTTAGAATACAAGGTATTGTTGAAGCAGTAATATCAATTTGATAACCTTTTGGTTCGTTTTTTTGTTATTAAAAAAAGAACAAGAAAGAATGTGAAACTTTATTCATCAGGTTCTTAAAAATTTTCAAAATACTTATAGTCAGAAAAGTATTTTACATTGTAATAGGTTAATGGGGTAATATCCAATAAATTTTGCGTGATCGTTTATTTAAAACCAATTTCTTTTAGCCCTTTATGGCTTACTTTTATAGCTTCGAGAGGTTTCATATTAAAGGTTCTATCTTGTTCCACCATATAATATTCCATTCCAGATAGTTTTTTGTTGGTAAGAATCCTTGAAAAATCAATATTTCCATTTCCTACAGGAGCAAATCTACCTTGATCATCCATATCTTTAACATGCCATATTTTAAAACGTTCCGGGTATTTTTTAAAATAGGCTACAGGATCAGCTCCAGCTTTAGTTACCCAGAATAGATCCATTTGAAAATTCACATACTTAGGATTGGTATTTTCTAATAAATAATCTATAGGAATAATTCCATCCTTATCTTTTTTATACTCAAAATCATGGTTGTGATATAATAATTTTAGACCATATTTATCACATTTTTCGCCAAGAGTACTCAATATATTGGCAAGGTTAGCTGCACCACCTGTCATTCCCATACTTTGGGTTTCAGCATAATATTTAAAATGTCCCATTGGAGGTATAGGAACAACAAAATATTTAAATCCGGCAGCTTTTGCATCAGCAAACATTACATCTGCATTATCTAGTGTTATTGCAGATTGATGTGTACTTATGGGGTTTAATCCCAATTGATCAAGAAATTTTTTAAAATCTTGAGGTGTCATATTATAATATTTCCCATCCTTATATCCTGCAGCTTCAATGTTAATATATCCTGCATCTGCAACAGCCTGTAGCGTAGCTTTAGCATCTTTACCCATATCATCTCTAACCGTATAAAGCGCTAAACCACCAAATTTCTCTTGAGCAATGCTATTAATTGAACCTATAAAAAAAAGTGTAAATATTAATGATTTGATAAATGTTTTGATCATGATTAAATATATTAGAATTATTATATACTATAAAATTAATAAATTTTTGTCAATATAGTTAGATAGCTTAAACGATTTTACCCTTAAGTTTAGTCTATATGGATATTTTTTCCAAGAATTTTCTCCTATCAATTTTATTATGAACATAAGTATCATACAAATCAAACATTTCTTGATTAATATCTTCTTTAGTAATTATTTTTTATTTAACAAAGATTGCCTAAACAATTCTGTTTGTTCAATATAGTTGTCATTTTTGGCTTTCTTGGCCCAGTTATATGCCTCGTTGATTGTAATTAATGCAGCTTGACTATCCCCACCTTTGTTTAGGATCTTTGCCTTCAGCAATCCATATCGGAAATTTTCAGGACTTTTTTCAAGGGCTGCATCAATAAAAATGATGGCTTCGTCTAGATCTTTATTATTGTTGAGATAATACTGAGCAGCTTCAAAATAGGTCCTATGAGATATGTTCTTCGAATCCTTCATAAATGCCGTCATTTGTTCTTCAATTTTTCGATCTACTTCCACCTCTATAGGAATATTGACCAAAGTATTTTCCCAGACTAATTGAAGATGAAATGAATTCGTTTTGAGGTCAGAAAACTGTATTGTAAAGGTCTCTACATAATGGTTTATCCTTTGAGATTTGATATTAAACCGAAAGACATCATCTACAGGATTGTAGGCATCACCGGCCAAGCTCCGCAATTTTGTATTGGAATGAATTATTATTGTCCAAACATCTTTTCCCGGTATCGTATAGAGCGCATATGTTCCTGGTTGAATAAATTTACCACCGATATATACAGATTCAATTAAAGTGATTTTGGTAGAAGCATTGGCCCCTGTGCGCCAAATTTTGTCATAAGGGACCAGACCGTCAAAGATAACCCTTCCTTTTGCTGAAGGTCTTGAATATTCCAGATTCACTTCTGTTAGGCCTATTTCTTGTGAAATTTTACTGAAAGGACTTAAGGTTGGTGTTTTTAGTGTTTGACTAAAACAAAATGAAGACCATAAAAAGATGTAGATTAAAATAATTGTGTATTTCATATTAATTGAGATTAAATATAATTGTGAATACCGACCTGTTAAATAATAAGAATAGTAAGATAATGAATTTGAATGACTTTGATTTGGAAATCAGACCTATGTAGTTAAATGGTCCTCAAATAATTTGTACTATAATTATTGAAAAGTAAAGGAAATATATCTTATTGTTTTGTAATGGGTAAGTACATGAATTATTAATAAATTTACTTTTTAAATTAAATAATTTCCCCATTAATGATCACAGTATCAATTAAATTACTGCCAAATGCATAAGGTAAAAAATTATAGGAAGGTATTTTTTTTGTTATAATAAGATTTGCTTTTTTACCTTTTGTAATACTACCATGCGTTTTAGAAAGATTCATGGCATAAGCTCCGTTTATTGTTGCGGCATTGATTGCTTCTTCAGGAGTCATTTTCATTTTGATACAAGCTGTAGAAACCACAAAATTCATATTGCCGCTTGGAGTTGAACCTGGGTTAAAATCGCTGGCTAAGGCCATGGGTAAGCCGTTATTGATCAATTTTCTTGCAGGTGTATAAGGAATACTCAAAAAATATGAGCAGGAGGGAAGTGCAACAGGCATTACAGTACTCTGTTTTAAAATATCAATATCTTCATCTCTCATCACTTCTAAATGATCAACACTTAAAGCATTGTATTTAACGCCAATTTGAACACCACCAATACTTGTAAATTGATTGACATGAATTTTAGGAATTAAACCGTATTCGTTACCTTTCTTTAGTATTTTTTCAGTTTGTTCAACAGTAAAATAACCTGTTTCACAAAAAATATCAATAAATTCTGCCAGGTCTTCTTTAGCTACTTTCGGAATCATTTCATTACAGATAAGATCTACATAGGCATCTTTATTATTTTTATAAGCAGAGGGAAAAGCATGTGCTCCTAAAAAAGTAGCTTTGATTTCTATTGGAAAATTATTTGATAGTTTTTTGATTATACGAAGCATTTTTATTTCAGCATCTACGGTTAATCCATAACCTGATTTAATTTCAACTGCTCCGGTACCTAAACTCATAATTTCTTTTATTCTTTCAGAAGCTTGTTTGTAAAGTTCACCCTCATCGGTTTCTTGTATTTTTTTAGCAGAATTCAATATTCCACCACCTTTTTTTGCAATTTCTTCGTATGAAAGTCCGTTGATGCGATCAACAAATTCTCCTTCACGATTACCGGCATAAACAATATGTGTATGTGAATCACACCAGGTTGGTAAAACTAATTTCCCAGCGGCATCGATAATTTTATCAGCATTTATGTGTGGTAACGAATGCATTTCACCAAAATCGTAGATCAAATCATCTTTTAAAATAAGAAAAGCATTTTTTATACCGGGTAGTATTTTCATTTCTTTACCTGAAACTTTTTTAACAGAATTATTTCTTATTTGTAAGAGCTCTTTTATATTGGTGATCAACGTAATCATTGTGTTTTTTTTGTAAATATATGATTATTTTAAAAAAGGCCTATGCTATTTATTTTGGAATATAAATGTAATTTAATCAGATATTTATTTAGTTATAATAAATTATAAGTTAAACCATTATTACTTTTTTTTAGAATAATTAAATGTTACGATTATTAAGTAATATTATGATTTTTATCAATAAATTTAGTTAGTTATAAAGTATCTTTGCAAAAAATATTTATCAATGAATAAAGCAGTATATATTACAACCAGCGAGCCAGAAAGTGGAAAATCATTAATTACTTTAGGTTTGATGAGAATGTTAATGGGTAAAACTGAGAAAGTAGGATATTTCCGACCCATAATTGATGAAAAACCAGGAGTAAAAAAAGATAATCATATTGATACTGTGTTATCACATTTTGACTTGAAAATGGATTATGATGAATGTTATGCATTAACAGGTCATGAAGTAATTCAAAAAAAGAACGAAGATAAAGATGATGAGATCATAGATATTATAATTGAAAAATATAAGGAAATTGAAGATCGATTTGATTTTATTTTAGTAGAGGGTACAGATTTTCTTGGAGAAGGACTTTTTATTGAATTGGATATTAACGTATTGATTGCCAAAAATTTAGGGATACCGGCAATTATTGTCAGTAATGGCAAAAATAAAACTATTGATGAAATTGAAAACAATATCCAATTGGCTTATGATTCCTTTGATGAAAAAGAAGTAAATGTTTTAGCTGTAGTTGCTAATAAAGTAAAATTGAAAAATGCTGAGATAATTAAAACTACATTAAAAAGTAAATTACCTTCTAGTGTATTTTGTTATACTATACCTTTAGTAAAATGCCTTGATAACCCTACTGTTAAAGAAATTGTTGATGAATTAGAAGCTAAGGTTTTATTTGGTAAGAAACACTTAAACCATCAAGTAGGAAGTTTTGTAGTTGGGGCAATGCAACTGCGTCATTTTATAAAGTATTTAAAAGAAAATAGCTTGGTTATTACACCAGGTGATAGAGCTGATGTTGTTTTAAGTGCTTTACAGGCTAATAATTCGAGTAATTATCCCAAAATTTCCGGTATTGTTTTAACCGGTGGGTTGAAACCGGAAAAATCTATTTTAAAATTGATCAAAGGTTTATCAAATATAGTACCTATAATTACTGTTGATAAAGGAACCTATGAAATTGCTAATGAAATAGGTGCCATTAGATCTCATATATATGCAAATAATAAACAAAGAATTTATACTTCACTCAGTACTTTTGAAAAGCATATAAGAATAAATGAATTGGCCAAAAAGTTAATTACATATGAACCAGAAGGTATTACACCTCGAATGTTTCAGTATAACTTGGTAACTCGTGCTAAGAAAAATAGAAAACATATTGTTTTACCTGAAGGAGAAGATGAAAGGATTTTGCGTGCAACTTCAAGATTGGTTGCTTTAGATATTGTTGATATTACTTTGTTGGGTAATGAAAAAGCAATTAAACAAAAAATTACAAAACTGGGGATACCCTTTAGATTTGATAAAGTTAATATTATCAATCCGGTAAAATCTGATTTATGTGATGATTATGTAAATACTTTTTATGAATTGCGAAAACATAAAAATATAAATATTGATATCGCTAAAGACTTAATGGGTAATGTTGCTTATTATGGAACTATGATGGTTCATAAAGGACATGCTGACGGTATGGTATCAGGAGCTATCCATACAACTCAACATACAATACGGCCAGCATTACAATTTATTAAAACAAAACCTAACGTTTCAGTAGTATCTTCAATATTTTTTATGTGTTTAGAAGATAGAGTTTCTGTTTTTGGTGATTGTGCAATTAATCCGAATCCTACCGCTGAGCAATTAGCCGAAATTGCAATTTCATCGGCTGATTCAAGTTTGGCTTTTGATATTGAACCAAAAATAGCAATGCTTTCTTATTCTTCGGGTTCTTCAGGTAAAGGTGAAGATGTTGATCGTGTGAGAAAAGCCACAGAAATAGTGAAAGAGTTACGACCTGAATTGAAAATTGAAGGTCCAATACAATACGATGCTGCAGTTGATCTAGAAGTTGGTAAAAGTAAATTACCCGACTCTGAAGTTGCAGGTCAGGCAAGTGTTTTGATATTTCCTGACTTAAATACAGGAAACAATACATATAAAGCAGTTCAACGTGAAACAGGTGCTATTGCAATCGGACCAATGTTACAAGGTTTAAACAAACCTGTAAATGATCTAAGTAGAGGTTGTACAGTTGATGATGTTTTCAATACAGTGATAATCACAGCTATACAAGCACAAGGCTTGTAAAAGTTTAGAGCCTGTTAGGATTAAAGTTTAAAAGTTTAAAGTAACATTGAGTTGTTACATAGTATAAATATGAAGATATTAGTTATTAATTCAGGAAGTTCATCAATAAAATACCAGTTATTTCAAATGCCTGACAAAAAGGTTATTTGTAGTGGAATGGCAGAAAGAATTGGTTTGGAAAATTCTAAGATTATTTTCAAATCGGACATAAATGAAATTGAAGAAGTACTTAATATTCCAAACCATCAAATGGGTTTAGAAAAAATTGCAGCACTTTTATTGGATAAAGAAAAGGGTGTATTGCATGATTCAAAAGAAATTTCAGCAGTTGGTCATAGAGTAGTGCATGGTGGTAGCACTTTTGCTAAAACAGTAGTAATAAATGATGATGTAAAAGATAAAATCAAAGAATTATTTGAACTGGCTCCTTTGCATAATCCACCAAACTTTGAAGGAATTGAAGTGGCAGAAAAGATATTTCCTACTGCAAAACAAATTGCTGTTTTTGATACAGCTTTTCATCAATCAATTCCCGAAGTAGCCTATCGTTACGCTATTCCAAATCATTTTTTAGAAGAAAACCAAATTCGTGTATATGGTTTCCATGGTACGAGTCATAAATTTGTTTCCGAAAAAGCCAATGAATTTTTAAACTTGAAAAACTCAAAAATTATCACCATTCATTTGGGTAATGGATGTAGTATAACGGCTGTAAAAGATGGTAAAAGTATTGATCATTCTTTGGGTTTTGGTCCAATGAACGGTTTGATGATGGGAACCAGAAGTGGCGATATTGATCAATCAGTGATCTTTTATTTGGTAAATGCATTGGGATATTCTATTGATGAAGTTAATAAAATGCTTCAAAAAGAAAGTGGTATGTTCGGTTTAACCGGATTTAGTGATCTTCGAGAGATAGAAGCTGAAGCTGAAAATGGAAATAAAACCTGCCAAATTGCTTTGGATATGAATGCCTACAGAATTCAAAAATATATTGGTGCTTATGCAGTAGCTATGAATGGTTTAGATGCCATTGTCTTTACAGCAGGAATTGGAGAGAATTCTGATGTGGTTCGCAAAATGGTTTGTGCTAATATGGATTATTTAGGAATGGATTTAGATATTGAAAAGAATAATATAAGATCTAAAGAAATTCGTGAAATCAATACTGATGACTCTAAAGTTAAAATTCTGATAGTTCCAACTAATGAAGAATTAGAAATTGCAAAGCAATCATTTAGTTTATTGAAAGCATAAGATTTATTGATTTTATTTTTCTATTTTTAATGAAACTTTAATAAATGGAAGAATTAAATAAAAATGAATATGCTTCATATTTTCAAGGGTATATTGATCTGGCAATTGAAAAAAATCACGATTTTCATCAAAGTTTATTACTGTCATTAAAAGATAGTATCAATTTTTTTAATACAATTCCCGTTGATAAGCATTTATTTAGATATGCTGATAATAAATGGACAATAAAGGAAATTTTACAGCATATTATTGATACTGAAAGGATTCTTTCCTATAGAGCGTTGCGATTTTCAAGAGGTGATAAAACAAATATTCCCGGATATGATGATAATAAATACGCAGAAAACTCTTTTGCAAATTATAGAGATTTTGAGAATCTTATCAATGAATTTATTGAAGTGAGGAAATCTACCATATATTTATTCAAAAGTTTTCAAAGTGAAACATTAAAAAATATTGGTATTGCGGGAGATAATAACGTATCGGTTAGAGCCTTGGGTTATATTATTTCAGGTCACTTGCTTCATCATATTAGAATAATTGAGCAGCTTTATTTACAATAAATTACCAATTTTATGCGTTTAATATTATATTAAATTGCTTAAAAATGAACTCTAAAAAACAAGATAATCACAAAGATTTTAATTTCTCAATTAAAAAAAGAAGAGTACAAAAAAAAGTATCCAAATATGAAAAAGATATGTTCTTAGACGAATTTGGATACGAAAAATATTATTATAGAATTAAAAATTTACGAAAAGGTTTTTAGTAAAAATTATTTAAAATACTTTTTTACATAAGCAACCTTTTGATTTTCTGTCATTTTATCAGAATTTAATACATCTTTTAATTTAGAAACTAACTTTGGTTTCTTATGAATAAGTTTTTCTAATTTTATTTTTGTTTGTGCAGGGCCAAAGATCAAAATTTCTTCAGCATTTCTTATTTCAGAATAAATATCGTTGAGGTAACGATTTGTTTGATCTTCAATTCTGAGTTTTTTACTTTTTTCATCATTAATGTACTGTTCACCAAACCTGCCAAATTGTTTACTTTCACCAGGAAATCTTTCTCTTGTTTCAATTTCAGAATAAATTGATTTAAGTTCATGTTTATCATCATTTATTGTGATGATATTAGCTTCTTTTTGATCTAACCATATACCAACTTTTTTCATTATTTAAAAAGTTTAAATTAATACTTAGTTTTATCTTCTTTTTCTTCCCATAACTTGAAGGCTTCTAGCGCTTCATTTCTATTTCTTTGTTCAAATTTGATACTTCTATGGGAGAAATCTAAATCAATTTCCTTATAAATAAAAGCATCATCAAAACCTATACTTGCAGCATCTGATTTATTACTGGCAAAGTAAACTTTATCGGGACGAGCCCAATAAATTGCACCCAAACACATAGGGCAAGGTTCACATGAAGTATAAATAGTACAGCCTTCTAATTGGAAAGAATCTAAATTCTTACAGGCTTCTCTAATTGCAATAATTTCTGCATGTGCAGTAGGGTCATTGGTAGAAGTGACTCTATTATTACCTTTTCCAATAATTTCACCATCTTTAACCACAACACAACCAAAAGGACCTCCTTCATTATTTTGCATGCCATCAATAGCAAGTTTTATAGCTTCTTGCATTAATTGTGTATGTTGGTCTTTATTATTTACAGAATCGTATTGTTGATCATTCAAAGCTTTAGAAGCTTCATCTAAAAATTTTTTATTAAAAGTATTACACATGCTTAGAGAAAAAAATTAAAGTTTAAAATCTGCTGTAGAGGCTGGTTTTAAATATGAAAAACAAAAAGTATTAAGTGTTAAGAATTAAAAACTTCTTCTTAAAACTTAGTACTTTTTAATTTATTAATATAAGCAATTTATTTAAGACTTCCAACCATATCTTCAGGTTTTACCCATTCATCAAACTCTTCAGGTGTTACATAGCCTAAATTTACTGCTTCTTCTCTTAGTGTTGTACCATTTTTATGTGCTGTATTAGCAATTTCGGCAGCTTTATAATAACCAATTTTAGTATTGAGTGCAGTTACTAACATTAATGAATTGCCTAAAAGTTCATCAATTCTTTTTTGATTAGGCTCTATTCCTCTTGCACAGTTGATATCGAATGAAATACAAGCATCACCTAATAACTCGGCACTTTGTAAAAAGTTATAAGCCATCATGGGTTTAAAAACATTTAATTCATAATGTCCTTGAGTGCCACCAATAGACAATGCAACATCATTCCCCATTACTTGTGCACAAACCATAGTTAAGGCTTCTGATTGTGTTGGATTTACTTTCCCTGGCATAATTGATGAACCGGGTTCATTGGCTGGGATAATAATTTCGCCAATTCCACTTCGTGGACCTGAGGCCAAAAATCGAATATCATTTGCAATTTTATTTAAAGAAACCGCTAATTGTTTTAAAGCTCCATGGCTTTCTACCATTGCATCATGAGCAGCTAAGGCTTCAAATTTGTTTTCTGCTGTTTTAAATGGTAAACCGGTAAATTCAGCAATTTTTTGAGCGACCAAAACATCATAACCTTTTGGTGTATTTAATCCTGTTCCAACAGCTGTACCGCCTAAAGCTAATTCTGATAAATGATCAAGTGTATTATATAAAGCATTTAATCCGTGGTCTAATTGAGAAACATAGCCGCTAAATTCCTGACCTAAGGTAAGAGGTGTTGCATCCATTAAATGTGTACGACCAATTTTAACAACATCTTTAAATTCAATAGATTTTTCGTTTAAAGTATCTCGCAATTGAGTTACTCCGGGAATTGTATTTTCAACTAATATTTTATATGCTGCAATATGCATACCTGTTGGATAAGTATCATTTGACGATTGCGATTTATTAACATCGTCGTTTGGTGTTAATGTTTTATCACCTTCGCCAATTGTTTTACCTGCAAGAACATGAGCTCTATGGGCAATAACTTCATTGGCATTCATATTGCTTTGTGTTCCACTACCAGTTTGCCAAATAACCAATGGAAAATGGTCACTTAATTTTCCTTCAATAATTTCATCACAAACTGTTGAAATAAGGTCCCTTTTTCCTTCATCTAATACGCCAAGTTCAGCATTGGCATGAGCAGCAGCTTTTTTTAAATAACCAAAAGCTTGTATAATTTCTTTAGGCATTGAAGCTGATGGTCCGATTTTAAAATTATTTCTTGATCTTTCGGTTTGAGCTCCCCAATACTTATCGGAAGGAACTTCTACTTCACCAATGGTGTCGTGCTCTATTCTGAATTTCATATGTTTAAAAATTTTATTGTAAATATTATCTAACAAAGTTACAAAATAGAAGGCTTAATTTTAAAAAAATAAAATGTTTTTTAAATATTTTACAAAAGATTAAATATTGATATACAATATATTAAATATAGGTCAAAGTAATAAAAGTGACTAAGTAATTGATTGATTAAATTACTTAGTCACTTTTATTAGTAATGATAAAATTTATATTATTTTTCTCTATACCAATATTCTGTACGCCCGATCAAAGAAAATCCGATATAACCTCTAATTTTTAATTTGTTTTTTTCTACCAATTCTATGTAGCACTTATAGATACTTCCATTTTTTGGATCTAATATTTTTCCACCGCTCCATTCATCGCCATCTTTGCTTAATCCATCTAGAATAACCATTCCTTCAATTGGTTTATTATGATTTTTGCCTTCACATTTATCGCATAATTTTCCTTTATCTTCTTCTTTAACTAATTCAAGAATCTTTGCATAGATCTTGTTATTTTGCTGATAGACTTCAATAATAGATTTTTTAGCATTTGTTTCAGAATCAATACTATACCATTTGCCTGTTACTGATTGAGCATTACTTGTTGTTATGCTGATAAATAGCAGCATACTAAATGTAAAAAGTTTTTTCATATTTATTAATTTAATTATTTGAATTATATATTTATTAATTTACAACCCTTTCAAAATATTGAGTTCTGCCAAATAATGAAAACCCAATATATCCTCTTAATTTTAATTTGTTATTATCTTCTAAGGTGATATAACATTTATAATATTTTCCATTAACAGGATCTAAAATTTTTCCATCATTCCATTCGTTACCATCTTTTTTAATATCTTCCATAACAATCATACCTTCAATAAGTTTGTTCTTATTCTTTCCGGTACATTTATCACAAACTTTACCAATATCTTCAATTTGCAGTATAGAATCTATTTTAGCATAAAACTTATTATTAACTTTATATACCTCAACTATTGTTTCTTTTTGATTAAAACGATCAAAGCTATACCATTTTCCAATAATTGATTGCGCATTACTTGTTAAACTAATAGTAATGAAGAAAAATATAAGAAGGAATATCTTTTTCATTTGATTAAAGATGGGTCTTTTCTAGATTCTTGTTATGTAATTTTATTAAAGATGTATTTAATTCAGAACCTAATAGCAATATAATTGAATTTAACCATATAAACAACATAATGATTATTAAGGTACCAATTGAACCGTATAATTGATTGTATTGCGCAAATTTTTCTAAATATATTTTAAAAATTTTAAAGTTGATAATAAACAGGACAGTAGTAAAAATAGTACCCGGAGAAAAAAATGACATTTTTCTACCTTCTTTTGTTCCATAATAATACAAAAAAGAAATACCTATAAATACCATGAGAATTAAAATAATTATTTGGATAATACCAATCCAAAAAGAAGCATCTCCAAGAATGCCATCTTGATTCATATATCTGATCAGAAATTCTAATAAAATAATAATGCTAACAGTAAACAATAATAAAAATACTAAAACTAATGATATTGCTAAAGCAACTAAATATTGTCTAATAACTGTTCTGGTTTGTATATCGTGATAAGTGTATTCAAATCCACTTAAAATTGCATTTACACCATTGGTCATTAAAATAATTGACAGTAAGATACCAAAAGAAAGCAGCTCACCATATTTATTATTGGCAATATCATTTAAAACCAGCGAAACAGCTTCGGATGATTCTTTAGAAGGAAGTGCTTGAAAAATAAATGATAAAAAATCTTCTTGAAAACCTTCAATAGGTACGTAAGGTATAAGGGTTAAAACAAAAAGAGCAAAAGGAAATAATGCAATGAAAAAACTAAAAGCAATACTTCCTGCACGTGTAGTTAATGCACCTTTGATAATTCCATTGATATAAATATCAAAAAGATCATAAAGTGATAGGCCTTCAAGTCCCGGAATTTTAATTTTTTGGAAGAGTCTGACAAACCATCCAATGATAGGTATTTGCGATAAATTTTCTTCCGTTGTCATTTTTAAAAGTATTTAGCATCATAGGTTAAATGCCATTTATCCTGTACTTTTAATACTTGTTCAAGTACATCTCTAACACAACCTTTTCCACCTTTTTTTTGAGAAACATATTTAGAAATATGTTGAATTTCCTGAACAGCATCTTTTGGGCATGCTGGCAAACCAACCATTTGCATTACTGGTAGATCGGGAATGTCATCACCCATATATAAAATATTTTCTTTATCAATTTTATGAACTTTGGTGTATTCTTCTAATTTTTCAATTTTATTATGAACACCCAAATAAATATCATTAATACCTAAACCATTTAATCTTGATTTTACCGCTTGGTTGGTACCTCCAGAAATTATACACACATGATAGCCCATATCTATTGCTGTTTTTAGGGCAAATCCGTCTTTGATGTTCATTTTTCTAACCAATTCGCCATCAGGGAAAATTGTTACAGTACCATCAGTTAGAACTCCATCAACATCAAAAATAAAAGTTGTTATGTTGGGCATGAGTTCTTTATAGCTTTTTTCCATTATAAACAGTTGATATTTAATTATTTAAATCAAGAATTATAATTTTTTATAATTGATTTTGTGACTAAATTATAAATTTCTTTCTTATTATTATCTAATTGTTGTAATTGTTTTTTAATTACTTCAATATCATTTCTTTGTGCAGGGCCGGTTTGCGCATCATAAGGACTTAGATCATTTAGTTTTTGAGTAGTCTCAAAAATTAAGGGTTTCAAAATTTCAAATGAAAAATTATTTTCAATACAAATATCATTGGCAAGTTTAAACATATGGTTAGAAAAATTATTGGCAAAAACAGCTGCTATATGTAATTTTTCACGTTGTTGAGAATTGATTTCATACACATAATTGCTAATTGAATTTGCAAAAGATTTTAACAATTGCATATCGTTTTTATTTTCGGTTTCAATACAAATTGGTATCTTATTATAATTTAATTCATGTTCTTTTGAAAAGGATTGTAACGGGTAAAATACACCTTTATTCGCTTTGCATTGGAGAGAATTCAGAGGCTTACTTCCTGAAGTATGAACTACCAAACCATCATTAAAAGTCAGTTGTTTTGAAAAAGTCGAAATGGCATCATCATTAATGGCAATCACGTAAATATCAGCTGGTTCTAAATTATTGATATTATTTGTTTTCAAAATAGTTGAATCGAAATATTGATCATTTTTATGATCTCTGCTATAGCGTTGTATTAGATCAATTTGTGATGATCCTCTAAAAGCTTTTGATAAATGAAAAGCAACATTACCCGAACCTATTAAAACAGTTTTAATCATATAACGAAGATAAATAAAAAAAGACTGTCAATTACTTTTTGACAGTCTCTATGCTATTATTATATTTCTACCAAATCTTTGCTTGTAAATCACCTGAACGAACCATTTGATCTCCATTCTTTGCATCCCAGGCCTTTCTAAACTCATCTAAATTACTCATCGGACCATTAACTCTGTACTGTGAGGGTGAATGAGGATCAGTAGTCACTTGTTGTTTCACATATTCGGGTCTTGTATTTGATGCCCATACTTGTGCCCAACCTAAGTAAAATCTTTGTTCTGGAGTAAATCCTGCGATATTCTTTCTTCCGCCATTTTTATCGTAATATTTTTGTAAAGCGTAATACCCAAGTGTTAATCCACCTAAGTCGGCAATATTTTCTCCTAAGGTTAATTTGCCTTGTACAAAAACATCCGGAAGTGGTTCGTATTTATCAAATTGTTCAACAACAATTTTTGTTTTAGCATCAAATTTTTCTCTATCTGTTTTTGTCCACCAATTATTCAAATTTCCATTTTTATCATATTTAGAGCCACTATCATCAAATCCGTGTGTAAATTCATGACCGATAACTCCGCCAATTGCACCATAATTGATAGCTACATCAGTATCTGGACTGTAAAAAGGAGGTTGTAAAATACCTGCAGGAAAAACCACTTCATTATTTACAGGATTATAATATGCATTTACGGTTTGAGGTGTCATTCCCCATTCTGTTTTATCTACTGGTTTTCCCAATCTAGATAAATTTTCTTGAGCTTTCCAACGATTAACAGCATATATATTTTCGATAACAGTATTTGGTTTGATATCAATTGTAGAATAATCTTTCCACTTTTCAGGATAACCAATTTTATAAGTGAAAGCTTTTAGTTTTTCGGTTGCTTTTACCTTTGTTTCATCACTCATCCAATCTAATTGAGTTACCCTATCTAAATAAGCTGATCTGAGGTTTTCAATTAATCCTTCAACTTCTTTTTTTGAGCTTTCAGGAAAGTATTTTTCAACAAATAATTTACCAAGAGGCTCTCCTAATTTATTGTTTACCAGAGTTACAGATCTTTTTTCACGAGATTTCATTTGTTTAACACCTCTTAAAACTCCACTAAAGAATTCGAAATTTTGTTTGACGTATTTATAAGATAACCATGATGCTGCACCATCAACCAAATGCCATTTAAAATAAATTTTCCAGTCTTCAATGGGTACTTCTTTTAATAAAATGTTAGTTCCTTTAAGGAAATCAACTTGAGAAACAATAATATTATCAATATCAACACTTAAAGCATTTAAATAATTATGCCAATTATAATCTGGTGAAAGTTTTTGAAGCTCGGCAATTGTCATTTTATTATAGGTCAATTCCGGATTTCTCCGATCAATTCTCGACATTGAATTTTGTGCAATTCTTTTTTCTAAATCAAAAACAGTAGTTGCATTTATTGCAGCGGTCTTGGAGTCATTTCCCATAAGAATAAACATTTTTTGCAAATGATCTTTGTAAGCAATTCTTATTTTTTTAAAACGTTCATTATCTTTTAAATAATAATCTTTATCGGGTAAGGTTAAACCACTTTGAGAAGTATAAGCAATATAATTTTCACTATCTTTTTTATCTGTACCGATGTGAAATGATAGGGGAGAACCTATTCCTTCTTTACGATTTGTAGCAAAATATTCTGGAAAATCCTTAGAGGATTTTAAGGCATCAATTCTATCTAAACGAGATTTTAATGGAAATAAATCTGCATTTTCAATACCTATTGAATCCATAGCAGATTTGTAAAAATCCCCAATTAATTGTGAATTGCTTCCTTTTAACCCACCTTTATTTTCAGCTTCATTGATGATGCCTTTTAATTTTACTTGACCGTTTTCATATAAAATATTAAAAGACCCCCATCTGCTTTCTGTTTCGGGTAGTGGATTGGCTTTTTGCCATCCGCCGGTTGCATATTGAAAAAAATCTTGTTTTGGAGAAACTGATTTGTCTAGATTGGCAAGATCAAATCCCGGAATAATATTTGAGGCAGAATTATTATTTTGAGCTTGAAATTTAGTTGAAAGTAAAATAAAAAATAAGAATAAAAAAATATTGACAATGTATTGAGATTTATGTTTCATGATAATTTGCTTTTTAAAAAATAAAATTACAAAAAAAGGCTGTCTTTTAAGACAGCCTTTTAAAAATATAATTTAAAAAATTAGTTTAACCCTTCTCTAATTTTAGCTTGTGCAGCTGCTAATCTAGCAATTGGCACTCTAAAAGGTGAACAAGAAACATAATCTAATCCTGTGCGATGACAGAATTCAACTGAACTTGGTTCACCACCATGCTCACCACATATACCTAATTTAATATCAGGACGAGTTTGACGACCTTTTTTAACAGCCATTTCAACTAATTGTCCAACACCTTCTTGATCTAATACCTCAAAAGGATCGTGTTTTAAAATACCTTTTTCAATATAAATTGGTAAGAATTTACCGGCATCATCACGAGAATATCCAAAGGCCATTTGAGTTAAATCATTTGTTCCGAATGAGAAGAACTCTGCTGATTTTGCAATTTCATCAGCTGTTAATGCAGCACGAGGAATTTCAATCATTGTACCAACTAAATGGTCAATAGTATCACCGGTTTCTTCAAAAACTTTAGCTATAGTATCTCTCACAATATCTTCTTGCAATTTCATTTCAGCTAGAGTGCCCGTTAATGGAATCATTATTTCTGGTTTTGCAACTACACCTTTTTTCTTAAGTGTTAGTGCTCCACCAATTATAGCACGAGTTTGCATTTCTGTAATTTCAGGGTAAGTATTACCTAAACGACAACCTCTATGGCCCAGCATTGGGTTAAATTCAGATAGATCTTCAACTTTTTGTTTAATTACATCAACTGAAACACCCATCACATTAGCCATTTCTTGTTGACCTTTTTCATCATGAGGTACAAATTCATGAAGAGGTGGATCTAATAAGCGAACAGTTACAGGTAAATCATGCATTGCTTCAAAAATACCTTCAAAATCTTTTTGTTGGATAGGTAATAATTTTTCAAGAGCATCTTTTCTTCCTTCAACATCATCAGCTAAAATCATTTCACGCATAGCAACGATTTTTACACCTTCAAAAAACATATGTTCTGTACGGCAAAGTCCAATACCTTGAGCACCAAAATCACGACCAACTTTACTGTCATGAGGCGTGTCGGCATTTGTTCTTACATACATTCTACTGAATTTATCAGTAAGATCCATCAATTTACCAAAATCACCGCTTAATTCAGGGTCGATGGTAGCAATACTACCTTTATACAATTCACCTGTTGAACCATTTAATGAAACCCAATCGCCTTCTTTGAAAACTTCACCTTTTATAGTTAAAATACGAGATTTATAATCAATTTTTAACTCACCGGCACCTGACACACAACATTTACCCATTCCACGGGCAACTACAGCGGCATGAGAAGTCATTCCACCACGGGCAGTTAAAATACCATTGGCAATATTCATTCCTTCCAGATCTTCCGGTGAAGTTTCAATACGTGTTAAGATAGCATTTTCATATTTATCAGCTTCATCTGCAAAGAAAACCAATTGTCCGGTTGCTGCTCCCGGAGATGCAGGTAAACCTTTTGTTAGAACTTTAGCTTCCTTCATTGCTGTTTTATCAAAAACAGGGTGAAGCAATTCGTCTAATTTATTAGGCTCAACTCTCATGAGTGCTTCTTTTTCATCAATTCTTCTTTCTTCAAGCATTTCAATTGCCATACGAACCATTGCAGCACCCGTTCGTTTACCACTACGTGTTTGCAACATCCATAATTTACCATCTTGAATGGTAAATTCAATATCTTGCATGTCATTATAGTGATCTTCTAATTTATTTTGAATATCAACTAATTCTTTATAAACTTTGGGCATAACTTCTTCTAAAGAAGGGAAATTAGAAACTCTATCTTCTTCGGATACAGTGGCTAACTTTGCCCAACGTAATGAACCTTCTTTTGTAATTTCTTGTGGTGTACGAATACCAGCTACAACATCTTCTCCCTGAGCATCAATTAAATACTCACCATTAAAAATATTTTCTCCTGTACCTGCATCACGTGTAAAAGCTACACCTGTACCTGAATTTGATCCCATATTTCCATAAACCATTGCTTGTACATTTACAGCAGTTCCCCAATCATCAGGATATTTATGCATTCTTCTGTAATAAACAGCTCTATCAGTATTCCAACTATCAAAAACAGCCATTACTGCTCCCCAAAGTTGATCCCAAGGATTATCTGGAAATTCTTTTCCGGTTTGTTTAGTAACTGCTTCTTTAAATTTTGTTACCAACTCTTTAAGATCTTCAACAGTAAAATCAGTATCAAGTTCAATATTCCTTCTTTCTTTAAGATCCTCCATTATTGCTTCAAAAGGATCTATATCTTCTTTACTTTCAGGTTTCATTCCCAAAACTACATCACCATACATTTGGACAAACCTTCTATATGAATCCCATGCAAAACGGTTATTACCAGATTTTTTAGCAATTCCTTCAACAGCCTCATCATTTAAACCTAAGTTTAAAACTGTATCCATCATACCGGGCATTGAAACTCTTGCTCCTGAACGAACTGATAATAATAAAGGGTTTTCTTTATCTCCAAATTTAGTTCCTAAAATATTTTCGGTATTTTTAACAGCATCTTCAACTTCAGCTTTAATTAATGCAACAGCATTTTCTTTACCAATTTGATTATATTCAGTACATACTTCAGTGGTAATTGTAAAACCAGGAGGAACTGGAATACCAATAAGATTCATTTCCGCTAAATTAGCACCTTTACCTCCTAAAAGGTTTTTCATTTTACTGTTTCCTTCAGCTTTTTTATCACCAAATTTATAAACTCTTTTGTTTAACTGTTTTTCCATAATGATCTTTTAATTAATATAATTCTTTAAGTTAATTATTCTGTTTGATTATTTATTCGAGATTCTTTTATTTATTTTAAAAATAAAGACCGCCAAAAGTAATTAATTTAAGCTTAATTAAGAATGATTTATATCATTTTAACTATTAAAATTTTGTTGTTATAAGTTTTTTTAAAACTATTTAAGATATGTGTGATATTATTTATTAATTCGTGCACTAGTTTGCTAATTTCAATTATAGATTTAATCTCTTAAAATGAATTACAATTGTATACAAAAAGATCCCCTTCAAACTAATGGTTTTGAACATTTTGTTTGAAGGGGATTTTTAATATTAAAAAATATTAATTAATATAAATTAGTTCAATCTAATAATTTCTTGATTTTGTAATGAGTTTAAAACACTATCCAAATTGTCTAGATTTAAGCCTTGTGCAGATTCTGCCGGAATTATAGCAACTCTAAAAATTATGTCTTGTGTAAACTGTGTTGACAAATCATCTAGATAAACTGTGCCGTCTAAGAAAAATTGAATATCAGCATAAGTATGGTTAAAACCATAGAGTAATATTCCATCTTCAAAAAACAAAGTTTGTGGCAAGGGTTCCCAAATATCCACTCCATTATCAACACCCGATAAGATATATGCCATTACAACATCAGTGTCATAAACCTCAATATTTGAAGGAAAATCAATTAAAACCTCATAGTTATTTGAATCATTAAAATTAACCTGAGCCTCAAATATTTGGCCCATAATATTGATACCATCTTGACCTGGAGGGCCCGGAGGTCCAATTTCGCTAACACATGACACAAATAATAAAGAAACTGATAATAGAATAGGTAGTATTTTTTTCATAATAAATAATTTTAAATTTAATTTTTATCGCCAAGTTGGAGATTATTAACAAATCTATACCAATAATGATGCCTAAATTATTTAAGATATGTTTTTAAAGATCGTTTTGTTTAATAAGTATTTCAAAGATAATAAGTTATCTTAACCAAGAATATCCAATATTTACATAAAAAGCCCAATCTTCAGGACCTCTTGCAATATCGAAACCTACTTTAGTTCCCATTGATCTAATAGCCAGGAATCTTACTCCAACTCCAGCATTCCAAACAAGTTCATCAATCTTAAGTTCTTCAATTGATTCAAAAGCAGCTCCAATTCCTGTAAATGCAACTAACCCCCAACGAGGTTTGAAGTTAAATAACTGTTCTGTTTCAGCCAAAGCTGTAAAATTTCCTTGGTATCGCATAGCAGGAACACCTCTTAAGCTAACATATGGTTTAGAGTAAAATGGAGGTCTTCCGGTTGATAAATGCGATTCTATTCTTAGACCTGGAGTCCAAATTTTATTTACAGGCAAAAATGTATATGATGTAAAGTTTAGTGATCCCCAGTCTCTAGTACTTCCTAAAAGTTCCAGATTTTGTAAATAGCTTATAGTAACTTTACTTCCTTTGGTAGGACTTAAAAAATTATTTAAGTTATCGAATTCTAGAATTCCAGTAATACCACTGTTGATCAGATCTATATCTTCTGGTATGATACTTTCAAAATCTGGGTCAGAGTGTAAAGGTATATTAATCTTTGAAAATTGATATTTACCACCCAAAAAATAATCGCTGTTACCTAACCTAAAACTAATTTGTTGGATAAGCGAAAAGATTTTCTGATCAAATGTTATTGGTAGTTTTCCATTAAAAGCATAGTAATCTAAAGTAAGTTTGCCATAACCAGCTAATCCTCTATATCTTAAATTACCATCATTCCAAAACCCAACATATCCACCTCCGGTAAACCAACTACCATTACTTGTTAGACCTGCCAAAGCAACAATTATATCAGGTTCTCTTTTAGGAATCATGTATAATATTCCACCAATGGCACCATACCCAACAGCTGGTTCTGTTACTGGTATAATTACCGGTAAGATCTGTTTCTTCTTATTAAGTGTTTTACTAGTATCTGTAACATGTCCTACTGTTTTTTCTTTATTAAGAGGATCTTGTTGTGCTTGTATAGAACAAGCTAAGTTAAATATTAATATGATTATGATAAAGTTGAATTTATTTATTTTGGTTGGCATAAATAATTGATTTACAATAAAAATAAGAATTTTTTATCTTTTACCAAATAATTTTTTGTTTTTGTGTTTTTTTGGAAAGTAATAATTATATTAAAAAAAGGAATCAAATAATATTTGATTCCTTTTTTTTAGCAGTTTAAGAAAATTATCTAAATTGGTAGAAAAAACTTAAAATAAATTGTTGTGGTCTTGTATCAATTCTTATAGTAGCTTCGTTTGACGAATCAATATAACCTCCTGTAAGATCACCAATAAATTGAGCTTCAGTATCTGTAAAGCCTGTTTCCCAACGAATATCGGCACCAAATTGTCCTAAGACAATGCCAGCACCTAATTGAGCGGCAACTCCAAAATCATCAGAGCTTAAATTTTTAACATTATCATAAATGTCGGTACTTTTAAAATCAGTATCGAGCATATAAGTAAAAACCGGACCGGCAAATACTCTACCAATTTTTAATATTCTGACACCCGCTAAAACAGGTACATCAATTTTGTTGATTGTAAGTTCAGATTTATAAGAATCATCTTTATAACTACTTTTTGTATGTGTGTATAATAATTCAGGCCTTAGATAAATCCACAAGGGTAATTTGATCTCACTAAAAACTCCAAAATGATATCCGGTTTGTTCTTTAGATCTGATTTTTAGATCTTCTTGAAACCCGGAAACATCTCTTAAATTTCCATTAGAGTTGTAATTTAAACCACCTTTAATACCATAATTTAAAAATTGTGCATTTAAAGTAGAAAACGCTCCAAAAACAAGTAATATTAAAATTAACTTCTTCATAATTTATATTTTTTATATGTTCAACTTATAAAGATACTAATTATTTTCTTTTGATAACTTTATGTACAGCTTTAATGATGGCTTTATCATTTAAATTATATTTTTCCATCAACTGTGTAGGCGTTCCTGATTCGCCAAATAGATCATTTACAGCAATAAATTCTTGGGGTACAGGGTTGTTTAAAGTTAATGTTCTTGCAACACTTTCACCCAAACCTCCTAAAATATTATGTTCTTCAGCAGTTACTATGCATCCCGTTTTTTTAACAGATCTTAAAATAGCTTCTTCATCCAACGGTTTGATAGTGTGAATATTGATAACTTCAGCATTGATGCCTTGAGTTTCTAGCTGTTCGGCTGCTTGTAACGCTTCCCAAACTAAATGACCGGTAGCAATAATAGTTACATCATTGCCTTCGGTTAATTTAAGAGCTTTGCCTATTTCAAATTTTTGGTCTTTTGGTGTAAAAACAGGAACGGCAGGACGTCCAAAACGCAAGTAAACCGGACCTTCATAATCAGCAATCGCTATTGTAGCTGCTTTGGTTTGATTATAGTCACAAGGATTGATGACTACCATTCCGGGCATCATTTTCATCAAACCAATATCTTCTAATGTTTGATGTGTAGCACCATCTTCTCCTAAAGTTAAACCGGCATGAGAAGCACAAATTTTCACATTTTTGTTTGAATAAGCAATAGATTGTCTGATCTGATCATATACTCTACCGGTAGAAAAATTGGCAAAAGTTCCGGTAAACGGTATTTTACCTCCAATAGTCAATCCTGCTGCAATTCCCATCATATTGGCTTCTGCAATTCCCACTTGAAAAAATCTATCGGGATTTTCTTTAATGAACTCGTCCATCTTTAGAGAACCAACCAAATCAGCACATAGCGCTACAACATTAGTATTAGTTCTACCTAATTCTGCTAATCCTGCTCCAAAACCAGAGCGTGTATCTTTTTTTTCAGTAAAAGTGTATTTTTTCATTGAATGTTTTTAATATTAAGCATTAGTATTGAAAGGCACAAAAATAGGAATTTATATGTGTTAAATCTAAAAATTCATCAATGCTTCATAAAATTTATGTGTAGGGAATCCCATAACATTAAAATAGCTTCCTTCAATCTTTTCAATTCCAATAAAACCAATCCATTCTTGAATACCGTAACTACCTGCTTTATCATAGGGTTTGAACTCTTTTATATAATATTCTATTTGCGGTAGCGATAGTGCTTTAAAATACACTTTTGTGATATTATTTACAATAGTTTGATGTTGCTTATCAGTAATTGCTATAGATGTAATTACTTCATGCATTTTACCGGATAATTGTAAAAGAATATTTTTGGCATCTTCAAAGTCCTTTGGTTTGCCTATAGCTTTATTATTGAGCCAAACTATTGTATCTGAAGTAATAAGAATATCATCTTTTTTTAATTCATCTAAAAATACATTTGCTTTTAACTGTGCTAAATAATCGGTAATTTCAGAGCCATTTAAGCGATTGGGATAAGTTTCGTCAACATCTTTTGTTCTTATTTCAAAATTGATGTTTAGATCTCTTAAAAATTGTTGTCGCCGAGGAGAACTCGAAGCTAATATAATATGTCTATTCTTTATTTTATTATTGATCATATTATAATAATAAAATTGTTAGAATACCTATTAACATAATGATTTTTAATAGATTACTTAATTTATTAAATTTTTCTTTTGTATGTACAGATTTAATTTTTACCATGAAGTAGAGTAGTGGTAATGCAACAAGAAATAGTAAATAATAAAAAATAAGTTTATTACTTTCATAATAAGTTGAAGCAAAATATACAAGGCCTAAAAGTGCTGCTATTGCAATAAGAATAATAATATTTTTTGTTTTATCAATACCTAAAGCGATAGGAATAGTATTCGAATTTATTTTTTTATCACCTTCAATATCTTCAATATCTTTTATTATTTCTCTTAATAAAGTGAGTATAAAAGCAAATGAAGCAATTTTTACAAGAATTAAAAACACTAATAATTGACCCTGTTGATTATAGTCGTTCGTAGCAGGAACCAAGTCAAATATTGCAACGATAATAATACTTAAAAATATTAAAATTGAAATAGTTAAATTACCAATTAAAAACCTCTTTTTCAAATAAATAGCATATCTATATAAAAGGAAAGATATAATAATATAAATAATAAAAAAAGATATATTTTCAATATAATAGGAAAGATATAAACCTAATATAAGGCCAAACATATTTAAAATAAAATAAAGATTATTAGATTTTTTTAAAGAAATTTTATTTCCTACATAAACCTTTTCTGGTTTGTTGATAGCATCAGCTTTAATATCGTAGATATCATTGATGATATATCCTGAAGCAGCAATAAAAATTGTTGACAAAATCAATATAAAGAAGTGAAAATCATCTAAAAAAGTATAAGTATCAAACTTTGTAAACAATACGTATTTTATCAAAACCTGTATCAAAACAAGCATTAATATATTTTTCCATCTAATGAAGTTAAGAAAATCTTTTATTCCCATTAAAAATTCTTTTTAATTCGTGCTAAATCCTTTTTAGAATCTCTATCTTTTATAGTTTCGCGTTTGTCGTGTAATTTTTTACCACGGCAAAGAGCGATTTGTAATTTTGCCCATCCTTTATCAGTTATAAAAAGTTTTAAAGGAATTATTGTTAGCCCGACATTTTGAACATCTTTTCGCAATTTTTTTATTTCTCTTTTAGTGAGTAATAATTTGCGTTCACTTTTAGGTTTATGGTTGTAATAACTACCTCTATTATATTCTTCAATAAACATATTTATAACAAAAAGCTCTCCTTCATCATTAAATTCACAAAAACTTTCAGTGATACGGGCTTTGCTTTCGCGGACAGATTTAATTTCGGTACCTGTTAATATAATACCAGCAATATAAGTGTCAATTATTTCGTATTCAAAGCGAGCTTTTTTGTTTTGTATGTTTATTTTTTTCTGCATTATATAATATTACAAATGTCTAAGCTTTTTTTAGAAATTGAGTTTTAAGCACAACAACACTTTTGCCAACACGACATTCAACCTCTTGATTGCTTTCTGTTAATCGGATATTTTTAATTTTAGTACCTCTTTTTAAAGTAGTTGACATCCCTTTGATCTTAAGATCTTTATTGACTGTAACTGAATCACCGTCATTTAAAATATTTCCTACACTATCTTTTGTGACCATAATTTAATTAATTTATTCTTTTTAACCAATCACTAACTGAAACTTCTTTAGATATAATATTTTTTAGATCTTCAATGGTAACCCTTTTTTGCTCCATTGTATCTCTATGTCGTATCGTTACAGTATTATCTTCTTTTGATTGGTGGTCAACTGTAATACAAAATGGTGTTCCTGCTGCATCCTGACGACGATAACGACGTCCAATGGCATCTTTTTCATCATAACTCACATTGAAATCGTATTTTAGATCATCAATTATCTTGCGTGCAATTTCGGGTAATCCATCTTTTTTAACCAAAGGTAATACTGCAGCTTTTGTTGGTGCCAAAACAGCAGGTAATTTTAAAACAATTCTTTCAGAACCATCATCTAAAATTTCACTTAGCAATGAGGATGAAAATATAGCTAAAAACATTCTGTCTAATCCAATAGAAGTTTCAATTACAAAAGGAACATAACTCTTATTCATTTCATGATCGAAGAATTGTAATTTTTTTCCTGAGTATTCTTCATGGGCTTTTAGATCAAAATCTGTACGAGAGTGAATTCCTTCAAGCTCTTTAAATCCAAAAGGAAAATCAAATTCGATATCTGCAGCAGCATTGGCATAATGCGCTAATTTTTCGTGATCATGAAAACGGTAGTTCTTTTTATCAATGCCAAGTGATAAATGCCAGTTTAATCGTTTTTCTTTCCAATGCTCGTACCATTTAAGTTCTTCACCCGGACGGACAAAGAATTGCATTTCCATTTGTTCAAATTCACGCATTCTGAAAATAAATTGTCGTGCAACAATCTCATTTCTAAATGCTTTACCGGTTTGTGCAATACCAAAAGGAATTTTCATTCTACCTGTTTTTTGAACATTGGCAAAGTTTACAAAAATACCCTGAGCAGTTTCAGGTCGCAGATAGAGATCCATTGCTGATTCAATTGTTGCGCCTAATTTAGTACCAAACATTAAGTTAAATTGCTTAACATCTGTCCAGTTTTTAGAACCCGAAACAGGACAAGCAATTCCTAACTCTTCGATCAATGTTTTAACATCATTAAGATCTTCATTTTCTAATGACTTTGCCATTCTTTTTAAGACTTCATCACGTTTGGCAAGGTATTTTATAACTCTCTGATTTGTAGTTATAAACTCTTCCTCATTAAAAGCATCACCAAAACGTTTTGCAGCTTTTGTAATTTCTTTTTTTGCTTTGAGGTTTAGCTTTTCGGCATAATCTTCAATTAGAACATCAGCACGGTAACGTTTTTTAGAATCTTTATTATCGATCAATGGATCGTTGAATGCATCAACATGTCCTGAAGCTTTCCATGTAGTAGGATGCATAAAAATTGCAGCATCAATTCCAACAATATTTTCATGCATTTGAACCATGGCTTTCCACCAATAGTCACGTATATTTTTTTTGAGTTCTGCACCATTTTGACCATAATCATAAACAGCACTTAAACCATCATATATTTCACTTGATTGAAAGATATATCCGTATTCTTTTGCATGAGATATTACTTTCTTGAATGTTTCGTCTTTATTTTTCATCCGACAAAAATAAATAAATTATTTAGTGAAGTTATGTGTATAATCAAATTTAAATTAACAAATCAATTATAAAAATAGAAAAAGCTGTCTTGTTAGACAGCTTTTTCTAAAAATAAAAATAAATAATTAATTATAAACCTAAAAATGAATCATCTAACTCAAGTTTAGTAATACCTACCAATCTACCTTCAACATAGACTTTAATTGGGTAGGTCCCTTTTTCGTATTTATCACCTTTTCTTTCTACAAAAACAACTACATCTAATTCGGCATTTTCATAGTTAATTATAGTTTGATCAGTATATTTTATCTCTGTTTCATCTTTTAAAAGAAATGTACCTTTAGCATTAATTACAGCTCCATTAGGTTTTTGTAAAACAATATAAGCTTCTTTATCTCCAGGAGTTGCAATCTCATTTTCCATTAATCTAAACTCAATTTTAACTGCATCAGTCTTTTGTGCTTTATTGGTTTCGGTATATTTACCATTTGAACGCATTTTTAATGCAGTAACTTGTACATCTTTAATATTTAATGCACTACCAATTTCAACTTTTTTAGCCAGTTCCTCATTAATAGCCGTTAAAGTATCATTATAGATGGTTTGAACTTCTAATTGATTAGAAATACTATCTTTTTCATCGATTAGTACATTTGAGATCATTTTTAATGAATCAACTTCATTGATCAATCTTTCGTTGGTAATTTTAAGACTTGATAATTGGTTTCTATACCTTCTTAAAACCGAAGAATTGGCTTTTTTTAAGTTTATTACTGAATCTTTAAAAGCTATGATCTTTTCTTTTTCATGCGTTAATGAATCAGATAAGGTTGTATTTTCAGCAATGGCAATATCGTACTTTTCCTCCATTGCAGTAAGGTTACCGATGATTTGTTCTTTTTCATCTTGTAAAAATTGAATAGCCTCTTTATGATCTCTACTCAAATAAAAAGTGTAACCAATTAGTAAAAACAGTAAAACTGTTAATGCTATTATTAAAATCTTGTTGTTTGAAGTTTTAATTTTTTCTTCCATAATATTATATCATTTTGATTAATCGTAACTTATATAACGTTGATAATTATAAATATTGTGTAATCTTAGTAATAAATTCTGATTTTTTTTTAAAGTTACTTAAATTTACCAAAATTAAATGTTTTATGATTTCTTTTTTAAAAAATTTGATTCATATATTCTTTCCTGAACTATGTATTATTTGTGAAAAATCTTTATTTGAAGGAGAGTCGCCTATTTGTGTTCATTGTAGGCATGACCTACCTTTAACTAATTTTAGTTTTGAAAATAATAATACTGTTGAAACTTCATTTTATGGAAGGGTAGATATACAAGAAGCAACTGCATTATTTTATTTTTACAAAAAAAGTAATGTTCAAAAATTAATTCAAGAACTCAAATATAGAAATAATGAAGAAATTGGTAAATATTTTGGAAACTGGTTAGGGGATGACCTTCTGCAATCTGATCGTTTTAAAAAGATAGATTGTATAATACCGGTTCCTTTACATCCTAAAAAATTAAAACAAAGAGGTTATAATCAACTGACTAAATTTGGTGAAAGTTTATCGAAAAAATTACAAATTCCATATATAGATGATTTATTGATAAGAAAAACTTATGCAAAAACACAAACTTTTAAACAAAGAGAAGAGAGAATTCAAGATATTGAGGGCATTTTTGATATAACTGATATAGAGAGGATTAGAAATAAACATGTTTTACTCATAGATGATGTAATTACAACAGGATCAACGATTGAAGCTTGTAGTTTGGCATTGACCCAAACTCCATCAGTTAAAATAAGCATAGCAACAATGGCTTATACACCATAAAAAAGAATTTAATAAACTCAAAATAAGTTGTTAATTTGTAACAAATTTATATATATGAAATTTCGTTTTTTCGTTTTATTGATTATTGTTATTACAGTTTTTAGTTGTGCTAGAAGAGGAAGACCAACTGGAGGGCCAATTGATGAAGATAAACCAATAATGGTTAAGTCAGATCCTGATTTTGGAAGTACTCATTTTGACGAAGATGAAATTAAAATTTATTTTGATGAATACATTAAATTAAAGGATCTTAATTCGCAATTGATCATATCTCCACCTTTAAAATATCCTCCGGTTATCGTACCTCAAGGTTCGCCAAGCAAATTTATTTCAATTAAAATACAAGATACTTTACAAGAAAACACTACTTATACTTTTAATTTTGGCCAGAGTATCATTGATAATACGGAGGGAAATATATTGGATAATTTTAAGTACATTATATCTACCGGTGATTATATCGATTCATTAAAGGTTTCAGGTACTGTAAAAGATGCATTTGAATTTAAACCTGATAAAAATATTGTTTTAATGTTATATCCTTATGATGAAACATTTAATGATTCAATCATTTTTAAAGAAAAACCAATGTATGTTGGTGCATTAAAGGATAGTGTAAATTTTGAGATCAGCAATATAAAAGCAGGCGATTATGCCTTAATTGCTTTGAATGATGATAGTAAAAACTATAAATATAATGCCAAACAAGATAAAATTGGTTTTATTCCTCATATCATTTCTGTTCCTACAGATTCGGTATATAATATAGTTCTATTTGAAGAAATTTTACCATTTCGGTTGCCTAAAAAACCAATAGAATCTGCAAAAGGACATATTTTATTTGCATATGAAGGGATTGCAGATAGTATGAAAATTAGATCATTATCAGCAATAGATAATAATTTTAAATCCTTTTCAAATTTTGATAAAGTTAAAGATACTTTGCATTACTGGTATAGAGGATATGAAAAAGATTCAATAGAATTTATAGTTGAAAATAAAAGTTTTAGAGATAGTGTTAGGGTAAAATTGAGAGAAAAAGATATTGATTCATTAAAAATAAATTTTGGAATAAGAGGTACTTTAAATTTAAGAGATACTTTAAGTTTGTTGAGTAATACTCCTGTAATAAAGATAGATACTTCTAAAATAAACTTTTTAGATAAAGATTCTATCAATGTTTCCTATACACTTGATTTGAATAAAAGTAAAAATGAATTATATTTTAATTTTGATAAAAAATTTGATTATAGATATAGTTTACAATTATTACCAGGTGCTGTTGTAGATTTTTTTGATGTACAAAATGATACTATTAATACGTCATTTACTACCAAAAGGCCATCTAGTTATAGTTCAATTTTTTTGACATTAAAAAATATTGAAAAATACCCAATTATTGTAGATCTAATCAATGAAAGAGGTGAAGTCGTTGCAAATTATTACGCTGAAACATCTCACAAAATTAGTTTTAATAATATTGCTCCTTCCCGTTATAAAATAAGAATTATATACGATGAGAACAAAAATAAAAAATGGGATACAGGTAATTATTTAAAGAAAATTCAACCGGAAAAAGTATATTATTTTAGAAATATTATCGAAGCTAAAGCTAATTGGGAAGTTGATGAAACATTGAGTAAGTAAAATATTTTATCGATTATCTTCATGACTAGATGAGAAATATATTAGAAGTATTGCAAATATAGATTTGTATTTTTTTATAATAAAAAAACTCTCAAAATAAACAATCTTGAGAGTCTTATTTAAATACTTTAAGTTTTTTAATTAGGTATTTTAATTTGATACTGTTTTCTTGATTTATTATTTAGTTTATTTTCTCTTAACCAAGGATTGTGAATCTTTAATACTTTATAATTAATACCTTGATTATCAGCAAATAGAGCTAAATTTGTTATTGCAGTATCAATTTGTATTTCATGTGTTGGAGTTATAGAATACAGATCCTCTTTATCAAATAAAAACCCATATTTTTTAGGATTGTTTAAAATTTCTTTAACAGCTACAATTCTTGGTAAATATCTGGAAGTTTCATCATTTAATAATAAATCGTAGTAATTATTAACATTTTGCTGTTCAATTTTCCTTGAGATTCCATTCATTCCGGCATTATAAGCAGCAGCAGCAAGTGTCCAATCTTTAAATTTTTCGTGTGAATCTAAAATATATTGACAGGCAGCTTCGGTAGATTTTTCTAAATTATAGCGTTCATCAACATTAGTATTAACTTCTAAACCGTATTCTTTAGCTGTTTTAGGCATTAATTGCCAAAACCCTTTGGCACCGGCAGGAGAAGTCACATTTTGTAAACCACTTTCTATTAAAGCTAAATATTTAAAATCATCAGGGATCTTGTGCTTTTTTAATATTGGTTCAATTATAGGGAAATATTTATTGGCCCTTTTAAAATAAAGTAATCCGTTTGATTGCCAATAGGTATTTACCAATAATTCACGATCAATCCGCTCTTTGATATCACTTTTATTTGTAGGGACTTTTTCGCCGGCAAATTTTAGATTTTTAGGAATTTTTAAGGCTTTTACTTCATAAAGATTGCTCGTATTCTTTATAGGATCATTTACATTATCTTTTTTGTTTGATATGCTTGCATTGATAAAAAGATATGCAACAACAACCAAACCTAGTATTGCTAAAAAACGGGAAGCTTTATTCATGATAATAATTTTTTTAGTTAAAAGGGACTTTCAAATGTAATAAATTTTTTGGCATTCATATCTTTTTCGGTTAGAATTGGATTTTTTTCATCCCATTCAATTGAAAGATCTTTATCGTTCCAAAGTAATGAATCTTCCGAATCTTTATTGTAAAATTCTGAAGACTTATAATTGACTATTGTATTGTTTTCTAAACTTAAAAAGCCGTGTGCAAAACCAACAGGAATAAACAATTGTTTTTTGTTTTTATCAGAAATTATATGGCTAAAATGTTTACCATAAGTTGGTGATTTTTTACGTAGATCAACAGCTATATCTAAAATACTACCAACAATTACTCTTACTAATTTTGCTTGTGCAAAAGGGGGTCTTTGAAAATGTAAACCTCTTAACACACCTTTATGAGATAACGACTCATTATCTTGCACAAAATTTATGCCACATACATTATCTAATTGTTTTTGATTATAAGATTCCATAAAATAACCTCTATTATCAGTAAAAATTGTAGGAGTTATTAAAAATAGGTCAGAAAAATTAGTTTTTTCAATCTTCATTTTTTAAAATTACTTCTTGTAAAATATTGTTTATAGTTTTTGATTTAGTTAAGATCATTTCATGAGTTCCACCTTCAATAACGATACAATTTTGAATATATTTAATTGGAAAAATAATATCATCACTTCCGTGGATATGAATTGTATTTCTTAGATATTTATTTTGTTGCCAATTCAATACATTAAAGATTGCCCAATTTAAGTATTTTTCATCTCTTACCTGTAAATATTTATCAATTAATTTTGCTTTCCTTTTAAGGTTATCATTAATGGCATATTTTGAGTCTTTATTAAAACTTGCAAGTGTTTTAGAAGGAAATAATTTGTAAAAGTGTGTTTTTAAGATCCAGTTTAAACGTTTTGGCATTTCATTATGATGTTTGATACTTGAAATTAAGATTACTTTTTTTATTGGGATTATTTTACTTATTTCTTGAGCTAAAATTCCCCCAAAGGAAACACCTACTAAAATTGAATTTTGATGAATAACATTATCACTCATTCTTTTTGCATAATGCACTATACTTTCGTTATAAGTTTTTGGAATCAACCATTCTAAAAAATGTATCTCAAAAGTATTTTCAGGAAGTTTTATATGCTCAAAAATATGAATTCCGGTAGCCAATCCGGGTATAAAATATACATGTATTTTATTAGAATTATTAAGCATTTATTATTGATAAGACAATCGGTTTTAAACCACTAAAGAAAAATTCAACTGCAATAACCATTACAATCAACCCCATTAAACGCATCATTACTTTGTTACCGGTTTCACCTAATTTTTCAGTAATTTTACTTGAGCCTACTAAAATTAAATAGGTTAAAAATAAAACCAAAGCAATAACAACAATCAATAATATTTTTTGAATTACAGTATTTGCATCTTCCATTAAAATAATTGCATTTGTTATCGCACCCGGTCCACAGATCATCGGGATGGCAAGAGGTGTTATTGAAATATCTTCAACATATGCATCAATTTTTTCTTCTTCATCAGTATGTTTTATCTTTCCTAACCTAGCCTGTAACATATCCCAGCCCATAGCAAAAAATATAACACCACCCACAATTCTAAAACTATCAACAGAGATACCAAAAAACTGGAATAAGACCTGTCCTGAAAAAGCAAAAGCAATAATGGTGAAAAATGCTACAATACTTGCTTTTTTTGCTGTTTTTTTTCTCTTTTCATCGTTTAAAGTAGATGTCATCGACATAAATATTGGCATGGTACCCAATGGATTGATCAATGTAAAGAAAGAAGTAAAAATTAAAATTGCCGAAGTATAATATTGTTCCATAAAATATATTAAATAAATACAGGTTCTTTTACCCAATCAAAAGTAACAATTCCATCTTCATCAATAGTTTTTAATTCAATATTTTGTAAAGAATTTTCGAGTTCTTTTTTATAAGGTGTTTTTACTTTTACATAATTTTCAGTAAAACCATACATAAAACCGTTTTTGTTCTCACTTTCAAATAAAACTGTTAATTCATTACCAATCTGAAGCTCATAAAATGCTCTTCTTTTTTTAACAGAAAGTCCTCTCAACATCTTACTGCGCTTATTTCTAACATTTTGTGGTACAATGCCTCCCATTTCTATAGCTTCTGTGTTTGGACGTTCAGAATATGTGAAAACATGCAAGTAAGAAATATCCAATTCATTTAAAAAATGATAAGTTTCTAAAAATAATTCATCTGTTTCTCCGGGAAACCCTACAATTACATCAACACCAATACAGGCATTTGGCATTAACTTTTTAATTTGTTGAACACGATCAACATAGAGTTCACGTTGATATCGTCGTTTCATTAAATTAAGTAATTCATTGCTACCACTTTGAAGTGGAATATGAAAATGTGGAACAAAGCTTTTTGATCTCGCAACAAAATCAATGATTTCATTTTTTAAAAGATTTGGTTCAATAGATGAAATTCTAAATCTATCAATGCCGTTTACTTCATCTAATGCTTTTATCAGGTCTAAAAAAGTATGTTTGTGAGTTTTATTTCCAAACTCTCCTTTGCCGTAATCTCCAATGTTCACACCTGTAAGTACAATTTCTTTGATACCTTTTTGGGATATTTCTTTGGCATTTTGAATTATATTTTCTAGAGTGTCACTACGGGAAATACCTCGCGCAAGTGGAATTGTACAATAGGTACATTTATAATCACACCCATCCTGTACTTTTAAAAATGCTCTTGTTCGATCACCATAAGAATAGGAACTTACATAAAAATCAGCTTCTTCAATTTCACAAGAATGTACTTCACCAATATCGTTTTTGGAAAGATCATTAATATAATCCGTAACTTTAAATTTTTCTGTAGCGCCCAAAACCATATCAACACCATCAATTTTTGCTAATTCTTCAGGTTTTAATTGAGCATAACATCCAATGGCAATTAAAAAAGCATTTTCATTTTGTTTTAAAGCAGATTTTACAATAGTATTAAATCGTTTATCAGCATTATCAGTTACTGAGCAAGTGTTGATAACATAAATATCAGCTTTTTCTTCAAAATCAACACGATCAAAACCTTCTTTTTGGAAATTTCTAGCAATAGTGGATGTTTCCGAAAAATTTAATTTACAACCCAAAGTGTAAAAAGCTACTTTTTTTTCTGACGACATATGTGTAAATTTAGAGTTGGCAAAAATACAATAAAAATTATGATAGCAAAAACACTCCAAGCTCCGTATTATGCAGTGATATTCAGTTCGTTATTATATGAAAACACGAAAGGTTATTCCAAAATGGCAAGTAGAATGGAAGAATTAGCAAAAGGACAAAAAGGATTTTTAGGATATGAATCTGCAAGAGAAGTATTAGGAATTACAATATCTTATTGGGATAGTTTAGAAGCAATTAAAAATTGGAAATTAAACAGTGAACATTTATTGGCTCAAAAAGAGGGTAAAGAAAAATGGTACAAGACTTATAAAGTAAGAATTTGTAAAGTGGAGAGAGATTATGAGCTTTAATGTATTAATATTGAAATGTAGTAATGCTATAGAAATATTTTATTATCTCATTGTAGCATTTTCACATTATTCGAATTGTTTGATCGTATTTTTATTAAAGAGAAAAATTTACATTAAAAACTCAATTTTGTTAGAATAGGAAAATGATCAGAATATTTAACGTCAATATTCTTATGTTGATTGACATTAAAATACTCATCAACTAAAATAAAATCAATTCTTAATGGGTATTTATTAAAATCATAGGTCTTTCCAAAACCTTTACCTGACTCAATAAAGGTATCTTTTAAATCGCTTTTTATTTCATGATAAGCCCACGAGTATGCGGTATTATTAAAATCACCACTAATAATGATCTTATATTTACATTGATCCTTATGAGCATTGAATTTCTCAACTTGATCTTGTTGTTTAATAAAAGAATTACTTAGGCGTTTTATCATTTTTTCAGAATCTTTTTCCCCTAAAAAATCTTTATTAGGTTTTATTCCCAGCGATTCTAAATGCAGGTTGTAAATTCGAACAGTATCACTCCCTCTTAAAATATCAATAAAAATTGCATTATTATTTGATTCAGTAAAATTTAAGGAACCCTTATTGATAATTTTAAATTTTGAATAAATGGCTTGTCCGAAATTCTTTTTATTTCCTTTGAATTCAATGTATTTATAGGGGTAATCAATATTGATATCAGTTGAAGGATATAATTCTTGTAAAGTTAAAATATCAGGATCATTTTGTTTGATAAGTTCAGATATTTTTTGGGGAATATTATCATCTTCAATCCATTGATATTTATTAAAAAGTCTAACATTGTAATTCATCACTGAAAAACTATTACCACTAATTATATTTTTTTCGCTGAATTTATAAGGGAAGTGAGAAAATAAAACAGCTAATAAAATACAAAGTGCAGAAAGCAGAAATTGTTTTTTAACACCCACTAACCACCAATATAAGATAAAAAGAATATGTATAAACAATAATAGAGGTACAGCTAAACTCAGTACAGATAATACAGGAATTGTTTTTGGGGGTATAAAAGGTGAGGCGAATGAAGCTAAAAATAACAAGGCAAAAATGTTATTTATAAAAAATATAATTTTATTTATAAAGGAGAGGTTCTTCATAAAATTAATATTAATTCTTTCCAATTTTAAACAAAAAGTCTTTGTCCTCTTTGCTTAAAGCTTCGTATCCTGATTTGCTTATTTTATCTAAAATTTCATCAATTTTTCTTTGTTGATCATCTGTTTGACGTACATTAGTATTGGCAGCCTTCTTATTTTTATAAACCGTTTTAAAGGGTTTTTGTTTTTTTGTTTTTAAAAATTGTTCAGACCAAGTTATAAAATCTTTTCCACTATTAAAATTGTTTGTTAATAAAAAACCTGTCAAAGCACCGCCTAAATGTGCCAAATGTCCACCGGCATTTCCATTAGGAATTTGAATAATATCAAGTACTACAATGATAATAGCAATGATCTTTAATTTAACATTTCCAATAAATTGAAAACGCATTACATAATTTGGAATATGGGTAGCAATACCAATTAAAACAGCTGTAACACCTGCTGAAGCACCAACTAATACAGCTCTTTTTGTTTGTAATGCAGGTATATAATTATAGCTTAGCATAAAAACAATTCCTCCGAAGAGAATACCAAAAAAATAGTATATGAGTAATTGTTTTTCATTGAAGAAATTTAAAAAAAGATTACCAAAATAGTATAAGATCAATAGATTAAATAAAATATGAAAAATTCCTTCATGCATAAACCCATAGGTGATAATAGTCCATGGTTTAATAATATATTGTTCAAAGTGGGGGGAGAGCGCAAACCAATCTATCATAAAATTTCCTTGACTATTAGAAAGGAAAGAGATTGAATTATTTAGAAAAGTTAAGATAAAAACAGCAGCAGTAATGTAAATAATTTTCATTATAACATTGGCATTGTCATATTTTAATTTAATATCTTGAAATTGTAATTTCATTTAATAATACAGATTTTAAATACTAATTCCACATATTATTTTTAAACTGATTCTTCTCCCAGTATTTCATCATTATAAAACCAATTATAGCACCACCAACATGCGCAAAATGTGCAATTCCTCCACCAAAAATTGAAAATCCCGTAACACCTGAAAATAGATCTAATGCAATTAATACAGGTATAAAATATTTTGCCGCGATAGGAACCGGGAAGAAAATTAAAGCCAATTTTGCATTGGGGAATGACATTCCAAAGGCTACTAATACTCCATAAATTGCACCTGAAGCACCCACAGCTGGAGAGTTATATATATCATTTATTTTTTGTAAAGTTTCATTTTGATAAATTTTAGTATGATCCATTAAGGAAATAAGTTCAGAGCTGGATATTCCACTATTTAGTAATTCTTGAAACCCTGAATTGAATTGATAATAATTTACAGCCGTATAGATCAATCCAGCGCCAATACCTGCTGAAAAATAAAAGAAAAGGAACTTTTTACTTCCCCACATTTGTTCTAGAGGTGATCCAAAAGCCCAGAGAGCATACATGTTAAATAAGATATGCATAACGCTACCATGCATAAACATATGACTTAAAAACTGCCAGAAACCAAAATGTTCATTTTTTAGAAAAAATAGTGAAAACCATTCATACATTTGTGGCATGATATATTGTGATGCCACGAAAAAGAGTACATTAATGATGATCAGATTTTTTATGGCTGGTGTTAGTTTTCCCATAGTTGATTTTAAAAATTAAATTTATCCTCTAGTTCGTTTGTTGTAATTGTAATAAAAGTTTTTTTACCAAAAGGTGAAAAGTTTGGTTCTTTGCACAAAAATAGATTATTTACAATTTCTTCTTGTTCTTTTATTGAAAGTTTTATTCCTTTTTTGATCGCAGTACTTTTTGCTAAACTTTTTGCAATACTATCAAATTGACTAAAATTACTATTAGGAACATCATTATTAACATTATCAATTAAATTTTCAAATAAATTGATGATTTGATCTTCCTTTAAAGAAGCAGGTATAGCTTTAACAGATATTATATCATTTTGAGAAATATTAAATTTAAAACCTGCATTTTCAAGATCAGATTTAAGATCTAAAATAATTTGAATATCATTTTTATTAAGAGAAATATCTTTTGGAAATATTAATTGTTGACTTCCAATTCCAACAACAGTAATTTTCTTTAAAAATTCTTCATATAAAATACGTTGTTGTGCTGCATTTTGATCGATCAACACAATCCCTGATTTTATTGGGCTCAAAATATATTTTTGATGAATTTGAAAAGTTTTATTATTTGCATTTTCACTATCGTTATCAAAAAGGTTTAGAGTAGAATTATCCTTTTCAATTTCAGTATTTTCTAAATTGGCATATAGTGATTCCCAAGAGGTCTTTAGATCTTTTTTTTGATGATAACTTACTGAGTTTTGATCATCTTTAAATGGATTAAAATCAGGATTAACTTCAACAGAAGGTGAATCAACGTCTTTATTTTTATATTCATAAGGTGTATCTAAAGTCGGATTTTTTTCAAAATCTAATACAGGAGTTACATTGTATTGCCCTAAACTATGTTTTATTGTTGATCGTATAATAGCATAGAGATCTTTTTCATTATCAAATTTAACTTCTGTTTTTGTTGGATGAATATTTATATCAATACTCTTAGGAGGAACTGTTAAATATAAAAAATAGGATGGGTGGTAGCCATGAGGAATTAGATTTTCAAAAGCACTTAAAACAGCATGGTGTAAATAAGGGCTTTTAATAAACCTGCCATTTACAAAATAAAACTGTTCACCACGTTTTTTCTTGGCATAAGTTGGTTTTGTGATAAATCCATCAATTTTCAAAATATCTGTTTCTTCCTGAATGGGTACTAATTTTTCATTAATCTTTTTGCCAAAAACGTTAATTATTCGTTGTCTTAGATTTCCTGAAGGCAGTTTGAAAATTTCATTATCATTATGGATTAAAGAAAATGTAATGTTTGGATAAGTTAATGCAACTCTTTGAAAAGCATCAATAATATGACGGGTTTCAACAGTATTTGATTTTAAAAAATTTCTCCTTGCCGGGATATTATAGAATAAATTTTTTACTTCGATACTTGTACCGGTTGGTTTTGATATCATTTCTTGTGTTATGATTTCACCACCATTGATTTGAATTTGAGTGCCTAGTTCTTGTGTATCTTGTTTGCTTTTTAAAGTAACAAATGCTATAGCAGCAATTGAAGCTAAGGCCTCACCACGAAATCCATTACTGTTTAAATTGTAAAGATCGTTAGCTGTTCTGATCTTTGAAGTAGCATGGCGTTCAAATGATAATCTGGCATCGGTTTGGCTCATGCCAATGCCATTATCAATTACTTGAATTAAACTGCGACCAGCATCAATAATTATCAATTTAATAATTGTTGCCTTAGCATCAACAGCATTTTCGAGCAATTCTTTTACTACAGAAGCAGGACGTTGAACAACTTCTCCGGCAGCAATTTGATTGGCTACGTTATCAGGGAGTAATTGAATGATATCCGACATTAAAATAATTTATGTAATTCAAAGATATAGGAGGTTATACCAACCAAAATGGCGATTATTACAGCTAGTCTGATGTTTGTATTTCTGTTGTTAGTGCTTTTTTTATGTCTCGCCCAATCTTGTTTTAGACTATCTTTATTAATACTTATTTTTGGGATTTCAACATCTGAATCCGTTTTTTCGTATTTCTTTTTTAAATTTTCAATACGTTCTTTACGCTCGTCGTAATAGCGAGGTTTGTAATTGTAAACGTAATGTGCTCGAGGTTTAAAGAAATTTCCAAGCATAGAAAACTATTTTTTATATGATAACTTACAAATATATGAAATATGCAAAGGTTTTAAAAATAAAGTTTTGTTAAAAAAAGAATTGAATTGAGAGAGATAGTAGAATTGGATTAACTATAAAAAATTATTGAATATTTGCCATTTTTATAGCTGCAATAGCACTTTCTATACCTTTATTACCATGTTTACCTCCTGATCTATCAATTGATTGTTGTTTGTTATTATCAGTTAAAACACAAAATATTGTAGGTACATCAAACTGTATATTAATATCTTTAATACCTTGTGCTACAGCTTCACAAACATAATCAAAATGGCGGGTTTCACCTTGAATTACATTTCCAATGGCAATAATAGCATCTAATTTATGAGATTTTATAAGATGTTTGCAACCATAAATTAATTCAAAACTACCTGGAACATTAAGGGTTATAATATTTTCTTTTTTAGCTCCGTGATTCAAAAGTGTTTCATAAGCACCTTTGTGGAGATTCTCAGTAATATCCGGATTCCATTCAGAAACAACAATCCCAAATCGAAAATCTTTCGCATTTGGGATTGTTGTTGAATCGTATGATGATAAATTTGACGTTGCCATAGATTTTGGCTTTTATTCTGCTGCTATTTTAGCTCTTTGAATATAAATATCAATTTGTTTTGCTTCTTCAGAATTTGAATAGTTTTCTTTTATTTTAGTATAATATTCTTGAGCTGATTTATATTTTTTAAGATCCATTGCAGTATTTCCTGCTTTGAACAAATATAAAGGTGTTGAAAAATCGTTATCTTTAAGATTAGCTGCATCCAAATAATACTGAAGTGCTTCTTCGGGCTGATTAATTTCAGCGAAAGCGTCACCAATATTGCCTTTAGCAAGAGCACCTAAAATTTCATCATCAGATGAAAAATCACTTAAATATTTAATGGCATTGTCATATTCTCCTAATTTTAAGTATGAAATACCACTCATGTATTTTGCTAAATTTCCTGCTTTTGTATTTCCGTAATTATCTACAATATCAATAAGTCCGTATTTGCCATCAGCACCATTGATTGCCAAATTATATATTGAATCAACAGCAACTGTAGTATTTTGTGCTTGTTCAAAATATTCTTTCGGAAAAGCCAGTTCATCTGCAGCTTCTTTCTCTTTGGGTTCTAATATATATTTATTATAAGCTAAATAACCTAAAATGATAAGTGTAATAGCAATTAAACCTATGAATATTGGTTTCTGGTTTTTTTCTACCCACTGCTCTGATTTCGATGCGGTTTCATCTAACGTTTTAAAAACTTCAGCAGTTGTACTTTGATCTTCAATATTTACTTGCTGCTTATGAGCTTTATTTCCTCTTTTTTTATATGTAGCCATCGTTGGATTTATTAATTGCGCAAAAATATAATTTTTATTGAAAACTATCGATGAAATTATACTTAAATTTCGTTTTTTTGTAATTGAATTCTAAAGAAATTAATTAGATTTTTAAATCTCAATAAATCAATTAGTTAAAAAATGTAAAAAAGTGAAAAGTATTTTAAACTCGATACTTTCAATATATAAAATTACAATCATTTTATGTTTATAAAAGAAATGACATTGGTAAATTACAAGAATTTTACTTCAAAATCTTTTAGTTTTGAAGAAAAAATTAATTGTTTTGTTGGTTATAATGGAGTAGGTAAGACCAATGTTTTAGATGCAATTTATCACTTGTCTTATACAAAAGGATATTTTAATTCGGTAGCTTCACAAAATATTCAATACAATACAGATTTTTTTGTTATAGAAGGTACATTTCAAAAAAATAAACGTGAAGAAATAATTAGTTGTAGCTTAAAAAGAGGTTATAAAAAATTGGTTAAAAGAAATGGGAAAGAATACGAAAAGTTATCTGATCATTTTGGTTTGCTTCCGGTTGTCATTATCTCTCCTTCAGATACCAATCTTATAATTGAAGGTAGTGATATGAGAAGAAAATTTATGGATAGTATCATTTCTTTATACGATAAAGAATATTTGCAATTTTTAATAAAGTATAACAAAGTTTTAGCACAACGAAATTCGCTCTTAAAATTCTTTGCAGCCAATCTTACCTTTGACCAAACAAATATTGATGTCTATAATGAACAATTGGTAAATTTTGGAACATTAATTTTTGAAAAACGTAAAAAATTTCTATCAGAATTTATTCCGATTTTTCAAAAAAGATATAAACAAATTATTGGCAGTATAGATGAAAATAGAGTTGAAGAAAATGTTGAACTAAAATACAGATCTCAATTGAAGTCCAGTGATTTAAAAAATATTCTTGAGCAAAATATTGATAGAGATAGGATATTGCAATACACGAGTGTTGGAGTGCATAAAGATGATTTAATTTTTACATTAAATAATCATCAAATCAAAAAGAATGGATCACAAGGTCAGCAAAAATCATATTTAATTGCTTTAAAATTAGCACAATTTGACTTTGTAAAACAGCAATCTGATATTACTCCAATATTATTATTAGATGATATTTTTGATAAGTTAGATGAAAACAGGGTAAGTCATTTAATCAATTTGGTAAATGATAAAAATTTCGGACAAATTTTCATTACTGATACTCATGCTGAACGAACTGAAAGTATCATTAAAAATATAAATTTAGATTATAAAATGTTTCAATTATAATTTAATTGACTGATCAGAATAAAAATAAATTATAATATTTAGCTAAAAAAATGTCAAAACGAGAAAATCAAGCCTTTAGCATAAAAGAAATCCTTAATGATTTATTACAAGAAAATAAATTGCAAAAAGGAATCGATCAATTAGATGTAAAGGAAGCCTGGGGGGTAGTTATGGGTAAAGGAGTTATGAGTTATACAGATTCTATTGTTTTAAAAAATAATTTGTTGATCGTTAAACTAACTTCTTCAACTTTACGTGAGGAATTAAGTTATGGAAATGAAAAGATCATACAAATGCTCAATACACAATTGGGTAAAGAATTGATAAAAAGCTTAAAATTAGTTTAGTTTATTATTAACTTTCTAATTTAATTTTGATACAACAATCAATAAACTTTATATGCTTCAGAGTAGTGTATTATTAATTTTTTTAGCACTGATATTGGCAGTTGTCATTGTTTATTATCAGTATTTCTATAAAAATGCATTGAAGAGTAAATATGATTATTTACTATCGTTTTTAAGATTCATTACTTTTTTTAGTATATTAGTATTACTTATTAACCCTCAAATTAAACAAAGATCTTTTCAAAAAATTAAGCCTAAATTATTAGTAGCCATTGATAATTCAACTTCAATTAAGAATTTAAAACAAGATTCAATTGTAAAGATTTTAGCTAAAGAAATAAGATCAGATAATAATATTAGAAAAAAATTTGAAATTGAACTCTATTCATTTGGCTCGCAGTTAAAAAAGGAAGAGAATTTTGATTTCAATGAAAATCAAACTAATATTTATAATGCTGTAACTAAATTAAATAATTTATATATTAATAAAATAGCACCAATTATTTTATTAAGTGATGGTAATCAGACTTATGGTAATAACTATACTTTTTACAAATCAAAACAAAAAATATTTCCGGTTATCATAGGGGATACAACTTCTTATATTGATCTTAAAATTGATAATATAAATGTAAATACATATACTTTTATAGATCATAATTTTCCGGTTGAGATTTTTATCAATTATCAAGGTAAGCAAGCAATAAATTCAAAATTAGAAATATTTAAAGAGAATAAAATTGTTTATAAGCAAAAATTAAATTTCACATTAAATAAAACCAATAATCATAAAACAATTACATTACCAGCACAATCAAAAGGGAAACATTATTATAAAGCGGTCATATCACCATTGGATAATGAAATAAATAAGATAAATAATATTTATAATTTTTCAATTGAAGTTTTAGATGAAAAGTCGGAAATTTTGTTATTATATGATGTATTACATCCTGATATTGGATTTTGGAAAAGAACGATAGAAAGTAATCAGCAAAAAAAACTAACTATAAATCATATTTCAGAATATAAAAATAATCTTTCTGAATATCAATATATTATACTTTATCAGCCTAATAATAAATTTAAAAAAGTTTTTTCACATATTCAAGATCAGGATATTAATTTTTTATTGCAAACAGGTTCAAAAACTGATTGGAATTTTTTAAATCAAAACCAAAATTTAGTTTATAAAGACTTTACTAATTCAACTCAAAATATAAATGCGGTTTACAATACTGACTTTACAATTTTTCAAACAACAGACATAGATTTTGAAAAATTACCACCATTACAAAATCTTTTTGGAGATATTAAAATAAATAAGCCTCACCAAAATTTATTATATCAAAAAATAAACAATATTCAAACTGAATCTCCATTATTAACGATATTTCAACAAAATAATAATAAAAACATCCTATTATTTGGCGAGAATATTTATACATGGAGATCTTTTAGTTATAAAACCAACAAATCATTTGATAATTTTGATAATTTCACTAATAATATTTTTCAATTTTTACAATATTCAAAAAAGAAGAATAGGTTAGAAGTAAAATATCAACCCTATTATTTTGCAAATGAAACAATAAAGATTAGATCAAATTATTACGATGCAAATTATATTTTTGATAAAAATGCCAATTTGGAGCTTGGTTTAACAGAGCAGAAAAGCAAAAACAAAAGAAATATTCCTTTTGTTTTAATGGGTAATTCTTTTGAATTAAATTTAAAGAATTTATCTTCAGGAATATATGATTTCGTTGTAAAATCCAATAATGATAAGCAAAGATTTAAGGGAAGTTTTACTGTTCTGGATTATTCTGTTGAACAACAAAATATACAGTCAAATTTTAATGATTTACAAAATCTCGCAAAAAACTCTGGTGGATTGGTGTTTTTATCATCCCAAATGAATGATTTAATTAATAAGCTTTCAAAATCTGAAGATTATGTGGTTGTACAACAGGAAATTACTCATATTAAAGCATTAATTAATTGGAAGTGGTTATTAGCGTTAATTGTATTATCTTTGGGCATTGAATGGTTCGTTAGAAAGTATAATGGACTTATTTAACAAAATGATAAATAAACCCGGGTATAGTTTTAAAATTATACTTTACCCTTAATTTTTAATGCAATGGCACAAAATCAACAATTACAATTACCAAAAGGGATAGTACCCTTAATTTTTATAGTTATTCTAGCAATAATATTTATATCAAAATCTACTATAACAATAGGCGCTGGTGAAGCAGGTGTCTTATGGAAGAGATTTGGAGGAGGAGTAGTTACAGAAAAACTACCTCTAGGTGAAGGGTTTCATTTAGTAGCACCTTGGAATGAAGTAATAGTATATGAAGTTAGACAACAAGAGTTAACTGAAAAAATGAAAGTATTATCTTCAAATGGGTTGGATATACAATTAGAAGCAACAGCGTGGTATCAGCCAGAAGCAGAAAAGCTTGGGATGTTACATAAAACAAAAGGAGAAAACTATTTGGACAGGGTTTTAAAACCCGCCATAAGATCAGCAACCAGAAGTGTTGTAGGTAGATATACTCCTGAACAAATTTATTCTTCAAAAAGAGATGCAATTCAACAAGAAATTTTTGATGAAACAAAAAAAATCACTGATAATCAATATGTACAATTAAATGAAGTATTGGTTAGAGATGTAACTCTTCCTACTGCAATAAAAGATGCAATTGAAAGAAAATTGGGACAAGAACAAGAATCTTTAGAATATAAATTTAGATTAGAAAAAGCTGAAAAAGAGGCAGAAAAACAACGTATTGAAGCACAGGGAAAAGCAGATGCTAACAAAATTTTAAGTGCATCATTAACAGATAAAATATTAAAAGATAAAGGAATTGAAGCTACTTTAAAGTTAGCACAATCTCCTAATTCTAAAATAATTGTTGTTGGAGGCGGTGAAGATGGTTTACCATTAATCTTAGGTAACAATTAATATTTAGGAGTTTTTATTATTTTTCTTATCATATTGAATTTAAACTAGTTATTTGATTTATCTTATAAATCTTATCATTTATATCTTAATTTAAATGAACAAATCATATTTTAAAAATAGAACTGCATATACTTCACGTTGGATAGTTTTATTGATAGATATTTCTATAAGTATGCAAGCATTTTTCCTTGCATACCTAATAAGATTTAATTTTACACTAAACTTTGGGCAGCATGATTTTATAGGTAATTTACCATTAATTATCTCGGTCTCATTAATTAGTTTCTTATTGGTAGGTTCTTATAAAGGAATTGTAAGACATACAGGTATAAAAGATGCTGTTCAGGTATTTTGGGCAGCTACTTTAATAATGGCTTTGACATTAATAACTACTTTAATAGTACGAAATTATAGTTTAGATAATGATTATTTTATACCATTATCAATTGTTTTCATTCATTATTTATTGAATATTGTTTTATTAATTTCGAGCCGTTTTGTTTTTAAGTATTTGTTTAACAGAGTTGTATCTAATTACAAGTCACCTAAAAATATTTTGATTTACGGTGCAGGTGATTCTGGATTATTAACTTATACAACATTGAGTAGCAGTAAACAAATCAATTATAAAATTGTAGGTTTTTTAGATGACAATCTATTAAAAATTGGCAAACAAATTAACCGAATAAAGATTCTTGACCCTAAATCTATTAATGCAGAATATGTAGAGAAAAATAAAATATCTGAAATAATATTTTCGATTCAAAATATCAATTCATATGACCTTTTTGAAAAGGTTGATAGAATTACGCAATTACCACTTAAAGTAAAAATTGTACCTCCTGTGCAACAATGGATTGATGGTGATTTGAATGTAAGTCAAATATCTGAAGTTAAAATTGAAGATTTATTAGAAAGAACTCCAATACAAATCAATAATCCTGTTATTCAAAAAGAATTTACTGGTAAAGTAATTTTAATTACCGGTGCAGCAGGATCTATAGGTAGTGAAATTGCAAATCAAATTAGTAAATATGATTATCAACATTTAATTTTATTAGATCAAGCAGAATCAGCTTTGTATGATCTACAACAAGATTTTAGAAGAGCTGAAGTTCAAAATTTTTCAGTAGAATTAGCCGATGTTAGGAATGAGTATAGAATTGAGGAAATATTCAATAAATATTCAATAAATATTATATTTCATGCTGCGGCATATAAACATGTTCCTTTGATGGAAAGTAATCCATATGAAGCAGTACTTGTAAATATTTCAGGAACTGGAAATGTTATGAATTATGCAGTAAAAAATAATGTTGATAAATTTATAATGGTTTCTACTGATAAAGCAGTTAATCCAACTAATGTGATGGGTGCTACCAAACGAGTAGCTGAAATTTATGCAAATTGTTTAAATGGTTTTGGCAAAACTAAGTTTGTTACAACACGTTTTGGTAATGTTTTAGGTTCAAACGGTTCTGTAATACCATTATTTAAAAAACAAATTGAAGAAGGCGGTCCGGTCACTGTTACGCATAAAGATATTACTCGTTTTTTTATGACCATACCCGAAGCCTGTGAACTGGTGTTAGAAGCCGGTATAATGGGTAATGGTGGAGAAATTTATGTGTTTGATATGGGAGAATCTGTAAAGATTTTCGAATTGGCAAAAAAAATGATCCATTTAAGTGGTTTTCGTTATCCGGAAGATATTGATATAGAAATTACCGGATTGCGACCAGGAGAGAAATTATATGAAGAATTATTAGCAAACGAAGAAGATACTATTCCTACTTACCACGATAAAATAATGATTGCTAAAACTCAGAAAATTGATTATAATAAATTAAAAATTGAAATTGAAAAGGTAATGGTTTTAGATAACCTTTCTTCACAAGAAATAGTTTCTAAATTAAAAAGTATTGTTCCGAATTTTATTTCAAATAATTCTGAATTTGAGAATTTAGATGATAAAAAAGGTAAGGTTAAAAAATTAAAAATCGGATAATTATTTTAATTACCTTAGAAGATCTGTTTGATAACTCTTAGTTTGTGAGTGTGTCGTTTTGTTTCGATATTATAAATTCCACTTTGGTCCAACCTGTCAATCCTAACTTTTCCATGACAATGAATGATATGATTGTTTTTTAGAATTATTCCAACGTGATTTATATTCCCTTCACTATCATCAAAAAAAGCAAGATCTCCAGGTTCACTTTCTTCAATAAAGCTTAGCACATCACCCTGATTTGCTTGTTTATATGCCTCCCTTTCTAAAAAATGGCCATTAGTTTTATACACCATTTGAGTAAATCCTGAGCAATCTACTCCGAAAGGAGTTTTACCTCCCCATAAAAATGGAGCATTTAAATATAAATAAGCTGTTTTGATAATTTCATTTTTATTAAAAACACCAGATTTATTATCGCCTTCAAAAAAAAACTGTTTTTTATTTATGGTAAATATATTTTCTTTTAATAATGGGAGGGAAGCTCCTAATGATATTGGTGTCAATGAATTGTTTTGTTCAGTTAAGTAATTAACCAATTCATTTGTGTAAATCTTTTCAGATTTGTTAACCAATTGATAATATTCTTTATTTATAAATTCAACTTGGTCTTTAGAAATCCAACCTTCATATTTGTCATAATCTAATGCAATTTTAAAAAAATCGTTGTTTGTTTCAATAATTATAAAAGTTTCTCCAAATAAAATTTGAGATACCATCTCGCTTTGATCATTAGCTTCTTTTCGCAATGGTATCGAATTTAAGATACATATTCCGTATTTCATTAAAATTTATTTTAAAATATTGATATAAAGCTATAAGTTTTTTATGATCATTGCACTTGCTCCACCACCACCATTACATATACCGGCAGCACCAATTTTTGCATTATTTTGTTTTAAAACATTGATTAAAGTTACAATGATTCTTGCGCCTGAGCAACCCAAAGGATGACCTAATGAAACTGCACCACCATTAACATTTACTTTCTCTGCATCTAAATTCAATATTTTAATATTTGCTAATCCAACAACTGAAAACGCCTCGTTTAGTTCCCAATAATCAACTTCACTTTGTTTTATATTAGCTTTCTTCAATGCAATTGGAATTGCTTTTGCTGGAGCTGTTGTAAACCACTCAGGTTCTTGTGCAGCATCAGCATAACCTTCAATTGAAGCCAACACTTTTAAATTCAATTCTTCAGCTTTTTCTTTACTCATAATGACCAAAGCAGCTGCACCATCATTTAGAGTTGAAGCATTAGCCGCAGTAACGGAACCTTCTTTTGAAAAGACCGGACGTAATGTAGGTATTTTTTCAAGTTTTACATTTTTAAATTCTTCATCTTCTTTAACTATGATTGGTTCTCCTCTTCGTTGTGGTACTTCAACAGGTACAACTTCATCATTGTAATTTCCATTTTTCCATGCATTCGCTGAACGTTCATAAGATTCAATTGCAAAGGCATCTTGTTCTTCACGTGAAAATTCATGTGTATTTGCACATAGGTCTCCGCAAGTTCCCATATGTTTTCCATCGTAAACATTGGTTAGGCCATCTTTAAGCATACCATCTTCAAGCTGAATATTACCTAACTTTTGACCTTTTCTACCTTGCATGTAAAATGGTATCATACTCATGTTTTCCATTCCCCCTGCAATAACAATTTCTGCATCACCACATCTAATAGCTTGTGCAGCAAAAGAAATTGCTTTCATTCCCGAAGCACAAACTTTATTGACAGTTGTACAAGGTACTGTAAAAGGTAAACCGGCAAAAATTGCAGCTTGTCTTGCAGGTGCTTGTCCAAGACCAGCTTGCACTACATTGCCCATAAAAACTTCATCAACTATATTAGGATCTAGATTAATTCTTTCGATTGCAGCTTTTATAGCAACTGCACCTAACTTTGGTGCAGAAATACTTGAAAGGCTACCCATAAAACTACCCATTGGTGTTCGAACTGCCGATACAATTACAACTTCTTTACTCATAAAATGATATTTTAAATCTTTCTTACGAAAGTAGTTAATTTTAATGAAATTATAGCTTATATTTATTGTTGATTTTATACTATTGATTAGTATAACAATCATATTTCTTAGAATTTTTATATTTAAGAAATCTTTAAAAATTCATAATCATTTTAATTATGATCGACTCAAGTAATAAGAAACATTACATAGCAATAATTGGTGGATCTATTTCGGGTTCTGAAGCTGCTTTTACTTTAGCATCAAAAGCGTATAGAGTAGTAGTTTTTGAAATGAATGATCTTCCTTATGGAAAAATTGAAGATGGTTTACCAAAATGGCACATTGGGTTACGCGATAAACAAGAAAAAAATATTGACCAAAAACTTGATCATGAAAATATTCGGTATATTCCTAATGTTAAAATTGGTAGGGATATAAGTTTTGAAGATCTTGTTAGAAATTGGGGGTTCACAGTTGTAATTTTAGCAAATGGCGCATGGAAAGATAGAGAATTACCAATTAAAAATATCAATAAATTTATTGGAAAAAGTTTGATCTATCAAAATTCATTGTTGTATTGGTATAACCATAAGCACGAACCTAGTTATAAAGGGCTAAATATTGAAATCAAAGATGGAGCAGTTGTGGTTGGAGGAGGTTTAGCCTCATTAGATGTTATAAAATTAGGAATGATTGAATTGGTTCAAGAGGCTTTGTTTTCAAAAAAAAGAATATTTGTTGATCTCTTTGAATTTGAAAAAAAAGGTATTGCTGCTATTTTAACTGCAAATAATACAGATCTAAAAGAATTGAAATTAAATGGGATGAGTTTGGTTTATAGGAGAACAGCAAGAGATATGCCATTAAAATCACCTAGAGATGAAACACCTGAAAGTATTGAAAAAGCTAAGCAAGTTTCTGAAAAACTATTACAAAAATATCTTGATAAATATTTGTTTCAATTTATCCCTTTGAGTATTCCAATAGATATAATTGAAGATAACGATACTTTAAAAGCTATAATATTACAAAAAGTTACCCTTGAAAATGGTAAAATCAATGCAAAAGCAGGAAATACAATTGTAATTGAAACGCCTATGATAATTTCTTCAATTGGTAGTTTGCCAGAGCAAATTGAAGGATTAAATTATGACGGTTCATGGTTAAAAATGAAAAGTAAAGAAAACTACAGAGTTTTTGGCTACAATAATGTTTTTGGAATTGGTAATGCTGTTACAGGAAGAGGTAATATTCAAGAATCAAAAGTACATGGAAAGCAAATGACTGAAAAAATAATTGATGAGCATTTAGTCGAAAATGATCTATTTGAAGAATGGCTTGAGAATTTAAACACTGATATATGTAAAAAAGTTGATAGAGAAGTTGAAGAAATAGAAGCATTTATAAAATCACAAATAATTATGCCAGATGGTGTAATTGAAAATATTCTGGAAAAAACAAAAAACCTTCAAGTAAAAGCTGGATATACAACCTATAAAGATTGGATTAAATCAAAAACTCCCATACGATTAGAAAATTTGCATAAATAAAATTATGAATCCTTTGATAAATCATTACTTTTGAAGTTTAAATTTTAAGGATGAAAGATTTTATCAATAAACTTTATCAAAATCATGCCCTTATTTATAAGGTCATTCTGTTTTTAATTACTACGGTTTTTATCGTTTATTTATTCCCAAAAGGAGGACAATTCAAATATAATATTCAAAAAGGAAAACCTTGGCAATATGAAAATTTGTATGCTCCTTTTGATTTTGCTATTCAAAAATCTGATGAAGTATTAAAATTAGAAGCTGAAGAAATTGAAAGCAACAAACAATTATTTTTTTTAGTTGATGCGGAAGTTGAAGAAAAAGTTAAAGAAAATTACCTTAAAAAAATTCCTTTAATACTAGAAGATTCAAGCGCTATTGGTTTTAATAAAAGGAGGATAAAAGATTTTGGTCAAAAATTTATTGAATCTGTTTATAAGGTTGGGTTTTTAAATAAAGTTGATAATAGTAAAGTTCAAAAAAATAAATTGATCTCTTTACGAAGCGGAAATGAATTAAAAGATATTATTTCTGATCAATTATTTACAACAGACAATTTAGTTATATCGATTCAAAGTTATTTTGATAATAAGAGGTATAAGTTTTTAGAAGATAAATTCACTACATTATTTTTTGAGATTTTAGAACCTAATGTCTTTTTTGATGAAGAATTAACAAATAGAGCTATAGAAGAGGAATTAAAAAACCGTTCATTTACAAAAGGGTTGGTATCACAATATGAAATAATTATTTCTAAAGGAGACCTTGTTGAAGGTGAAAAGTATGAAATATTAACCTCACTTAAAAAAGAATATGATACACAATTATGGAGTGAGTTAAACTATAATTGGATTGTTTTTGGTTATACAATTTTAGTAGCTTTAGTGTTGCTAATGCTATTTTTATTTCTCGAAAAATATCGTCCGAGTATCTATGAAAACAACACAAAATTAACCTTTATCTTTTTTAATATTTTATTGTTTGTTTTATTGGTTACCATAGTTCAAAAATATTGGGTTAATTATATTTATGTTGTACCAATTATAATTTTACCAATTATACTTAAAGCTTTTTTTGATGCCAGGTTAGGCTTATTTGCGCATGTATTAACGGTGTTACTTTTAGGTTTTATAGTACCCAACAGTTTTGAATTTGTTTTTTTACAGATTATTGCTGGAATGGTTACAATTTTAACCGTATCAGAATTACATCGAAGGGCAAATTTATTTATATCAATTATTAAGATAACTTTGGTTTATACGGTTGCCTATATTGCTTTTTCATTAATTCAGGATGGTAATGCTCAAGAATTAAAATGGGGCTATTTTGCCATGTTTGTTTTAAATGGAGTATTTTCTTTTCTATCATTATTTTTGATATTGATATATGAAAAGATATTTGGATTAGTATCAGATGTTTCATTGTTAGAACTTTCAAATACTAATTCAAAATTATTAAGAGAATTGAATGAAAAAGCTCCCGGAACTTTTCAACATTCTATGCAAGTAGCTAATTTAGCAGAAGCTTCTGCTAATGAAATTGGTGCAAATGCAATGCTTGTTAGAGCAGGTGCTTTATACCACGATATTGGTAAAATGTTGAACCCTATGTATTTTACTGAAAATCAAACAACCAATGTAAATCCTCATAATGATCTATCACCAACTGATTCTACAGATATTATTGTTAATCATGTTATTAAAGGCATAGAATTGGCTAAAAAATATGGTATCCCGGATAGAATAATTGATTTTATTAGAACACATCACGGTACAAGTACAATTTATTATTTTTATAAATTACAAGAAAAATTAACACCCAATGATGTAGATGAAAATGATTTTAAGTATCCCGGACCAATTCCATTTTCAAAAGAAACAGCAATTTTAATGATGTGTGATGCCTGTGAAGCTGCTTCAAAAAGCATAAAGGAACCTACAGCCAACCTTATTGATGATCTTGTGGAAAAAATTATTAATAGTCAGATGCAAAATGGGCAGTTTATGAATGCTGATATTACTTTTAAAGAGATTCAAACCATAAAAAAAGTAATTAAAAAGAAGTTGCATAATATTTTTCATTTGAGAATAGAATATCCGGAATAAATTTTTAATTTGCCCTCTTTAATTAAAATTAAACAGATTATTTAATAATTAATATTTATTAATCTATAATGTACTGAAATTTAGAAAGTTATTAAATGTTAAATTTTCTATTGGTATTCAATAAAATAAAGTTTTAAACGTTACTTAATCAGCATACTTACATTTAAAAGAATAATAGCTGAATAAATTTAACACCTATCATCGTTATTAAAGAAAAATTGTTATAAAAATGAATCGAATATTTTTTAAATTTAGAAAAATATTTTTCTTCTATCTTGATAAACAAAAAATGATAATTAACAGGTACAGCCTGTTATTTATATTTTTCATTTTTAATAGTTTTAGTGTTTCAACTTCAGCAGGCGTTAATTATAAAAATATAACGACTAAAGTTGTTGAAGGTAAGCCTGAATCCATTCAAGCATATCCTTTATCTGTTACAAAAGATATTTCTGTAAAAATTGATTCTGTTTTAAAAAGATTTAATAAAAGGCAAGATTTTAATGGAAGTGTTTTAGTTGCAAAAAATGGTAAATTGATATTTAATAACGAATACGGTTACGCAGATTTTAATAAAAAAACTAAAATTGATAAAAATTCTGTATTTCAATTGGCTTCAGTGAGTAAACAATTTACAGCAACTGCAATTTTAATCCTTTATGAAAAAGGTTTGATCGATCTCGATGATACAGTTGTGAAATACTTTAATGAATTCCCTTATGAGGATATTACTATTAGACAATTATTGAATCATACTTCCGGTTTACCAAAATATTTTTGGCTTGCTGAGCATAAATGGAATAATACAAAACCTCCAACAAATATAGAAATGATAAAAATGATGGAAGAACATAAACTCCCATTATTCTTTAAACCAGGTTCAAGATTTGATTATTCAAATACCGGCTATTTTGTTCTTGCTTCAATTATTGAAAAGGTTTCAAAAATGAATTATGGTGACTTTTTAAACGTCAATATTTTTGAACCATTACAAATGAATAACTCATATGTTTATCGCTTTGAACAAGATATTGTAAATGAAAACCAATTATCGGGTTATAGACTTTACAGACGTTGGCGTCATGCAAAAATTTCTGGAACTGTAAATGATGCAATTGTTGGTGATAAAAATGTATATTCAACTGCTGAAGATCTACTAAAATGGATCAATGGCTTGAATTCAGGAAAAATAATTTCAAAGCATAATTTAAAGGAAATGTATTCAAAAGGTGAAACCAAATACGGAAGAAAAGTACCTTATGGATATGGTTTTAGAATTAATGATAATTCTACAGAAAAAGTAATTTATCACAATGGAAAATGGAATGGTTTTAGTACGTCTATTAAACAATATACCAACTCTGATTTGGTAATTATTACATTAGAACATTCTAATTATAAATCACTTAATTATTTGAATAATAAAGTAAAAACAATTGTTGAGGAGAATTTTGATGTAACCTCATTCTAAATAATAATTATTCTTAGAAGAATAAAAAGAGGCCTTGAGCCTCTTTTATATTTTTTGTACAAAGAGAATTAAAGCTTTAATTCTACTTCGATCTGATTTCTAAAAATATCTTCCATGGTCTCTCTTTTTCTTATCAAAAAATCTTTTCCCTGATAGATCATTACTTCAGGTGGTCGAAAGCGTGAATTATAATTTGAAGCCATTGTAAAAGCATAGGCTCCGGCATTTTGAAAAGATAAAATATCACCAGCATTTATTTTGTTGATCATGCGGTCTTCACCAAATGTATCTGTCTCGCAAATGTACCCTACAACAGTATATTTTTTTTCTTTCCCGGTAGGGTTTGAAATATTTGTAATATGGTGGTAAGCACCGTAATACATAGGCCTTATCAAATGGTTAAATCCAGCATCAATCCCTGCAAAAGTAACATAATCAGTTTCCTTAATCACATTTACTTTTGCCAAAAATCTCCCTGATTCACTTACCAAGAATTTACCGGGTTCAAATATGATACTTAGATCTTTACCATATTCTGTACAAAAATCATTAAATCTTTTGGTGATTATTTTTCCAAATTTTTCAACATTGGTTGATGGATCATCTTCTTTGTATGCAACTTTAAATCCTCCGCCAAAATCGATAAAATCTAAATCCTTAAATTCTTTTGCAACACTAAACAATACTTCAGCTGCATCTAAAAACACTTTTACATCTAAAATATCAGATCCGGTATGCATATGCACCCCATTTATCCTCATTCCTGTTTTTTCTTCTATTTCTTTTACCTTAGAAATCTGATTAGTAGGAATCCCAAATTTTGCTTTGTTATGTCCTACCGAAATTTTTTGATTACCACCTGCAGTTATGTTTGGATTAATACGAATACAAACAGGTATTTCAGGGAATTCTGATCCAAATGCTTCTAGCATTGGTAGATTATCAATATTTATCTTAGTACCTATATTTACTGCCATTTTAATTTCTTCAAAAGAAACACCACTTGGCGTAAATGATAATTCTTTTGGTAAAAAACCTGCTTTAAGCCCTAATTGTACTTCCTGAATTGAAACACAATCTAAGTTTGAACCCAAAGATTTCATTAGTTTTAAAATGTTAACATTAGATAGTGCTTTAGTAGCAAAATTTATTTTTAAATTTGTAACTCCACTAAAGGCCTTTTCAAATCTTTGAAATTGTGAAATAATTTTTTCTGCATCGTATACATAAAGAGGGCATCCGTATTTACTAGCTAAAGAAATTAATTTATTATTTTCCATTTAGTTCATTTTTTCGTGCTTTCAAATTTACACAAAACAATGCAATTACATGCAATAAAGTTTAGGGTTTATGCATTTTTAGTAATGCTCTAAAAAAAATGTAATTGTTAAAATTATTTGGAATATTTTTCAGCAGTAATTTCTACAATTTTAATAATCACTTTCGTTGCTTTTTCCATTGATTCAACAGGAACATATTCATATCTGCCATGAAAATTATGTCCACCTGCAAAAATATTTGGACAAGGTAATCCTTTGTAGGATAACTGTGAACCATCTGTACCGCCTCTTATTGCTTTTATAAGAGGTTTGATGTTTAGTTGTTTCATAGCCTCTTCAGCTATATCTACAATATGCATTACAGGTTCAACTTTTTCTCGCATATTGTAATATTGATCAGTAATTTCAACTTTAATCAGATCTGAACCTAGTTTTTTATTTAAAGAATCAGCAGCTTCCTGAAATTGATTTTTTCTTTTAATGAATAGATCCATATCGTGATCACGAATAATATATTCAAGTTCGGTCTTTTCAACCTCACCACTCATATTATGCAAATGGAAAAAACCTTCATACCCTTCAGTTTCTTGTGGAATTTCATTTTGAGGTAAAGCTTTTATAAAATTTGAAGCAATTAGCATTGAATTGATCATTTTACCTTTGGCATAACCGGGATGTACTATTTTCCCTGTGATCGTTACTTTTGCACCTGCTGCGTTAAAGTTTTCATATTCAAGCTCTCCAACTTGACTACCATCCATAGTATAAGCCCATTCAGCATTAAACTTATCAACATCAAATTCATGTGCTCCTTTACCAACTTCTTCATCAGGTGTAAAACCAACTTTAATTTCGCCATGTTTTATTTCAGGATGTTGAATGAGATATTCCATAGCAGTCATTATTTCTGCTATACCGGCTTTATCATCAGCACCAAGTAATGTTGTACCATCAGTTGTGATTAATGTTTGACCTTTGTAAAGTAATAGATCATCAAAATAATCAGGTGAAAGAATGATGTTTTCTTTTTCATTTAAAACGATTGCTTTTCCATCATAATTCTTGTGAAACTGAGGATTTACATTTGTTCCGGTAAAATCCGGACTCGTATCAAAATGAGCTATAAAACCAATTGAAGGTACTTTATAATTTACATTTGAAGGTAAAGAAGCCATTACATAAGCTTTATCATCAATAGATACATCTTGCATACCAATTTCTTTTAGATCTTCAACTAAAATTTTTGCCAGGTCCCATTGTTTCTGAGTACTGGGAAATTCTGAAATATTGGGATCAGATTGTGTGTCAATTTTCACATATTTTATAAAGCGATCTACTAAATTTTTCATATAAAAATAATTTTTACCAAAAATAAGCTATTAGGTTTGAATGGAAAAAGATTTTAAGAGTTAATACAAGGTAAATGCACACTTTTATTTATAAAATTTAGATTAAAACCACACCTATATAAATACTAAAAGATTGTATATTTGTTGGTATTCTTCTTTAAATAAGAACACTTACTTTTTAATAAAAAACTACAATTATATATGAGAGATCTTGAAATTTTGATGAATCCCAATAAATTAGTTAAGCATCTTAAAAAACCTGCTAGAGAGTTTACAAAATATGATATTATAAAATTTATAGATGATCACAATATCGAAATGCTAAATTTTAGATATGTTGGAGAAGATGGAAAGCTTAAAACTTTAAATTTTGTTATTACCAGCAAAGATTATTTAGAGTCAATTTTATCTACTGGAGAGCGTGTTGACGGTTCAAGTTTATTCTCATATATTGAAGCAGATTTTAGTGATTTGTATGTGATACCTAGGTTTAGGACAGCTTTTGTAAATCCTTTTACAGAACATCCAACTTTAGATATTCTTTGTTCTTTTTATACAAAAGATGGTAAACCACTTGAAAGTGCACCAGAATATATCTTAAAAAAAGCGCAGCTTAAATTTACTAAAGAAACTGGCTACATCTTTAAGGCAATGGGTGAGTTGGAATACTATATTATTAGTGAAATAAATGATTTATATCCTGCAGAAGACCAAAAAGGTTATCATTCAGCTGGGCCTTTTTCCAATTGGGAAAACCTTAGAGTTGAAGCATTACAGATTATAGCCCAAAGTGGTGGAAAAATTAAGTATGGACATTCGGAAGTGGGTAATTTCACAACAGAAACACATATTTATGAACAACATGAAATAGAATTTATTCCTGTAAATGCTGAAGAAGCTGTAGAACAGCTAATCATTTCTAAGTGGATCTTAAGAATGCTTGGTAGAAAATATGGGGTAACAATAAGTTTTGCTCCTAAAATAACTGTGGGAAAAGCAGGGAGCGGTTTGCATATTCATATGATGTTAGAAAAAGATGGGAAAAACTATATGGCAGATGATATGGGTTTGACAAATGTGGCCAAAAGATTTATTGCCGGTATTTTAGATAAAGCACAATCCTTAACTGCTTTTGGAAATACAATACCAACTTCTTATTTACGTTTGGTACCTCATCAAGAAGCGCCTACTATGGTTTGTTGGGGTGACAGTAACCGATCAGTATTGGTTAGAGTTCCTCTTGGTTGGATTGCAAAAACAAATATGATTAAAGATGTTAATCCTCAAGAGAGAGGAGATGTGCCTTATGTTCCTGGCAAACAAACTGTTGAATTTAGAGTTCCTGATGGTTCTGCTGATCTTTATCATTTAATGGCAGGTCTCATTTTAGCTGCTGGAGAAGGTATTTTAGCAAAAGATTCTTTAAAAAATGCTGAGGATTTATATATGAATGTCAATATATTTGATGAAAAACATAAGGATATACTAGATAAGTTGAATGCTCTGCCTACATCGTGTTATGAGTCATCTAAATTCTTAAAAAAAGATAGTGATTTCTATCAAAAAGACGGCGTTTTTCCAAAAGGAACTATCGATGGTTTTGTTAAAAGATTGAAGGAATATGATGATAAAGATATGAGTGAACGCTTATATAAAAAGAAAGATGAAATTAAAAAGCTGGTGAATAAATATATTCATTGTATGTAAAATATTTAGCATAAATATTGAAGTGTAACAAATTATAAACTGTTAGTAACTTGTTCTCTTTATTATGAAAATGACATTATTTATTAAATCTGATTTTTTCAAATAAAGAAAATGATGTACATAATCTTTCATTTATAAATTTATCTCCATAAAATTTTGTAGTGAATAAATAATACTCATCAGGTTTATATTTTACATAAACTTGTACAAAATGGTAGTCATATTTTAAATTTACCCCTTTTGAATAAACATAATACATGGGTAGGTTTTTAAATTTTCCGTAACCAGAGTTGATTATTTCTAATTTTTCTTTTGCTAAATTATCATTGATTTTTTTTTCAAAATCAACATTGAAGTACAATTCTCCCTGATGCCAAGAAATATCAATTATATATGATTCTGAAAGTAGTTTGGTTGTATCTGCACTATAAAGTTCTGATTGATATTCATCATAGTAAAGGTTTGTTTTCCAGCTTTTTGGTAAATCAATTTTAAAATGTTTTAAAACATCCTGATAGGTTTTAGTATTTGAAAAACTAACATTTGATTTACACTGAAAAGATTGTTTAAACTCATTTTTTTTACAACTAGTATTTAAACTTAAGACAAGGGTTAAAGCCAGTATGATTATTTTATTCATTGAAAAAGAAATTAATTAATTTTTAATTTTGATATGATTTTATTTCCTGATAACCAGGCTGTATTTTTATCAATAAATTTGATAGAATAATACTTTTTATTACTGATTTTTTTCCAGGAATTTCCATTATTATTTGAAACATAAATACCTTCAGTTGAAACTGCAATAATCTTTTTACCTCCAGAGTTTGGTATGTATTGGGCACAACTAATATAACCTGGAGCTTGATTATTGGCAATTAATTTCCATGTTTTTCCACTGTCATTTGTGATTGCCTTGGTTGCATTAAAATTTGATTTTTCCTCCCAATTTCCTCCCATTATGATACCGGTTTTATCATCAAAAAAATCAACTGTAAAAATTCCGGTCATGCTTTTGCCTTGTACAATTGGGGTGTTATAAACCTTCCAATTTTTACCCTTATTATTACTGTAAAAAACTCTTGCTTTTACACCACCTGTTACCATCCAAGCATTATTTTTAAAAGTTGTAAGATTAGTATTACTGGCAGCAAAAGCAGCTTCTCCCTCTACAATTTTAGGTAAACTTTCACAAGATAACTTTTGCCAAGTATTTCCACCATCTTTTGTAATAATAACCGATAAGCAATCTTCAGTTGGATCACCCATAGCTATTCCGTTGAATTTATCAAAAAATATCATTGAATCATAAAAAACTTTTGCATGTGATTCACGATATACTTCAAAGGGTTCAATCTTTTTGTTAGATAATTCAATCTTGTATAAAACAGCTGGGTTTTCAATACTTAAAATAAAAATATCTTGACCATTATAAGCAATCGATCTAAAATGTAAGGGTTTATTATTAATTTTTTCAACAGAATCAATTTGGATCATTTCATTAATAATTCTTCCAAATTTGCCATTAGAACCGGCAAACCATACAGTTGTGTCATTGACCACTTCAATAGCTCGAACACTTATTCCGTGTAATGGAAAATCTTTAAAATTATATTTATCAGTATCATTTTGAGAATAGATTCCATAAAATATAAAAAGTGAAAATATAAGAGATGATAAATATTTACTAACCATTTAATTCTGTTAAATAATTTTTCAAATTTAATTTTTTTCTTAAAAAGAGACTAAAATTAAAATACAAATATTCAATATTTTATAAATTTATTATTCAAACAATTGCTTTAGTTATTTCAAATAAGTGGCAAGAAGGTTATGATTTTGCTAAATTAAAAGGTTAATATTTAAATATATGTGATTTTATTTATGTTTAATGAAATAATAATTTATATTTGCAGTCAATTTATTAAACAAATGACAAAAAATTTAATACATCATCATAACATTACTTGCACTCAAGCGAGGATATAATGATATGTAAAATTTAAAGATATTATTTAACCCGTTTGATTTCAACAAACGGGTTTTTTTATGCCCTTTTATTGAAGTTAAACACAATAAAAATAGCAATGATCAAATTAAAAATTGCCATTCAAAAATCAGGGCGCCTCAATGAAGATTCATTGAGAATATTAAAAGAAAGTGGAATTTCAATTAGTAATGGGCTAAATCAACTAAAATCTACTGTATCAAATTTTCCAATGGAAATCTTATTTTTACGCAATAGTGATATACCACAATACTTAAAAGATGGGGTAGTAGATGTTGCTATTATTGGTGAAAATATTTTGATTGAAAAAGGAAATTCAATAGAGGTTTTAGACAAATTAAACTTTTCTAAATGTCGTGTTTCACTGGCAGTTCCTAAATCGATGGAATACAATTCTATTCAAGATCTTCAAGGAAAACAAATTGCTACTTCTTACCCTAATACATTAAATGATTTTTTATCAAAAAAAGGAATTGAAGCAGATTTGCATCAAATTTCAGGCTCTGTAGAAATTGCGCCCAATATTGGTTTGGCAGATGCAATTTGTGATATTGTTAGCAGTGGTAGTACACTTTTTAAAAACAATTTAAAAGAAGTTGAAATCATGTTTCGCTCTGAGGCTGTATTAGCTGTTTCACCTAAAATTTCGGAAGAAGGAAAAGTAATTTTAGATAAATTACAATTCAGAATTCAATCGGTTTTAAAAGCCAGAAGATCAAAATATATATTGATGAATGCTCCTGATAATAAAATTGAAGAAATTGTTAAGCTTTTACCCGGTATGCGTAGTCCAACTGTTTTACCTTTAGCAGAAAAGGGTTGGAGTTCTATTCATACTGTTGTTGAAAAAAATGAATTATGGAGTGTAGTTGATGAACTAAAACTACACGGAGCGGAAGGAATTTTAGTTATTCCTATTGAAAAGATGGTTTTATAATAATTAAGTATCAAATTATAATGGAAGAAATATATAACCCCAATAGTGAAGATTGGAAAAAAATTCTAAAAAGACCTACACAATCAATTATAGAAATTGAAAAAATAGTTCATTCAATTTTTAAAGATGTTCAAAATAATGGAAATAAATCTGTTAAAAAATATACCAAAAAATATGATAAAATTGATATTGATGATCTTTTAGTTTCAAAAACTGAAATTGAGCAGGCAATACTGCAAGTAAATGACGAATTGATCGAAGCAATTCAATTGGCCAAGACCAATATTGAAAAGTTTCATAAAAATCAAAAAATAAAATCAAAACCAATTGAAACATCAAAAGGTGTAATATGTTGGCAGGAAAAAAGAGCGATCCAAAAAATAGGTTTATATATTCCGGGAGGTACAGCACCATTATTTTCAACAATATTGATGTTGGCAATACCTGCTCAAATTGCCGGTTGTAATGAAATAATTTTATGTACACCTCCAAATGAAGAAGGTAAAATAAATCCCGTTATTTTATACACAGCAAAATTATGTGGTCTAACAAAAATATTTAAAGTTGGTGGTATTCAAGCAATTTCAGCTATGACATTTGGTACAGAAACCATACCGAAAGTGTATAAGATCTTCGGTCCCGGTAATCAATTTGTAACGGTTGCAAAGCAAATCGCTACAAAATATGGTATAGCCATAGATTTACCTGCTGGCCCCAGCGAATTATTAGTTGTTGCTGATGAAACTTCTGATGCAAGTTTTGTTGCTTCTGATTTGCTTTCACAAGCAGAACACGGAGTTGATAGTCAGGTAATTTTGGTATCAATTTCTAAAGACTTTATTGAGACAGTAAAAAATGAAATTACAAATCAAATTGAAATATTGCCTAGAAAGGATATTGCCAAAGTTTCTATTGCAAATTCAAAGTTGATTTATTGCAAAAATGATGTGATTGCTATTGACCTTATCAATGAATATGCACCTGAACATTTGATTGTTCACACAAAAAATAATGATTTTTATGTTAAAGAAATACAAAATGCAGGCTCTGTTTTTATTGGTGCTTATACTCCGGAAAGTGCTGGAGATTATGCTTCGGGTACAAATCATACTTTACCCACTAATGGTTATGCCAAAGCCTACAGTGGCGTAAATTTAGATGCTTTTTATAAATTGATAACATTTCAGGAAATTTCTAAAAAAGGTTTGAAGAATATAGGTAAAGCTATTGAAATTATGGCTGAAGCTGAGGGATTACAAGCACATAAAAATGCTGTTAGTTTGAGATTAAATAAATAATTTTTAAATGATGAATAAGAAGGTATTTGATATAAAAAAAATGATAAGGCCAAATGTTGCAAGACTTAAACCTTATGCATCAGCAAGGGATGAATTTAAAGATTTTGAAAAAGAAATGATCTTTTTAGATGCTAATGAGAATCCTTATAATAACGGTTTAAATAGATATCCAGACCCACAGCAAGTTAAATTGAAAACAAAAATAGCTGAATTTCAAAAACTATCTATTTCAAATATTTTGTTAGGAAATGGTAGTGATGAAATTCTAGATATGTTATTTAGAGCATTTTGCATACCTGATCATGACAATATAATTATTTTACCACCAACATTTGGGATATATAAAGTTCTAGCTAATGTTAATGATATAACTTGTAAAGAAGTTTTATTAAAACCAAATTATCAAATTAATACCAAAGAAGTTTTGAAAAACATAAACCTCAAAACTAAACTGATATTTTTGTGTTCCCCCAATAATCCTACAGGAAATTTATTTGAAAAAGAATCAATTTTAGAACTTTTAAAAAAATTTGATGGAATTGTTGTTATTGATGAAGCTTATGCCGAATTTTCAGAAGCTGATAGTTGGGTAGATGAAGTTAAAAATTATCCAAATTTAGTGGTTACTAGAACTTTTTCAAAAGCATATGGTTTGGCAGGAATTAGATTGGGTGTTTGTTATGCAAATAGTGAAATTATCAAGGTTTTAAATAAAATAAAACTCCCTTATAATGTCAATCAGATTACTCAAGATAAAGCTTTGCAGGCATTAGAAAATAAGGATAGAATTTGTAATAAAGTAGCTGATATTAAAATAAATAAACAGGTTTTACTAAAAGGATTGGAAAAAGTAGATTTTATAGAGAAAATATATCCATCCGAAGCCAATTTTATATTGGTTAAAGTTGATGATGCTCATAGAAGATATAAAGAATTATTACAAAAAAATATTGTAGTTAGAAATAGATCAAATGAACCTTTGTGTGAAAATTGTCTAAGGTTTTCAATTGGAACTAAGACGGAAATTTTAAATTTATTAAAAGCTATAAATAATTGATTAATATGAAAAACATGAAAAAAGTACTATTTATTGATCGTGACGGGACATTGGTGAAGGAACCGGCCGATGAACAAAATGATAGTTTTGAAAAATTGGAATTCTACCCAAAAGCAATTCCATTTATGGCAAAAATTGCAAAAGAGCTTGATTTTGAGTTAGTTTTAATTACTAATCAAGATGGTTTGGGAACTGATTCATTTCCTGAAAACACTTTTTGGCCTGTACATAATTTTGTGATGAATACTTTTGAAAATGAAGGTGCGGTTTTCACCGAACAATTTATTGACAGAAGTTTTGCAAAAGACAATTCGCCAGACAGAAAACCAAATACCGGTTTACTAGGTAAATATTTTTCAGAGGAATATGATCTAAAAAACTCTTTTGTAATTGGTGACAGGTTAACAGATGTTGAGTTGGCAAAAAATCTTGGTGCAAAAGGAATTTATATTAATGATCATACCAATTTAGGTACAGATGAAATTACTGTGGTTAAAAAACAGCTGGATGAATTCATAGCATTAGAGACCAATGACTGGCAAAAAATTTATGAATTTTTAAAATTGAAGGAACGAACAGCATCTATTGTTAGAAAAACTAACGAAACAGATGTTGAAATTCAATTAAATTTAGACGGTTCCGGAAAAAGTGAAATTGTAACAGGTTTGGCTTTTTTTGATCATATGTTAGAACAAATTTCACGACATGGAAACATGGATTTGAATATAAAAATTAGTGGTGATCTGGAAGTTGATGAACATCATACCATAGAGGATACAGCTATTGCTTTAGGTGAAGTTTTTAATAAGGCTTTAAATACAAAATTAGGAATTGAACGTTATGGTTTTACACTACCAATGGACGATTGTTTAGCTCAGGTTGCAATTGATTTTGGTGGTAGAAATTGGTTGGTATGGGATGCTGACTTTAAACGTGAAAAAATTGGAGAAATGCCTACTGAAATGTTTTTTCATTTTTTTAAATCGTTTACAGATGGTGCAAAAGCCAACCTAAACATAAAGGCTGAGGGAAAAAATGAACATCATAAAATTGAAGCTATTTTTAAAGCTTTTGCAAAAGCTATAAAATCTGCTGTAAAACAAGACGCAAATAAAATGATCTTACCATCAACAAAAGGTGTTATATAAGCCCTTTAATATCTCTCTAAAAGGGAGACCCAAAAATTAATAATGAAAAAAGTAAATTCAAAATCAAAAGTAAATAAACTATCCTCCTTTGAAGGAGCAGGAGGAGGCATTATAATAATTGATTATGGAGCCGGTAATATTCAATCAATAAAATTCGCATTGAATAGATTAGGTTATAGTGCAATTTTATCAAGCGATATAAATGAGATACAAAACGCTGATAAAGTTATATTTCCTGGTGTAGGAGAAGCAAGTAATGCAATGAAAGCATTGAAAAACAAAGGACTAGATAAAATAATTCCAAATTTAAAGCAACCGGTATTAGGCATTTGTTTGGGTTTACAATTAATGTGTAAACATTCTGAAGAGAATGATACTAGCGGATTAGGCATTTTTGATATAAATGTTAAACGATTTCCAAATGAAATGAAAGTCCCTCAAATTGGATGGAATCAAATTGAAGATTTAAAAGGAAAATTATTTAATGGAATTCATGATAAAGAATTTATGTATTTGGTTCATAGTTATTATGTTCCTAGAAATGAATTTACAGTTGCAATAACCAATTACGGATTTGATTACACTTCGGCAATGCAAAAAGACAATTTTTATGGTGTTCAATTTCACCCTGAAAAAAGTAGTAATGCCGGTGAACAATTGTTAGATAATTTTTTAAAAATATAAAGGAGAAAAAGATGAGAATAATACCTGCAATAGATATAATCAACGGAAGATGTGTAAGACTTACTAAAGGCGATTATACAACACAAATAGTTTACAATGAAGATCCTCTTGAAGTAGCTAAACAATACGAAGATCATGGAATTAGATATTTACATTTGGTTGATCTGGACGGTGCAAAATCAAATAAAATTTACAACTATAAGATTTTAGAAAAAATTGCTACAAAAACCAATTTAAATATTGATTTTGGTGGAGGACTAAAAACGGATGGAGATTTAAAAATTGCATTTAATTCAGGAGCAAATCAAATTACAGGAGGAAGTATTGCAATAAAAAACCCTGATTTATTTATGGAATGGCTAAAAGCATATGGAAGTGATAAAATAATTTTAGGGGCAGATGCAATTAATGAAGTAATTGCCATAAGTGGCTGGTTAGAAGAATCAAGTGAAGAAATAATACCCTTTATTAAAAACTATAAAAATAAAGGTATTAAATATGTAATTAGTACAGATATTACAAAAGATGGAATGTTAAAAGGACCATCATTAGATCTGTATCAAAAAATATTAGATTCGATTCCAAATATCAATTTAATAGCAAGTGGTGGAATTACATCAATAAAAGATTTGGAAGACCTAAAGAAAATGGGTTGTGAAGGAGCAATAATTGGTAAAGCCATCTATGAAAATAGAATTAGTTTAAAAGAATTAGAAAAGCTAGTAAACAGTAATGAATATTAATTAATTGTGCTCTCTTTTGGAGTAGTGATGTTTAAAAGATAAAAATGGTTTATGTTAACAAAAAGAATTATACCTTGTTTGGATATCAAGAACGGCAGAACCGTAAAAGGCATAAATTTTATTGATCTAAAAGATGCCGGAGATCCTGTTGAATTAGCTGGGATTTATAGTAATCAAGGAGCTGATGAATTGGTTTTTTTAGATATAACTGCAACTGAAGAAAGACGAAAAACCTTGATTGAGTTGGTTAAAAAAGTTGCTCAAAAAGTAAATATTCCTTTTACTGTTGGCGGAGGAATATCAACAATTAATGATGTAGATAGTTTATTACATGCAGGAGCAGATAAAGTTTCAATAAATTCGGCTGCCATAAAAAACCCTGATCTGATCAACGAATTGGCTACAAAATTTGGTTCGCAATGTTTAGTAGTTGCCATTGATGCAAAAAAAGTTGGACACGAATGGAAAGTACATTTGGTAGGTGGTAAAATACCAACTGAAATTGATTTATTTGAATGGACAAAAGAAGTAGCACATAGAGGAGCAGGTGAAATATTATTTACTTCAATGAATAATGACGGTACAAAAAAAGGCTTTGCAAATAAAGCCTTGGCAAAAATGTCTTCTATGGTAAATATACCAATAATTGCATCAGGTGGAGCCGGTAGTATTCAACATTTTATTGATACCTTTAATGAAGGGAAGTCAGATGCAGCTTTGGCTGCGAGTGTTTTTCATTTTAAAGAGATTGAAATACGAAGTCTGAAACAAGAATTGAAAAAGAATAATATTCCCGTAAGGATATAAGTAATTAAAATATTTTAAATTTAAAATTAAATGAAACCAGATTTCAATAAAAACAAAGATGGATTAATACCGGCAATCATTCAAGATAATGACACTAAAAATGTATTGATGTTAGGTTATATGAATGAAGATGCTTTTCAAAAAACTTTAGAAACCAACAAAGTAACTTTTTATAGTCGTAGTAAACAAAGGTTATGGACAAAAGGGGAGGAGAGTGGTAATTTTTTAAATTTTGTTAATATTAAACTAGATTGCGATGCGGATACTTTATTGGTTTTTGTAATACCAAACGGGCCAACTTGTCATAAGGGAACAGATACTTGTTGGGGTGAAAAAAATGAACTAGAATTTGGTTTTTTAACAAAACTTGAAAATGTAATTCTACAAAGAAAAGAACACCCTGAAAGTGAAAAATCATATGTTGCTTCTTTATTTGAAAAAGGTATCAATAAAATTGCTCAAAAAGTAGGTGAGGAGGCAGTAGAAGTCATTATTGAAGCAAAAGATAATAATGATGATCTGTTCTTAAATGAAAGTGCTGATCTTCTATTTCATTATTTAATTTTGTTAGAAGCTAAAGGTTATGGATTAAAAGATGTTGAAGAAATTTTAAAAAACAGACATAAATCATCTTCATAGTTTTTGATTATATTTGAAATATGAGTTTAAAAGTACCGAATAATTCTGTTTCCTTTCATCATTCTTTCTTTGTAAAATTAGAAGATATAGATGAATTAAACCATGTTAATAATGTTGTTTATTTAAAATGGATTAATGAAATATCAGGAAAACATTGGGGAATTTTATCTACTGAAGAGATCAATAAAAAGTATTTTTGGGTGGTTTTACGGCATGAAATTGACTATCTACGATCAGCTAAATTAAACGATGAAATTACAGTTTACACTTGGGTTGGAGAATCGAGTGGTGTTAAATCAATTAGGCATGTTCATATTTATAAAGGAGATACATTATTAGTTAAAGCTCAAACTACTTGGTGTTTGATGGATACAAAAACATTGAGACCAACCAGAATTAACCAAGAAATTTTAATTTTAATTTCATAGATTAAGATTATTTGGTTAATTAATTGACTTTATATTGTAAAAAAAATTATTAATTAATAAAAATTGAGTTCATTGTTAAATATTTGTTAACTTTATTATAAATTTGTCATCAAATGACTAAACAATTACAATTTTTATTTATTATTATCATTACAATAAATTATCACTTATTATATTGCCAGAGTGATAGTTATGCTAATAATGATGCAGAATTTAACTACAATATTAAATCCAGCTCCAATTTTAATATTAATCCTAACAATTTAGAAAATTTCGGTACTGACTATTATTCTTTGATCCAGTATTACAATAGTATTGATATAAACTATATCCGTAAAGGTGAAGTTTCTTTTTTAGATCTGGATCTTAACCCTATTGATATTGATATAAATTCAATTGAGTTTTTGGTTGATTCTCGTGATTCAACTATATTGTTAAATAAAGCAGTTTCTCCGGAATCTGCTCAAAATTTATTTTCTTTAAATGAAAAGCAATATGTGAGTACTTATGGAGGAAATGATTTTTTATCTGCTAAAATCAACAGTTATAAAAATTTACAATTTTCAACAGATAAAATGCGATATTCAAAAAAGTATTTACAGTTTTGGGATTGGAAGAGTTTAAACCATCCACCCTTAAGAAAATTACAATATCCATTAGATTTTTATGATACAAATAAAAAGGCAATTGATTATGATACTATAAACTCACCTTTTTTTAATCCTGATTTTCATTTCATTTTAGATAAGAATACAAATACACATTTAACTTTTGGCAACCACTTAGAGCTTTTGAGAAATGGCTACTCTTATCAGAAAAAGTTAGAATTGATAAAAAGTGCTAAATCCAGTATCTTAATTTCTGTAATGTCTTATTTTAACGATGAGAGTACAACAAAAATGACCGAAGAATTGATTAAAAAATCTAAAGAAGGTGTAATAGTTTATCTTATCGTTGAAAAAGTTTGGACAAAATTAATGATGAAAAAAGCAATGCGAAAATTTAAGAAAAGTGATGTAGTTATTATTTACGCAGATGATCTATTGAATATAGAAAAAAATCAAGTTGCATTATTTCATAATAAAATTTTTGTGTTTGATGGTATAACTGCCATTGTTGGAGGTCAAAACATTATAGATAGCGATAATATTTCCAGTGGCTATAACCATCAAAGCCATGATACAGATCTGCTAATTGAAGGTCCGGCAGTAACGGATATTGCTTTGAGTATAGTAGAACTTTTAGAAAGGTATAGTTTTGAGAAAAAATCAATTGATCAACAAATTGAATATATTAGATCTTATCAAGGGCAAATTCAGAATAGGTTAAAATTAGAAAAAGATCAAAAATTAAGAGGTCAGGAAAATTATAAAGATATATTAGAAAATAAGAATACAAGATTGGATGGTGTTTGTAGATTTGTGATTCAAGGTCCTCAAAATGATAGGTTTGCTGTTTCAAAAGCATTTTTATATTATTTTAAACATGCGCAAAATTCAATTGATATAACTACAGGTAAAATTAAGATTGATATAGATAATAAAGTATTAATAAGTAATTACGAAGGTTGGTCAAAACAAGTTTGGACTCAATTATTTAAATCTGCTGCTGAAGGAATTCAGATCAATTTAATTCATAATGGAATTGATGGAGGGAATGGTGAATTTACAAATTATTTAAAACGGAAGGTTTTGACTGAGCCTGACAATAAATTTATTACTTCATATTTTCCATCTATGGCAGAGAGATTTGATCTAAAAGCAGCAAAACGAAATTATCCTGTTTTATATTACTTGCAAGAACAGAAGAATATTAATGCATGGATGTATTTTCAGTATATGCATTCTAAAACGTTTTTAATAGATAGGTTTGTGGTTTCAGTAAGCAGCTATAACCTTGATAATTGGTCTTCAGATAAAAGTCAGGAATCTGGTTTGATTTGTCAGGATAAAGAGCTGGCAAAGCAATTTGAATATTTTTATGTTTTAGATAAAGTCAATTCAACACCTGTTTTACTAAAAAATTGAAGCATAAATAAATTTAATTTCATTATAAAAAACTTTTAAACTTTCACTTTGTTTCATTTGGGAGGTATGATACATTCAACTGTTGAACTTTCGGGTATTTTTCTGGTGTAAGTGTAAAGAACAAATCTATAGAACCATTCTCTGCTCTCAATTTGAAACTACCACGTAACTGATTAATTGGCTGTATTTTTTCTATATTTTGAATAACTCCAGCTTTATCCAATATTTCCTGTATATCATTCATGCGATGTTCACGTGATTTATCGAGGTAAAAATTTTCTGCCAAAATTCTCTGTTCCAGAACCGGGTCCCAATGTTGAATTAATTTAACAATTTGATCTTGTCGTTCAACTAAAATAGATGATACAGGTAACTTTCGGGGTTTTAGATCAATTGTTTCAAAAAGTAATTTCTCAATTTCTTTTCGTGGCCAAGGTGAAGTATATGTTAGATTACAAAAAGCCATAATGCCGATTCCATATTCAGGATAAAAAACGTAATTACTACCATATCCCGGAAGTGCACCACCATGAGAAACTAATCTAATACCATTACAGTATTCAGCAATTCCCAGACCAAAACCATAGCCCGAAATAATGGCGCATGGTTTATTATTCCAGTCTTTAGCTTTTGCATATAATTTAGCAAATTGAGGTGTGTGCATTTCACGAAGAGTACTTCTTTTTACAGGCCCTCTATCTGATTGACTTCTGGGTGGCCATGCAGAGAGGTGTAAACTTACATATTTGCTAAAGTCCTCAATGGAGGTTATTAAGCCTCCCATGGCACCATAAGAACCATCATGAAGTAATGGTTCTAACTTCCATTGGTCATTTTCCCAGCGGTATCCATATGCAAATTGATTTTTGGGAACACTGTCATATTCCCAGTAGGTGTGTTCCATTTTTAGTGGTAATAAGATATTCTCTCTGATATATTCCTGATAAGGTATACCAGTAATACGTGAAATAATCTTGCCCAATAATGCATAGCCGGTGTTGCTGTACTCAAATTTGTATGAAGCTGGATTGGAAAAGGATATCCCATTGGTAATAAGATTATTCAGCATTTGGTCTGATTCATCTAACTGACGGTCACCCCAAGGATTGTCTTCAGGAAATCCGGCAGTCATCGTCAGTAGGTTTTTAATATCAATGACAGGTGCATCACTTGTTAGGTATTCCAGTCCTGACATTTCCTGAATATATTTTTCCACTGGATCATTTAAAGAAAGTTTCCCTTCATCTCTTAATTTCATAATTGCCATTGCAGTAAAACTCTTTGTCATGGATGCAATCCGAAAGGAAGATTTTGATGTTACAGGGTTTTCACTCTCTAGATTGATTAAACCTGTTGCAGAAGCAACTATTAATTCATTATCAACTACTAAACCGTATGCAATACCCGGGATATTCTTGGTCTTTCCATATTCTTCAATCAACCGCTTTATTTCCGGTGCAATTTCTTTTATCTTTTCCACGCGATTGTCGTATTCAAAATAGGCTGGTTTATAAGAATTTGAAATTGAATGGTCTGATGTAGTGTTTTCTTTCTTCTCTTTGGTTTCTGTTCGTGGGTTACAAGCTACTAAGCTCATAATTATATTAATAAAAATAAAATAATTTATAAATTTCATATCTGTTAAATTAAATTGTTATGAAGGTTTCCTCTAAGATTCCGTTAAAAAGCAGGAATTAAGCCGATTTAAAGTTATTATTTTTAATTATTCTACCAAACATAGCTGTGGTTTTATTGACATTCTTATATATTGGCTTTATAGTTTATTTCATTATACTTGATTCCAATAGCATCTTCTTAATCAAAGAAATCTGTCCTAAGTGATAGTAACTGTGTTCAATCATTGCATCAATATTCCTTCTATAACTTCCATATTTTTTATCTACAAATACTTCTTCTAGTTTTTTGTATGGCATAAGTTCTATTATGTTAGCGAACTTTTCTGAATCATTCCACATTTTATCCAATAATTTATTCCAATCTTCTTGTGATTTAATGGGAGGGAGGTTAAAACTATATTTATCTCTAATGTCAAGTGAACCACCTTCAAATACATTCAATATTCCAGCTATATAATAATTGATATGGAAAGTAAGAGCTGCTATTGTATTCAGATTTCCGATTTTGGTTGTAGCTTGTTTCCAGGTCAAGTCTAATAATTGATCTTTAAAATTAGTGCCTGCAATCCAGTCACCATTTAATAGGATTTCTCTAACTCGTTTAGCGATTTCTGCAGTTGATTTCATAGATTATAATTATAAGATTTGAATATACGATTAGTTTTTCTTCTCTCTGTTTTCTAAACGGTTTTTATCTTGCTCTTTACTATCACGCATCATATCTTCCACATTGTCGATTTGAGGAGACTCATCAAAGGCTTTCCAATCAAACGTTTCGTCAAATGGGTCGAGCGCTTTTTGTGGGTCAAAAATTCGGGGATCTATCTTTTTGGCATAATATGGTTTGTAGTCTGGAATATTGGTAAAGAAATCTGCCAAATCGGTTGCTCCGGCATCATATTGATTTAGATAGGGCAACCCCAAAATATTCCAAAACGATTTAAATAAGCTGCCAAAACTGTAATGTACATGACTTACATAGTTCTTTTTTACCCATGGAGAAATAAGCATAAGAATACTGCGATGTGCATCAATATGGTCTACACCATTTTGTGCATCGTCCTCTGTAATTACAATGAGCATATTTTTCCAGTAAGGTGTTTGTGAAAGATATTCTACAATGCGCCCCACTGCCAAATCATTGTCAGCCATATAGCTTTCTCTAAAAGGATATCCTGCTTCCGGGCGATCTCCTGCTCCGTGATCATTTGGAATAATAACCGTCATGAATGCTGGCATATTATCCTTACCCTTGTTCCATTTTTCATCAAACTCCTTAATAAACTGATCTATTCTGAATTGATCAGGGATAGCAGTATTATAGGTTGGATACATTTTAGATGTACGTTCAAAAAGAGGCTGTGGCATAGGGTAATTAATATACTGTTTAATTCCGGTATATTTGTATTCTGCCTTATACAGAGCCGGTTCGAACATAATACTGAAACCAAAATTATAAAAGTTCGTCTTATGACGTTCAAGATGATCCCACATCGACCCAGCCTCATTATAATCTTCTGGATAAATGGCACCTGCAGCTCCATTCATAGCATAAACACCCGGGGCATTTGAGTTTTCCCTAAAACTTCTATTGCCACCATAACTGGCTGCGGTAGATGTTTCGCACCATTCATTGGGGTAGGTATTAACCAACCAGCGATGGCCATCAGCCGAAACATCTGAATCAACGTAAAAATTATCAGAAAAAGCAAACTGGCTTGCAATTGCCAAGTGGTTTGGCATTACAGTTACATTTGAAAGTGAATCTGTTTTATTCCTATTAGAAAATGATGCATTCTTTCCATATCTCGTAATGGTTGAGTCTCCTTTAGCATTTTCCATTTGACCGAAAATTTCGTCATAGGTTCTATTTTCTTTTGATATAAATACAATGTGTTTAATTGGGCTCTCTTTTTCTCCCGGGAATAATGGGAGGGGATTATTTACTCGTTTATGGAATACTCTATCACTGGCTTTTGTAAATTTGAAATTATTGGAAATAACTTGTTTTGTCATATTCTTAAGTTGTTTGTCTTGCGGAATGTCAAGAATCTGTATTGTACCTTTCATTAACGAACCTATGTAACTACCTTCATTTTTGCGTTCAAATATTGCTCCTCCATTTGGTCCGCTCCCAAATCCCTTTGCATTCACAATAATTAACTTCTTTCCATCCTTGCTCACTTCAACTTTTGAAGGAAACCAACCGGTTGGAATATGCCCCAGAACTTTAAAATCGGATACATTGATAACGGCAACTGCATTAATTCCCGATTCAGCAACATAGAGTCTTTTTTTATCGGGGCTTAAAGCCAAACCAAAAGGGATAACACCCCTAAACTGCCTAATTCTTTCCTCAGGTTTCAAATAAATGTTGTGAATTACGGTATCCTTTTCAATAGAAATAACAGAAATATTATCGTTGGTGCCATTACTTACAAACACAAACTTGTCAGTGGCAACAATTGAATTTGGGCTTGATCCTCCAACTGCAGGAATACCCTCGATCATAGAACCAACTAAATGTCCTGTTTTAATTTTAGCCACAACTTCAGGATTTTCCGGATCCTCCAGATTAATTGCAAATACTGAGAATGCTTCGATTGCATTCAGATCACCTAAACCGGGAATTATCAAAGAATCATTTTTTATACCTTCATTCATCTCAGTAGTACCATACGCAAATGCAGGGTAGTCAATCGGTTTTAATTTACCATCTCCTGTTGTAATTCGAGAATATTCGAACATTCCCACATTTGCCACATAAACTTTCTTCTCATTGGGAGAAAGATTAATTCCAAATGGATACCTTCCTACGGGTACGGAATGCTTCAGACTTTTAGTTTCGGTATTTACAATAATCATTCTAAAGCCGATCTGATCTACCGCATAAAGTGTCTTTCCATCTTTAGATAGTTTCATATCGCCTATATAGCCATGTGAATAATCAAATTCGTCCGACACAAATGAGCAATCTATGGAATCCTTCTTTTTTCCTGTATTTAAGTCAAATAAAAATATTTTATTCTCTTGTCCACCAGCTACATACACGGTTTGATTATCCGGCGAAATAGCCAGTCCCATAAATACAGAAGCCAATACACCTTTATCTGTTGATGCTCCGGGAGGAATTTGCTGAACTTCAGGATGCTCAGATAAAATATTACGAGCAATAGTAATAGATAATGGATTGATACCTGAATTAGCAGTTACAGCAACGTTTCCATCAGGGCTCAAGGTTAATCCAAATGGGTGAGGAGCGATTACAATACTTTTCCCGGCAGGAGTAATAAACCTGCCATTAGGGATAATCGTTTTTGCTCCAATATCAATTTTAGTGAATTCACTACCGGCAGGGGCAGATAATATCCATAATTCTTTATCCTTTGAATTGTTTTGGATACTGCAAGAAGTAATAAGCAGTATAACTAGAAGTGGAATAATTATTTTCATAATTAGTATTAAATTAATTGAATTTTAGCTCAGTTCTTAATTGGGTACCGAAGTTTATAATTCTTTTCTCATTGCATAATCACATCTATCGGATAAATGATATGGTTTGTATTGAACAAAACCATATTTACCATACAAAGTTATTGCTTTATCTAACAATTTATTTGTTTCTAGAACAATCTCTGAATATCCCAATTCTCTTGCCTTTTTAAAAGCATCTTCCATCATTAATTTACCGAGTCCTTGCCCTTGAAAATTATTTAATAAATACATTTTTCTCAATTCACAAGTTTTTTTGTCAATTTTAAAAATTCCATATGAACCTATAATTTCATTCTCCTTTTCTATTACAGCAAACCAACCATTTTTATTAAAATAATAATCTTTTAAATAATATAAATCCTTGTCTGTCTCATGAGGGTTTATTTTTAATCCATAATCAGAAAGAACTGATTTTACTAAATCTATAATTTTGGACTCATCTTCTTTGTTTGCTTTTCTCAAATTCAACATGACAGTCAATTTTTCTTACTAAGTAGCACAGTTATATATACAAATATACATGTTTATAAGTGCTATTTGTCGGATAACTTTATTATTTGTTTGTTTTTATCAGTGTGCTTTATTTTTTTAACAATTTTAACCAATGGGCATATTATTTCTAATAAAACCTTAGTAGCAACATATGTATAGATCATTGTAGTTTAGGGTTTAAATGATCCAATACCTCCTGTATATATTATAAATACATTCTATTTTCTTAAAAAATTATTATAAAAAATAGCCTTCAAACTTGGCTTTATATACCGCTTGAAGGCTGTTAATTGTTGTAGTTATAGTTTTTTAAGGATTATTTGCCTTTATCATAAATGTTGCTTCTTTCGTCTTTGATAATCCCTTTCCAATTTAAACCAAACCCAAAATCATAGATATTGCCTTCAGAATCTACATGACATTCCATATCCTGGGATACATCTTCAGCTTGTTTTTCTACCGTAGTCATATTGGCAGGCATTTGAATAGGCAACAAACCTGAAGGTTCTTGAATTCCTGATAAAATATCCAGTACAGCTTGATCTTGTACTTTAAAACTAATCAAAATTGCATCCGTTAAATATTCAAATTCGTTAAAAACCATTGGGTTATCTGCTGCAATAGAAACAATTACAGGCTTATCTTTCATTTTTTTTCGAGTTTCTTTGATCATTGTTAAATCTGAAACATTAGAAGCTAATACTGTTTTATTTTTATAACTTCTGTTTGTAAAATCTTCTAGCGGATCTCCACCTGAAATACTAATCTCTCTGGCATCTTCAGCTTTATATTTTCCATATTGTAAACTGATTGGAAAATATCCATTTCCACCTTTTTTTACATCTTTCACGTTATAACCTATACCGGTTTTTGGATTTTCAACAAAGACCAATGCATAATCAGCCTCTTCAGGATTATCCGTGAGTTTAAAATACTTTTTTAAAATAGCTATATTGATTGGATACTCTGTAGATTCTGGTTTTTCCCTTCCTAAAAAATCCCTACTTGCACTTCGATACCTTTGTGGTACATAAACTGTTTTTCCTTTTTCAAGAGGTAAAATGTTTGATTTGTTTTTTAACATAACAATTGATTTCAATTGAGCTTCATATCCTTCTTTCATAAAATCAGGATTACCAATAACTTTAACTGATTCTTCAGGAATCAAATAAGGATTTTCAAACAAACCAACTTGAAATATATTTCTCAATAATCTTATTGCTGATTGTTCCATTCTTGCTCTCATCGCATCTTCACCTAATTCTTTTACACCCAATGCATATGCTTCTATAATTGGTTCAGCATCATTATTTCCTCCAAACTGGTCAACACCGGCCATTAGTATTTTATAATGTCTTTCGGCTACAGAAAGAGTTTCTACTCCCCATGATTTACCATTGATAAAACTATTCATTACATTGTGATCATTAGTAATGCCCCAATCAGTACAAATTACTCCATCATAATTGTATTTTTTTCTCAATAAATCTTGAATAAGGTATTTGCTGTAACTATTACCTACTTTTTCGTTTGGAGTTTGCTCCCATGAAATGGTGTAATAAGGCATTACAGCAGAAGCCATTTTAGTTTTACCACTGAGTTTAAAAGCTCCTTCAGTAAATGGTATTAAATGTTCATCAAAATTATTTCCCGGGTAGACTGCATATTTTCCCATTGCATAATGCCCATCTCTTCCTCCTTCACCAGAACCACCACCGGGCCAATGTTTAACCATTGCATTTACACTATTGAATCCCCATCCATCACTAATTTCATTTTCATCATTTGAAGTTTGAAACCCATTGCAATATGCCTGAGCCATGGCTGCAGACAAATAAGGATTTTCACCAAATGTACCCGAAACTCTTGCCCAACGAGGTTCTGTAGAGATATCTACCTGAGGTGATAATGCAGTAGTTATACCCAGAGCACGATATTCTTGGGATGCTATTTGGCCAAAGCGTTCTACTAATTTTGGGTCAAAAGTAGCTGCCATACCAAGGTGTCCTGGCCATGTTGAAATAGCTCCTCCAGAAGCAGCATTATATTCAGCTTTTGCAGTGGTTCCATGTCGAGGATCTGAACTATTGTTAGCCGGAATTCCCAGAGGTAGACTTTCTGAAAAAGCTTGAATATTATTATTCCATTCAACAGCAATTAAAGGAGATTGAACCGTTGTGATCAATACATGTCTAAGATTGTCTTTTTCAAGAAAGGTTTTTTGTTGGTCTGTGAGATCTGATGGTTTTGCGCTACTTTCTTTAAAACTTTTTCCATTGTAGGTTCCACTGAAATAGCCAGATGACCGTGCTGGAATAGATTGATGCGCACTGTAAAGCATTAATCCAGCGATTTGTTCAATGGTCATTTTTGATGCTAGATCAGCTGCACGTTCATCTGTTGAAAGTCGCCAATCCTCATAAGCATCAAGTTTATTATTTTGATTTAGATCTTTAAAACCAAATCCATCGTCTGTCAGGATTTTCACACCTGAAGAAGGAGAATAAGCGAGTGTTTGTCCACCTTTATTATTAACGACAATAAAATCTTGTTTCTCTGATTCAGTCCATTTTGGTCCACAACTTACAATTAATACGATTAATGTGATAAGTATTAAATGTTTTTTAAATCTTTTCATTTATTGATCATTTAGAATTCATTTAAAATATTAATATTTATACAAGTCCGCCACCCCACTTTTCAGCCAATTCAATTTCATAACCATTGGGATCTTCAATATATATAGAACGAGAATTTTTCCATTGAAAAACTTTATTATATTTCAATTTCAATCCCATTTCTTTAATTTTCGGTTCAATATTATTGAAGTTTTCAATTTGAAAGGAAAAATGGGAAAAGCCATTTTTTTTATACCTTTTCATTCCGGGAATTTCATAGAGGGCAAGGAGTGCTTTTTTGTTACCGATAATTCTTCCTTTTTCTTCCGGTATTTCTTCCAAAGTTTTAAAACCCATTAATGTTTCCCAAAACAAGCAAGTTTCTTCTAAATTGATCACCATTAAATTTATATGGTCAATTCCGTTAGTTATGAGATGCTTCATGTATGTTATTATTTATAAAGTCTTAAGGTATTAAAATTTAGATAAATCACTAAATACTAAAACATAAACTAATATATTGCTCCTAGCAATTCGCCACTTAATTGTAATAATTTTAATTCGGCAATTTTAGCCGTATATTTTGCTTTATTATAATTGTTTATAGCGTTTAATAAGTTAACTTGAGCTAGACGGAATTCTACAGAAATAATTTGACCTAGTTTAAATTGCTCTTCACTTCGTGAAAAATTTCTTTTATTAGTATCTACATTTTTTTGTTCGGCTTGTAAAATAAATAGAGCATTTTGGTAAGTTTCCCAAGCATTTGCAACATTTCGTTCAAGATCTTGTTCAATTTGATCTTTTTGAATATTGCTATTATCAATAGCAATTTTGGCATTTTGAACTCGAGTTTTTGTAGCACCACCATCAAAAATATTCCATGATAAATTAAGACCTGCATTTATACCATTTGAATTTTGAGCAGCTAATGAAAATGCATTACTGGTATTTGAATCTAAATTTAAATTACTCCAACCATAGGCACCATTTATACCAACTACTGGTAACCAGTTTGATTTGTTTATTTTTAGATCATAGTTGCTTAATTCAATATTTTTCTCAGCTTGCATTAAGATGGAATTATTCTTTTTAGCAGAATTTAACAAGTTGGTATAAGTTAAATCTAAAGCATAATTCACTGTTGTATCTACCTTGAAATTAGTATTTATATTTCTGCCTAATACAACATTCAAATCTCTTTTTGCATTGCTCAATTCTCTGCTAATATTTAAAAGAGCTATACTATCATTATTTACATCAACTTCAGAGTTTAGCACATCTAATTGTGTGTTTTGACCGTATTCATAATTATATATTTCACGTAAAGATCTATCTTTTGATATAGCCAAAGATTTTTCTTGATTGATTTTATTTTCAGTTAATCTCGCTACATCATAATAGGATGCTAATAATTGTAATAAAGTATTTTCAACAACTTGTCGGGCTTGTATTTCAGATAAGTTGTATAATTCTTGTAGTTTTTTGTAACTATACATTCTTCCTAAACCATCAAACATTAAATAATTAACACCTACTGAAGCGTTATATGATTTTGTTGTAGTTGTATTATTTTGAATAGATCCATCTTCAAATTCATTTTCATTATCTTTATCTTGATAGTTTGCTCCACCATTTGCTGAAACTGTTGGTAAATAACCACTATTATATATACTAGAGCTATTTTTTGCAGCAGCTACATTATTATTAACAATTTTAATATCATAATTATTCTCTAAAGCAATATTTACAGCATCTTGTTTTGTTAATGTTTCTTGAGCCAAACTTATAGTAGTTGTAAGAATAAGAAAGGCGTTTAAATATATATTAAATAATTTCATCATTTTCTACTTTTAATTCTTTAATAGCTCTTGTTACTTCTTCTCTTGTTACTTTTTTTCCGGTAAATAACCACTTAAAAAATACAGTTATCTGATTACTAAACGATAATAATAATGGTAGCATCAGCAAAGTTAAAAAGGTTGCGATTATTATTCCGTATGAAATTGAAATTGCCATTGGTTTTAAAAATTGTGCCTGACGACTTTTTTCTAACATCAATGGAGCAAGTCCTGCAACAGTAGTAATAGTGGTTAGGAATATTGCTCTAAATCGTGCGATACCCGCTTGAACTAATGCTTCATCATATTTTAATCCTTCTTTTAAAAAACTATTAAATTTACCTACCAAAACCAAACCATCATTTACCATAATTCCTACCAGAGCAATAATACCCAACCAGGATAAAATATTAATAGCAAAACCGTGAATATAATGACCCCAAACAATTCCAATCAAACTAAATGGAACCATCAATAATAATAGTAAAGGCTGACTATAAGAACGGAAAGTAAAAGCAATTACAATATAAATCAATAAAATAATAATTGGACCAACTAGATTAACCGATTTTTTTGTTTTTTCGGCATCTCTATTTTGTCCTTCATAACTAGCTTTTACTGTTGGATATTTAGAAGTGATTCCCGGCATTATACGATTTTTGATATCATCCATAATATCAACTTCACTAAAGTCTTCAGATTTTAGATCGGCTGTTAGTTGGATCTCTCTTTGTCCATTTAAATGATTTATCGCTACTTCACCACGTTCTATCTCATAAGTTGCAATTTCACTAAATGGTACTTTGCTTCCTGATGGAGTACTAATCCACATATCATCCAAATTTTTTATAGATGAACGATCTTCTCTGCTATAGCGAACCCAAACTTTAATTTCATCTTGTCCACGTTGGAAACGTTGTGCCTGAAATCCAAAGAAGCCATAACGTACTTGGCTCATAACCGATTGTAAGGTTAAACCCAAAATATGTGCATTGTTCTTTAGTTTAATTGTAACTTCTTTGATGCCGGCAGGATCATTATCGGTGACATCTTTTAATTGTGGATTACTTTCCATTTCCTTTTTAAGTTCAACTTTTGCTTCTTTTAACTCTTTTATATTATTTCCCAAAAGTGAGACAGAAACCGGACTACCCATGAAATTTCTTCCCGAGCCAAAAGTTAAACTTTCAGTGCCATAAATTACACCAGCTTTATCACGTATTGCATTTGTAATATCTGATGAAGGAAAATCACGTAACTCTCCTGGTAATAAGTTTACAGTTAATCTGGCTTTGTTAGTTCCAGGACCAATACGTTTGATGATGTTTTGTACTACCTGGTGATGATCAGCTTGTTTAGATTCTGTAAATTCATCATTTACCAACCAAACAGCTTCTTCAATTTTTGAAATGATAGAATCGGTGATCTTTTCATTGGTTCCTTGTGGCATTACAAGATTGATATCTACTCTATCACTTGCCATTTTTGGAAAGAAAGCGGTCTTTACAATTCCACTTTTTAATCCTCCAATAGAAAATATCAATAAAGCAATCGGAATAGCAAACCCTAAGAATTTATTTTTTAGAAAAAATCTTAAGTAAGGCGCATATAAATCATTTCTTAAATATTTTAAAAATTTATCGGCATATACGTTTAGGTTTTGAAACACTTTAAAAATACCGGTCCTTTTTGTATCTTTTCTAACCAATGCCTTGGAATGTGCTATATGTGCTGGTAGAATAATCAAAGCTTCAATTAATGAAACAGTTAAAGTTAAAATAACAACTGTAGATACTTCGCTAAAGAATTCACCCATTCTACCATCTAAAAAGTAAAAAGTAGAAAACGCTATGAGAGTGGTTAATATTGCAGATACAATAGGAGGGATAACTTCTAAAGTACCATCAATAGCAGCCTGAATTGGTGATTTTCCTTTTTCATAATGTTGGTAGATATTTTCACCAATAACAATTCCGTCATCTACTAAAATACCAATAACAATGATCATCCCAAAAAGAGAAAGAACATTTATAGTTACACCTAATTGAGCTGCAAACATAAACATACCAAAAAATGCAATTGGTAAACCTGCAGCTACCCAAAAAGCCAAACGGACATTTAAAAACAATGATAAAAATAATAAAACCAAAAGTACTCCGGCAATAGCATTATTAATCAATAATTTAGTACGTTGTGTAAGTGTGATGGAACGGTCACTGGCAATATTTAATTCAACATTATCATGTTGTTCATTAAAAGTAGTGATGTAATCTTTGATTTTATCTGCAGAAGCAATTAAGTCTTCATTATTCGTATTGTTAACTTGAATACTAATTGCAATTTCATTGTCAAAATAAATTCTGTCAGGATTCTCATTCCAAGTATCTTTAACTTCAGCTACGTCGCTTAAACGGATTATATTACCCGATTTGTCGGCTCTTATGATAATATTACTAAACTCATCACCGTAATAATTTCTATTTCTTGCACGAATTAAAAAATCTTCTGTTTCTGTTTTAATATTACCACCTGTGATCAATAAATTGGTTTGTCTTACAGCATTGGCAACTTCGGCAAAAGATAAATTATAAGCCCTTAGATCACTTTCGCGAACAGCAATTTCAATTTCTTCAAGAGGAAAACCTGAGATAATGACTTGAGAAATACCATCCATTCTACGAAGATCGTTTTCAACCTGACGGGCATATTGTTTTAATGTCTTTAATGAAATATTGTCGCCACTTACTGTAAAATTTATTGTTGGCATCATACTCTCGATCTTCGAAATGATTGGGGGTTCCATTCCCGTAGGTTTTGAAGGAACTCTATCAACCGCATTCTTTACATCGGCCAAAACAACATCAATATCTTTACCTTTAACAGTTTCTATACTTATTGTTGCAGAATTTTCACGTGATACCGAAGTAACTCGTTCAACTCCTACAATACCTTTTAAATTGTCTTCAATTTTTAATACGATCCCTTCTTCCATTTCTTCGGGCGATGCACCCGGGTAGAATAATGAAATATTGATATTTCTGGAATCAGTTAATGGAAAAAAGGAAGATTTCATCGATTTAGCACCGAGAATACCTAATAAAATAAATGCAATGATCATCACATTTACTGCAACCGGGTATTTGATGAAATATGTGATTATTTTTTTCATACTTTAATTTTAAAAACTTTTATTTTTGGTTTTTATCGGTATTATTTTCTTTATAAACTTTTACAGCCATACCATCATAAGCACCGGGAACAGTTTTAGTAAGTGTTTTAGTTCCGTTAGATAAACCTTTAATAACCACCGTTTTATCATTAAAATATATTGGGTTAACACTTGTTAAACTCAAAATAGTATCATTTTTAACAACAAAGACACTCTTTTTATTAACCAGAAGACTTCTTGGGATTTCGTAAGCATCCTTTTCTGATTTTGCAACAAGATCGGCTTCCAGATACATACCTTCATTTAATTCGTTACTTCTTATCTGAACATAAACTTTAATAGTTTGTGAAGCCTGATCAACTTTACCGTTAACACGCACTACTTTACCAGTCCAATTTTTAGTATTTTCTAAGTTGTGAAGTTTTACACTTTTACCTTTTTGTAAAAGATCTTTGTAAGCAGCGTTAATGGCTATTTCCATTTCATAAACACTTGGATTTATAAATTCACCCAATTTTTGTCCTTGCCTTACCAATGAACCGGGAGTTACCATTGCTTCTGTTAAAATGCCATTATAAGGAGCTTTGATCGTGTATTTATTCAATCTAACTTCCATATTTTTAACATTGTAGTAGGTAGTATAGATGTTTCTGCCAGAGATAAAGAATTTTTCCTTTTCTGAATTGGTTTTCGGTAGGGTAGGCGTAGTCTTATTAAAATCAAAACTTGCTAAATATTTTTGCCATTTTTCGTATTCTTCAGGATAATCCAAACGAATATCAGGCATTATGGAAGTTATTGAATTGAATAATTTACTTTTTTGTGCTTGTAAATTTGCATAGTGTTCATCACTATTGATCTTTAAGATAACTTCGCCTTTATTATAATGTGTACCGGCTTTAAAATCTTTTGACAAGGGTTTTAATACACCTTGTACCTCACTAAAAAGGTCAATTTTATTTTTAGCTACCAAATTTCCATTGGCTGAAATTACTATTGGAATTTCTTTATTTTCAACTGTTTCAACAAAAACAGTTTTGACTATTTTAGGCGCTTTTATATCTTTCTTTTTATTGCTATTGATCATAGTTTTAGCTACAAAAAATGCTCCGGCAAGTAATAATATACCAAGCGCTATGCTAATAATTTTTCTCATAAATTGGTTTGTTTTGTTTTGTGTTTTTTGATTAAATTTTTTTGAATCTTATTCAATACATTGATCGTGCTTGATAATTCATCATTGGTAATTCCATCTTGCAGATCATTTATAATGTTTTGCATAACAGGAAGTGATCTTTTAAAGATTTCTTTACCTGATTCTGTTAAATATATTTGATTTATCCTTTTATCTATTTTTGAGTGTATCCTGCTTACATAACCTTTCTTCTCAACAGTTGTTATTAAGCGGGCTAATGATGTTTTTGATCGGTTTGTAATAAATGCCAGATCATTTTGTACTTGTCCGTTTTTATCGTGTAACTTTTTTAAAACGAGCCATTGCTCTTTTGTAAGATCAATTCCATTTTCATGGAATAGATCCGAAAAATAAAAACCCGTAAACTTGGCAAGTTTGCCAATACTGGGTAGAATTGTATTTTCAAAGATTATTTTTCTCATAAAATTTTTATAAAACTTTTGCAAAAATAAACAAATATTTAAATTAGTTGCATATGCAACTATGTTAATTTTATCTTAAATCGATAATAAATATTCGTTTATCAATAATTTTATGATTAGTGTTAGTGTAATTTGATCTTTTAAAAATGAATATATTGATAAAAAAAGTGGAGTTCCATAAAACTCCACTTCTAATGTAATAAAACAAAAATAAAAAAATTATTCAGCCAATGTCCTCATATAATTAACAATAAGCCATCTGTCTTCATCATCAGGTATTTTTTTTGTATATTCAGGCATATCATCTCTACCAAAAGTAGTTTTGTAAAATAATTCACCATCTGTTTGGGCCTGATATTCCTCAGAAGAAAAATCTCCTAGATCACCTTCCACTTCATCAGCTTTTGTTCCATCTCCATATCCTTCTTTACCATGACATGATTTACAATGCTTATTGTATAGTGATTTGCCAATCTTTAGATCTACACTAGGATCTGTTGGGTTTTTCATATTTACATATTTTTCAGGTACTTCCCATTCTTCTTGTATAAATGGAGTGAAAGAAAAAAACACAAAAGATAAAACTCCGATAATTGTTAAGATTTTAATCGTTTTCATGATTTTAATATTTTAAATAGATTGAGAATTAAATATACAATAAATCTCCAAATTACTAAAATGATTAAATTTGGAAAATATATGCTAAAAAAAAACAATTAATTTTTAGTAAATTCGCACTTAAATTTTTTAAAATCACTATAATGAAAAAACTATATAATTTAATATTTTCCACAAAACTTACCGGGATTTTATTCATATTTTTTGCTGCAGCAATGGCAATTGCAACTTTTATCGAAAATGATTACGGTACTCAAACAGCAAAAGCACTAGTTTATCAAACATGGTGGTTTGAGTTTATAATGATAGTATTTGTGTTAAATTTTATAGGAAATATTCAAAAATATAAGCTTTATAAAAAAGAAAAATTTGCAACTTTAATTTTTCATTTATCATTTTTATTGATCATCTTAGGTGCCGGTATCACACGATATATAGGACATGAAGGTATAATGCCAATTTATGAAGGTGAAACTACCAACAAGATGCTTTCTGATAGAGCATACATTAAATTAATTATTGACGATGGTAAAGAACAAAAAGATCCAATTTATAAAGATTTTTTATTTTCTAATATTTCTGAAGAAGAAACAGGTTTTATAGCTACAACAAGCCGGTTTTTAAATATAATCAGAGGCGGTAATGATTTTAATATCTCAACTGATTTTAAAGGTCAGCCTGTACAGGTCAAATATGTTGATTATAAAGCCAACGCTTATGAAAAATTTATTAATGATGAAAATGGTGATTTTTATTTACAAATAGTTGAATCAGGCGGAAGTGGACGACATGAACATTATATTAAAAAAGGAGAAACAGTCAATTTACATAATGTTTTAGTTTCTTTTGAAAACCCTACAAAAGGAGCAATAAATATATTTACTCAAAATAATAGCTTAATGATAAATGCACCATTTGATGGTAATTATATGATTATGGCTTCACAGGTACAAGGTGATATAGTTAAAGATTCTACACAAGCTTTTAATTTACAATCATTATACAAATTCAATACTATGCAATTTGTAATTCCTCAAGGACCCAATAAGGGTAGATTTGAAATGATATCAGGAAATGAAAATGAGCATTTTAATGATATGATAGCGATTGAAGTAAAAACAAAAAATAATAGTGAGGTCATAAAACTTTTTGGCAATGCCAACCAGGTTAAACAACCTACAAGTTTTTCCTCAGAAGGATTAAACTTCAAGCTTAGCTATGGAGCTAAAAGTTTGCAAATACCGTTTTCTGTAAAATTACGTGATTTTCAATTAGATCGTTATCCGGGTTCTATGAGTCCAAAATCATATGCAAGTGAAATTACAGTTATTGATGGAGAAAATACTTTTGATTACCGAATTTTCATGAACCATGTTCTAGATTATAGAGGATACCGTTTTTTTCAATCAAGTTATAATGACAAAGGTGAAGTTGAACAAACATTTTTATCGGTAAACTTTGATACATTTGGTACTTGGACAACTTACCTGGGTTATGGGTTATTGTTTTTAGGAATGATATTGGCATTATTTTCTAAAAATACTCGTTTTGGGTTTTTAAGAAAAAGATTAGAGAGTATTAAAAATAAAAAATCCCAACTTACAATAATTCTATTGTTGATCTCTTTTTCTGTTTTTTCACAAGAACATACACATGAACAGCAAATTGACATTGATTCTTTATTGAATTCAACAAAGGTAAATAAAGAACATGCCCAAAGGTTTGGTACTTTGGTCATTCAAGATGCAGGAGGTAGAATGTTGCCTGTAAATACTTTTGCATCTGAATTATTACGTAAAGTGAGTAAAAAAGATACTTATAATGATCTTGATGCAAATCAGGTATTGGTTTCAATGGTCATAAATCCGAAAGTATGGTTCTATGTACCATTTATTTATATCAAAAAAGAAAATACTAAAATTAGAGACCTTATTGGGGTTCCACATGACCAAAAGTACGCTCGTTTTGCTGATCTTTTTACTGATAGAGGAGAATATAAAATTAAAGATGAAGTAGCAATTGCTCATAAAAAGAAAATTAAAACTAAATATGAAGAAAGTATTCTGAATATTGATGGCAGGGCAAATCTTTTATACGGTGCATTACAAGGAAATATATTTAATTTTTTTCCACTTAACGGAGATAAAAATAACAAATGGTTTTCGGATATAGAAGTTGCTCGTGCCGGTTTTAAAGGTGATGATTCTCTTTATGTAGCTAAAATAATTCCTATGTATAGTCAGGCTACTCTTGAAGCAATTTCCACAGATGAATATGAGAATGCAGATAAATTGTTAGAAAGTATTCATACTTACCAAAATAAATTTGGAGGAGAAGTCATGCCCTCTGAAAGAAAAGTAAATTTAGAGTTGTTTTACAATAAATACGATATTTTTAAAGGCTTGTTTTGGAAATATATGCTGGCGAGTTTAATTATGTTCATAGTTGTTATTATCAATATTTTTAACGACAATAAACTGGTTAAAACCCTAATAAAACTGAGTACTTTCATCATCTTTTTATTATTTATTTATCATACCATAGGTTTGGGAATACGCTGGTATATTTCAGGTCATGCCCCATGGAGTAATGGTTATGAATCAATGATCTACGTATCCTGGGCAACCATGTTATTTGGTTTGATCTTTGGAAAAAGCTCCTCACTAACTTTAGCTGCTACAACTTTTGTGACTTCGATGCTTTTAATGGTGGCACATTGGAACTGGATGGATCCATCAATAGGTAATTTGGTTCCTGTACTGGATTCATATTGGTTGATGGTTCATGTGGCTATTATTGTAGCGAGTTACGGTCCGTTTACAATCAGTATGATATTAGGTATGTTGGTAATGATCTTATATATTTTTACAACAAAAAATAACAAGAAAAAACTAAAATTAGCCATTGATGAGCTAACAATTATCAATGAAATGTCGCTTACCATTGGTCTGGTTCTTTTAACAATAGGTAACTTTTTGGGAGGTATATGGGCCAATGAAAGTTGGGGTAGATATTGGGGATGGGATCCAAAAGAAACTTGGGCTTTGATCAGTATAATGATCTACGCTTTTGTGTTACACATGCGATTGATTCCCGGTTTGAGAGGAAGATATGTTTTTAATATGGTTTCAGTATTTGCTTTTGCGACAATATTAATGACCTATTTAGGGGTAAATCACTTGTTATCAGGATTACATTCTTATGCTTCCGGTGAATCGGCACCTATCCCCAATCAAATTTGGGCTTGGTTGATATTTTCATTTGCATTGAGTATCTTAGCTTTTTATAAATATAAAAACTATTATAAAAAATGAAACAGAGAAAAATTATTTTGATATTCCTTTTTTCTTTATTTGTATGGAATAATTTAAATGCACAAGAAAATATTTATCAATTTAAGGTACAAGACCTTTATGGAGATGAATTTGATATGGCTACTTTAAAAGGTAAAAAAGCAATGATTGTCAACACAGCATCAGAATGTGGATTAACTCCACAATATGAAGATCTGCAAAAATTATACGATTCATATAAAGATAAAAATTTTGTGATTATAGGATTTCCTGCCAATAATTTTGGAAAACAAGAACCCGGTTCTAATGCTGAGATAGCTACGTTTTGTAAAGAGAACTATGGAGTTACTTTCCCAATGATGTCGAAAATTTCTGTTAAAGGAAAAGATATGCATCCTGTATATCAGTTTTTGACTGAAAAATCTAAAAATGGTTATAAAGATTCAAGTATAAAATGGAATTTTCAAAAATACCTCATCAATGAACAAGGAGAAGTTGTAAAAGTGATCAATCCAAAAACATTACCTACTGATGAATCTGTAATTTCATGGATAGAAGAATGAAAAATAAAGGAAAACAAACAGTTTGTATTCACGATGGTGAAATAAAAGATGAACAATTTAGTGGAGCTGTTTCACCAATATATATGGCTACATCATACTCTTATTTAGATGTTGATCAGAAAATATATCCCCGAAACTTCAATACACCCAATCAAGAGGTAATTAATAAAAAAATAGCAGCTTTGGAAAATGCCGAATCAGGTTTAGTATTTGCCTCGGGGATGGCAGCAATTAGTACGACTTTATTTGCTTTTTTAGAAAAAGGAGATCATGCAGTTTTTGCCAATGAAATTTATGGAGGTTCGTTTAACCTGGTGACCCAGGAATTTGATAAGTACGGAATTTCATATGATTTTACTAATGGAGTAGGAGTTAAGGATTTTGAAGAAAAGATCAGACCTAATACCAAGGTGATCTATATGGAAACACCTTCTAATCCGTTGCTTACAATAACTGATATTTCAGCTGTAGCAGAATTAGCTAAAAGGAATGATATTGTTAGTATGATCGACAATACTTTTGCTTCATCTATTAACCAAACTCCGATCGATCTGGGAATAGATATGGTAATTCATAGTGCAACAAAATACTTGGGTGGCCATAGTGATATTTTTGCTGGAGTTGTAGCCGGTAGTAAAGAGCATATTCATAAGATTAAGCTAAAAGGGAAGAATTTTGGTGGAAATATTAGTGAGTTTATGAGTTATTTACTGGAGAGAAGTATTAAAACATTAAGTGTAAGAGTTGAAAGGCATAATGAAAATGCACAATTTATAGCTGAGTTTTTAGATAATCACCCATCCGTTGTAAAAGTGTATTATCCGGGGTTAAGATCTCATTTAAATTATAAAATTGCAAAAAAGCAGATGCATGGTTTTGGCGGTATGCTATCTTTTGAATTAAAAAATGATTATGATGCTGTTGCATTTCAAAAATCATTAAAAATGATCAAACCATCATTGAGTTTGGCTGGGGTAGAATCTACAATTTTATTACCATCTTTGACTTCACATTCGCCTATGACTAAAGAAGAAAGAGAAGCAATGGGTATTTCAGATAGTTTGTTAAGACTTTCTGTAGGTATAGAGAATAAAGAAGATATTAAAGCTGATCTTGAGCAAGCTATAGAGGTTGTTAAAAAATTAATCTAAAATCTCTTTTAAGGCTTCAATAACAACATCAACTTCATCTTTGGTATTATATTTACTAAATGAAAATCTAACTGATGTTTTTTGTGCTTCATTTTCATTGAGAATCGTATTTAAAACATGAGAGCCTTTGTTACTTCCACTTTGACAGGCACTTCCACCGGAAACCGCTATTCCTTTGATATCTAGGTTAAACAATAGCATTGGTATTTCTTTTGGAAAACGGACATTTAAGATATGAAAAGCGCTTTTATCCAATAGTGATGAAGTACCATTGAACTGAATGTCATCAAAATTCTGTTCTAATTCATCAATAAAATATCGTTTTAATTCCAGTATATAAGCTTTGTCTTTATTATAATTTTTAAAAGCAATTTCCATAGCTTTATCCATGCCAATGATACTGTGAATATTTTCTGTACCGGCTCTGGCTCCACGTTCTTGTTCACCTCCAATGAGTAAGGGTAAAATCCCTATACCTTTTTTAAAGTAAGCATAGCCAACTCCTTTCGGTCCGTGAAATTTATGAGCGCTTGCTGCAAAAAAATCGATGGGTGTTTTTTGAAGATCAATTGTTGTATGTGCAATACCTTGAACCGCATCCGAGTGAAACATAGTATTATACTTTATGCAGAGATCTGATACAATTTGCAGATCCAAAATATTTCCAATTTCATTATTTACCAACATCAAGCTTACCAATGTTTTTTTATCAGAACTATTTAATAGCGCTTCTAAATTTTGATAATCAATATTACCATTTTTATCAAGGTTGACATATTTAACTTTAATATCATATTTTTTTTGAAGTGCTTCAATGGTATGTATAACTGCATGATGTTCAATCTTTGAGGATATAATTCGTTCAATTCCCAAATTAGCAACAGCATTATATAAAATTAGATTATCAGCTTCACTACCTCCGGAAGTAAAAATGATCTCATTTGCTGAACAATTAAGATATTTTGCTATATTTTTTCTAGCATTTTCAACCAATGATTTTGCTTTTCTACCAAATTGATGGGTAGATGAAGGATTCCCAAAAACATCATGCATTGCATCTGTAATTACATTTATCACTTCTTTATCAATTGGTGTAGTTGCGGCATTATCAAAATATATTTTTTGCATAAAACAAATTAATTAAATTAATCATGCTAAAAATAAGCATTACAAAGAGAAAACTATTATTTTTGTAACTAATTATTTAAATTTTTCAATTTTAAAAACTGATGAAAAAACTATTTCTATTGCTATTTTTATTTTTTACTTTTTCATGTGATGATGGTGATTTTAATATTTCCAGTTTTGAATTTGAAGATACTGTAAATATGTGTATTACAGATATTTATACTTTATATCGATTGAGTGATAATGGACATAAAGAGGCATTGATCGTTACCCTTACTGATGATCAGATTAAAAATTCAATTGAACCTGTTCTTCCTGTAAATGTTACTGAAACAGGAACATATACTGTTACCGATAGAATTTTTAATGATGAAGTAACAAAGAGTTATTTTTGCTCAATTATACCTCCAACAACACCCAAAGTTACCAAAGACTGGCGTGGTGTATCAGGTACAATTGAAGTTATTAACAAGGCTGTATTAGATGAAAATGAAATAGATACAATAGCTTATGAACATGTAATTATCTTACATGATGTTGTTTTAAAAAGTGGAGAAGAATCATTGATCTTTAATGATACATATCTCTTTGGTAGTTTTCAAACAGGGATCTAGTTTTCATTAACAAGAAAATCTGTCAGAAAAATAATATTAACTTTTTTTCTGAATTTCTTGAGCAATTCGTTGTACATCATCCATTACGCGAAGTAAATTTAAGCCCCAAAGTTTTGCAATTTCATCTTCGGTATATCCTCTTTTAACCAATTCGTGTGTAACATTAAATGTTTCTGAGGCATCTTTCCAACCGCTTATTCCACCACCACCATCAAAATCAGAGCTAATACCAACATGATCAATGCCAATGAGCTTTACCATATAATCAATATGGTCAACAAAGTCAGATACATTCACAGGAGGTGATATTTTTTCTGCTTCAATAATTAATGGTTTTGCTTTTACTTTAAGGTTTTTTAATGTATTATTGTAAATATCTAAATCGGTTTTAGTTAACTCTTTACGTTCTTTTCTGTCTAAAATTTTAAATCCATTTTCTTCGGCCAATTTTTCTAAAACTTCTTTTTTTGCATTCTTATAGGCATTATTCTTTTCAAAATTAACATATCCGGCAAAAGCCACTGTTTGTACAACACCTCCATTTTCTTTTAATAGTAAAAGTTGTTCATCATCTAAATCTCTACTGTGATTGCAAAGTGCTCTCGCCGAAGAATGAGAAGCGATCAAAGGGGCTTTTGAATATTTTATCATATCCATAAAAGATTTTTTAGAAGGATGAGAAACATCTATCATCATTCCCAATCTATTCATTTCCTTTATTACCGCTATCCCAATTTTACTCAAACCATTATGAAGCCATACATCATCTTTTTCACCTGTGTTTGAATCACAAAACTGACTGTGACCTTGATGTGAAAGCGACATATATCTGGCACCCAGATCATAAAATATTTTGATATTTGACAAGTCAGTTCCAATAGGATAAGCATTTTCAACCCCGATCATAACAACCTTTTTACCTGATTTATGTATTCTTTTGACATCAGAAGAAGTTAAAGCTAGTTCCATTTCATTTGGTGCATATACTTCTGTCAAACGATGAATAGCATTAAATTTATCTATGGCTTCTTTGTAAACTTCAGCATAACTTTGCTCATTTAGTTCTCCTTGACCTGTATAGACAATTAACCAGGAAACATCTAAGCCTCCTTTTTTCATTTTGGGTAAATTTATTTGTGTGGGAAGATCATGGGTATAATTACGCTCTTGTGTAAAATTCTTGATATTGATATCATCATGCGAATCAATAGTAATAACCCTTTCATGGATTTGTTTTGCTTTTTTGTATTGAATATCAGAAGGAATAGTACCTTGAGCAATGATATTGTTTTGAAAAAGAATAATAAGGATTAAAGAAACTGAAGTTTTTTTCATGATGATTTTTTATAACTTGTATTACAATTGTAAATATATAGCAAACATTTTCATAAAATTTTAAAAGTAATATTTGAATTTACTAAGAAAAATAATGAAGTATTTATTTTAATAATTCCGGGTTATTCAGGATTAATTCTATCTTTTTAATAATTACAGTGATCTGATTCATTTGTTCTTCAATATTTCTAAAGAACATACTTATATCTCTGTTTATCCAACTTTCAGAAATCACTCTTGCACCAAGGCTAATTCTTAAAACAGCAGTTTTCTGATCAGATCTATGCATTACATTAACTGCTTGACCAATATGACATTTTTGAGCAGCAAGTCTTATGGTTTCTAGAGGTGATTTTTTAAATTGATCTGAAATATCAGTATTTAACAATAAATAAAGTTTCTTTACATTATCAATATCTAATACTTCATTATTTTTTAGGATAAAGAAAGGAAAAATTGTACGAATATTTCTAAGTCCAAATTCTTCACTATTATAAGAGTTAATTTTTGTTTCGTCATCAAAAAGTGGTTCTAAAAAAGATGCTTCTTTAATAGAATCTTCTACAAAATTGCAAAACATTTCAATTCCCAAATTTCTGTATAAAATAGGTGTTTTATAATACCTATCCATTTCAACTATGGCTGCATTCCAGCGCATGTAAGAGCCATAATTAAATCCATCAGACAATTCTTTAGAACATTGCCAAGAAGCTGGCCAATCAGAACGGTTGTAATAATGGTTTAAACCTTTAGGTAAAGTATTTTTTATAGAAACAATTGATCTGCTTATGCTTTTAGGCACAATTAATGCTCCTGCATAAGGAGGGCCTGTAAAATACTTACTACCAGTTATAGTAATGATATATCCTTTATTTAAATAATTTTGTATGTCTTTTGGATCTAACCTAAGCTGTGCTCCATCTACAATAATTTGCATTGATAAATTGTTAAGCTTATCTAGCTTTTGAATCATTTCTTCACTAGGTGATTGATAACCTAATTTTGATTGATCCATAGCATGCAAAACAACATGTCTTCCCAATTCATTAGTTTTTGAAATGGCAGCAAAAACTTCTTTATCTAATTGTGGTGTTGATTTTAATGAACCATTTTCATCTCTTAAAGGAATCTCTATCAAATCGATATCTCTGAACCCATCTATTTTATTACCTTTTTTTACCGGATGATTCAAAGCGGTTGTATTCTCAAAATGCCATCCTTTCAGTGCAGCCGGAACACCACTTCCTGTTTCTTCAGATGCTACCAAAACATGTGTTATTTCCTTATCGGAAATAATTTGTGTTATTGCAGCAATTTGAAGAGAAGAATCAGTACCTGAAGGTGAAAAGATAATTTGACATTCATCGTTGATCTTAAGGGCTTTTCTTAGATTGGTTTTTAATGATTCTGAAAATTCAATAGTTGTTTTTTTGAAACCGTTCTTTAAACTTTTTTGAATTAAAATTGTTCTAGCTTTGTCTGTTCTGTCAAAGGCAAAGTTTGATACACTGGTGGCAGTTGAAGAAGCAAAAGTAAATGCTTCAGGCCTTGGGAACGGTCTGCAGCCATATTTATTTAACAATTCAACTTCATCAATATTTAATCTGAGATCTCCTCCTGACATTAATAAATATTCTGTTGGTTTTGCAAGGTTTTCAAGGATTGGTTCCCAAGATTTTTTAAACTTATTGTTTGAATTATTTAATCCATGAAAAGATTGTAATTCTTTATATTTAAATAAGGATTCAGTATTTATATCTTCATTATTTTTGATCAAATCAGTAAGAAAGTAATCATAATCATTTAATATATCTTTATCTTCTTTTGGTAACAATTCATAAAAAATTTGAGTTACTTTAAGTGCAGCAAGATCACATAAAACAGAATCAGATTTTTCTTTACCTAAAGCTCTATACCATATTTGCCATTCAATTCCATACCTTAAATGGATTAAAGCTACAGCCGGTTTATCTAGAAATGCCGAACCAATTTTGATTGATTCACCAGGAATAATTTTGAATAGATCAGGTTCACTATTAGATGTAATAATGTTTATACTGTTTATTTTTGGTACTGTATTAAATCTTTTTAGAATTCTAACCAGATAGTTCACATTTTCTCTTTCAAATAGACTGGTTCTATTATATTGATCTTCAATTAATACATTTTTATCCATAAGTAGATTAATTATAATTGTTTATTAAAAAACTTCAAAATTGTTAAATTAATTTGTATCTAATTGGTAATTAGAATATTAAATACAACGTAAAACAAATTACTCGATTTGTAAAATTATAGTTTTTTTAAACATAATAAAGGATTATTTTATAGTATTTATGTAACTATTGCAACTTCTAAACAAATACAAGTTCTTAAAATATATAATTTAATAAAATATTTGTTTGAAATTTGATAAAATAAATAAAAATAATTCTAAAATTTTAAAGGTTGTATTTTTAGCAATCAAAACGATTATTAAATTAATAATATATCAACTATATTTTAGTGATATTTAAATATTAATTCAGTTTATTGAATTTCTTAAAATGTAAAGACTTAATAATGATATTAGTTTATTATTTTTTTAATGAATTCAATTGTTTAATAACGTTGAACATTGTAAAAGTCAAAAGTTTAATAGTGTATTGTTTTTTTGTTTTTAGCTAAATTTGCTTCCTTTTGATAAAAAATAAAATAATTATTTTTAAAATATTATATAAATTATGAGTAAAACATTATTTGATAAAGTTTGGGATACACATGTAGTTAAAAAGATTGAAGATGGACCTGATGTACTATTTATCGACCGACATTTAATTCATGAAGTTACCAGTCCGGTAGCTTTTTTAGGACTTAAAAGCAGGGGTATAAATGTGATGTACCCTGAAAGAACTTTTGCCACTGCAGATCATAATACACCAACAATTAATCAACATTTGCCGGTTAGTGATCCTTTATCTGCTAATCAATTAAAAGCTTTGGAGGAAAATGCAAAAGAACACGGTATTATTCATTGGGGTTTAGGAGATAAAGACAACGGTATTGTACATGTTGTTGGCCCTGAAAACGGTATTACTTTACCTGGGGCAACAATTGTTTGTGGTGATTCACATACTTCAACACACGGTGCTTTTGGTGCCATTGCTTTTGGTATAGGGACATCAGAAGTAGAAATGGTTTTGTCTTCGCAAAGTATCATGCAACCCAAACCAAAAAAAATGCTTATCAATATTACTGGTGAATTGTCAAACGGAGTTACACCCAAAGATGTAGCGCTTTACATTATTTCAAAATTAACAACTTCTGGTGCTACAGGTTATTTTGTTGAATATGCCGGAGATGTTTTTGAAGAAATGAGTATGGAAGGTAGAATGACCGTTTGCAATTTAAGTATTGAAATGGGTGCCCGAGGTGGAATGATTGCTCCAGATGAAAAGACTTATGATTATATAAAAGGCAGAAGATTTACACCGAAAGATAAAGCATGGGATAAAGCGATGAATTATTGGGAAACATTAAAAACTGATGAAGATGCAGTTTTTGATTCAGAATTTTATTTTGATGCTATAGATATCCAACCCATGATAACATATGGTACAAATCCGGGTATGGGAATTGAAATCTCAAAATCTATACCTAAGGCTGAAGAAATTGAAGGAGGAAAAAAGACTTATGAAAAATCATTGAATTATATGGGATATAATGAAGGTGATGCAATGATAGGTAAAAAAATAGATTATGTCTTTTTAGGTAGTTGTACTAACGGTAGAATTGAAGATTTTAGGGCTTTTGCTTCTATTGTGAAAGGAAAGAAAAAAGCTGATGATGTTACAGTTTGGTTGGTTCCAGGATCTCATAAAGTAGAAGATCAGATAAAAGAAGAAGGAATACTTGACATTTTAACTGATGCTGGTTTTGCTTTACGTCAACCGGGATGTTCAGCTTGTTTAGCAATGAATGATGATAAAGTTCCGGCAGGAAAATATTCAGTTAGTACTTCTAACAGAAATTTTGAAGGACGTCAAGGACCAGGTTCAAGAACTTTATTAGCAAGCCCATTGGTTGCAGCAGCAGCAGCGATTACAGGGAAAGTTACAGATCCCAGAGAATTAATATAAACCTACAGGCTAAAAACAATAAAACATGGCATACGACAAATTTAATATATTAAAAAGTAGTGCTTATCCGCTACCCATAGAGAATGTGGATACTGATCAAATAATTCCGGCAAGGTTTTTAAAAGCGACAGAACGAAAAGGGTTTGGTGATAATCTTTTTAGAGATTGGCGCTATGAAAGTAATGGTTCACCTAAACAGGATTTTGTTTTGAATGATAAGAAATACAAAGGTAAAATATTGGTAGGAGGTAAGAATTTTGGTTCAGGATCTTCAAGAGAGCACGCAGCTTGGGCGGTTTATGATTTTGGTTTTAGATGTGTGATCTCTAGTTTTTTTGCAGATATTTTTAAAAATAATTGTTTGAACATAGGAGTTTTACCGGTACAGGTAAGCGAAGAATTTGCACAAATGATATTTAATGCTATTGATGTAAACCCAAATACCGAAATTGAAGTAGATCTGCCAAATCAAAAAGTAACTTTACTGGCAACAGGTGAAAGCGAATCTTTTGCAATCAATAGTTATAAAAAAGATAATATGATGAACGGTTTTGATGATATTGATTATTTGCAAAATATCAAAGAAGATATTCAGGAATTTACAAAATCAAGACCATTCTAAATATTCATAAATATTAAATATATAAAATGGAAAGACGAAAAGTTGAAATTATGGATACTACCCTCCGCGATGGAGAACAAACCAGCGGTGTGTCCTTTTCTGCAAAAGAAAAACTGACCATTGCCCAACTTTTATTGGAAGAATTGAGAGTCGATCGTATTGAAATTGCTTCAACAAGGGTTTCTAAAGGTGAATTTGAGGCAGTTAAAAGAATAACTGAATGGGCGGGAGCAAATAATTGTTTAAATAAAGTTGAAGTATTATCATTTGTTGATAATGGTTTATCAATAGATTGGATGATTCAAAGTGGCGCAAAAGTCCAAAATTTACTCACAAAAGGTTCAATTAATCATTTAAAACATCAGCTTAAAAAAACTCCTGAAGAACACTTTAGGGAAATTGCTGAAGTAATTGATCTAGCTCAAAAAAAAGATATTGAAACAAATGTATATTTAGAAGATTGGAGTAACGGTATGAAAAACTCTCCCGAATATGTATTTCAATTTTTAGATTTTTTGACTACTCAACCAATTATTAGAGTTTTGTTACCCGATACTCTTGGAGTTCTTTCACCTAGTGAGAGCTATAAATTCATAGCTCAAATACGTCAAAAGTATCCAAAAATGCATATTGATTTTCATGCACATAACGATTATGATTTGGGTGTTTCAAATGTATTAGAAGGTATAAAAGCCGGAGCTAATGGAGTTCATTTAACTTTAAATGGAATGGGTGAAAGGGCAGGAAATGCACCTTTAGCAAGTGTAGTAGCAGTAATTAATGATTTTTTACCTGATGTAGAAATAAATGTTAATGAAAAAGCACTGTATACGGTAAGTAAATTAGTTGAAACTTTCTCTGGTTTTAGAATTCCTGTAAATAAACCAGTTTTGGGTGAGAATGTTTTTACGCAAACTGCTGGAATACACGCAGATGGTGATAAAAAGAAGAACTTGTATTTTAATGATCTTCTTCCTGAAAGATTTGGCAGAAAACGTCAATATGCACTCGGAAAAACTTCTGGTAAAGCTAATATTCAGAAGAATTTACAAGAATTAGGCTTACATTTAAGTGATAATGATATTGCAAAAGTAACCCAAAGAATCATTGAATTGGGTGATAAAAAAGAAGTTGTTACTCAAGATGATCTGCCATATATTATAAGTGATGTTTTGCGTAGTAAGATGTATGAGGAAAACATAAAAATAAACTCTTATGTATTGACCCATTCCAAAGGATTAAGACCATCTACAACTATTTCAGTAACAATTAATGAAGAAGTATTTGAAGAGCATGCTCAAGGAGACGGGCAGTTTGATGCTTTTATGAATGCTTTAAGAAGCGTATACGATAAAAAGGGTATGGAATTACCAAAATTAACCGATTATATCGTTAGAATTCCTCCGGGCTCTGCTTCTGATGCACTTTGTGAAACAGTAATCACCTGGAAAAAAGGAGAAAAAGTATTTAAAACCAGAGGTTTAGATTCTGATCAAACAGTTTCGGCAATAGTAGCAACTCAAAAAATGTTAAATATTATTTAGAATTAAAATTATAGTTAAGAAAAGTTTAAACTTTAGAAAATGAAATTAAATATTGCACTTTTAGCCGGTGACGGCATAGGCCCTGAAGTAATTGATCAAGCTGTAAAAGTATGTGATGCAGTGGCAATAAAATTTGATCATGAAATTAACTGGACGCCTGCATTGACCGGCGCAGCAGCAATTGATGCTGTTGGTGAACCATATCCTGATGAAACACATGAAATTTGTATAAAAGCAGATGCAGTTTTGTTTGGTGCCATTGGTCATCCAAGATTTGACAATGACCCATCTGCAAAGGTAAGACCTGAACAAGGTTTACTCAAGATGCGAAAAAAATTAGGTTTATTTGCTAATGTTCGTCCAACTTTTACATTTCCTTCATTAATTGATAATTCACCTTTAAAAAGAGAACGTATTGAAGGTACTGATCTTGTTTTTTTACGTGAATTGACCGGAGGAATCTATTTTGGTGAAAAAGGAAGGAAAGATGATGGTGAAACAGCCTTTGATAACTGTGTATATACTAGAAAGGAAGTTACCCGTTTGGCAAAAAAAGGATTTGAATTAGCCATGACACGTACTAAAAAATTGTGTTGTGTTGATAAAGCCAATGTTTTGGAAACTTCTAGATTGTGGCGTGAAACTGTACAAGCAATGGAAAAAGATTATCCGGAAGTAGAAGTAAGTTATGAATTTGTTGACGCCGTTGCCATGCGTTTGGTGCAATGGCCAAACAGTTATGATGTTTTGATCACTGAAAATCTTTTTGGTGATATTTTAACAGATGAAGCTTCAGTAATTTCCGGATCTATGGGCTTAATGCCATCGGCTTCTGTAGGTGAGAAAACATCACTTTATGAGCCAATTCATGGCTCTTATCCGCAAGCTGCCGGTAAAGATATTGCCAACCCATTAGCTACTGTTTTATCTGCTGCTATGATGTTTGAAGATGCTTTTGGTTTAACTAAAGAAGCTAAAACAATTAGAGACGCTGTAAATAAATCTTTAGCAGAGGGTTTTGTAACTGAAGATCTTGCAGGTAAATCTAAATCATATAAAACCAGTGAAGTAGGGGATTGGTTGGTAAAAAATATTTAAAAATAAAGTTCAATATTTTAAAAACGCAAATAATATCTTTTTTGCGTTTTTTATTTATGCAGAATTTCTACTTGCATTTATGTTTCCAAATAAAGAACGAGTTATAATTTTTTCATAGATTTCTAGTTGTTTTTTATCAGGATTTTCTTGTGATCGCAATTCCTGTACTTTATTTAGTGCATATTGCTGAATTGTTAATAATGGTAAAACTATAGAATCTCTAACTTCAATTGAGGCTTTGCTTACAGGGTAATTTTGCATGAGCTCATTAAGGTTTGCTAATTTTAAAACTAATCTTTTGGTAGTTAAAAATTCATTATAAATTAACAACCAAAATTCACCAAAATCTTTGTCCTTTTCCATATATCTTGTCAATTCAAAAAATGATTTTTTCATTGACATCATACTATTATCAATCAGGCTTTTAAAGAATTTAGAATTATTATAAAAGTCAATCACTTTATCAAATTCTCCTGCAGATTCGTATTTTAATAATGCAGTTCCAACCCCATAAAACCCTGGAACATTTTGTTTTAATTGACTCCATGAACCTACAAAGGGGATTGCTCTAAGGTCAGCAAAATCTAATTCACTTGATTTATTTCGTTTTGAAGGGCGGCTTCCAATATTAGTTTTAGCATAATACTTTAGTGTGCTCATTTGTTCTAAATATGGCAAAAATTTAGGATGATTTTTAAAATCCGTATAAGCTTTATAACTAACTTCAGATAGATCATTCATAATGCATCTTTGATCTTCACTTAATTTATTCTTAGCATTTTCAAAAAACTCATTATATACTCCTGAGCTTATTAATTGCTCTAAATTATATTTAGAAGAATCCACTATTCCAAATTTTGAACTAATGGTTTGCCCCTGAATAGTTAATTGAACTTCTTCATCTTCTATTGTTGGACCAAGAGAAGCATAAAATTGATGCGTTTTACCGCCACCTCTTGCAGGTGGTCCTCCACGCCCGTCGAAAAAGATAACTTTTATATGATACTTTCTAGATATTTCTGTGAGTTTTTCTTTGGCTTTAAAAATAGACCAGTTTGCCATTAAATAGCCACCGTCTTTTGTTCCATCAGAGAAACCAAGCATAATGGTTTGTTTGTTATTTCTAAATTTAATATGATTTCGGTAATTTTTATTGGTATATAGTTTTTCCATTACCTGATTTGCATTTTCCAGATCATCAATGGTTTCGAAAAGAGGGACTATATCGACAGTTAAATTTTTTTGAAATGCTGTTAATTTTAGCATTGCAAAAACTTCCATTACATTTAATGCACTTTGATTGTTACTAATGATGTAACGATTTGCACCTTTTTCACCATTCTTTTTTTGAATTGTTTTAATTGCTTTAATTGAACCTAAAGTTTTGACAACCATTTCATCATCAAAATCATCCAATTTAATTTTCCCTTTGATTTTTGAAAGAACTTCTAGTTGTTTATTATCTGATAATTCAAAATAGTCATTTGGAAGAATACTTGAATTTTTCTTTTGTAGTGTTTTGACTATATTTTGAAAAACTTGATGATGTACTCTACTGTCTTGTCTTATATCTAAAGTTGCAAAATAGAAACCAAAAATCTTAGCCTTGTGTATAATATCCTTTAATTCAGTTAAATATAGTGATTGATAATTTGTAATAACTAGATCTTTAATTTCTAAAAGTTGATTATAGAATTCATCAAATGTTATTACTTTTTTGCTAGGATTTGTAAAACTATGATAAAGTTTTTCTTCTAATTCATTTACAAGTCCTGTAACTTTTTTAAATGTTAGTTTACGTTTTAATTTTCTTATATCACGGTAATAATTTCTAATTATTGAATTTTGTAATTTTTGAGCAACTTGAATTGTTATTTCAGTTGTTACAAACGGGTTTCCATCTCTATCTCCTCCAGGCCAAAAACCAAGATTAACAAATTCATTGTCAACACTTTTATTTTCATAGATATTACTTTCAATATAATTGTAGATGCTACTTACTGAGTGATAAAAAATATTTTCTAAATACCAAATTAAACTTATTGCTTCATCAAGAGGAGTTGGTTTTATATCTTTTAAAAAAGGTGTTATTCCTAGTTGACTTAATAATTTTTTTATAATAATAAGGTCATTTTTTTCAATTGCTTTTGTAAGGTCTGTTATTATTCCAAGAACAGTTCCAGGATAAAATTGAGTTGGATGCGCTGTTAATACAATTCGTACTTTAAATTCTTCTAAATATTTTTGTAAAGCTTCTTTTTTATTTTGAGTAATACCTTCTTCTTTTAGATTGCGTAGAGTTCCTTTTCCACTCATATTGTTAATAATAGGGAAAGCAGCATCTTCTACAGCATCAAATAATACTACCTGACGCTCAATATATTGAATAAACTTAAATAATAGATCGATCTTCTCTTTTTCTGAGGGATGATCTTGATATTTGTTAAAAAAAGTATCAATAATTTCTACAGGAGTAGCACCATTTTTAAAACCTTTTTCACAAACTTTATTTAATAAAGGCATCAAAACACCTGTATTACTAATGTTGTCAAAAGGCAAAGTAATAAATATACTATTGTAGATTTGATATTTAGATAATATTTGTTGATTAAATCGTTTTGATTTGGGTTGAGTAATCATCTATTAAAGTTTAAAGTATTACAAAAATACAGTTTAATGTTATGGTTTTGTATAAACTAGATGAAATAAATTAATGAAGCTAATTTAAATAAAAAACCGCTAATGGATTAATTAGCGGTTCATAAGTTTTATTAAATCAATTTATTTTATATCGATCATCTTAGGTTTATTTTCAATAATTTCCTTTTTAGGAATATTGATGATCAATTCACCATTTTTGTATTTAGCACTTATTTTTTCACTTTCAATTGCGTCTTTAGGTATATTAAAACTTCTTTTAAATGAGTTAAAACTATACTCTTTACGCGTATAATTATCATTATTATCCTTTGTTTCTTCTTTTGTTTCAGATGAAATAGTCAATAGTTCATTGTCGATATTAATATTAAAATCTTTTTTATTCATACCCGGAACAGCTAATGAAACAACAAACTCTTTTTCTGTTTCTTTTATGTTTACAGCCGGTGTAGACATCTTTGAATTTTCATTGGTTGATATAGAAAGATCTTTTAATAATTCATCGAAAATATTTGATAATTCTGGATTTCTTTTTACTAACATAACTTTATATTTTTTAGATTAATACTTAATGTTTAAAGTAAGTATTTCAAATAAAATGCCAAAATTATTTTATGCCATTTTTACAGAATATATTATTTAAATAATGTCATTTTGTCAATTGATTGTCAGTATATTATAAAATATAAAAAAATACCCTATTACAAAATGGTAATAGGGTATAGCATGATAAATCTAAATATTAAAATAATAATAGTTGTCTAATCTAATTTATTGATTTCTAAATACAAATTTATCATCAAAAGCATCTAATAAAATATTGCTTTGAGCGGAAATATTTCCGGCCAATATTTCTTTAGATAATTCATTTAAAACTTCTCGTTGTATAACTCTTTTTATAGGCCTAGCTCCAAATTGTGGGTTAAAACCTTTTTCTGCCAAACTTTTGATTGCCTCATCAGTTACAGAAAATTTGATATTTTTACCTTTTAACATTGTGGTCAAGCTGTGCAATTGTAATTTGACAATTTTTGTAACTTCTTCTTGATTTAATGGTGTAAACATGATTATTTCATCAATACGGTTTAAAAATTCAGGTCGCACCTGTTTTTTTAATAGATCAACAACTTCATTCTTTGTTTTTTCAATAACCACATCTCGGTTATCCATATCAATATTTTCAAAGTTTTCTTGAATGATATGTGAACCCATATTAGAAGTCATTATAATGATTGAATTTTTAAAATCAGCAACTCTTCCTTTATTATCAGTTAATCTTCCTTCATCTAAAACTTGAAGTAAAATATTGAATGTATCAGGGTGAGCCTTTTCAATTTCATCTAATAAAATAACCGAATAAGGTTTACGCCTTACTGCCTCAGTTAACTGTCCTCCTTCATCATAACCTACATAACCCGGAGGCGCTCCAATCAATCTACTTACTGCATGACGCTCTTGATATTCACTCATATCTATTCTGGTCATTGCTGTTTCATCATCAAATAAATAATCAGCCAAAGCTTTTGCAAGTTCGGTTTTACCAACACCGGTAGTACCTAAGAAAAGGAATGATCCTATTGGTTTTTTACTGTCTTGAAGTCCTGCCCTTGAGCGTCTTACAGCATCAGAAACGGCTTCAATAGCTTCTTCTTGTCCAACAACTCGTTTGTGCAATTCATCTTCTAACTGTAAGAGTTTTACACGATCGCTTTGCAACATTTTTTGTACAGGAATCCCTGTCCATTTTGCAACAACTTCGGCAATATCTTCGCTGGTAACTTCTTCTTTGATCAAAGCGTTTTCTTGATTCTTTTCAAGTTCATTTTGTAATTGCTCTAATTTTTCTTCTTCTTTTTGAATTTTACCGTATCTTATTTCGGCAACCAAACCATAATTACCTTCACGTTCAGCACGTTCTGCTTCTAATTTATAATTTTCAATATTTTCTTTTGCAGCCTGAACCTTATCAACAATTTCTTTTTCACTGATCCATTTAGCATTTATTTCATTTCTTTTTTCTTTTATATTGGCTAGTTCCTCTTTTAAAGATTCTTGTTTTTTCTTATCATTTTCACGCTTTATCGCTTCCAATTCAATTTCAAGTTGCATTATTTTACGATCTAATACATCTAATTCTTCTGGTTTAGAATTAATTTCCATACGTAATTTAGCAGCAGCTTCATCCATCAGATCAATGGCTTTATCAGGTAAAAATCTATCCGATATATAGCGTTGTGATAATTCAACAGCTGAGATAATAGCACTATCTTTAATTTGTACTTTGTGATGTGTTTCATATTTATCTTTAATACCTCTTAAAATTGATATGGCACTTTCAGTATCAGGTTCATCAACCATCACTTTTTGAAAACGTCGCTCAAGAGCTTTATCTTTTTCAAAGTGTTTTTGATATTCATCAAGCGTTGTTGCACCAATTGCTCTCAATTCACCTCTTGCCAAGGCAGGTTTTAAAATATTTGCGGCATCCATTGCTCCTTGACCGCCTCCGGCACCAACTAAAGTATGGATCTCATCAATAAATAAAACGATATCTCCTTCAGCAGAAATCACTTCTTTTACAACAGATTTTAATCTTTCTTCAAATTCACCTTTGTATTTTGCTCCGGCTATCAAAGAACCCATATCTAAAGAATAAATTACTTTATTTTGTAAATTTTCAGGCACATCACCTTTTACAATTCTATGCGCCAGACCTTCTGCAATAGCTGTTTTTCCTGTTCCTGGTTCACCAATCAATATTGGATTATTCTTTGTTCTACGAGATAGAATTTGCAGTATTCTTCTAATTTCCTCATCTCTACCAATTACAGGGTCCAATTTACCTTCATTGGCCAATTGATTAAGGTTTTTTGCATATTTATTTAAAGCATTGTAAGTATCTTCTGCACTCTGTGAAGTAACTTTATTGCCTTTTCTTAATTCAGTTATTGTTGTATTTAGATCTTTTTCATTAATACCATTGTCTTTTAATAACTGAGCAGCTGATCCTTTTGATTTTAATATAGCTAAAATTAAATGCTCTAATGAAACATATTCATCTTTCATTTTTTTAGCAATATTCCCTGCTTCCAACAACATTGTATTGGCAGTTTTTGAAAGCATTAATTCACCTCCTTCAACCTTCGGAAAGCTTTTAAGGATATTTTCAAGGGTTTGTTTAAAAATATCAATATTAACCCCCAATTTATTTAAAATAAAAGGTGTAACATTTTCATCAACTTCTAAAATACCTTTTAAAATATGGGCATTTTCTATTTGTTGATTTCCGTAACCTTGCGCAATTTGTTGTGCTTGTTGTACGGCTTCTTGTGATTTTATAGTGAAATTATTAAAGTTCATTTTTTTTGAATTTATGATTTATATTTTAATGTTCAAATAGCATTCCAATTAGTTTTACAATATATAAAACTGTCATAATGACTTATTTATGTTAAATCAGCTGACTTTTTGACGTTAAAAAATTCTTTAATATTTATTAAATCCAAGGTTGAACTAACGTAGTAACATTGGGTAAATTCATCAAATGAATCTGTAGATTATTTGAAAACTCAGGAGGTGACTTTAAGTCATTCCCTGAGTGTATGTAGGTACAATAAAATGAAGTTTATTTATTCTTTAAAATATTTTGCTTTACGCAATCTACCTTTACATTCACCAAAACCAATTCTTGTTTTATCATTTTTACAATATCCTCGTAATATAATTCTATCTCCATCATTGATAAACTTTCGTTCAGTACCATCATTCATTTTGATTGGTTTTGTCCCTTTCCATGTAAGCTCTAACATTGATCCATAACTATTTTCGGTCTTACCGGAAATTGTTCCGCTTCCGTATAGATCGCCATTTGATATATTACACCCATTGACCGAATGATGTGCAAGTTGTTGATACATATTCCAATACATATATTTAAAATTGGTATTGCTCACAATGGTTTCAACTTCTTTTTTAGGTTTTATAGCTGCTTGTAAATGAATGTCATAACTGTTATTTCCTTCAAGTTGCAAATATGGAAGAGGTTTGGGGTCTTGCTTAGGACTTTTAACTCTAAAAGGCTGTAAAGCATCCATAGTAACGATCCAAGGAGAAATTGTTGTTGCAAAATTTTTGGCAAGAAACGGGCCAAGAGGTACATATTCCCAGGCCTGAATATCACGGGCACTCCAGTCATTTAGTAAGACCATTCCAAAAATATATTCTTCGGCTTCTTCAATAGAGATCTGTTTACCAAGTTTATTAGCTTCGGTAGTGATGAATCCCATTTCAAGTTCAAAATCTACCAATTTTGAAGGACCAAAAACCGGTTGATCTGAACCTTTAGGGTATGTTTGACCATGTGGGCGTCTGATTTTAGTGCCCGATACAACTATTGATGATGATCTACCGTGATAACCAATGGGTATATGCAGCCAGTTGGGTAAAAGTGCGTTTTCCGGATCTCTAAACATTGTTCCAACATTAATTGCATGTTCTTTACTAGAATAAAAATCAGTATAATCACCAATATTTAAAGGCATAAGCATTTCAATATCGTTTATATCAAATAAAATTTCATCAATATGTTTAGCTTTATTTTTTAATTTAGTATTTTCATCATCAAATATATCAGCAATTCTATTTCTAACCAGTCGCCATGTTTTTCTACCGTCATGAATAAAATCGTTTAAAGTATCCTGCATGAAAATATCATCAGTAAGTGGAATACCTTCAAAATACCCTAACTGATGAAGTGCAGCCAAATCAATTGCATAATCGCCAATTCTTGTACCAATTGTAATAATGTCATTTTTGGTGATAAAAACACCAAAAGGAATGTTTTGTATTGGAAAATCAGAGTTTTTATCAACTTTTAACCATGATTTTCTTTTCGGATCATTTGCAGTAATTTTCATAATGGTCAAAATTTATTATTAATAATTAATTTGTAAAAATATTTATATCAAATATATGAGATTATATTTAAATACGGAATGAATTTACTACTTTTGAATCGAATTTTTATTAAACTTAACTATTACTTAATATGCAACGAGATCAACAAATTTTTGATTTAATAAAACAAGAAAAAGAAAGGCAAACTAAAGGTTTAGAATTAATTGCTTCTGAGAATTATGTTAGTGAACAAGTTTTAGAAGCTGCAGGTTCAGTTTTAACTAATAAATATGCCGAAGGATATCCGGGAAAACGTTATTATGGAGGCTGTGAAGTTGTAGATATAGTAGAGCAAATAGCAATTGATAGAGCCAAAACTTTATTTGGTGCAGCATATGCAAACGTACAACCACACTCAGGCTCTCAAGCAAATGCAGCAGCTTATCAGGCAGTATTGAAACCGGGAGATACTATTTTAGGTTTCGATCTATCACATGGTGGGCATTTAACACACGGATCAACGGTGAATTTTTCGGGAAAATTATACAAACCTTCATTTTATGGTGTTGATAAAGAAACAGGAGTTTTAAATTATGATAAAATTCAAAAAATTGCTGACGAAGTAAAACCTAAATTGATCATTGCCGGTGCATCAGCCTATTCAAGAGATATTAATTTTAAACGTTTTAGAGAAATCGCCGATAGTGTTGGTGCTATTTTATTAGCAGATATTTCTCATCCTTCCGGATTGATAGCCAAAGGTATTTTGAATGATCCTATGCCACATTGCCATATTGTTACAACAACAACGCATAAAACGTTACGAGGTCCAAGAGGGGGAATGATCTTGATGGGAGAAGATTTTGAAAATCCATTTGGAGAAAAAACACCCAAAGGAAAAACCAAAATGATGAGTACTATTTTGAATTCTGCTGTGTTTCCTGGAATGCAGGGTGGGCCATTAGAGCATATAATTGCAGCTAAAGCCATTGCTTTTGGAGAAGCTTTATCCGATAATTTTTTGTATTATCAAATTCAAGTTAAAAAAAATGCTGAAGCTATGGCAAAAGCATTTGTAGCAAAAGATTATCAATTAATTTCAAATGGTACAGATAACCATATGATGTTGATTGATTTACGAAATAAAAATATAACAGGAAAAGAAGCTGAAAATGCACTTGTAAAAGCTGATATTACAGTCAATAAAAATATGGTTCCATTTGATGATAAATCTCCATTTATTACATCGGGAATAAGAGTAGGATCAGCTGCAATTACTACACGGGGTTTAAAAGAAGATGACATGAAAAATGTTGTTGATCTAGTAGATGAAGCTCTTAATAATTATGAAAATGAAGAGGTTTTAGAAAATATTGCGGAAAGAGTAAATACTTTAATGCAAGATAGACCACTCTTTGTTTGGTAATAATAAATGATTTAAATCATTTGTTTATAAGGCATTTAATCTTAAATTTATAGGATTAAATGCTTTTTTTATGGGCACCCTAACAGTAAAAGAAATTTCTAATTTACAAGAACGTCAAGAATTTTTATCCCATTTATTAAATGATATAACTGCACTTGAGATAATGATGGAGATTGATATTTTTGAAAAAGGGGTATATAGAATTGGAGCTGAACAAGAACTATGTATTGTTGATAATAATTTTCGTCCTTCTAAAAACGCGCTTAAAATCCTAAGTAATATTAAGGATTCTCACTTTACAACTGAAATTGCTTTATTTAATCTTGAAATAAATTTAGACCCAGTACTTTTAGGAGATAATTGTTTTTCAAGTTTAAGGGGTCAATTACAATATTTACTTGATATTGCACATACAGAAGCAAAAAAAATTGAAAAGAATAAGATAATACTCACAGGAATTCTTCCTACACTTAAGAAAAAAGATCTAAAATTTGATAATATCACTCCTTTTGATAGATATCTAACATTAAATAAAACACTTAAAAAGATTAGAGGGAATGATTTCAGGCTGCATATAAAAGGTGTTAATGAATTATTTGTTACCAGTAAATCAATATTATTTGAAGCTTGTAATACCAGTTTTCAAATCCATTTACAAATAGATTTAAAAGATATAGTTGATCAATATAATTGGGCTCAGGCTATAGCAGGCCCGGTAATGGCAGCTACAACCAATTCACCGTTATTGATAGGAAGAGAATTGTGGAGTGAAACACGAATTGCTTTGTTTCAACAAAGTGTAGATCTGAGAAACAGATCATATCATTTACGTGAACAAAAAGCAAGAGTATCTTTTGGATCAGGATGGATCAAAGAATCTATCTTAGAATTGTATAAAGATGATATTGCCAGGTATACACCAATTTTAACTTCTGATTTTGATGAAGATTCATTAAATGTTTTACAAAAAAATAAAATTCCAAAATTAGAAGCTTTAAATTTGTTTAACGGAACATTATACAAATGGAATAGGTTGTGTTATGGTATTACAAATGGTGTCCCGCACTTTAGAATAGAAAATAGATATATACCTTCCGGACCGACAATAGATGATGAAATTGCAAATACAGTTTTTTGGATCGGGATAATGCAAGGATTACCCGATAAATATAAATCAATTTTTAATAAAATGTCTTTTGAAGATGCCCGGGGTAATTTTATCAATGCAGCAAGAACAGGTATTAATACTTATTTTATTTGGTTTGAAAAAGTCATCTCTGCTAAAGATTTGATATTAAATGAATTAATACCAATTGCTAAAAATGGTTTAAAAAAATCAAATATTGCTAAAAATGATATTAAAAAATATTTACGAATTATTGAAAAAAGAGTTGAAAAAGGACAAACAGGAAGTGTTTGGATCACAAAAAGTAACCGTATTCTAAAAAATTCAATGACGAGAGATGTGGCAAGTTCAACTTTAACAATGTGTATGTATAAAAACCAGCAAAAATGTATTCCTGTTCATGAATGGAAATTGGCAAAAGCGAATGAATGTATTCATTTGGATCTTAAACGAAATAAATTAGGAAAAATAATGACTACTGAAGTTTTTGTAGTGAATGAAAATGATCTGGTTGCTTTGGTTGCAAAAATCATGCAATGGAAAAATATTCACCATATTCCTATTGTTGATGATGAAAATAAAATTATTGGTATTATCACAAAAAGTGACATTGATAAAATTGACCTTACAAAAAATAACATCTTGGTTGTAAAAGATATTATGATCAAAAATTTGATAAGTGTAGACTCTGAAATATCATTAGATGAGGCTAATCGTTTGATGATCACTAATAAAATTGGTTGCTTGCCTGTAATTGATAATGATGATTTGATTGGGATCATAACAAAAAAAGATCTGGAAAAATTTTTTAATGCTGCTTCCGATGATTAAAAAAAATACATTATACAATAAAACAGAAAGATTTATAGGTAGTATAATAGGAGATATGTCATCACCAACTATTATAATTTTTGCAGGAATTCACGGTAATGAAAGTGCCGGAGTTACAGCTTCTAAAAATGTTATCGATAAAATTGAAAAAGAAAGTATAAAATTTCTGGGCAATTTATTTATCATCTATGGAAACATAAATGCATTAAAGAAGGGTATAAGATATGAAAAAGTTGATCTAAACAGAAT